>NZ_CP049858.1:628857-1257715 GCF_011299335.1 Dysgonomonas sp. HDW5B
AAACTGACCAGGCTATCAGTACTTGATATCAGTTTATAATCAATCTTGATATTGCTGTATTGTTTTTCGAAATACGATTGTATTCCTTCCAGTTTTATAAGAGTCCACTTATCCGTTTTTTTATCTTCAATATGAGTTAGATGTATTTTAACCTCCTCATGATTGAAAAACTCCATCATTGCAGCAAAAGATACCAAATCTCGCTGACTAAAGTTAGTGAGAAAAGAAATATTCTTCACTTGGTGGAAATCGGTAAAAGATGTTCTCTCTGGAATTGCCAATAGGGGTATCCCGGTCATCTCAATTACTTCTGCCGTAACACTACCGATAAGGTCAGCACTTTTCTGATCTTTGCCTCGTGTTCCCATCACTATCAATGCAGGTTTGTAATCCTTAGCATAGGCTACAATTTCTTCTTCGGGTAATCCTTCTTTCAATACGTAAGAATAATTAATCGGAGGAAACTCACCACTTGCTATTTTCTCATCAATAGTATTACATAGTTTTTGGATATCCTTATTTACCCTTTCCAGTATATTCTGAAAATCGGCTTCCTCTTTGCCTTGATAGGCAAATGCTTCTGCCATAGGCAAAGCTGTAGGATAGTAGGGATTAAAATATACGTGGATAATTTTAACTTTAGCCTTTATTTCTTTGGCTAGGTTAAAAGCTATACGACAAGCCTTTAATGAATAATCGGAAAAATCAACCGGAACCAGAATGCGTTTTCGTCCATCGTCAGTTCTGTAAGTTTCAGGTTCGCTGTAGCTAAACAAGTTACGACTTTCCACCACATTCAAAGCCTTAGGTAAATCCGATTCTTTTATTCTAAGACGTACCCCTGCGGAAGTATTGGAATTTTGATCTCCTACATCTTCCATCAATACAGAGATGTTTTCACTCTCTAATACTGATTTTAAAATCTGAGCCTTTTCATTTGTATGAATGGCAAGTGTTACTAATTTATCGGCCATAATGTATTTACTTTTTGTCTTTATCAATCATCTCTAAAGCCATATCCAGTATAGCGGTATCTTCGAGCAATACAATCCCTCCATTGGGACCTGCTTCGATGTGTACCCCACAACTTTCACCGTCTTTATAACTGTGTCCTCCGAAATAATTCCATACGGTTTCTACAGTCAGGTTCAACTCTTTTGCCATCTTATGGATACTTCCATCGGGCAAACTGTCTTTAATCTTACGAAGCTCATTGTACTCAATTGTTTTTGTCATGATCACATATGTTAAGGTTGAGACTAAGATTGTTGCTTAAAATTAAGCAATCATTTTAGAAAAACCAACGAAACCCGTACATAAAATTCATAAAGCTTATAATAAATAATGTTATGACTATTACACCAATGGTTACAGAGATGATATTCGCATGAAGTGCAGAGTAAGCCGGTACTTTTACTTCTTCGATAGTTTGCTTTAATAAACGGATACGCCCATATTGAAAAAGCAAATATATTAGAAAGCCAACTAAAAGGCCTAAAAACATGCCACCTACCACATCCGAAATAAAATGCACACCTAAATATATACGCGAATAACATGTTATTGTTGCCCAGGTAAATATAACAACCGTAAACCGGCGATACTTAAACATGAGGGATAGAAAAGTTGCTATACCAAAACCATTGGCCGCATGAGCGGATATGAAGCCAAAACGTCCTCCTCTATAATTATTTACAATAGTTACGTAATCTTTAAAATCGGGGTGATGACTGGGACGTAACCTTTCAAATATCGGTTTTATAACCCCTGCTGACAGCTGGTCACACAATGTACCCAGCAGAACCATACAAAAGAGTAACAACACAGCTTGTTGCCATTTCGTCTTATAGAAAAAAACACCTAAAGCAACTAATACAAGAGGAATCCAAGTAGCTTTGCCGCTATACATCCACATAAAGCTGTCCCAAAAGACATTATGGAATTCATTCAACCAAAGAAAAGCTCCTCTTTCGTAGGGAAGAATCTGTTCAACCAGATTCTCGGGGTTAGTTTCTATCATATTTAAGTTACGAGTTACAGGTTACAAATTACAAGAACTATCGACTAATAACTCGCAATTTATAGTTTATTTACTTATCAGATTATTTCCAATTTGTCTTTTTGTATCCAACCGACACTTCCATTATCAATTTCAATTTCATACCAGCTTCCATCTTCTTTTGTTATTGATACTTTTGTGCCAGCATGAAGTATAAACAACTCTTTTGAGGTTGTGTTTGGTGAACTCACAACAGGAGCCGAACCTGCCATAATAATAGCCGTATCTCTATTCTCTACGTTCTTCTTCTGTGTATATGCGAATATATTTGTGAAAAGAAGAAATACAAACAATACAACACCTGAATAAAAGCCTGTTTTCTTTAAACTAAGCTTTGGGCTAAAGAAGAATAAAAACAAGCTTCCTATAAAAAGAAGAAAAAATACGATGGATAACTTTGCCCAGCTATTTGAAGGTAGAAGATCTCTTACTCCATTGAACCACATCTTTAAAAAGAAGTTATCGGCAATTAATATCTTATCCTCTATTTTGGTTTGAGCATATTCAATATTATGCTTTATATCACGGTCTCCGGGATCATAAAGTTGTGCACGTTCGTAATTAAGTAAGGCTAAAGGAATCTCATTCACTCTGAAATAAGCATTCCCCAGATTATAATACAATTCGGCAGAAGCCTTACCTTGTTCTTTATGAGCTTTAATCTCACCTTCGAGAAGCGTTATCGCATCTCTGAAATCGCCATTATCATATGCCTTTTGAGCTTGCTCTGCCACACTTTGTGCACTTATGCCTAGTGTAGAAATTATTATAAAAATTGATATAAATAACTGTTTCATAACAATCTTATTTTTTAATTCTAGAATTTTCCATTTCTCCAATTGCATCTACTGTATCCTTATACAAATCGTCCATTGCGGTATCCGACTCAACAGGAGCATAACGAGCAAATTCGCAGGTATCCAATATCGAAATGAATTTAGTTACCAGCTCCTGTGAAGCTCCAAATCGAATAAGTTCCTGCTCTATATTGTCTCGACTCAAATCAGCTACAGGAATAACAAGTTTATCGCTCAAATACCCCCAAGCCGCACGCAGCACTTCTTCATAGAATTGCTCTTTCTTATGAGCTTGTAGATATTTACCTGCCAATTTAAGACGTTTAACAGCTACTTTATTAGCCCGTTTAGTTTTCATTCGGGCGATATCTGCATTTTCTTTAATTTGTTTGCGATACAATATTAAGAAAACGAGAAACAATACCAATGGTATTATATACCAAAACCAATATCCTAATGATCCGAACAGAAAACTATTTATCGTAACCAAAGAAGGATTACCTGTCTTAATATGTCTGATATCCTGCTCTACCTGAACATCTGTTTGAGTAAAACTTGTTGCGGAATTACTACCTGCATGCGGATCTTTTGCCACATTCAGAGTGTATTCGGGAGTAGATATTGTTTTATATGATCTCGATTTAATATCGAAATAAGAGAATACCAAAGGTGGTATCTTAAAGGTTCCCTGATAACGGGGTATAAACAGGTATTCGATTGTTTTTGTACCGGTAAGACCATTATCCGTATAGCTCAAGTCATTCGTAATCTTAGGATCATATGACTCAAAATCTTTAGGAAGTACTAATTCGGGAGTTTTGATCAACTTCATATTTCCTGTACCCGATATAACAAGCTTGATCGTTACCGGATCATTTGCCTTTATATCGGTAGCCGAAATAGAAGGGGTCATAGAAAATGTTCCTACCCCATTCGAAAAGTCAGCAGGTTTTCCTTCCGGCAAAGGACTGACATCAATGGTAAGAGGACTTGTTGTCATTGTCTTCTTAACATCTGTCATTACATATTGAGGTCCAAAGAATGTCTGAACAGTTTTCCCGGATCTTACATTAAAGACCATTTCAATCTTACCCGATGGTATTGTTATCTTACCCGAACGTTGCGGGAAAAGAAGAGTTCTACGCAAATCGACAGCATAGTAATTACGTCCGTTATAATGCTCGAATGTCATCTGACGTGTAGCTGGTAAAGGTTGTTCTTCGACCATAAACCCATCAAATTCGGGGAATTCTATTTTACCGATATCACGCACTTCCAACGTTGTATAAAAACGGAAAGTCACAACAAAGGATTCTTGTTCCGAAACTTTTGATTTTGATACGATAGCACGAATAAACGCATCCGATGAATTTATATTCTGTGCTGTAGAAGTTGCAGCTGAAGTCTGACCTCCGCCCGATTGTTGAGCCTGAGCATTTTTATCGGGAGGTAGTACCTTTACCTGAATAGAGTTCGAGGTATAACTTTTCCCTTTAACAGTTATGGTAGCTGCCGGAATAGTAAATGTACCCTCCGCACTTGCTGATAGTGTATAAATATATGACTCCGAAGAATCGGTGGTAACATTACCGTTTATAACCTGTGTACTGGAACTCGACGATATAGCCGGTCCGTATAAAATTTCGAATCCTTTGATGGAAGATGGTACATTTATATTATCACCATTTCCTCCTCGGAGTGTATAAGTCAGGCGAAACTGATCTCCCTTAGCTACTGCACTGGGAGCACTAGCCGTAAATTTTACTTGTGCATTTAATCCTAAACCAAGGAATAAAAGTATCCATAATAACAAATGTCTTTGCATCTTTTGCCTGTACATTTTCATATTTCTTTAACTAATCCCTATTTTATTTATAATATCACTATTCATTATTTCCTGCGAAGATAATTATATCCTTCTATTTATCGATAAGCAATCACACTACCTTTAATCTTAGGTTCTATTATTGAAACTGTATGTTCCGAAGAAAGCAGTGTTTTATAGTTACCCGACTCCACGTCTAAATACACAAACCGAGCTGAAGGGATTTTATATGTTCCAGCCTTGTTCGCAACCAACAAATATCCGAAAATACGCTCACTTTGTAAGCCGAAGTCTGAAAACATAACATCGTCATCGTTACTTACCATATCATATACCTCAACCCCATCAGGTAAATCTAGAACAGGAGCAGATGCACTATTCAAATCACCATATCCGTCAACGATCACTTTGAGAGCGAAAAGTTCACCGACTTTAACCTGAGAACCTTTTACTTCGGATTGTATTTTGAATCGCCCTATTGCCCCCGAAAAATCTGTCGGCTTCTTTTTGGGCAATGCAACAACTTTTACAAAGGTTGGTTCAGATTTTAGTTGTTTATCAACACTTTCAATTGCAACTTCCCCCGGATAGAATCCTCTTTTTGTATTTAAACTTCTGGTATTAAAAGTCAAATTCGCTTTAACTTCAGGTATAACCAATTGTCCGATACGATTAGGGTATATAGTTATTATCCTCAAATCTCCGACATAATACTCGGTTCCGTTGTATTCCTCTTTTTTAAATATCGGGATACCTTGATGGTCATAGAACGGTTTTCCACCGACATCGAAGCCATCCAATACCGGATAATAAATTTCTTTGACTGAGAGTAAAGGTACTTTTGTATATAATCGACAGGACAAAACAAGTGCCTCGTCTTCATATATTTCAGGTCTGGAAACTTGTGTCCTAATAAAGGCATCAATATTATACTGATATTGTCCCCAATTCTCATTCTCTGGCAGAACCTTTAATTGAACCTCATTCGTTTTACATTGAGCACCCCTAAAGTCGATGGAGGCAACGGGTAACGAAATAATTCCTTTCTTTTTAGCAGCCACAATATACAGAAACGATTGCCACATTTCCACAATACCTGCTATCCTTCCATTATTTGAGATGTGAGGGCCACTTTTAATTTCAAGCCCCTCAAAAGATTTAGGGACATTAAAATTTGTACCCTCTACAGACCCTCTCAAAATATACTCTAAACGAAATGGCTCATCGACACTTACTACAGAAGGGCTTTCAATCTCAAAAATGACATCTTGCGCAATCAGACTCTGAGTAAGACAACATAATAATAGAATAAAAACTTTTGAAACTGTTTTAGCTTCAGTTATTAAACCCATTTATTTTACCAGTCTTTACCTTGTCTTCTATTACTATCGTTTTGTTTTTGTCTTTCAGCAGCTTTCAATTGTTGTACACGCTCTTGTGTCTCTTTTTCATCCTGCTCTATCGCTTTCAACAATTGTTGAATATTTTCCTGCGACATTTGATTTTGTTGATCCTTGTTTTGATCTTTCTGATCTTTATTTTGGTCTTTCTGATCTTTATTTTGGTCTTTGTTTTTATCCTGATCCTTGTTTTGATCTTTATTCTGGTCTTTATTTTGATCCTTGTTCTGATCTTTGTTTTTGTCCTTATCCTTATCTTTATCCTTATTCTCCTGATCCTGAATCATTTTCTGAACTGTTGCCAGGTTATAACGGGTTTCCTCGTCATTCGGATTCAATCGTAGAGCTTTTTTATAGGCTTCCATCGATTCTTTTAAGGCTTTTTTTCTCAAAAATGAGTTACCTATATTGTGCCATGCATTACTCATCTTGGCAGGATCGGTATTTTCTGCCGCCAGATATTGCTGATAAGTCTTCAATGCCTCATCTATATTCCCTTGTTTATAATATGTATTTGCCAGATTATAAATAGCTTCCTTAGAAGATGCATTTTTGGTAAGAGCTTCTTTATAACTAGCTTCGGCAGCATTGTATAATTGCTCGTTATAGGACTTGTTTCCTTGCCTTATATCTTTTCGCACTTCACGTTGTGCAAAAAGTCCAAACGAAACAGCCAGCAGTAATATAGTAAGAGTAATTTGTTTCATAATCAACTTATAAGTACTTTCAAGTATTTAGGTTATATCATTTTGACTTTACAAATGCACTAACCTTGTTATCTGAATAATCTGATATTTCTGAATATTTTATTTTTCTTATCGAATATGCATATTTCTACTAGTAGTAGAACCAACATACACCATGCAAAGAATTGAAATTTCTCATCGTATTCCGAATAAGCACTTCCTTCGACATTCTTCTTTTGCAGTTTATCCAATTCAGCCTGCAAACTCTTCAGTGCATTATTAGAATTATCTGCTCTGACATACATTCCTTTTCCTGCCTGAGCGATTTGCTTACACATCTCTTCATTCAACTTAGTGACAACAATATTACCCTCATTGTCTTTTTTCATTTCATTGCTTGTTGCCGACATTGGAACAGGCGAACCTTCGGGAGTTCCGACACCTACCACATTAATCTGTATGCCCGCTGATGCTGCTTGCTCTGCCAATTGTACTCCATTATCCTCATGGTCTTCACCATCGGTAATAAGAATGATCGATTTATCGACCTCCTTGTCATTCGTAAAACTATTCATGGCAATATTTATCGCACTTCCAATTACAGTACCTTGAACCGGAACTAAAGAAGGGTCTATATTTTCGAGGAATATTTTAGCGGATTGAATGTCGGATGTCATGGGTAATTGTACATACGCCTCTCCGGCAAATACCACAATCGCTACCTTATCATTTTTTCTTTCGTCAATGATTCGGGTAAGTATCTGTTTTGCTTTGGATAGCCTATCGGGGTTGACATCTCTCGCCAACATCGAATTAGATACGTCGATGGCAATCACTAATTCGATTCCTTTTTTATCGACCTTTTCTATTTTAGTACCGAATTGAGGGCGTGCTGCTACAATTATTCCAAAAACGATTACAGCAAAAATCAACCAAAATTTCAAATACGAACGTTTTAAAGAAAGCTCGGGCATCAAGCGTTTTATCAGCTTCAAATCTCCAAGTTTCTTTACAGATTTTAGTTTCTGCATGTTTAACAGGATAAATCCCACTACCAAAACAGGCAGTATAAACAACAGATACAAATATTCGGGGTTAGCAAATCGAAACATATCTAAATTTTATATTCGGTGAGGTCTCAGACCTTTTTATTACTACTTAATACCATATACATTACTATACTTACGGAATACTACGGAATATTGTACGACGCAATACAAGCTCTCCCAACAACAGAGCGATAGCCATTAAAGCATAAGGCAGATAGAGCTCTTGTTTACGGGTAACTTTATTTACACTGATCAGGTATTTTTCCATTTCATCAATCTGTGTATATATATTCTTAAGACTCTTGTTATCCACTGCCCTGAAATACTCGCCACCTGTTACCGAAGCTATCTCGGAAAGTGTTTTTTCATCTATATCTACAGGCACATTTTGTATACGTTCTCCAAAAGGAGTCATAACGGGAGCAGGTGCAGTACCTTGTGTTCCCACACCAATAGTGTAGACACGTATACCGTAACTTTTAGCCAGTTCGGCAGCAGTTATAGGAGCAATCTGTCCTCTGTTATTAGAACCATCGGTCAGTAAGATAACCACTTTCGATTTCGATTGACTATCCTTAAGCCTGTTTACTGCATTTGCCAAACCAAGTCCAATGGCTGTACCATCTTCAATCATTCCCGGTCTTATCTCATGCAACAGATTAAGAAGTACACCATGATCTGTAGTCAGAGGAGCTTGTGTAAAACTTTCTCCTGCAAAAATGACAAGACCAATCTTATCCTGTTCACGATCGGATATAAATTCCGAAGCAACTTTTTTGGCAGCCTCCACACGGTTAGGCTTTAAGTCTTGTGCCAACATTGATCCGGATACATCGAGTGCCATCACAATATCAATACCTTCCGACTTAGATGTTTCCCACGAATTACTTGCCTGAGGGCGAGCAATTACAACGATGACCAAAGCTATCACAATAAGTCTGATCACAAAGGGCAGATGCCTCAAATGCACTTTCCATGAAGCATGAACACCTCTAAAAGCGGCTGTTGACGACATTTTTATAGTCGCTTGAACTTTCCGCAATTTAAAGATATACCACCCAATAAGTGGAATCAATAATAAAAGCAAAAATAAATATCGAGGGTTTGCAAATTCCATTTTGGACTTATTTTTTAGCTATTAGCGTTTGTTGTTCTATTTTCATTACCATCTTTATCTCCTGAAATCTTCCAATTATCAGAATCGCCTTTCTCAGAATCATCACGTTCGTTTGGTCGATTAGGATCTAAAGTTTCTACAGGTTCCTCTTTTTTAGTTTGGTTGACAAATAAGTAGGCATTCACCAAGCTTAAGTCATTTTCGTCAGGGAATGGTTTGTATTTAGCGAATTTCACTAAATCGGATAATTTCAATACCTGATGCAAACTTTCGGTTGAAGATTCGGCAATCATGAAATTTTTCACAACATTCAATATCTCATCAGATGTCATTTCAAAAGCACTGACACCAAAACGATCTTCTATATATTTACGTAAAATATCGGTTACCTCGGTAAAATATTCCTTCTCTTTACCTTGCTGCCAAAGTTTCTCTACTTTCACATGATCAAGGGCATGAAGAGCAATAACATGTGGAGGTTCGACAACTACAGGTTTGAAATAATATCCTTTCTTCTTCTTTTGAATATACATGTATACACCGACTCCAATTGCAGCCAGAATAAGCAGTATTAGCAAACCTATAAGTATATAATATATGTAGTCTTGCCATACAAAAGGAGGCGTTTGGATAGCCTTTATATCAAAAACACCCAGTTTATCAAACTCAATAGAGTCTGTTTGCTGAGTATTTAATTGCTCCAAGTAATTCAATGTAGCTTCTGATAAAACTGGTGAGATCACCTTCAATCCAAAACCGTTTGACTGTATGGTATCTTTTCCATCCAACACAGGCAGATATGGTATGTGATACAATGCCGAATCGAACGAAGTAACTATATATTTTTGAGTTATAGTCATTACCTCATGAGCATATACAGTATCGGGCTTAGGCATAGCAAGTACTTCTACCCCACTCACCAGAGAGTCTACATAAGCCGGAAATACAAGCTGCCGACCTTTGGGAGCGATAACCTCTAAACTAATGGTAGCTTGTTGTCCTATCGCTATTTCATAAGGCTGTACAGTTGCTTTTGCTGTCGATCGTTGAGCGAAAGCAGCAAACTGTATAGAAATACAACTTAATAGAATAGTTAGTATTAATATTTTTTTCCTTAACATAAATATTCTGACATATTTAAGGTCTAAAGACCTATTTGTTACCTTGATAAGTATAAAAAAGAATTGACGGGTAAGCGAATGTATAATTACACTTAATTTGTGAACCTATTTACCGAAAGCTTGTAAAACCCGAAAATCATTAAATACTTATTATATTACTTATATATGATTCTGACATTTCAACCTTATGGGCAAAACCCTTCAAAGAACATATCATCTCATATAATTTCGTTTCTGAAATAAAGCTAAAAGACCCTTTACGTAATCCTGATCGGTACTCATAGACACATTATCGACTCTACTCTTCGTGAAAGACTGCTGTACTTCAAACAGTAATTTTTGATAATGTCTATTGTAACGCTCTCTGACTTTCTTCGAAGATGTATCCACCCATGTTTCTTCCTGAGTTTCGGCATCTACCATTTTCATTAAACCAACTGAGGGTAATTCAACTTCCAACTTATCATATATCTGTAATGCAACCAAGTCATGCTTACGATTGGCTATCGTCAAAGCATTTTGGTAATCATATACATCCAAGAAGTCTGAAATAAGAAAAGCTGTACATCTCTTCTTTATGGCATTAGTTAAGAACTTTAATGCCATAGTCAAGTCTGTCTGAGTCTGTGTAGGCTGAAAATCGAGAAGTTCACGAATGATATACAAAATGTGCTTCTTTCCTTTTTTAGGAGGTATAAACTTTTCGATCTTATTGGTAAAGAATATTACACCGATCTTATCATTATTCTGAATTGCCGAAAAAGATAAAGTAGCCGCTATTTCGGTTACGATATCACGTTTGGTTGCATTTTGAGTTCCAAAGTCAAGACTTCCCGAAACATCAATAAGCAGCATAACAGTCATTTCACGCTCTTCTTCAAAAATCTTGATAAAGGGCTTATTATATCGGGCAGTCACATTCCAATCAATATCGCGAATATCATCACCATAATTATATTCCCTTACCTCCGAGAAAGCCATCCCCCTGCCTTTAAATGCAGAGTGATACTGTCCTGCAAAAATATTGCGAGACAATCCCCGGGTTTTGATTTCTATTTGACGGACTTTTTTTAGTAATTCACTTGTTTCCATAATTGTTCAGTTATCATCGCTTATCTATTTATTGGGTAACTACCCATTATTTGATGACCGTTAACTATTTACAGTTAACTGATTTATGGAACCTCTATCTTATTTAGTATTTCACTAATAATTTCGTCTGAAGTTGTGTTACTTGCTTCGGCTTCATAAGTAAGACCAATACGGTGACGTAATACATCATGAGCAACAGCTCTTACATCTTCGGGAATTACATACCCTCTGCGTTTGATAAATGCATAAGCTCTTGACGCTAATGCTAAACTGATTGATGCACGAGGTGATGCTCCAAATGCAATCATATTTTTCAATGATGGCAAACCATTATCAGCGGGGAAACGTGTAGCAAATACAATATCAACAATATATTTTTCTATCTTTTCATCCAGATACACATCCTTTACAACTTTACGAGCTTCTAGTATTTCATCTGCTTTCAAGACTGGTCTTATCTCTTCATAAGCGTCATTGATATTTTGACGAAGAATTAATTTTTCCTCTTCTTTCTTTGGATAATTAATTACGACCTTCAACATAAAACGGTCAACCTGAGCTTCAGGTAGCGGATATGTACCCTCTTGCTCTATCGGGTTTTGTGTAGCCATTACAAGGAATGGTTTTGGCAATTTCAATGTAGTTTCGCCAATAGTAACCTGACGTTCCTGCATAGCTTCTAGTAAAGCACTTTGTACTTTAGCAGGAGCACGGTTAATCTCATCCGCCAATACAAAGTTGGCAAATACAGGCCCTTTTTTAATCAGGAATTCTTCGTTTTTTTGACTGTATATCATTGTACCGACAACATCGGCAGGCAACAAGTCGGGCGTAAACTGTATACGGTGATAATCGGCTTCAATTAGAGAAGCTAGGGTTTTAATAGCCAGCGTTTTTGCCAACCCGGGTACCCCTTCGAGCAATATATGACCGTCAGACAACAATCCGATCAGTAGTGATTCGACCAAATGCTTTTGTCCGACTATCACTTTGTCCATACCCATCATTATCATATTAACGAACGCACTCTTACTTTCTATGCGTTCATTTAATTCGCGAATATCAACTTGAGCCATAAGTAGAAATATTATATTGTTTATTTTTTGATTTTCGTTAAAAGACTGACAAATTTATTAATGTTAAATCTCAGAATGAATATTTTGTCGTTAAAAAAGATTAAGCTAAGGCAACAATCTTAGTGTGAACAACGGTTTTTTGCAATTTACAACATTATAAACCCAAAGATCACTTTTTTTATAAAAAAACCTCCACTTACGGCTCTGACTAATCGAGCCTTTGAACTATTAGATTTTATTTATACTTTTGCACCTCTCTTAAGAAATCCTTGCATAGAGGAATCTTATTTACACACTAAAAAATAGCTATTTATGAAAAAAATGATTGTAATTATTTTCGCTTTATTCACACTTTGTGCAGCTCAAGATATCCAAGCCAAAGGTGTAGTTGTATATCACAACGGACCTAAATTTGAAACTCTGAAAGAATTGCCTGCTGATGTTATATTAGAAGGAAAACATGTAAATGTAGGCGTCGCTTATGATCAGTTTGGTATCTTTTGGCTTCCGTTGTGGAACTATGGCACACCCGAATATTCGCTTGTATCTGACGATGAAGAAACTGCCTGGGCATTAACCAGCGAAGACATAGAAGCAATCAAAAAAGAATACAACATTGAACTTCCTGAGAATCCAAGTCCTTCGCTTTGGAACAAGATAGGATTAAAGCCTATTGTAATATTATTTATTGTTTGGGTTTTATGGGGATATTTCAGAAAAGAGAAAACAGACGAAACAGTAGCATAATTATCGTGTGATGACCATATAGAATATACAAGACGGCTTTAGTGAGAAAAATCAACTAAAGCCGCTTTTACATTTATACACAAAGTATTATTTACCATATTATCGGCAACGATAACGAATGTTTGGCGGCAAAATCAGAGCAAAGTAAACCTCTGGATATTTAGTATTGGATTTTCTTAGAAGTTTTTGTACCAAAACAAAAAATATCTTCAAACATAATTTTGTATATTTGTGTCCCTTTGGATTAAAACCCATCCAGGAAAAGCAAAAACGATAAAAACTAAATATTTTTAATTACAAACAGTTATGATAACAATTGACAAATTCAACTTTGCCGGTAAAAAAGCATTTGTGAGAGTTGACTTTAATGTGCCTCTTGATGCTGATTTCAACATTACAGATGACACACGTATTCGTGCGGCTCTTCCTACTTTGAAAAAAATTCTTGCAGACGGAGGTAGCCCTATTATTGCATCTCACTTAGGTCGTCCTAAAGGAGTTGAAGACAAATATTCATTGAAACACATTCTTGGACATGTATCTAAACTTTTAGGTGTAGACGTTCAGTTTGCGAATGACTGTGCTGGAGAAGAAGCTGCAATGAAAGCTGCTGCTTTACAACCGGGAGAAGCTCTTTTGTTAGAAAACCTTCGTTTCTATGCTGAAGAAGAAGGCAAACCTAGAGGTTTAGCTGATGATGCTTCGGATGACGAAAAAGCTGCTGCAAAAAAAGCAATTAAAGAAAAACAAAAAGATTTTACTAAAACTTTGGCTTCTTATGCTGATGTTTATGTAAATGATGCATTTGGTACCGCTCACCGTGCTCATGCTTCTACAGCATTGATCGCTGATTATTTTGATGCAGAATACAAAATGTTTGGATTTTTGATGCAAAAAGAAATCGATGCTGTTGATAAGATCATGCTAGATCCAGCTCGTCCATTTACTGCAATCATCGGAGGATCTAAAGTATCTTCTAAAATTGACATTATCGAAAACCTACTTTCGAAAGTAAATAACCTAATCATCGGTGGTGGTATGGCATTTACATTTGAGAAAGCTAAAGGCGGAAAAATCGGTAACTCTCTTTGTGAAGACGATAAATTAGAGTTGGCTAAAGAAATTATGGAAAAAGCGAAAGCTAACAATGTAAACATAATACTTTCTAGCGACGCTAAACTAGGAGACAAATTCAGCAACGACGCTAATACTCAGTTTGCTGAAGCTAATGCAATTCCTGACGGATGGTCTGGTTTTGACATAGGTCCTAAAGGTGAAGCTGAATTTTCGGAAGTTATCAAAAACTCTAAAACTATTCTTTGGAATGGTCCGGTTGGAGTATTTGAATTCGATAATTTTGCTCACGGATCAGAAGTAGTTGCTAAAGCTATTGCTGAAGCTTCTAAACACGGTGCTTTCTCTCTTGTTGGAGGAGGTGATTCAGTTGCATGCGTAAATAAATTTGGTCTTGCTGATCAGGTTTCTTATGTATCAACGGGTGGTGGTGCATTACTTGAGTTCATCGAAGGTAAAATTCTTCCTGGAATCAAAGCAATCAGAGGATTTTAAGCTAAGCTTAAATATATAAAAGCAAAAAGAGCCTGTTCCGATTGGAATAGGCTCTTTTTCTATTTTAGAATTAAATGTCCTTTTTTTACAAGTATTGAAACAAATTATCGTTTACCTTTGATTCTTGCTAATCATCTCATTTGATCTATTTTGGAAACTTTCAACATAATATACCCATCACCTTTACTTGCTCCTTACATCAGATATTATTGGCTATTGAAAGTAGATACTATTTCCGAAATATCGGAAACAAGTATTCCCGTTGGTTGCATCAATCTCATTTTTCATCGGGCAAGCAGAATGTTTTCCGAAACATCCAACGAATTACAACCACAATCATTTGTAGGCGGCTTATCCACCGGATTTACGGAACTGACTTCAACAGGAAATGTAGATATGATTGTTGTTGTATTTCAACCCTTCGGAGCAAGAGCCTTTTTTAGTTTACCAATGAGTGAATTCTTCAATAATTGTATTTCAGTACATGACATTGGAGATATTGCACTCAAAGAACTCGAAAAACAAATTCAAGATAATCGCGATAGCCTATCATCGATTGAACTTATTGAGAAACATTTTATTAAACAGCTACATGCTTTTGATGATTACAACTATAAACGAATTGTAGCAGCCATAGAGGCAGTAAATAACCAACCTCAAATAGAGATTACTTCACTTTCTGACGTAGCCTGTCTCAGCTACAAACAATTCTCTCGTATATTCACTGAATATGTGGGTGCTAAGCCCAAAGAGTTTACACGTATTATTCGTTTTCAAAGAGCATTGTATATTCTGCAGACTAATCCGAAAATAAGCCTTACTCAATTAGCTTTTGAATGTGGGTATTACGATCAACCACATCTTATCAAAGAATTTAGAATCTTTGCAGGCTGTACTCCGACTGAATTTATTGCAGCTTGTAATCCTTACTCCGATTACTTTTCGACCCTTTAAGTAATGTCCTTTTTTTACAAGTTTAGCCAAATGAGTAATTCTACTTTTGTAAAGTCAAACAGAGATCAATATCTCTAATTAAAATCAGATTTTATGAAAAAGTTAATTGCATTTTTTGAGATTCCCGCTACTGACCTAAACAGAGCTGTCAAGTTTTACCAATCGGTTTTAAACACTAAACTATCAGTCCATGATTGGGGACAAGAAAAAATGGCATTCTTTCCTGAAGAAAGTGGGGTTTGCCCCGGAGCTATCTCATGGTCGCCAACTTTTAAACCTTCGAAAGACGGCGTACTGATTAGTTTAAATTGTGATAGCATCGAAGACTCTCTTGCTACAGTTGAAGCAAATGGAGGAAAAACAGTAATTCCTAAAACGAAAATTGAAGCCGAAAACAGAGGCTACTTCTCTGTCTGTATCGACTCCGAAGGAAACAGTATCGGCTTGTACTCTGATCTATAAAAAGCACAAGAGTCAGCATTATTAAATACTGACTCTTGCTTATAATAGCTTTAAGCAACTGATAAACTGATTCTATTTCGTTCTTTGTGCTCTAATATTTCGCTCAATATACTCTTGGTTATCGTCAACAATCCAAAGACTATCTTTTATTAAGCTACTTAAAAAAGATGAAAACTTTGTAGCCCCTAAATAATTGAGGTGATCTAAGTCTAGGAATTCTTTGTTTTCAAGAGGAAAGTCGTGAAAATCCAGAAAAGTAATATCTGAAAGATTTTCTTTTCTGTAAGTTTGAAGAAATTCCTCGTTAGCCCGATAAGGATCCAGAGCATGTGTAGGAGTTCTAAATAAAATCAAATTAACACCTTTCTCGACACATACCTCTTTTATCTTTACCAGATATTCTAAATTAACAGAACCCACTTCGAATATGTCTTGTTGTGTAGCTTTAGCTTGATGGTTAGCTCTAATCAGTGAATCGGTTTTCGAGAAATGAAATTCATCGTAACCTCCCCAATATTTATAGGAAGGATAAAAAGTCCCGCCCCATTTAAGGAAACCAATATTATCTCTGGCAATTACAGGTTGTATTGATAAAAAGCCAAGAGGATTCTCTCCTAAAACAGCTAATTTTTCACGATTCTCAATAAGAGGAGCATATCTCAAATACTGGGTAGATAAATACATATCTGTGCATATAAACCTATCCATTATCTTAGTTAACTTAAAGTTAGAATAGTCAAGAAAAATATACTTCAATTCAGGATTTACATCTATTATTTTTTTGATTTTTGTGTACGAATAGAAGAATGACTCTCCGGCTAAGGCTAAATTTACAGCCCCATCAATTTCGGAATCACGTATACTACAAGAAACAAAAGAGCTACCTACAAATAGATATTTTGTATGTGGCGATAATTTATAATATCGATTATCTTGTACTATATTATTCAAAAAGAAGACAATAAAGAAAGTAATACTGCTCAATAATACAACAAAGAACAATACTTTTCTACAAAAAAGTTTCATTCTATGATATTTGAATAATATAAATATTAAGGTTTATTCTCATAATAGTTAGTATAATGTGTAAACGTAAATAAAATAATAACCTTATAAAATAGGCTATAAGGTTTTAAAGAACAGATTTCATACAGAAATAAAAGTAATATAAAAGTTTGGTATATTAACACATTACCTTCAACTTTCTACTACTTTTATAAATCTATTTATGTAGAATGGAATCACATTTGTTAACTTGCTCTAATTAGAGAAGTCCTTTTTCGATATTTTTTACCCGAGGAATAACTAAGCTATCTTCGATAAAAGTATGTGCTTCAAGCTCTTCTTCCGACATATACAATTCGAGCAAAATGTTAGTCATCAAAGCCTGATCTTTTACTCCTGATACATATTTGAGTAGAATACGCTTAAGGTCAGCTATTTTTTCCTCGATATTGTTGTGGCGCTCCTCAAAGATATTAATAGAGTATTTATCCTCATTAGACTTATTCATCAATGCCTGCACATATGGAAATACTGTATTATCTTCGTATTTCATATGTTCATATACTTCTTTCTTATAATTGTCAAAGAAGTCCAACACCAACTTCTCAAGGCTTGACTCTTCTTCCGAAAAAATCAGCTTTAATTTGCGTCTGATATTGGGTAATCGACTTTCCAGAAAATATTCATGGGAACATTTCAAATAATATAGAAATGGCTCTAGAGGCAGCTTATTAAACTCCTCCTGAACATCCATAATCGGTTTGTTAGACTGAATATTTGCCAGAAACAAGAAGCATCTCGGATCAAAATTGTATTGTTCACAAACAGCTTCAACACTTTTATCTCCAAATCCCAAAGAGAACTTAAGACGAGTCAACAAAAGCAATAATTTGTAATCAGCATCAATAAGATCCGACATTTTCATTGCCTTACTATATTTTACCGTTATATTGCTCATAATTGTATGTCTTTAATGTCTACTAATTTATTTAATATTGCATAGATTGTAAGCCCCGAAACACTATGTATTTCGAGTTTGCGTCCTATATTTCGTCTGTGTGTAATAACTGTATGTATCGATATATTATGATGTTCGGCAATCTCTTTATTGCTCATCCCTTTTACAATACTTATAAGTATTTCCTTTTCACGATCGCTTAATTCTTCCTGATCGGAGACTTTCGATACATCCTTATTCAAACATGCCGAAAGTACTTCTTCAATCTTAGCCTCCGAATCATTTATTCTGATTACAGCATCATATGACTGATAAAACCGTTCGTCTATCATATTATATACCAATGCAATCAACGGTATATGTTTTTCTATATTCAGATGCTGCCTCACATCTCCCTTGTGCGAATGCCCCAACAACATGGGGTTGATAAGAACTGCATCCGGCTTCAATATTCCAAGCTGATAATTAATATCCTCCAATTCTTTCAACTCAACCACCTTCGATACAATAGGCAATTGAGAAAGTGTGTATACTAATCCCTTTCTTATAATATATGAAGTTTCAGCAACTGCTAAGACCTTACTTAAATTTGCCATTGTTTTAGCTTCTTATCTAGAATCATTCTTTATAAGCACAAAGAACGTTATTTAAATCCGAGCAGACAAGTCTCAGTTTAAACTTTTAACAGAAAAATACAGCGAAAACTAATCAAAATCACTTAAATATCTTATTTAAGTAATCTGTCATGTACTTTACGGTGGGTTCAAACCAAGGTTCGAACAACCAAAACGGGTGAGGTGTATCGGGTAATGAGTGCATTTCGGTAGATATGTTGTATCCTGATAATTTGTCAATAATCTCATCCCGTCCTCCATGAAACCGGGGAATAGAACTGTTTATGAAACAAATAGGGGCAGACTTACCGGTCACCCAATAAACAGGTGAAGCTTCCATCCAAAGCTCTTTTTTCTCCTCATAAGTGCCTCCCAACCATTTAACTGAGGCAGAAACTTTATTCTTAGAAATTGCTTCTACAACACCATCCAGAGATTCTTTAGTAGTAAAGTCTGAGATTCCGTCTATGTTTATCACCGCTTGTACTTCACTCGAGTGATTAGGATATTCCCTATTAACTCCTTCATAAGAAAGCTGTCCATTAGTTACTCCGACTAAGGTAGCCAACTGACCTCCTGCCGAGCATCCCGACACGGCTATTCGGGTAGTATCAATTCCGTACCGTTCGGCATTAGCCCGCATCCATCGAAGAGCTGTTTTCAGATCATGTACAGCCGCAGGATAAAGGGCTTCGGGGGATAAGCGGTATTCAACAGGAACAGTAACATATCCCTGTGAAGCTATTTGCTGTGCCATAGGTATCTCCTGAGATAAATCGCCCGAACTCCAACCTCCCCCATGTATCATCAATAAGGCAGGGTACTTTTTGTCATCGTCAGGTCTATAAAGATTTACATGCAACGATCTGTCTGCCGTCGGTTGCGAATAAACAATACCTTCTCTGGCAATTACATTATCGGGCAAATGGGGTTTGACGATTCTTATGTAAGGACGTTTTTTACTCTCCTTAATATAAGTACTATAGACCGTAAAGGATGTATCACGAGGTATACCTTCAACCATTACCTGAGCCGGGAGCATATTTCCGGCTAACAGGAGAACTATCGTTATTATTATACATTTCATTAGCTGGATTTTATACTAATCAAGAGCAGAGGCAAAACTACTAAACCTCCGCTCTTAATAACCATAACTAGATACAAAAACTAATAATCATCACTGACTACTTTTCTAACCTAAACCAGTCTACATCGACCCTTCCTCCATCATTTTTCGGAATGGGACGAGAGCAGAATGTACCAATTTTAGCACCAATCCATTTACCTTCTTTCGCCTTAAACTCATTACCTAATGTTATATATTTTTTGTCATCTGCACTATAACTGAATGTACATTTGTTTCCTTCAGTCATTCTTACCCGCAGATAAACGGTAGGTTCTTTTAACTTTACTGAAGCGTTTACCGATTCTTTAGTTCCTTTTTCTGCGTTTATACATTCCGATTGAGAAAGCACGAAACCATCGGCAGTATTTTCAAACGATAGCAAAGCATAATCCAAGCCCATCACTACCAGCCCTGTTCTTTCACCCGTAAATCGAGGATCGGGTTTAAGAGTCAATTTCACAGTAGCCGTAAAGTCGGGTGCAGGAATCTTTTGCAAAAGTAGATTCGGAACATCCCATAAACTTTTATAATCGTCTGAAACAAGCACTGAATACAAGCTTAAACAACCTTTCTCTTGATTGGCAAAATACCACCACGATTGGGGGTTACCATGCCACTGCCATTGCAAACCTAATGTATTAGCCGAGAATTCGTCACTTTCGGCGGGGGTAGCTATCGGATACGTTTTACCTACATTGGGTTTCTTGTAGGTGAGTACGGGTTCGCCGCAACCATCACCATCTTTATCTATTCCAATCACAGGCCAGTCATTTTTCCACACCATCGGTTGAAGGTGAGTAATTCGACCCACTGCTCCCACATCCTGAAAATGTATAAACCAATCTTCGCCCATTTCTGTATCCACCCAAGCACCTTGGTGAGGTCCGTTAATCGGAGTTTTACCCTGATCCATTACCACCTTACGTTCATAAGGTCCAAAAACATCTTTCGAACGCATGGCCAACTGCCAACCTGTAGCAACACCTCCTGCAGGAGCAAATATGTAGTAATATCCGTTGCGTTTGTAGAATTTAGGCCCTTCGATAGTAGGGTCAAGATCGTGTCCGTCATAAATAATACGCGACTCTCCTACCGCTTTCTTTCCATCGGGAGTAAGGCGTGTTACTGCCAAAAGACTCTTTATCCCTGCACGGCTTCCGGCATATGCATGAGCCAGATATACATCTCCATTATCATCAAATAAAGGGCAAGCATCGATCAGACCCTTTCCCTCTTTTACCATCACAAGAGGCTCCCACGTTCCGGCAGGGTCTTTCGTTTTTGTCATGAATATCCCCTGATCAGGATCACCATAATAAATATAAAACTCCCCTTTATGATATCGAATGGCGGGAGCCCAAACTCCACCACCATGTTCTACCTTCGAAAAGATTGAGTCGGGGGTCAGTTTATCAATGGCATAACCAATAACAGTCCAGTTAACCAAATCCTTAGAATGAAGAATCGGTAATCCGGGCACACAATTGAAACTCGATGCCGTCATATAATAATCATCCCCTACCCTGCAAACATCAGGATCGGAATAATCAGCATACAAAACAGGATTTTTATACATTCCGTTTCCCTGATCCGAAACCCAAGTTTTCGAGATATTATTTTGAGCATTCATTCCTGACATTGCACAGCACAGCAATAGTACAAGTATGCTTTTTCTGATTATTTTCATTATTTTATTTCTTTGATTAAAGGTTTTACATTGTTCTCTTTCAATCCTTCGACGAATAAGGATGCCATTATTCGTGCGCCGGTTTCTTTGAAATGTGTATTATCTATTTTTCCTTGGGGGAAGATTTTATTTTCCCCTGCTTCGATATGTAAAAATAGCGATGCCGATTGATCCTTTCCTAAATCAATCAAAAGCTGCTTACTCCTCTCATACATATCTATCATCAATACATTTTTATCTTTTGCCACCTGACGAGCCAGTTCTACATACTCACCATGTGAATCCTGAAATACACCTTTCGAGTCGAAACGCCTTCTCACCACCGAAGTACAAATAATGGGAATTGCCCCTTTAGCTTTTACCTCATCCACAAAACAAGTAAGGTTTTCGACATACTGTTTTGGTGGTGTATAACGATCTGGACGATCTTCTGCCGAATCGTTATGTCCGAATTGGATTACTACATAATCTTCCGCTTGCACATTATCCAGAATCTTTTTCCACCATCCCTGCTCAATAAATGTGCGTGAACTTCTTCCATTCTGGGCATAGTCTTCGATAACAATATTCTGATAAAAAAACTCAGGGAGAAGTTGTCCCCATCCTCTTTCGGGGAAAACTTCCGAAATACTGTCACCTGCTATACTATCCCACACATTTTTGTATAACGGCTTAAGAGCCATAGTAGAATCGCCTGCCATAAATAAATGTACAGGTCGATTTTTCCCTGCAAAAAACAAGCAAAAGGTTACAAGAGTAACGGATATTATAATTAGTTTTTTCACTGTTAATCAAGGTATTAATTAAGAAAAAGTGACAACAGACCCAATTAAGTTACAAATAAGCTAACACTGTACACTTTCGCGAATTACCTAAACGGCTATCTATCAATAAATAAGTCTTGAAAACATTACAAAAGTGACAAAAGTGACAACTTTTTCGATGTTTTGCTATTGTCACCTATTTCCTATTTTTCAAAGAGCCTTTATATTACTTATGTGAATCGGTAGTTGAGATTATATGTTCTATTTAATTGTCTTTTACTACGCGCAATCAAAGATTGCTTGTATTCCTTTTGACTCGCCTTCGCTTCGTCGAACGTTGTTTGCCCAAAGTAAGCCACAAAAGGAATCAAAAAGGCTTTGTGCTGCGTGGCTTTTATCCGTCAGGCTTCCTGACCTTGCCGGTTGCACGGGGTACCCGCAGGGTGAAGAAAGCGTTAAGAAACAAAAGGATATTATCGATAAACGTTTTTCTTTTGTTTTAGCTTTCGAGTCCGTAGCGGGTCGGGCAAAGAGGCTAAGTCTTGATCTTTTGTTTCGTTTTGCATCAAGGCAAAATGAAAAACAAACCCGATAGGGTGCGTTAGAAAATAGAACATTAAACAAAACAACTACTGATTCGTATTACTTATAGATAAACATATTGATTTTAAGCCACATAAAATCTTTAGCAATACATTTAAAGAACGTAGTTATTTATTTCTCAAATAAAAGCCCTTGAATTTTCACATTTCTTATACTGATATACTTATCGTCAGCTTCCATCTTATACCAAGGATAGAAACGAATATAGAACGTTTCGCCTTGCGGTATTTTCAGTACTTTATTGAATGTATATGTCTTAAATTTCTCATTGGGAAGATCATCCATAACAGCAATATCTTCGCTCTCGGCAAAGCTCTTATCTAACGATGCCAAAGCGGTAAAGGTCATATATTTGCCACCTAAAGCCCCCATTTCGAAGCTTAACGAATCCAGATAGAATGTACCTCTGGGAGCTGATATAGCTAATTCTAAATAGCGGGAAGCATTGAGATCAATATCCCCTACGGGCCATTTATTGTCTAATGTAGTCAATAATACGTCATTATTCTTGTCTACAAATTTCAACCCGACAACCTCAGCCTTTACTGCAATATTATTGGCTGTTAATAGGCTTTCCCGTAAATTTACAGACCAGTCGGTTTGCACCTTTTGAGCATCTTTTACAGACAATCCGGCTCCTTTTATTCCTATTTTTTGATACACTTTATTGTCAACTGATAATAACAGGTTACCCTCATAGTTTTTTGCCTTATCAGGATTAAAACGCACAAAAACAGGATAGCTCAAATTACCATCAGTATAGGATACTGATAATTCCTTTTGAGGACTTCCGCTTTTACTTGCCAGCAATTCGAATGGCGATTCTATTGAAAGTTTTACTGTTCCAGATTTTGGATTAAGATTCAAGCCCTGCAATGTAAACATCTTCACCGTAGATCGCCCTAAAAACTGCGATCCGAAATCCCATTCCACAGGCTTTATATTTATATCAGACGACAATGTGAGGTAGTTGGTCAATATACCTTGCCTCATCAAGTCTTCAACAGCAAGTCTGGCATATAGTATTCCCCCCATTGCTTTTAAATGGGTATTATCATTGTTGGCATAAATAATTTCTTTCGATTTCTCTGCACCATATTCGAGAACCACCTGTTGAGTCAACAACGTCATATCGACCAAAGGCACCGACAAATCACGGGCAAGAGACCGCATCGCCATAGGATAGTTCATTGTTGAATCGTCAGGAGCCAATTCCGTCAAACTATGCAACCCTTGTCCTGTGATTTGATTATTTTCATTAAATAGTCTTCTTACGATAGGTGTAAACAAAATAGGGATAGCTCCTCTTTCGCGTGATTCATCAACATATCTTTGCAGATATCCTTGATATTGCCCCCAAGCGGCTGTACCACGTCCAGTTTCATCATTGGGATCAGTATCCTGTCCCGCAGCCTTTTCATCATTGTGCCCGAATTGAATAAAAACATAATCCCCCGGTTTTAAACTGTTTCTTAAATTTCTCCAGAATTCGTAATAAAACGATTTAGAACTTCTTCCATTTTTAGCTGCATTGACCGATTGAATATCACCTGTCAGAAACAAGGGTAACATTTGTCCCCATCCTCTCATTTCTTTCTCTCCACTATTTTTGTCCTCATCGTAGTTTGCCATTGTTGAGTCGCCAATAGTCAGTATTTTAATTTGAGCAGAAAGCGTCCCTCCCAAAAGGAAAAAACCTAAAAGTAAAAAGCTGATAAATATTCTACTATATCTCATTTGTCTACTCTTGGAGTTTTTACATTACTCAAAAAATTATTTCCCCATATAACATTACTGTTTTTTATTTGGCAAAAAATATCAGCAGAAGTTAACTGAAAACAATTATTTATTAAAACATTACTCACATTATTCAATTCAACAATCGGCTGATTGCTTAGCGGTGCTTTTGATCTTACATTATCCAAAACAATGTCTTTACAATCGTCGAAAGCAAAAGATGCACCTTTCTTTACGGCTAAATCGACATTGTGAAATTGGATATTCGTGGCTGTCTTAGCCGTGAAACCCTCGTCGGCAGTCATATTTATATTCGAAAAAGAAATCTCTGAAATCGGCATCTCGTTGATACCAGTTATATATCCCACTTTTTTGATATCACTACCCGTAACATCACTTATATGCACATTACGAAATACGGGTGTACGATCCGAAACAGGCTCTTCCTTAGAATCTTTATCATAGAAAAGATCGAATATGAATGCATTACGCTGAATATTATTCATCACAATATTACTCACTCGTATTTCTTCAACCACACCTCCACGTCCTCTTGACGATTTTAAACGGATACCTGCATCCGTACCATTAAATACGCAATTAGAGATAGCGACTTTTTTAACTCCTCCCGACATTTCGCTGCCGATAACAACCCCTCCGTGACCGGCAAGCATTACACAGTTGGTAATGGTCAGATTTTCGCAAGGTCTGCCATAGATACGTCCATCTTCATCACGTCCCGATTTGATCGTTATGCAATCATCTCCTACACTGATAAAGCAATCCGAAATACGTACATTACGGCACGATTCGGGATTAATTCCATCCGTATTATGTCCCTTAGGATTGCTCGAAGGGTTATTTATAGTGACACCGTGTATTACTATATCATCGCATCCGATTGGGTTGATTGTCCAGAAAGGCGAGTTTACAATCGTGATACCTTCTATATGGATATTCTTACATTCCAAAAATTGAATAAACGGAGGACGAAAAAATTTACGCTCCAACGTCTTTTCGTAATAAGGCGAAACTTTTATATTTTTGTTGGCATCGAGCCATAGTTGCTGCAATTGATTGGTTGATGAAGTTTTTCCTGTTGCATTAATCTCATTAATAAAACGCTTCGATTCATCCCACCACTTAAAACCCTGTCCGTCTATCTTTCCCCGACCTTTGATCGTGATATTCTCCACTTTCTCGGCATGGATCAGTGGCGATAAACTATTCATAAATACACCCTCCCAACGTACTTTAACGAAAGGAAGATAATCTTCAAATCGATCCGAAAATCGAAGTACTGCACCCGACTCTATATCCAATGTGATATTACTTTCGAGGTGAATAGCTGCTGTCAGATAATTTCCGGCAGGGAAATAGATTGTTCCTCCACCTTCGGACGCTGCCTTCTTTATTGTTTTATTGATTAAATCTGTACATATTTTCTTTCCTGTCAAATCTGCACCTAAAGTCTGCATATTATACACTTTAGCTTGTAAGGCTAAAATCGAGAGAGAAAATACAATCAGTAAAAAAGTCTTCTTCATAATTAAACGTTTTAAGGCTTCGTGCCTCTTTAAGTAAAAGAAAATATTTAATGACACATCTTAAAGGCATAACAACCTATCGTTGTTTTGCTTGCCAAAGCAATAAATAGTTCTGCGAACTTATTTATTTTATTGCCGTAGGATTCCAGTTATCACACCCCTTAAGGGCATTGGATACGGTATATTTTTCGGCTTCCTTCTTCGTTAATATTTTTGCCCATTTTACACGCTCGGAGGTATTAGCACCTTCCCCTGAATTATTGTATTCCATATAGCGGGCTGTCTTTTCGTTTTCAGCATTTCGCCAGTTATCCCACCCTTTGGGGCTGATGCCTTTGGGTAAGTATGTATTCATAAAAAGAGTCATGGCATAGGCACGCCACGGACGCCCCAAATACATTTCGGTAACTTCGTCTGCTAATTTCACTGTACAATTATTGAAAATATATCCGAATTCTATATCCTCAGGCGTATTAGCTGCCGTGATATATGAATTCTTTTTGCAAAAAATTTCGCATCGCTCGAACCAGCAAGTCGATGGCCCGAAAATAAAATCGGTAGTGCCTTCAATGTAGCAATCTTCGAAATACTGCCTTTGTCCCTGCTTTCCGGCATAAATAGTATCTTGATGTCCAAGAAAGCGGCATTTACGGAAAATAACCCTGTCTCCTTCGACATGAAGTGCTACTGCCTGCCCCAATTGAAGAGATGAGTTTTCGATGGTAAGATTTTCAACCGTTATATCATTTCCCTGAATGAGAAATGAATACGTTTTGAAAGTTCCCATCTTGTTTATATTCGCATGATCGTCATAGGTAATAATTGTCTTTTCCATATCCTCACCTACCAGTTTTACATTGGTAAGATAGGAGTGAAGAACTAATTTCTCTTTATAAACTCCCGATCTGATATAAATTGTTTTAAGCCCCGACGGATCAAACGCCCGTACGGAATCTATTGCTTGCTGAATAGTACGGAAATGTCCCCGTCCATTACGATCTACAATAATATCATACTTATCTTGAGCAAATGCCCCGAATGAGGCAAATAATAAAAAGAGTAAAAGAATTTTTCTCATGCGGTCAAAAAATTTAAGGTAAGGTCGCCGACCTGTTATTTCTTTGGTAAACAAAACAGCCAAAGCCTGTTATAAACTACAATATATTACTCGCTCGGTTTAATAATCCGTAATAGTTATCATAAGGGGTAAAACAAATTACCCCTTAGATTTCTTATTTGACAGATACTTCTTTAGTACCCGGGGTTCTGTTCTACTTTTGCCTGATTCAGGTTAATGGCATCTAAAGGTATAGGACGCAATATTTTATTTTGACCGTCCACTCCTTTAAAATAATCAGCACCGATAATATTAGGATTGTATTTTACAGCATATTCGATCAGTTTACCTGTACGTTTTAGATCCATCCAACGGTGATATTCGCCTGCCAGCTCTCTTGCTCTCTCGTCAAGAATAAAATCTATCGATACATCAGAAGCTTTTATACTCATATCATATCCTGCTGCGGCAGCACGTTTGCGAACCACATTTATCCGTTCTGCTGCTTTGTCTGTATTGCCTGCTTTGTAATAAGCTTCGGCTGCCACCAAATAGCTTTCTCCCACACGTGCGAGTATAACGTCACGTGTACTTCCGGTTGTACTGAAAACCGATGTAGGATCATCAAACTTGCGTACCACGGCTACTCCATACACATCGCCCGACATTGCCGCAATGTACGTAGTTGGCTTACCTGAGACTGTCAGAGTATTTTCCTGCATAGGGATAATAACAGTTTTTGATCTTGTAGCAGGGTTAGCGGCACGCCATGCGGCAGTATCGGCAACTTGCCAAGCCGGTGGATAATAGTAGAGTACTTTTTCGGTATCCAGCTGTTTGCTTTTTGTGTAAAAGTCATAATAATGCGTATAAAACTGAACCATAAAAGTTCCTTCATAACGAGTATCCCCTTTCGAAAACAGTTGATGCAAACGAATAGTCGGAGTAAGTGTCGATGTGGTATACTTGTTTCCGTCTTCGACTCCTCCCAGATAAGTTCCGAAGAATGCTTGTTGCATATTCCCCGAAGTAGGAGTGGCTATCGATGATTCATCGTATTGCACCGACCAGATTACCTCTTCATCTTGCTCGTTCTTTTGGTCAGGCCAGAATAGATTATTGAAGCTGGTTGACAATGTCTGATTATTTATAGCAGCATCGGCATATTCGGCAGCTTTAGTAAAATCGGCAGCCGTACCAAATGTTTCATATCCACGACATAAGTAGGTTTTTGCCAGAAAATGGTTTACTGTACGCTGATCAACCCTTCCGAATACCGGAGTTTTAGCAGGCAAACTGCTTTTCAAATCTTCCATTTCCGAAATTATAAAAGCATACGTATCGGTTGCCGATTTACGTTCGAACGAAACTACCGGCGAATCGATCATATCTTTTACAAGAGCTACTCCTCCAAAGTTCTGAACAAGCAAATAATAGTAATAGGCACGGATGAATCGGGCTTCGGCTTTATATTGCCCTAAAAGATCTGTCGATTCGGTATGGTCTGCATAGTAAATAGCTGTATTTGCCAACTGTATACCTGCATAACAATTTGTATAGAATTTCTTCACATCCGGATCGGAATCCAATAATCCTTTATACGTACCCAACCCATCGGGAACTTTATTTCGACCCGAAGCATACAGGTCTGTTCCTGCACAGAATATCCATGGTTCGATTCCATATATTGCACGTAAAGAAGAATAGACTGTATTCATCAGGCTGTTATAGCCCGTTGCGGTTCCATAAAACTGATCTCTGGGAACATTTGATTTATTATCCTGTTCCAGGAAATCACTACATCCAACCAACGGCAGAATGAGTAGGAATAATATGTAATATATTTTTTTCATTGTTGCTCAATTTTTATTATTAAGGTCTCAGACCTATTTATTGCTTTGGTAAGCATAATAGCGAGAGGCATTTATAGTTGTATAATGTAACAATAAATACTTAGTGCTACTTAAGTTATAGTAGGTACGACACCTTAAAACTTAAGATTTACACCAAATTGATAGGTTACTGAACTTGGTCCGCCACTACCGTCTGAAAGAGACGCTGAAGCCCATTCGGGATCAAATCCCTTATAATCGGTAAATACAAAAGGGTTTAAAACATTTACATACAGCCTCAAATTCGATACGCCTATATTCGATAACAGTTTGCGTGGAAGCGAATATCCAAAGGTTATATTCTTAACTCTGACAAATGATGCATCTACATAGTTATTCGACCCCGATTCGCTATCGCTCGATATACTCCAATATGCACCTCCTCCATTATTTACACCGCTATTGTTAGGATAAGGGTATGCCTGACTGTTACGTCCGGCTGAAACTCCTACAGTACCATCAGCATTTAGAATAGGTGTGCCCGACGGAATGTAATAATCCATCTTCAATTTACTGCGTCCACGATCTTTGTAATCAGTAAATTCTACCATAAAGGGGCTCAATACATTTACACCTTGCTTTGTATAGATAGAAAACGAGAAATCAAAATCTTTCCAATTCAAATTAGAGGTAAAACTTCCAGTCCAATCGGGTAAGGCTGATCCCAGAATCATTTTATCTTTTTCGTCTATCACATAGTTTTTGTCGCGGTCAAGCACTTTTGCCTGTCCTTCGTACTGACCATATTTTGCTGCTTCGGCAGCTTCGTCAGCAGTCCAAACACCTATTATCTTATAATTATAAAGCGCATCCAACGATTCTCCGATAAACAGTTTATTTCCTACATCATCTACTTTTGCACCGTAAAGCTCTACAATCTCATTTTTATTGGCTGAGAATACGAAAGTAGTTGACCATTGAAGATTTTTTGTAACAACATTCATTGTTGTCAAAGCCAACTCAATACCACTGTTACGAACTTTACCTACATTATCCCACATTTTACCTCCGTATGCTCCCGTTTCAAGAGGCATGGTACGTTTGTAAATAAGATCTGATGATAATTTGTTATAATAGTCGATCGTACCATTGATACGTCCGCCAAAGAATCCATAATCAAGTCCAAAGTTAAATTCTTTCGATTTTTCCCACGATAGGTTTGTATAAACCAATCCGTTAGGACCGTATCCATTAGCTCCTACTCCGCCGAAATCATACCAATACTTTTGTTTGGCAAGAGCTTGCGTATCGTAAGGACCTACACCTCCGTTATTTCCGGTATAACCGAAACTGGCTCTTAGCTTAAGATTACTCAATGCATCGAACTTCATGAAATCTTCTTCCGAAACTCTCCATGCCAATGCCATAGAAGGGAACATTCCCCATTTTTTACCTTCGGCAAACTTAGACGATCCATCCCAGCGGCTCGTTACCGTAGCCATATATTTACTCTTATAGGAATAATTGAGCCGTAAAGCATGAGATAGCATAGTTATTCGTTGATAGTTACTGCTAACTTTCTCGATAACGGCTGCCGATTCTAAGTTATGAAAACTTGTTTCGAAAGGCATATCTCTCACCTTGGTATAATCCTCATTATATCTATTATCGTAAACACTAAACAGATACATACCATTAAAATCATGATCTCCGATACTTTTCTGATAATTTACCTGATTATCCCATGTATAAGTAAATCTATCTTCATTGGTTACCTCTGCGGCATTTACTCCGGCAGCAAACTGTGCAGCAGTTTTTACACCATTATAAACTCCGTGTCGGCTTGTATTATAAGTTGGCAGGAAGCTACTTTTTACGGTTATCTCTTTTGTTGGATTATACTGAACATATACATTTGCCAGTACATCATAAATCTTTTCATTATCTTCTGCATTCATCAAATCGATAAGAGGATTTATAATTCCTGAGAACTGCCCACTGCTTTCAAATATATCTTTTCCTCCGGGAAGCAACACCAAATCACCGTTTTTATCATAAGGAATAAAATATGGATTGGTTCGGAAACTGTTCAAAACAGCATTTTTACTCCCGAAATCTTTCTCGGTCATGGCCATATTTGCAGAAAAACCAACCGAAAATTTGTCATTGATTTTATTATCTACAGACCCTTTGATATTGTATCTTTTATAATTATCATTTACAAATACACCATCTTCGTCCTGAAAACCTACCCCAACGCGATAAGCCAGATTTTTGGTATTACCATTTATACTGATAAAATGATTTTGTTGCTGTCCGTTCTGTGTCACAAGATCAGGCCAGTTTGTATAATCTTTCTCCTGAAATATTCGTTTCATTACCTTACTATCACCATTCCAGAAGTTCTTAAGATCGCCGCTAGTTATACTATATTCGGGTATACCTGTTGCATACGCTTTCTGCAACTGAGCATTAGTCATGGTTGTATATCTGGCAAAACGGTAATCGCTAAACTCGTCGCCACTCATAAAATCGGGCATGCGGGCTACATTTTTAGAACCGTAATATCCGTCGTAAGTAACCGATACTTTGCCCACGTCAGAAGGCGTGCCTTGCTTGGTTGTTACCATAACAACTCCATTGGTGGCTCTGGATCCGAAAATAGCTGTAGAAGAAGCATCCTTCAAAATATCAAGACGCTCAATATCGGCAGGATTCAGGAAGTCAATACCATCCGTAACAACTCCATCAACAACATAAAGAGGAGATCCTCCCTGCATCGAACTCTTTCCGCGGATTTGAATATCAAATCGCCCACCTGCTCTACTCGAGTTTTGGGCAATATCAACCCCTGCTACTTGTCCTTGCAACGATTCCATCACACTGGTTGCACCTTTTGCAACAATATTGTCAGCAGAAACGCTACCAACCGACCCCGTAAGATCGTTCTTCTTCATGGTTCCGTATCCGATAACAACCACCTCATCCAGTTCCGAGAAATCGTCTCTCATAACAATATTCACCACTTTACCGGTGATAGGAACATCCTGAGTTTTCATACCAATATACTTGGCTTCGAGAATTTTTGAGGTAGCGGGAACAGACAGCGAATACTTTCCGTCTAAATCTGTTATTGTACCTGTAGTAGAACCTTTTACTGAAACCGAAACCCCTATTAAGGTTTCTCCTTTTGAGTCTGTCACCGTACCCGATACTTCTATTGCCTGCTGTGCAAATGCACTTTGCCATGATAATAGAAAAAATAAGGCACACATCACAGACAACGTTTTCAAAATTGTCTTTTGCATGGTGTGGTTAAAATTAAGAAGTTTAAGGTCTAACAATTTGATTTATAAAGCTAACTTGTTACAATAGTAGAATATATTTATCGGTTATACAGGGGACATTTTGACTACTCAGGGTAGTCAAAATGTTTTTTCTGCTCTATTTCCCCAATAATAAGCTCAACATTATAAATGGTCCAACTGCTTTAGGATCATTATCTCTGATCGGCTCAGATATATAATATTCGAAACTACCGTCACGATAAACCTTTTCACCTCCTAATCCTGCAACCGAACATCCGTCTGTTATCGATATGGTACCATCAGATTCTTTCTTTACGAATCGTTTGACAAATTGATCATATGCTTTCTTTCCTTTCTTTTCGTATGACTTATCTAAATACCCTTTTTGTGCGCCTTTAACCCATGTGTAGATAAACATAGCCGAACCGCTCGATTCGATATAGTTTCCTTCTCTGGTTCCCATATCGGTTACCTGATACCACATGCCTGTCTTAGGGTCTCTAAACTTTTCAACGGCTGCACAAGCATCTTGCAGGATAGCAATAATTTCAGCTCGCTTAGGATGATCTTCCGGTAAATAGTCCAATACATCCACTATAGCCATCATGTACCATCCTATACTGCGTGACCAAAAATTAGGCGACAAACCTGTTTCGGGATTCGCCCATTTTTGCTGACGGCTTTCGTCCCATCCGTGATAATACAATCCTGTTTTGGCATCATATAGATATTTATGTGCGTCCAATATTTGCAAGGTTACTTCATCAAACAGATCGGGTTCATTAAAAACTTTACCATATTCGGCTAAAAACGGACAAGCCATATACAATCCATCCAACCACACTTGATGCGGATATATCTTTTTATGCCAGAAACTGCCATCTGCCGTACGTGGATGGGTTTTCATCTGATTACGCAATAGAATCATAGCTTTTTTGAAACGCTCCTGCTTTGTTTTTTCGTAAATCGGAAATAATATTTTCCCTGTATTTACTCTGTCGATATTATATTCCTGCGGTTTATATGTTTTGATCTGTCCGTCTTCGCCAATCATAAGATTGGCATATGAATATGCGTAATCGAAATATTTCTGATCTCCTGTTTTTTGCCATGTTTGTAATATGGCTTGCAGCATAAGTCCATGGCAATAATTCCATTTAGGTTCTTTCGAAAAATCAAGCATCCACGATTCGGGATTTCTTTTTATTTCGGAGTTTACCATCCAAACAGAATAGGGTTTACCTGCAAAAACCGATATGCCGGACAGGGATATCAATAGGATGATGAATGTAAAAAGTGTTTTTTTCATGGTTCTCTTTATTTAAAGGTGGTCAAAGACCTTTTGTTTGGTATAATAAAGCTTATCACTTGAAAATAGTAATAAATACTTAGTAGTCCGATTCTAGTTCATTATATCTTTAACCAGACTATTTAAATACACTTCAAGATAAGTATATCCTTCTTCATTAGTATCGTTTGCTGTTTTGTTCGGATAGTTAGCCTCTAACCAGCCATCGGGAATACCGTCAACATTAGTATCTATAATAACCTCATGCGGATCGAAGCTGTATAACTCCCATCCACCCACATCTTTTTGAGAATCGATCATTCCGGGTCTGGTAGTACTGTCTCGCGAGGCTCTGACAGGAGTCAAGCCGTCTCTTACTTCGACTATGATACGTGCATCGGTCTTGTCTCTTTTGAAACTGGCACCACTTTTGGCTAATACCTTTATAAAAGCTGTTTCGGCATCATCGGTTTCAACCAAAGGTACTTCAAAAGGAACTAACGAGATCAGTTCTTCTTTGTTCTTTGTTGCCGGATTTGGTTGAAGTCCCAATAAATTATTTTGGGTTGTTGCCTCATCGTTATACATATAATTTCCGGATAGGTAAAATTGCCCCCAAACTCCGGCTTCTTGTTTATTGGTTCCATCATCTGCATTAGGAGAGAATATTCTATTCGGATTCGAAGATGTTTTCGATGGTTTATAATAGTTGTTTATAAAATTATATCTGCCACCTTCTCCTGCATATCCGCTATTACTGCCCCAGTTGTATATCACATTATTTCTGAAATCTACCAACTCCAGTTCGGGCAGAGCTGTATAACGGCTACCACACATACGAGGGTTACGGCTATCGTGATGAGCAAAAAGATTGTGATGAAAAGAGGCCGTTTTACCTCCCCATATTCCGCCATAACCATGCCTACCTTTTCGGTGAACCGATGCTCTTAGGCTTTCGGAAAGAATAGACCATTGTAATGTAAAGTTTTCGTTATCGTAGAAAGACCCGCACTCATCAGTACTCCAGCTCAATGAACAATGGTCTATAATAATATTTCTGCTTTTATTTCCGGATAAAGCATCGTCTTCAACACCCGACAGGTCTCCCATTCTAAAACGTATAAAACGAACTATAACATTCTCGCCTGTTATTTTCACCGGATAATTAGCTATACAGATTCCGTCACCGGGGGCACTTTGTCCCGCAATAGTAGTATTGGATAGAATATTTAATCTCGATTTCAGATGAATTATTCCCGCCACTTTAAAAAGAATAACCTTAGGTTCGTCTCCTCTGAGACACCAGCGAAGGCTTCCTTCACAGTTCTTTTTGTCTCCAACAAGCGTATCCTGAAGGGTTGTTACATAATAAACAGCCCCACCACGTCCACCGGTAGTATACATTCCACCACCTTCGGCTCCCGGAAATGCCGGAATTTGAGCATTTACAAAAAGACTAGCCCATAGTAACATCAGAAATAATATCGTGTTTTTCATAGTCTGAGAATAAAAAGAGAATATATTTACTCCTTGGTAATTTTATCAGCTTTCAACATCTTGGGTAATGCTATTTTTCCATTAATCTTACCTGTGATTTTTACAACTTCTTTTAGAGAATCAGGATAAGTTAATCCTGTAGCATCCATATTTTTTACATTATTCAAAATTAATGCCGGACCTTCTTTAGGTATAATCTTCACATTTTTGAAGGTAATACCATCCGATTCCGACAATTCTCCACCAAAGGTAGAGGTTATTGTTGTGTTTTCGAGATTAATGTTTGTGATATTCATTTCGGGAAGCCCGTTGAAGTACATTGCTCTTCTTGCATTTCTGGATGTCAGATTTTTCACATATATATTTCTGAAAACAGGAGTTGTTTCGTCTACTTCATAAACAATATTTTCTACAGGCGTTTCATCTCCATCCTCTAAAGCTTCTGATGCAGATTTACCACCATAGTATAGATCGAATAGAAACGACTCGGTCGCAATATCAAACATGTTTATATTATTCACATAAATATTCTCCACAACACCTCCTCGCCCTCTGCGACTTTTAAATCTCAAACCGACATCTGTTCCTAAGAATTGACAATTAGAAACCGATATATTACGAACTCCTCCTGACATTTCGCTTCCTACAACAAAGCCGCCGTGTCCTTGAAATACTTTACAATTATCGATGATTACATTTTCGGTAGGCATGCCTCTACGGCGTCCATCTTCATCTTTTCCCGATTTGATACATATAGCATCATCGCCGACATCGAATGTACTGTTAACTATTATCGAATTCTGACAAGACTCCAAATCCAATCCATCACCATTCTGAGAATAGCCCGGATTACGTACAAAGACATTATCTACAATTACATTTTTACACATCAATGGGTGTATATTCCAACTGGGTGAGTTTTCGAAAAGAACTCCTTCTAGCAAAACATTTTCGCATTCGATGAAACTAACCATAACGGGACGCAGAAAATCTTTTACAGATTTCCACTCTTCGTCCGACAAGTCTCCATTAGGAACATTCATGTCACTCATATCATTTCCTTTGAGCGAACCTTTGCTAGGGAACCAATAGTTACCATCTTTAACAACACCTCCCGATTTAATCACTCTCTGCCAATGACTATCGGTTACTTTACTTTTTTTCAAGGGTCTCCACGCATCACCCGAACCGTTGATCGAGCCTTCGCCCGTGATAGCTATGTTTTTCAGATTACGACCCGAAATAGGCGACTGACAACGACGGGTATCAAGTCCTTCAAATACGGTATGAACTAATGGGTACAAATCAAAATTTGAGGAGAATAAGATTAAAGCTCCTTTTTCGAGATGCAGGTTTATATTCGATTGGAATACAATCGGACCTGTATACCAAATTCCCGAAGGCACTGTAAGAGTTCCTCCTCCTTTTTGAGATAAGGCTTGTATTGCTTTAGCAAAAGCCTCGGTATTTAGAGTCGCTCCATCGGGTACTCCTCCATAATCTGCTATCGAGACATTATTTGCAGGAAATGTAGGGCGATCCAGCACCGGCATATCAAAAGGCAAGCCTTTATATAAATAATTATATCTGTCACCTGCGTGAAGCAAACCCGGAACGAGAAAACAAACGGCAAGGATAACTGCAATCTTATTTAATGTGTTCATTTTTTTCAATGTTTCTATTAATAATGGAAGTAAGGCACAGACTATATTATTACTTTATAACTGTAGTCCTTACTTCCTTATTTAAATTTATAATTCAGTCTTCATATCATTTACCACCAACGAGGATCACCGGGTTGTTTTTCTCCACCAATATTAGTGTCTTTAATTTTGAAATCTCCATTCGCAGGATCGGTAAATAAATTGGCCGATGTATTTTCATAATCCAAAACTCCTGTCAGCGGATAGTTTGAAGCAACCGTATAGTCATTCGTTTTATAAGAATCGTACACAAATGTGCTTTCTATTTTCGGGTTAGTTGCTCGAGTAGACACAGAAGCATCTGAGGCTCCGAACAGACAGTTATTTATGCTGAATGTTCCTGAGACATTGGCTGCTTTTCCATCAAAATTGATGATGTATTTATCTTTAGCTTGTACATCATAGAAAGTACAATAATTAATACTTATCGATGTAGGTTTCGATTTGCAAGTAATAACATTTGTATTGTTTAATTTATATACTGTACTATTTTTCAAGCTAATATCTTTTACTGATACCGCAGCAGCATCTATAGATATAATACCATAACTTCCGATATTACTGATTATACAATTATCAATATCGATCATGCCGACAGTTAACGCAGCACGCATACGAAATACCCCTCTAAAGGCAGATATAGTACAATTATCCATTTTGAATTCGGAAATCGTTCGGGCTGTAGTTGGATTATCATTCATCACATAATCAGCTGAAGCATCTGTACCTGTAACAGCCATGTTATGTATCCATATTTTGAAAGAGGAAACAGCATTATCTAGTTTAATCTCCTTAAGGCTGATAGCTGCCTGTCCTTCTCCCGATAATCCCCATAATGTAAGAGATTTTATATGTGCCGGAAGTGTCCATGCATCGCCTATTTCAAATTTTGCAGATGAAGGGATAACCAACACGACTTCACTTTCGGTTATTGCATTTAAGAAATCAACAATATTTTCGGTACCTGTCATCGTATATCGTTTTCCGTCGCCCGATATCTTTTGAGCAGTTGCAAATGATTTTGTTCCTTTTTTACGATCTCCATTATAAATCTCAACAGTATAAGATGTATTTTCCTTAAGGTCTGATAATTCTAATTTACTTTCGGCGATATTAGATGGAGATAGATCGATTTGTTTTTTAGTCCCTCCACTTGATAGTATGATATGAGTCACTTCGGCTTCGGCCTCCCAAGTTAATGTTGCCGAACTTTCGGTGATATTACTCACTGCATCGAAAATTTGTTCTCCTGAAGTCTTGAAAGTCAATGTTACCCATCTCGACTCCGGCAACCCGTTATTAGACGTTACTTTCATACGGGCTGAGTATCTGCTCTCTGGATCTAATTTCTTTACCGTAGCAAGATATAACTTGGATGTAGAGTTAGGATCCAGCACAATGTCATCGGCCAATATCTCAACAGTATTGGTTATGGTAGTGAACTGTAAACTATCTTTACTGAATTCTATAACATAAGATTGAGCATTGGGCACACTCGAAAAACGAAGGCTCACCGACGTTGCTCCAACTTGTGCTGTTTCGAATGTTACCGGACTAAATATCCGGTTAAAGCTATCGTCTACACCCCAGTCATTTACATCTTCGCAGGATGAAAACCCCAGAGTAAGACCAAGTATAAGCAGACTGCTTACTATATTTTTTATTGAAAATTTCTTTTTCATTCTATTTACTTTAAATGAGTTAAGTAAAAAAGTATTTACGATATACTTTCTGGTTATAAACAGCTTCGGAGGTTTCACCGCCCAAAGCTGTTAAGAGCTTTTAAGACCTTAATAACCGTAAGAATTAGTAACAATCCCCTGATAATCTCCAATCACACTACTATGAATCGGATATAAATAACGGTTATCGCATACACCGTTGTACTCTTTGAAAAGTCCTGAGCTAAACAAACGGATTCTCTCTTTATAGCTTTTTTTATTATCTTCAGAAAAGCCCGACATCCACTTAACCTTTGTATATCCGCGAGCTTTCAACTGGTTATCGTCTAAAGCATCTAAAGCTATATCGGCAGCATAATAGTTAGTACTGTCTTTGGCTATGTTTTCTTTATCGTCTTTATATTTGTAATATATATTTTGAGGTAACGACGATACTTCTTTGCCAAATATATTGGCTGTTTCGCCATTGATCATAGCCAGAAAAGCGGCTTGTTGATCTTTAATTTTCTTTCCTAACAGATTCCAGCGAATAAGGTCAAACTTGCGAATAGCTTCACCGCCAAATTCCCATGCTCTTTCATTTACCAATGCTTGAAAGAACTGTTCTTTTGATCCTAAATTATTTATATAATCAGTAACATTTTCAGACTCGTTTTTTGTTCCGGCAAAAGCTCTTGCCCTCACTTGCTTCAAGGCGTTTTTAGCAGATTCGGTAGGTCCGTTTAGCTCATTTTCGGTCTCGGCATACATCAACAGAACATCTGCATATCTCATATTGATCCAGTTTATACCATACCCCCATTTACCATTGGCAGCCTTATTTTGAGCCAACCATTTTGAGTTTTCAGCCATCCAGCGTTGATCCCATTTTGCAAAATTGTAAGAAAGAGGATTGCTTTGAAATACTTCCTTCTGATCGCCACTGGCGTTACCATACATTATCGTTGCAATGGTTGCATCTCTACGGGGATCTTCTTTATCAAAAGAATAGTAATAATAAGCACTTGTATTCACCACATTCGAGTTATTACCATATCCGTATTTCGTATTGGTGTAGAATCTGATTCCGATACTATAACCGATTTCTCCACTTTGACTTAGTCCAAGTGCAACTTCATATAAGTTTTCTTCATTCGCTCCATCTGCTTTCAAGGCACATACATCTTTCCAGATATCTTCATAGCTAGACTTCAGACGGTATTTACCCTCATTAATTATTTCCTCACATTGAGTACGTGCTATTTTATAATAATCAAGATAATCTGACCTTCTTTCGGTCGGATACCCCGGTTTATCTCTTAATGAATAACCACCTCTTGTTAGAGCAATACGGGCAATAATACCTTTAATGAAACCTCTACTGATTCTTTCCGAGTTAGAATAAGAAACGGAACCCGCACTTTGCCCTACCCATGGAACATCTTTTTCTATTGCTAACAGATCTTTGATGAGGTAGTCACAAATCGAATCACGGTCTGTTTTAACCAGATATACATTAGACAAGTCATTCTTGGTTGGCTCTGTTTTGAAAGGAACATCTCCCCAATGTTTCACCAACTCATGATAGCCCATTGCTCTCATTGCCACCGCTTCTCCCAACAACGATTTCATTGCTCCCTTTTCTTTATCTGTACCCGAAGACATAAGGGGACTGTTCTGTATTCCTTGAATAACCAAATTAGCACGTTCTATCATTTGATAGATTCTAGTCCAGATAAGAGTCGAATTACCCGAAGTTGCATAATAATTAGAAACTCCTCTGTTGGTATCCTGGTTATAGCTGGTTTCATCGGCACCCACAAATTCGATATCATTATTAGTACTCCAGTTTATCGATATACGCTGTGCATACATTTGTGCATCGGCTATACGGTCATAAATACCTTTTACCGCCGACTCTGTGTAGTAAACTGATGTGTATACAGTTTCGTCCGTCATCTTCGAATCGCTGCTTGTTTCCAGAAAATCATTGCAGGACGAAAGCATGAACGAAAAAGCTGCTACGGTTATATATATTAGTTTTCTCATTGTACTTATTTTTTAGAATGTTATATTGATACCACCTACAAAAGTTTTGGCTTTAGGATATGCCGAATAATCTACCCCGGGAGTAAAGGGGTTTTCTTTACTGGCTCGGGTACTGACTTCCGGATCGGGACCTGAGTAATTAGTCCAGCAATATAGATTATACCCCGTAGCATATATACGTAGAGATTCTATCAGCCATTTCTTTGTCATTTTTCGAGGTAAGGTGTATCCTACTGTCAGGTTATTTAATCGGAGGAAAGATCCATCTTCAATCGCCCATGAATGCAATACTGTTGTAGTCATCATCGGATGCCAGATAGTTTTGCCTGCATTGAGTTCTTGCAGAAGAGCAGGATTTGCATTTTTACCTGAATAAATATTGTTACCGGTAGAAGGATCAATCGTTGTAAAACGATGTTGAAGACTCATTATATTTGCTAAATTCTGATTCTTACGAGTCAATAAGAAAGCACTATTATCTAATTTATTGGCATTGTATATGTCATTACCATAAGACCAGTTAAAGAATATAGAAGCATCAAACCCTTTATAAGTGGAGTTAAAACCAAAACCACCTGTATGTTTCGGTAATGCATTACCTATAACTGTTCTGTCATTTGTCGTTATTTTATCGGTTCCGTCATCTACTATTTTTTTCAACTTCAGAGCTCCGGGTCCAAAATAACCTCCATTTGCTATCAGGCTGCTGTTATCGGCAACACCTTCCTTAATAGCCCATGCCATTTTATTTTGATCCCATGTAAAGTCATCAAAACTATACATGCCATCAGTTACATAACCATACATTTGTCCCAAAGAGCTTCCTTCTTCGATCAGATAATCATAAGTTGGTTCTGCCGAACCATTCCAACCCGAACCATATAATTTCGATTTAGAACCTCCATACGAGAACTTATCCACTTTATTTTTATTGAAGGCAATGTTGAATGTTCCTGAAAGTGTAAATTCTTTATTATCTATAATATACGCATTTACTGAGAACTCAAGACCTTTATTAGAAGTCTGCCCTATGTTTTGATATTGGCCATCGTATCCCGAAGTTGTAGGAATAGGTGATCTTACAATCAGATTTTTGGTAATATTATTATATAAATCGATTGAACCTGAAATTCGGCTATTCAGTATGCCAAAGTCTATACCAAAATTGGTCGAATAAGTAGTTTCCCAAGTTAATCCGTTACTTTTCAGAGTTGCCGAAGGGGTTAATATACTTGTTGCAGTCTCGTTCGGATAGAACACACTCGAACTCGAAGAGCCGTACTCTTGTTTATAATAAGGATCGACCCGTGCATTACCTACAGCCCCATAACTCAATCTGAGCTTAAGGTTATCCAGCCATGTATTTTGTGATTGCATGAATTCTTCTTCGGACGCTCGCCAAGCCAATGCTCCACCGGGAAAGAATCCCCAAAATAATCCGGGACCAAACACACTGATTCCATCCTGACGGGCGGTAAAAGTTACCAGATATTTATCCATCAAATTATAATTGGCACGTCCGAAAAATGAAGACATCCTCAGAGGTTCTCCCAAAGATGTTATTATAGGTTCTGCCTGTCCGTTATTCATCGCAGCCAATACTTCTTTCGATGAAAAATCAACCGGAAAGTATCTTGCCTCCACAACTTTTCTATTCATTACTCTTTCGCTAAGCTCCTGCCCTGCCAGAACATCAAATTGATGAATCTTATTGAGCTTGAAATTATACGATAGTGTATTAATGAATCGCCAATCGTGTCCTTTTTCATCTGTAATTCGGGCAACAGGTTGTCCTCCATAAGTTTTAGAAACCCCTGTTCCGCTTGTCCAAACATTGTCTGTATTATTCTTCAAGAAAGCATAGCTGAAAGTACTCGAAAATCTAAGTTTCTTTATAATATCCCAATTAAGTCCGCCAATATAAGTATTGTTGAACTTGTTTACTTTTTTATACTCATTATTGATATCGTCAAACGGATTATTCAATGCACTGTTAATACCGGCCTGATCATCGTCATCACTATTAGAAGGATCGAAGCCTGCCAGCCCTTTAGTTGGACTATATTTTACGGCATTACGTAATTTTGTATTTGCTCCCGATCCCGAAGACACACTGGGCCCGGTAATAACCTCGTTAGTTACACGCACATTAAAATTCATGCTAAGATTATCCCTGATCTGACTATTTACTTTAAAGTTTACATTATCACGTTTATAGCCTGAATTTATCATGATATAATCTTCATCGTTACGTGTCAAGCTAAGACTATAAAGAGCTGCTTTTGTCCCCCCCGATATTCCTACATTGTAATATTGTTGAGTACCTGTATTACCAAATACTTTATTTTGCCAATCAATTCCCGGATCAGATTTATAGATATCTATATCTTGAAAGCGACCGTATAGTTTTTGAAAAGTGTTAGTCTGGTCTAATTCATATTGATAATATACATACTCATAAGGACTGAGTACTTTAATAAAATCGTCTGTTTTTTTTGCTCCATAAGAAGCATTAAAAGTCACAGATATTTTTCCTTCACGCCCACTCTTTGTGGTGATAAGGATAACCCCATTTGCTCCCTGTGCTCCGTAAATAGCAGTCGAAGCAGCATCCTTCAGCACGTCAATAGTTGCAATATCCGAAGGAGGAATATCTGTTATGCTATTCACTATAATTCCGTCCACTACATACAACGGATCATTATCCTGTGAAATAGATGTACCCCCACGCACACGAATACGTATTTGAGCATCAGGCGAACCATCGGCAGCCACAACACTTACCCCGGCCAAACGCCCTGTAAGAGCTTCGGCAGCAGAGGCTATAGGTAAGTCTTTTAGTGATTTTTCGGATATAGAAGCAACAGATCCTGTGAGGTCTTTTTTCTTTACAGTTCCGTAACCAATAACCACAACCTCATCCAGTTCGGAGTGGTTGTCTTCCATAACGATATCAACGACCGAACCCGAAATAGGCACTTCTTTTGATATCATTCCAATATAAGAAGCTACAAGAGTTTTTGCTCCCGCAGCTACAGAAAGAGTATACTTTCCGTCGAGATCGGTAATTGTTCCGGTGCTCTGTCCTTTTACAGCTACAGCAACCCCGATTAATGCTTCGCCTTTAGTATCTGTTACCGTACCACTTACTGTTTTTTGCTGAGCAAATACATTTTGCCCGTATAGAAAACAGAATAAGGTACATATCAGAACCAAAATTTTCATACTTGTTTTTTGCATGGTCATTCAAATGTGTTTAATTAGGTTAACACTTTAGTTTTAGATTTACAATCTGGTAGTTTGATTCAATTGCAATGTTAATTTATATTATTTGCGACTACGGGGGATATTTTGACTAGAAAAGGGAGAATATTTGATCTACCCTCCAAAACCAAAACAGGAAAGAATAGACAAAAATCAGAGAACCTGATTATATCATCCAATTCTAAAATCGACATAAAAAAGAAGAGTTACTGTTTCCCAATCGATTAAGTCTCTCACACATATTCTTCATTCCGGCTCAAGAAGGGGGACAAACAGTCGCATAAGCGGGGTCAAATTGATTTATTAAGACTGCAACCCTTCTTTTTTTCACCAAACACACTTATATTTGTATATAGTCTATACCCAAATAATGAGAAACCGATATTTTCTTTCATTGATCCTTCTTTTAGCGATCAGCACAACTTTATTCTGTCAACCCAAATGTTATTTTGAACATTATGGGGCAGACGACGGGCTTCCTCAACATACCGTCATGGATATTTTGCAGGATAAGAAAGGTTTTATGTGGTTTTCGACTTGGGATGGACTAAGTAAATTTGACGGATACAACTTCTCCACATATAAAATTCAGGCCGGCGATGCATACCATATGCGAAGTAACCGGATCGACTACATCTACGAAGATAAATATGGATATATCTGGACCTTATCTTATGACAGGGAAGCCCACCGATTTGACCCAAGAACCGAAAAATTCATGGGTATCAGATCTTTGGAAGAATATAAAGACTTTACATTTATTACCACATCCATAATCCCCACCCCATCGGGTAAAGTATGGCTGATTTCGGAGAAAACCGGATGTGTATCTGTTACAGGATCGGCTTTTGATGTCCAGCTTTTTAACATTCAGAACAAAAAAATACAGGCTAATCAAGTCTATACGGTCTTTGAGGATAGCCAGAAAAACACATGGCTGCTTACAGACAACGGACTATATAATGTTTCGGAGGATGGAAAAACCATACAGCCTCATTTCTCCGAAAAGGAGTATAACCAGACTAAACCCATGCAGAGTTTTTACTCATCCATGGAGTTAAAAGATGAGATATGGTTTGGCTCAGACAATGGCAGAATATGGATTTATAATAAGAAAGACGGACAGTTTGATCTTTTTGAGACACATTCGTCTTCCGGTATAAAACTATTAGAAAATATCAATGATACCCAACTATTAATCGCAACAGAAAACGACGGTTTTTTCATATATAACTCGAATACTAAAGACCTAAAGAAATTTATGACAGCAAACCTTCCGGGAATGCCTGTGAATGAGATCGTATCCTGCTATATCGATAAGTCGAAAAACATTTGGTTTGAAATGGACTATCGGGGCGTTTCGAGGTTTGACACTAAAACTCAAACGATAAAACACTTATCGACTAAGACCGAGAATTTCAGTTCCATCGTCTTCCCTCCCAATTTCTTTATTTTCGAAGATAATGAAAACAGAATATGGGTTCACCCCAGAGGAGGAGGATTCTCTTTATACGATCCACAGAAGGAAATATTGTTGCCTTTTTACAACGAACCATCTTCGCCTACATGGCGATTCTCGGATATGCTTCATGCCGGATTCTCTGATAAACAAGGTAATTTATGGCTCAGTACGAGATCACATGGCTTAGAGAAAATTATCTTTAACAATGATGTATTTAAGTCTACCATTGTAGATAAAAACACACATTCGACCATTAATAATGATGTTCGCTGTATTTTTGAAGATAACAATCAAAATTTATGGGTCTCAGCAAAAGGCGGTAAAATATTTGTGTATGATTCTGCTAAAAATCCAATAGGTTACCTTTGCAAAAACGGGAAGATAGAAAATGGAAATCCTATTGATGGTATTTGCTATTCTATGCTTCAGGATGATGAACAGAATATTTGGATAGGAACTAAGGGCGAAGGAATATACAAGCTAACCCCTATCACAGGATCAAAGCAGTATAAAATAGTTCAGTATAAAAACTCTTCTTCCGATTTGTACAGTCTGAGCAGTAATAGCATATACAGTATCTTTCAGGACAATCACAAAAGAATCTGGATAGGGACATATGGCGGAGGGCTTAATCTGGTTGATCCAAAGCAAGATGGACGGTTCTTCAATTATAAAAACAATCTGAAAAACTATCCCAATCAATTCGGGGCTCAAGTACGTATTATTTCATCGGACAAATTCGGGAATATTTGCGTAGGAACAACCTTTGGACTTATCATGTTCTCAACTAATTTCGAATCAGTAAGCTCCATTGATTATAAGTCATATACCAGAATACCCAATGATAACAACAGCCTTAGCGGAAACGATATATATGACATCTGCACCACAAAAACAGGGGAGACTTATCTGGCGACTTTTGGTGGTGGATTAAATAAAATAACCGAAACAGATAATGAAGGTTTTCCTCAAAAATTTACATCATACACAACCATAAATGGCTTACCATCGGATGTAATACTTACAATTACGGAGGATTACCGCGGTAAACTTTGGATTACAACTGAAGGAAACCTGACAAAATTCGATCCCGAGAAAAAGACGTTCGAAACGTATTCTGAAATAAATCGCTTGATTGAAGGACAGAATTTTTCGGAAGGTGCCCGTTATGAAGCAAAATCGGGAATCATACATTTTGGCTTTTCGAAAGGATTTATATCAATAAATCCGGACAAAATTCATGATAATACGTTTAAACCTTATGTCGCACTCACAAATTTTCAGATATCCAATAAAGATGTACTTATCGGTGAAGACTCTCCGCTTAACTTAAATATAGACGATGTCGAATTGTTACGCCTAAATCACAAGCAAAACTTTATAAGTTTGGAGTTTGCTGCATTAGATTACGTAGATCCAAAGCGTATTATGTATGCCTACAAACTGGATGGTTTTGATAAAGATTGGATCATAGCAAAAGAACAACGTATAGCCAATTACACCAATTTATCTCCGGGGGAATACATATTTCGAGTAAAATCAACGAATAGTGACGGTATATGGGTCGAAAACGAGCATATCTTAAAAATAGAGATCGCTCCTTCATTCTGGCAGACCAAATGGGCATATTTCTTATATTTCGTTCTCTTTATAACTGCTCTCTTTATCATTTTACGGGCAATAGTTATTTATTACCGGCTAAGGGATAAAGTAAAACTAGAACAGGAACAAACTGAAATGAAAACCCGTTTCTTTACCGATATTTCGCACGAAATACGTACCCCCCTCACGATGATTGTTTCGCCTGTAGAAAATATTATCGAAGACCAAAAGACGCCTCCGGCAGTAAAAACCCAGCTTCAGTTAGTCTTGAAAAATGCCAATAGAATGCTGGATATGGTAAATCAAATTCTCGATTTCAGGAAAATACAAAAGAAAAAACTCAATATTCAACAGACCAATATAGGTTCGTATATAGTATCTGTTTGTGATAATTTCCACGAAGCAGCTGCCGAACAAAAAGTGACGCTAAATATTGAGAACAGAGCAGGAGATACTAAAATATGGATAGACAGAGACAGCATCGAAAAACTGATGTTTAACCTGCTGTCTAACGCTTTAAAACACACACCAAGCGGTAGAAATATAGATGTCATTATTTCTGAAGTAGCTAAAGATAATACCATATCACTTCAAGTAAAAGATGAAGGAAATGGAATGACCAAAGAAATTCTAAATAAGCTATTTACACGTTTTGCATCTTTCAATCTCGATAAAAGTAAACCAAGTACAGGCATTGGGTTAAATATCGTCAAAGAGGTTGTAGACAAGCATCATGCCAGTATATCGGTTTCGAGCGAAGTGGGTAAAGGCTCAAGCTTTACCATTAAATTCTTGACCGGTTTACAACATTTTGAGAAGGATGACAATATCATCTGCGTATCTAACGAGTCCGAGAAAGAAGACGCGATTATACCCTCAGATAGAAAGACAGAAACAGATATTGAAGAAAAAATCACACTCATTGACCAATCTCCTCAAAGAGAAACTGTACTTATAGTAGAAGATGATTCTGATTTAAGGCAGTTTATACGAACCATCCTTGAGCCTCATTACGATACGCTTGAAGCCTCTAATGGAAAAGAAGGATATAGCATGGCAACGGCAAACCTTCCTGAGTTTATCCTCAGTGATATTATGATGCCCGAAATGGATGGTGTTGAACTACTCCAACATATCAGGAGAAATCCCGAAACCAGTCACATACCACTTATACTGCTTACTGCTAAAACCGATATAGAAAGTAAGTTAGCAGGATTAGACTATGGAGCTGACGATTACATCACTAAGCCTTTTAGTGTGAAGTATCTCAGGGCAAGAATTGATAACATTATCGAACAACGTAAAAGGTTATATGAATTTTATTCGATAGGTAAACAAACGTCGACATCACCTCAGGAAAAACCGGAAACAGAACATCAAATTACCCAACAAGATGAAGCCTTTATCAAGAAAGTCAAAGAAATTATAGAGAAGAACATCGACAACAGCGACTTTCTGGTAGATAATCTGGTGACTGAATTAGCTACCAGCCGAACCGTATTTTTCAAGAAATTAAAAAGCCTGACAGGTCTGGCTCCTATTGAATTTATTCGGGATATAAAGATTAAATATGCAGCACAATTAATAGAATCGCAACAATACACGATAAAGGAGGTATCCTTTATGATAGGCATATCCGATACTAAATATTTCACTCAGTGCTTCAAAAAAATATTTAATATGACACCCAGTGAGTATAAGAATACAAAAAAAGATTCTTAAGCTATACCTGATATGAAGTTTTATCAAATAAAAATTCATATTTTAGTATCGGTAAGTATTTAATAGAACCTTATTTATAACGGTCAAGTTGTATTTACACTTGCTAAAGCCATAAACAGGCTCGAAACCTTGTCTAAACTTAAATCGTGAAATCTTAGAAAAATACGGGGTATAATTAATCAAAGTCAAAATACCCCCCATAGTCAAATAGCCTCCTTTATATATTTGTAATAAGAGGCAGTAAAACCTTAATAAATCTGATTCAGGTCAAAAAATGCATGAACAAGGTCAAAAATGACATTATCTAATCTTCTAGTTATTCTACCTTTGTTCATCTTATAGAGTTTTCTCACTTTAGATCTGATAGACTTAAAATAACACCATGGATAAACTGATAAATATGAGTATTCTTCGTTTTTCTCACCAAGGAGTATTGATAGCAACAACTTTACTATTGTCATCTACCCTATCGGTTAGCAGCACATTTGCCCAAAGCAAAAATGTAGTAATCGAAAACAAAGGTGCTAAAACAATTGTAGATTACACCGTTGAAATTCCTGTTGCAGATTTAAAACTTCCAATAGGAAATTATATCGGTGTATTACCAGACAAAACTATTGTTCCTATCGAAATATCTACCAACATAAACAATAAAGAATCAGCAATACTTCCTATCGGAAAATTAAGTGCCGGAGAAAAACAAACCATTAAAATTCAAAAGGGATCTAGCGATTCATATCCAAAACGTACCTATGCCGAATTATCTCATAAAACAGGAGGAGAATTTGACGGACCCAAGTATGTGGGCGTACACTCTTGGGTAAAACCCAATAAAATCACTCTTCCGGGTAGTTTTACCGATCACTCATATTACATCAAATATGAAGGTCCCGGATGGGAGAGTGACAAAGTAGCTTTTCGTTTCTATCTGGACAATCGTAATGCGATTGATGTATTCGGGAAAAAGACTACAGGCATTGTTCTACCTGCCGTAGGTGTAGATGGTTTTGACAATTACCATAAAATGGCTCCTTGGGGAATGGACAATATGAAAGTAGGAAAAGCTCTCGGGATAGGATCTATTGCCAGTTGGGACGGCTCCAAAGCAGTGCGCGTAGACAAAAAAGACAGTACATCCTGCTATATTCAGGCAGACGGAAAAGTACGTTCGCAGGTGAAAACCATTTACTACGGATGGGAAACCAACGGAGTAAAAACCAATCTTACCTCACTCATTTCTATTGATGCAGGAAGCAGAGCTTCGCACATGGAATTATCGGTAGATAAAGCTGTACCCAATATAGCGACAGGAATAATCAAAGATAAAAATTCGGAACTGATTATCAGTAACGATAAAAATAGCGAATGGTCTTATATTGCCACTTTTGGTAAACAAAGCCTCAACAATGACATGCAAGGGTTGGCTATTTTTGCCAAAACTAAACAGATTAAAGAAATAACAACAGACGAACGAAACCATGTACTGGTTCTAACTCCTCAGAATAATGCTGTTGAATATTACTTTATGCCGACATGGGAATTAGATCCCGAACCTGTTGTAACTAAAGCAGACTTCATGAAGTGTATTGATGAAGTTTTAAACCGACTAAATAACCAAATACATATCTCAATTAAATAATTGAAAGGACAAAATATCATGAAAAACTTTTTAGACGAAAATTTTGTATTGGAAACCGAAACAGCACAAGCGTTGTATCATGAACATGCAAAAAGCTTACCGATTATCGATTACCACTGTCACTTAGACCCAAAGCTTATTGCTGAAGATTACAGATTCGACAACTTAGGTGAAATCTGGTTGGCAGGCGACCATTACAAATGGCGTGCTATGCGTACAAACGGCATAGACGAACGTTTTTGTACGGGAAAAGACACTTCCGATTGGGAGAAATTCGAAAAATGGGCTGAAACAGTACCCTATACGATGCGTAATCCGCTCTATCATTGGACTCACCTTGAATTAAAAACAGCTTTCGGTGTAGAAAAGATATTAAAACCCGAAACCGCAAAAGAGATATACGATATATGTACTGCTAAACTGCGTACAACTGAGTTTTCGGCTCGTGGGCTGATGAAACACTACAATGTAGAAGCAGTATGCACTACTGACGATCCTATTGATAGTCTTGAATATCACATCGCACTCAAAAAAGAAGGCTTTTCGGTGAAAGTACTTCCAACGTGGCGTCCCGATAAAGCAATGGCTGTAGAAGTTCCTGCTAATTTCAGAGCTTATGTTGAAAAACTATCTGAAGTGTCGGGAGTAACGATCAGCAACTTTACTGATTTGATTGCAGCATTACGCAAACGTCACGATTTCTTCGCTTCGGTTGGATGTAAATTATCTGACCACGGAATCGAAGAGTTTTATGCGGAAGACTATACTCAATCCGAAATAGATACCATTTTCAACAAAGTATATTCTGGAAAAGAACTTACAGGAGCTGAGATCATCAAGTTCAAATCGGCAATGTTGGTCGAAGGGGCTATTATGGATTGGGAAAAAGGTTGGACTCAACAATTCCATTACGGTGCTATCCGTAACAACAATACCCGTCTGTTTAATCAATTAGGAGCAGATACAGGTTTCGACTCTATCGGAGACTTTACGGTAGCCAAAAACATGTCGAAATTCTTTAACAGATTAGACACTGATAATAAACTGGCAAAAACCATCATATACAACTTAAACCCTCGTGATAATGACTTGATTGCAACCATGATCGGTAATTTTCAGGACGGATCGGTAGCCGGAAAAATTCAATTCGGTTCGGGATGGTGGTTCTTAGACCAGAAAACAGGCATGGAGGCTCAAATGAATTCTCTATCGAATCTCGGATTATTGAGTCGTTTTGTAGGTATGCTTACCGATTCACGCAGCTTCTTGTCATACCCACGACACGAGTATTTCAGAAGAATACTTTGTAATCTGATAGGTAATGATGTTGAACAAGGCTTACTTCCTTCTTCCGAATTACCATTCTTAGGAAAATTAGTAGAAGATGTTTCTTATTACAATGCCAAAAACTTCTTTAAATTTTAAGGTCATAGACATTAACTTATAAATAAAACAACAAAAAATATAACTATCACACGATATGAAAAAAGTAGTTACCTTCGGCGAAATCATGTTACGCCTGTCAGCCCCCGGCTATCAACGCTTTATCCAATCCAATAACCTGAATGCCACCTTCGGAGGCGGCGAAGCCAACGTAGCCGTATCCCTGTCCAACTACGGCATACCCACCGACTTCGTAACACGCCTGCCCAAAAACGACATAGCAGACTGGTGCATATCAGACCTACGCAAATACAACGTAGGAACCAGCAACATACAAAGAGGCGGAGATCGTGTAGGCATCTATTTCCTCGAAACAGGAGCCGTAGCCAGAGCCTCCAAAGTAGTCTATGACAGAGCAAACTCAGCCATAGCCGAAATCAAACCCGGCATGATCAACTGGAGAGAAATCTTCAAAGACGCACAATGGTTTCACTGGACAGGAATCACACCCGCCCTCTCACAAGGAGCAGCAGACGCATGCCTCGAAGCCATCAAAATAGCCAATGAAATGGGAGTCACCGTATCCACCGACCTGAACTACCGCAAAAACCTCTGGAAATACGGTAAAACAGCCGACCAGGTAATGCCCGCACTCGTAGAAGGATGCGATATCATACTCGGAAACGAAGAAGACGCAGAAAAAGTATTCGGTATCAAACCCGAAGGCTTTGACGTAGCCCACACCGGTGGAGAAGTCAATGCAGCCGAATTCGAATCCGTATGCACCCAGATGATGAAGAAATTTCCCAGAGCAAAAAAAGTAATCATTACCCTGAGAGGCTCCATCAATGCCAATCACAATACATGGGGAGGATGTTTATACTCAAATAAACTATACCAATCCAAACGATACGATATCAGTCACATTGTAGACCGTGTAGGCGGAGGAGATTCCTTTATGGGAGGATTGATTTATGGACTCATTACCTATCCACAAGACGATCAGAAAGCTCTTGAATTTGCCGTAGCCGCTTCTTGTCTGAAACATACTATCTACGGGGATTACAATTTAGTGACTGTTTCGGAAGTGGAGAACCTGATGAAAGGCGATGGTTCGGGTAGGGTATCCAGATAATGACAAAATATCGATTTAAATAAAGTAAACAGATAAAATGCAAGATCAATTTTCCCTAAAAGGTAAAGTAGCTCTGATTACAGGAGGGACTTACGGTATAGGGATGGCTATGGCACAAGCCTTAGGAAAAGCCGGAGCTACAATTACATTTAATGCAAGAAGTGAAGATAAAGTAAGAAAAGCTGAGCTAGAGTGCAGAGCTTTGGGACTAGATGCGTATGGGTATGTTTGTGACGTAACCATCGAATCTAACGTCCGGTCAATGGTTAACGACATTTCTCAAAAGCATGGAGATATTGACATTTTGGTAAACAATGCAGGTATCATCAAGCGTATACCTGCTTTGGAAATGTCGGTAGAAGATTTCAATGAAGTTATCAATGTTGATTTAACAGGTCCTTTTATTGTATCAAAAGCGGTAGCTCCGGGGATGATACGAAAAGGAGGTGGCAAAATAATCAATATATGTTCCATGATGAGCGAATTGGGTAGAGAAACCGTAACAGCCTATGCAGCAGCAAAAGGTGGTCTGAAAATGTTGACTAAAAATTTAGCTTGCGAATGGGCTGAATATAATATTCAGGTCAACGGTATAGGACCGGGCTACATTGCAACTCCACAAACAGCGGCATTAAGAGAAGAAGGTAATCCATTTAACGACTTCATCATGGCTAAAACTCCTGCTGCACGCTGGGGAACGCCCGAAGATCTCGAAGGCCCAACTGTCTTTTTAGCTTCTAAAGCATCTGATTTTATCAATGGCCACATTCTTTATGTAGACGGAGGAATCCTTGCCTATATAGGTAAACAGCCCAAGTAAACATAAAAACATTTGAAACTAAAGAATTACAAGAGTAGATATGTATAGTTTATTTTAGATTGAGAGAATAGTTATTTCGGTTATAGATGATTAGTCTTCTGCATATCTACTCTTTTTAAGAAAGAGAATTTATATTAAGTATTCAACAAAACGAACAAACATATGTCCCGATTCAGTCGTATAGAAGCCTGTCAAGTGATGGCCCAAACAGGCATGGTTCCCGTCTTTTACCACAAAGACCTGGAAATATCCAAACAAGTAGTCAAAGCCTGTTATGACGGAGGTGTCAGAGCCTTCGAATTCACCAACAGAGGCGACTTCGCCCATGAAATCTTCGCTGAACTAGTCAAATGGTCAGCCCAAGCATGCCCCGATATGATACTCGGCATAGGCTCCATCGTAGACGCAGGCACCGCCTCCCTCTACCTCCAACTCGGAGCCAACTTCGTAGTAGGACCACTACTCAATCCCGATATCTTTAAAGTATGTAACCGCCGCCAGGTAGCCTACATACCCGGATGCGGATCCGTATCAGAAATAGGATATGCACAAGAACTGGGAGCCGAAGTGGTCAAAGTATTCCCTGCCGGAAACGTAGGAGGACCCTCTTTTGTTAAAAACGTAAAAGCACCCATGCCCTGGTCAAGTATCATGGTAACAGGAGGAGTAGAACCCACAGAAGATAACCTTACCAAATGGATAGAAGCCGGAGTAACCTGCGTAGGAATGGGCTCCAACCTCTTTCCCAAAGAAGTAATAGCAGCTAAAAACTGGGCGGAAATAACCCGTATGAGTAAAGAAGCACTGGCTATCATAGCAAAAGCCAGGGGTTGAAGAACCTTATAATCCTTTTATTAATATCTTATTGACAGAAAAATAACAAAGGTCTATGACCTTAAATACCATACGCATGAATACACTCAATCAATCCACACAAAAAATGACCAACTACAGGTGGACCATCTGTGCCATGTTATTTTTTGCCACCACAATCAATTATCTGGACAGGCAGGTACTCTCCCTGACCTGGAAAGACTTTATATCGCCCGAGTTTCATTGGACAAATGACGACTATGGAACAATAACCGCACTATTCTCTATATTCTATGCAATAAGCATGCTATTTGCCGGTAAATTTGTAGATTGGATGGATACCAAGAAAGGATTCCTCTGGGCAATCGGGGTCTGGTCGTTCGGAGCTGTAATACATGCCTTCTGCGGAATAGCCACATCAGGTATAACAGCCGGAGAATGGTTCGTGGGCTTCGAAGGTGCACGTGAAGCAATTGCTGCCGTACAAAATATAGGACGCGTAGCCAATGTAAGTGTCGTACTCTTTATTATAGCACGATTGGTACTGGCCATCGGTGAGGCAGGAAACTTTCCTGCAGCTATCAAGGCTACAGCAGAATACTTCCCCAAGAAAGACAGGGCTTATGCAACCAGTATATTCAATGCAGGTGCAACCGTAGGAGCACTCGCAGCACCCGTTACCATTCCTGTTATTGCCAAATTCTGGGGATGGGAAATGTCATTCATTATTATAGGAGCACTCGGTTTTATCTGGATGGGATTCTGGGTATTCATATATGACAAACCCGAAAAAAGCAAGAAAGTAAATACTTCCGAGTTAGCTTATATTCAACAAGATCAGGAATCAACAGACCCGATAGAAGAAAAAGTAGAACAGGCACAGGAAAACAAAAAGATAACTTTCAAAGAAGCTTTCAGATATAAACAAACTTGGGCATTTGCTTTCGGAAAGTTTATGACAGACGGAGTTTGGTGGTTCTTTCTATTCTGGGCACCCGCTTACCTAAGCTCGGTATACGGAATCAAATCATCGGATACAGTAGGACAATTAGCTATTTTTGTACTCTATGCGATCACACTTCTATCTATTATTGGAGGATGGCTACCCAGCTACTTTGTAGATAAAAAAGGAATGAATCCATATGCAGGAAGGATGAAAGCCATGTTGATCTTTGCTTTCTTCCCCCTATTGGCTCTACTGGCTCAACCGTTGGGATATATATCTTATTGGGTACCTGTTATTATCATTGGTATTGCGGGGGCAGCTCACCAAGCATGGTCGGCCAATATTTTCTCAACCATCGGCGACATGTTCCCCAAGAAAGCCATCGCAACTATAACCGGTATCGGTGGTATGGCAGGAGGAGTAGGTTCCTTTCTGATCAATAAAGGATCAGGCACATTATTCGATTATACTCAAAAACATTGGAGTACCATAAACGGACAACCTTTACTCGAAAAGTTCCCCGAATTTAAATCAGCAGAGGCTACAGCCGAACTCCTCAAACAAAACAATGTGAGCGGTATCGAAGAATTCCTCAAAATGTTAGCTCAATCGGGAGATACTGTAGTCAACGGAATAAGTTCCGGATACATGATTATATTTTCGATATGTGCCGTATCATACCTGATCGGATGGACTGTAATGAAAATACTTGTTCCTAAATATAAACCAATTACTGATTTGTAAAATAAAAATAGTTACGGGCAACAAGACTTGTAACTCATAACTCTGATAAAATTACTACACATGAAAAAGTTAAATAAAACAACCGTAGATAAAAAAGAACTTCCTGTAAAAATACTTCAATTCGGCGAAGGTAACTTCCTTAGAGCTTTCGTGGATTGGATGATCCACAAAGCCAACGAAGCAGGAGTAATGAATCATGGTATTGTTGCCGTACAACCGATTGCCGGTGGAGAATTTGTTGCTAATATTTTCAATGAGCAAGATTCGATGTATCACGTATACCTAGAGGGAATCAAAGACAAGAAACCTGCCAAAGAAGTTACTTTGGTGAAGAGCATCAATGAAGTATTAAATCCTTATTCTCAATATGCGGAATATGAAAAACTATTCTTGAGTGAGGCATTGGAAATGATTATTTCGAATACTACCGAAGCAGGTATTCGTTACGAAGAAGGTGATGATCTGAATGCAACACCTCCTAAATCGTTCCCTGCTAAGATGACTGCTTTATTGCATAAACGTTACAAGAAATTTAACGGTGATGTCAATAAAGGTCTACTTATAATTTGTTGCGAATTGATCGAAGATAACGGATCGACACTTCGTGAATATGTATTGAAACACGCACAACATAACAAGCTGGCAGAAGGTTTCATCAATTGGATAAATACAGCCTGTCACTTCTATGATACATTGGTAGACCGTATTGTTCCCGGATTCCCTAAAGAAAATATCGACGAGATAAAAGCGGAACTAGGTTTCGATGACAATCTGGTTGTAAAAGGCGAATATTTCCATGTATGGGCCATCGGTGGTGATTCTGTTATCAAAGAAAAGCTTCCATTAGACAAAGCCGGATTAAATGTACTTTTCATGGAGGATATAAAAGATTTCCGTGCTAAAAAAGTTCGTATTCTGAACGGTTCACATACCGCTATGGTTCCCGTTGCTTTGCAATTGGGATGCCAAACGGTTATGGATGCTTTCAATACACCTGAGGTTGAAAAATACATCAATCAGATGGTAACTAACGAAGTACTTCCTGCCATTAATGAAGATCCTGAAGAATTGAAAGCTTTTGCTGCTAAAATCTTGGAGCGTTTCTATAATCCTTATCTGAAACATTATCTGAAAGATATTTCGTTGAACTCCATTTCTAAATGGGAGACTCGTGATTATCCTACGGTATATGACAACTACAAGAAATTAGGAAAATCGCCTAGATTAACTACTTTCTCGTTTGCAGCCCTCTTACTTCTTTATAGTGGAAAATCAGAAGTAAGTTTCACTCCTAACGATACAGCTGAGTTTATCGAATTCATCAAATCGACTTATAAAGAGTACGATATTAACGGATGGGTAGCAGGTATCTTAGCCAACAAAACAATGTGGAAAGAAGATTTCACAGAGATACCTGAATTTGGTGAAGAAGTAGCCGAAGACGTGAAACTGATTCTTAATAAAGGAATGCTTAAAGCATTAAGAGAAATTATTGCATAATAATTATTGATTGAATTATATATACTTGAAATATAGAAGGGTAATCGAATCAAGTGTTATCCTTCTATGTTTTATCAACTGAAAAAACTGATTTAAACATGAACAACGATTGCTTATACTGTACTAAAAATCAGACTCAAAAAGATCTGATGATCGAGATATGCGAACTTAGTGTTTCAACAGTATTTCTGTTCAAAGAACAAACACATAAGGGACGATGTATTGTAGCGTATAAGAATCATGCTACAGAACTATATGAACTGGAGGGACAAGAACTGCTTTCGTATATGGAAGACGTCAATCTTGTTGCCCAAACTTTAAAAGAGCTATTTAATCCTGCGAAAATAAATTATGGGGCATATTCTGACAAATTGCCTCACCTACATATACACCTCGTTCCTAAATATATAGATGGAATAGATTATGGTTCGATATTTGCAATGAATCCACAGAAGGTATATTTGTCTGATTTAGAATATACTGAAATGATCAACTTAATAAAAGCCAGATTAAAATCATGAATAAATATTTAAAAATAAATCCAAACGACAACGTTTGCGTTGCGATAGAAAACCTCAATGAGGGTGATATTCTATCTGTTGATGGGGTTAATATCACGATCAAAAATCCGATAGAAACAGGGCATAAATTTGCCATCACGGATATAAATACGAATGAGAATGTTGTAAAATACGGCTACCCAATCGGGCATGCAATTGCAGACATTAAGGCAGGAGAGCATGTGCACACTCACAATGTGAAAACCAATCTACATGATAATCTCCAATATTCGTATGCACCTGTACATCCTAAGTTAAATATCCCCAAAAGTGACCTGACAATAAACGGTTATTTACGCTATAATGGTGAAATGGGTATTCGTAACGAATTGTGGATAGTACCCACGGTAGGTTGTGTAAACGGACAGGCTCAGGCAATTATAGAGCGTGTAAAGAAAGAACTGGATGTTTCACACATTGATGATATCCGTGTATATACTCATAATTACGGTTGTTCTCAACTAGGAGACGACCATACCAACACGCAAAAAGCGTTGGTTGCTTTGGCTAAACATCCCAATGCGGGTGGTGTATTAGTACTAAGCTTGGGGTGTGAAAACAATCAACAAGCAGATTTCAAAGTAGCTATGGGAGAATGGGATCACGAACGTGTACGATTCCTTATTTCTCAACAAGTGCAGGACGAAATAGCGACCGGCTTCGAAATGATGAGCGAATTGGTGGAAAGAATGAGAAAAGATAAACGTGAACAGCTTCCATTATCGAAACTAAAAGTGGGTTTGAAATGTGGCGGTAGTGACGGTTTTTCGGGTATCACAGCCAATCCTCTGGTAGGACAATTATCCGACTGGTTGATAGCTCAGGGAGGTACTAGTATTTTGACCGAAGTTCCCGAAATGTTTGGTGCTGAAACGATATTAATGAACAGAGCCGAAAACGAAAAGGTATTTAACGATACTGTTTTACTAGTAAATAATTTCAAGAACTATTTCCGTAAATTCGATCAGGAAATATACGAGAACCCATCTCCGGGAAACAAAGCAGGCGGTATAACTACTCTTGAAGATAAATCGTTAGGTTGCACTCAAAAGGGAGGAAATTCGGAGGTTGTAGATGTTTTAGACTATGCTCAACCTGTAACTAAACATGGTTTGAACTTATTAAATGCTCCGGGTAATGATCTGGTTGCTGCATCAGCATTAGCTATGTCGGGTTGCCAAATTGTTTTATTTACAACAGGTAGAGGAACTCCATTCGGTTCTTTTGTTCCGACTATGAAAATTTCTACTAACTCGAAGTTGTACAATTTCAAAACAAACTGGATAGACTTTAATGCAGGCACTTTGCTCGAAGGTAAAAGCATGGAAACTGTACTTAAAGAGTTTATCGATTTCATTATCAAAACATGTGATGGTAAACACCTTAAACATGAAGAAACAGGATTTAAAGAAATTGCAATATTTAAAACAGGGGTCACTCTATAAACCTCTGGACTCTCTCTTATTTATATTGGATTAAAAGAAAAAGCATCTGCGAAAATTCGCAGATGCTTTTTTAATATATTTCTTAATTTAAGTAATTATAAATAGAATAAATCTGATTCCTGAATATTCTGATATTCTTCCTTACTTTTTATTATCTGCCAAATCTTATCATATAGTTTCTTATATTCTAAAGCTTTATCTTTATCATTTATAGGGTTATTTAGATCGGTAAAGTCTAAAACGACCTTCTTACAAATATTCTCTTCACACATTTGAAGAGAAGTCTCAAAACTTGGCATTATGCTTGTGATTATACCATCACTATTCGAATCAATCTCAAATTTCGGTGGGAAACTCTTAAAATTAATAGCCTTATATAATTTATAAACAGATTCTTTCTCATCATCACTTAAAATAATACTAGAAGTTTTAGATCCAGATAAATAAGTCCTTGTAAATGATCCTGTTTTCGAGTTATATCTATCACTCGCTCCATCGTATATTCTGAAATAAAAATCAGATGAAGTATCAATATTATTATTCGATGTTTGACTACTAATAGTAATATTATTACTACAACCTAATAGTAGAAAGCAAAAAAATATGTACAGATGTTTCATTATTATCTAATTTAGACGTTATATCCATTAGAGAATAATATATTCCTTTTTCCACACATACTCATTGTAATCGTTTTTATTTTGTTACACTTGGCAAAACAAAGAAAAATGTACTACCCATACCCTGAGCCGTTTCCACATCAATAGTACCACCTTGTGTTTCGATAAATTCTTTACTGATTGCCAGCCCTAATCCTGTTCCCGATTTAGAACTGCCCGGAACTTGAAAATACCTTTCGAATATCTTCTTCTTGTACCGACCATCAATACCTTTTCCTGTATCTTTTACCGAAAAGAGAACTCCGTTGGGATGCTTTCTCAGCGAAATAATTACTTCACTCTTTTCTATTGAATATCGAATTGCATTCGTCAGAAAATTAGTCATAACCCATGCTGTTTTCTCTGCATCGGCATGGACAAAAGGAATATCCTCTTCAATATCCGATTGAAGAATAACATGTTTTTGATCTGCTTGAATTTTAGTTGTATCAATCGCATATTGTAAGATTATCCGTGGATCGGTAGCTTGTATATTCAATTGAATATTTCCCGTTTCGACCTGAGACATATTCAGCAATTCGCCTGTTATCTTAAGGAGTCGTGAACTATCATCTTTTATACTTTCGACCAATTGCTTTTGCTCGTCATTCAGCTTGCCTGTTTCGAGGTGTTCCAATAATTGTGTACTCATTTTTATAGACGAGATAGGAGTTTTCAACTCATGAGAGATGGTAGCTATAAAATTGGTTTTAGCCGAATCCAATTCTTTGAAAGGTGTGATATTTTTCAGCAGTATTACGTAGCCAATCAATTCGCTTCTCTCCTCCCCTGTTGGCGTAACTTCTATATTAATTATCTCTTTTTCGAAATATGATTCTTTGTTATCCGTATAAATTTTCAGAGGTGTTTTTTTATCCGTTTCTTTCGATGGTTTTATAATGTCTACAATAAGCGTACGTATCAAATCGTTACTGACAGCAATATCCACTACCGATTTATTGATAATCTCGGCTCTGGTTAAGCCTGTAATTTTTAGAGCCTCATCGTTTACAAATAAGATAACCTTGTTTTCGTCAAGCCCGATGACAGGATCGTGCATATTATTTATCAGGGTTTCGACTCGCTTTTTTTCTTTCAGTATTTTCTCTAATCGACTGCTCGAATACTCTTCGAGTTTTTCAGCCATCGTGTTAAACGATTTAGCTAAATCTCCGTATTCGTTATGACCTTCGAAGTGTACTCGCTGGCTATAGTTCTGATTGGCAATCTGCCTGATGCTTTCGGTTAGTTCACGTATCGGTTTCGCTATATTGTTGGGTAACTTTATTAATAATCCGAAAGCAATAAGAAAGCATAAAGCGCCTGTTACAACAATCCAAACGATAGCTGCCTCAGCTGTATTATTGGCGATTTCGCTTTTCTGCTCGATAGCTCCCATATTCAGCTCCATCAACTTGGCAATATCTGTGCGGATATATCCCTGTATTGTATCATTAGTCATATCGACTTTAAGCTTCTCAAAATTCTCGGCAATATCTAAAGTCACATTATCTTCATTCCTTTCGGTCATGTTGTGTAATTGCTTTTCCAAATTACTACCGAACTTCGAAACCGCTTTCGGATTGTCTTTCATCTCATCCAAAGCCAACAGCATATTACGAGAGTATTCCATCGTATTGTAATTGGCTGTCAATATATTATTCGTGTCTCTTTTCAACTCGTTAATATACCACATACTAACCCCTGCCAAAAGGATAATAAGGCAAAAAAGGAGTCCGACTCCGAATGTCAATTTCTTTTTTATTTTCATGATAAGATAATTAAATCAATTCCCTCTGCCTTTAGCGTTTTCAGTAATTCATTCATCGGTCGAGTTTGTAATACCATCCGAAACCAATGCAAATGAGGCATTCCGATACATACAGTCGATACATTCATCTTTATAGCCTGTTCAACAATTGCTTTAGGTATACTCTTATGCTTTACCTGTATAACCTGCCCGCCCAATTCGACAGCTAATTTAAAACTATTAATCAACTTTCGTTGACTATCTAACGCTATTTTATCGAGGCTCTCCTGCGGTCGCTGAACATACAACACATACCACTCGCCATTGTAATAGCCTGCCTGACGTGCTGTTTTCCGGATTATATTATTTGCTTTCTTCCCGTTACTGCCAATACATGCCATAAATGTCATATGCTTGCTAGGCGTAGCATTAGGTGCTTCACTATCGGCTTTGCGTACCACATGACTGGCAACTTCTTTGAGAGCCAGTTCTCTCAATCGAAGGATGTGTTCACTTTTGAAAAAATTATCTAAAGCCGACCGTATTTTATCTGTGGGATATATTTTTCCATCCTTTAAACGGGAGATCAAATCCTCGGCAGTAAGGTCGATATTTACAACCTCATCCGCCATTGTGATTATTCGGTCGGGAATACGTTCGGCAACCTCAATACCCGTGATTCTCTTTACTTCTTCATTGAGGCTTTCGATATGTTGAACATTTACGGCACTGATTACATTGATTCCTGCTTCTAAAATTTCTAATACATCCTGCCAGCGTTTTTCATTTTTACTGCCCTCGATATTGGTGTGTGCCAATTCGTCGATAATCACAATTTCGGGGTGAAGATTCAGTATGGTCTGTACATCTAATTCTTCGAGTTCCTTTCCTTTATAGAAAATTTTTCGGCGTGGAATTATCGGCAATCCTTCGAGTTGAGCAGCGGTTTCTTTTCTGCCATGCGTTTCGATATAGCCAATTTTAATATCAATACCATTTTCCTGAAGAATGTGTGCTTCCTGAAGCATACGATAAGTTTTGCCTACACCGGCTATCATACCGATGTAGACTTTAAATTTTCCTTGCCTCGATTTTTTTATCAGATTCAAGAAATGTTGCACATTGTTTTCTCTTTCTTCCATCAAAATATAATTTAGAATCTCACTGCTAATGCTGTCGTTACAAATACATCAGTATCAGTAAATCCATCTTCTTTTTGAAACACTTCATTTTGACTGGCGAAAAGACGTCCTTCAAGTCTCCAAACAGCAGCATCTGAAATGAGATAATCAAAATTAAGAGAATATCCCCATGTTTCAAACCCCTCAGGAGCTTCTGTTGAAATGATTACACCTTCTTCATCCTGATAATATTCAGCTCGGGCAGCTACATTTATTTTATCGGATAACGAATATCTTCCTAACAAAGCAAAAGTATACCATCTGTTATAACTGCTACTGCCTTTCTCTTTCTGTTCCCAACCAATATCAAATCCGGCGGTGAGATCCAATTTATCTATCAGTTGAAATTGCCCGAAAAGATCGTGAAAATATCGCATTTTTCTCTCATTATCGGGTTTATCATTTCCGATAAATGAACTGCTATTTAAAGTAACTCTATCATTTGGCTTGAAAACAAGCTGATGCCCGAAAGCAGGCGTATTATTTCCGTCTACACGCTGAATACGTTGCCATCCATTCAGAATTAAGCCACTTAGCATCCATCGGTTATCATCGGTGGTATAGGTTACTTTTGCCCCAGTTTCGAAGTAAGGCGAATTTTCAGCCATAATGCTTCTTGTTAGTGTCCAGCAATCCATTCCGATAGCGCTTTCGAATCCAATATGCGATGCGAAAACTCCTGCATCTATCCAGATATTTTTAGTCTTCGATAATTTAACTCCGATATTTGCCTCATAGATATTCTTCAAAACTCCGGGTTCGGCTGCCATGTTATCATTACTATATGTACCCACCATTAACCCCAGATTAGTTCTGACATTTTGTGTATTGTAAGATGCTTTGATCATTCCGATATTGAGATTCACTTCGTTGTGCCTGTTATAAGCATACATAAATGGTTGCCTCTGATGATTGTAGGGTTTATTGAAGTCGTAGCTATAATAAATATCTCCATATCCACTGATAGTAAGTGGAGAAGCTACTTTAACATCATCTTGCGAAAACGCATTGATTGTGAACAGACTCAACAATGCAACTATAAAACTTACTGTTTTCATCTTATTTCAGCGTATCAAGAGCGATATTAAGTTTTAAAACATTCACCTTTTCTGTTCCGAATAATCCTAATAATGGTTTTTCGGTTTGTTCATCAACTAATTTCCGCACATCCGACTCTGATAATCCACGTACTTTAGCAATCCGCTTCACTTGAATATGGGCAGCTTGCACCGAAATATTCGGATCGAGTCCACTGGCACTTGCTGTTATTAGATCAACCGGGATTTCGTTCTTTGTAATATCGGAATTATGCACCAGAAAGGTATCGATACGGGCTTTTACTGTTTCCAAATATTCACTGTTCGAAGGTCCTTTGTTACTTCCTCCTGATCCTGCCGCATTGTAATTGACAGCAGATGGGCGTGACTGAAAATACTTATCACTTGTAAATGACTGCCCAATATTACTGTAATATGTATTGCCTGAATATTCTGTAGTTTCTCCTTTTCCATTATTGGGAGCTAGTTGAGCTATACCCCATACGCAAACAGGATAAACAACCGCGAAAAGTATAACAGTAGCTATCGTTAATCGTATAGCCGGTAAAATATCTTTTTTCATTTTATTTTTATATTAAAAAAACCAGATTTGTAACCTTAGAAAAATAACGACACCAAAATATCAATAAGCTTTATTCCAATAAATGGTACTATTATACCACCTAAACCGTATATAAATAGGTTTCGTCGTAATAATGCTGATGCACCGATTGGTTTATAAGTCACTCCTTTTAATGCTAAAGGAATAAGTATAGGTATAATGATCGCATTAAAAATTACGGCTGACAGAATAGCACTCTCCGGGCTATGCAACTTCATTACATTCAAACCTTGCAATGCAGGAATAGCTGCTATGAACAGTGCAGGAATGATAGCAAAATATTTAGCTACATCATTTGCAATACTGAAAGTGGTAAGTGTACCTCTGGTCATCAATAGTTGCTTTCCAATTTCAACTACTTCGATCAACTTGGTAGGATCATTATCCAAATCGACCATATTTCCGGCTTCTTTGGCAGCTTCCGTTCCACTGTTCATGGCAACACCAACATCTGCCTGAGCCAAGGCTGGAGCATCATTCGTACCGTCACCCATCATGGCAACCAAGCGACCATCGGCTTGCTCTTTCTTGATGTAATTCATCTTATCTTCAGGCTTTGCTTCGGCAATAAAATCGTCTACACCTGCTTTTTCAGCAATATATTTTGCTGTTAATGGATTGTCTCCCGTAACCATTACGGTTTTTATTCCCATTTTCCGAAGACGTTCGAAACGCTCCTGTATTCCCGGTTTAATAATATCTTGCAGTTCGATTACTCCAACTACTTTTTCATTGACAGAAACAACCAAAGGTGTTCCTCCGTTGCTTGATATCTGCTTTACTCGTTCATCTACATCATTGGGATATTCATTTCCTGCTCTTTCAACTAAAGTCCGTATAGAATCAGCCGCTCCTTTTCGAATACGGATATCGCCTGCATCAACACCCGAGCAACGAGTTTCAGCCGTGAATGTGATAAACTTGAATTGGGGAGAAGATATATCATAATCGGAGGGGCGAACATTTGCCAATTCGATAATAGATCGTCCTTCGGGAGTTTCGTCAGCCATAGAACTTAAGACTGCCGTTTTTACAAACTGTTCTTCGTCTGTTCCTTTAGCTGGATAAAAAGAAGTCGCTTTGCGATTCCCTATGGTAATAGTTCCTGTTTTATCTAATAGAAGAACATCTATATCTCCTGCTGTTTCTACCGCTTTTCCACTTTTGGTAATCACATTCGCTCTCAAGGCTCTGTCCATTCCGGCAATACCGATAGCGGAAAGTAAACCTCCAATAGTTGTAGGAATCAAGCAGACAAATAACGAAATAAATGCTGCTATGGTAATAGGTGTATTGGCATAATCGGCAAATGGTTTTAATGTTACACACACGATAATAAATACCAGTGTAAAGCCTGCCAATAATATAGTCAAGGCTATTTCATTCGGTGTTTTTTGTCGGCTTGCACCTTCTACCAAAGCAATCATTTTATCAAGAAAGCTTTCTCCGGGTTGAGTAGTCACCATTACTTTTATTTTATCGGACAGGACTTTTGTACCTCCCGTAACGCTGCTTTTATCGCCTCCCGATTCTCGGATAACAGGCGCGGACTCGCCCGTAATGGCACTTTCATCAATAGTTGCTAAACCTTCTATTATTTCGCCATCGGCAGGTATTATATCTCCTGCTTCGCAAAAGAATACTTGCCCTTTGTTTAGGGATGAAGATTGTACTATGGTCCACTCTCCTCGATCATCTAATAATTTAGCAGGAGTTTCTTCTCTTGTTTTACGGAGATTGTCAGCCTGAGCTTTCCCTCTTGCTTCGGCAATAGCCTCAGCAAAATTGGCAAACAAAAGAGTCAGCAAAAGAACTGTAAAGACGACTATATTATATGTCAAGCTTCCTTGCGAAGTATTGCCAAACAAGGTACTGAGGCAAACAAACAACATAATAACTGTTCCGATCCAAACGGTAAACATAACCGGATTGCGGAAAAGATCTTTAGGATTGAGTTTTATAAATGAATGTTTCAATGCTTCTTTCAATAAAGCCTTTTGAAACAGTGATGGATTATTTGATTTCATTTCGTATGTATATAATTAGTACAATGAAAAATGTTCGGCAATAGGCCCCAAAGTCAAAGCAGGGAAGAAAGCCAACGCCGCAATGATGGCTATTACAGCAAATACCATAAGTCCAAAAGTCGAAGTATCGGTCTTTAGCGTTCCTGCACCTTCGGGTATGTATTTCTTGCTTGCCAATAATCCTGCAATGGCTACAGGTCCTATAATCGGAAGGAAACGAGACAGTAACAATACTATACCTGTACTGATATTCCACCAAGGTGTATTATCGCCCAAACCTTCGAATCCACTGCCATTATTGGCTGCCGAGGATGTATATTCGTAAAGTATCTCGCTGAATCCATGAAAGCCGGGATTATTTAATGTTGAAGCTGTAAACTGTGGAAATGCCGTTGCTAAAGCTGTTGCCGTGAGAATGAGAAAAGGATGCAGTAAAGCTATAATCATAGCAATCTTCATTTCCCGAGCCTCAATCTTTTTTCCCAGAAATTCGGGAGTACGTCCCACCATCAGTCCACTGATAAATACGGCGAGAATTATGAATATGAAGAAGTTTAACAAACCGACTCCGCACCCTCCATAAAAGGCATTTATCATCATTGCCAGTAATTGATTCATCCCTGATAAAGGCATCGTACTATCGTGCATTGCGTTGACCGATCCTGTGGATATAACCGTAGTTACAATACTCCAAAATCCTGATGAAGCTGCACCGAAGCGAACCTCCTTACCTTCCATTGCTCCCAACGAATTATCTATGCCCATGGATGTTATAGCAGGATTTCCATTCTGCTCTAAAAGGATATTAGGCGTAACTAACAGTAGAAAGCCGACAGTCATAACTCCGAAGATCATCCACGATAGTTTTTTACGCTTGATAAAATATCCAAATGCAAAGATCATAGATAATGGAATTATAAGCTGTCCGATCATCTGCATCATAAAAGTCAGATAATTGGGATTCTCAAACGGATGTGCCGAATTTGTTGCAAAAAATCCCCCTCCATTGGTTCCGACATGCTTAATGGCAATAAAAGCGGCAGCGGGTCCTCGTGAAACCTCAATAGTGCTTCCATCCTGCAATGTCGTCATGGTATCCTTTCCCTCGAAAGTCATCAGAGTACCGTTAAAGACTAATATCAATGCCAATACAAGAGATACAGGCAACAGTATTCTAACACACGATTTCACCAAGAAATTATAGAAATTACCTAACTGATCGGTACTTTTTTCTCTAAATGCCTTAAATAATACAACCGCCGCAGCCATTCCCGTTCCTGCACTTACAAACTGCAAAAACATAAGCCATATCTGGCTCAAATAGGTGACACCTGTTTCACCCGAGTAGTGCTGTAGATTACAGTTTACCAAAAACGAAATGGATGTATTAAAAGCCAAATCTGCCGACATATTCGGATTCGCATCAGGATTTAGCGGTAACCATTGTTGAGTCATTAATAAACCCATGCTAATCAGAAACCAAACTAAATTAATTGTCAACAATGCTGATAAGTGTTCTTTCCAAGTCATTTCTTTCAGAGGGTTTATTCCCCCTATCTTGAAAAGTATTCGGTCTATCGGGTCGAAAATTGGGTCAAGCCACGTTTTACTTCCTTCATAGACTTTTGAAATATATTTCCCGAGCGGAATAGCCAAAGCCACTGCGATTAAGAATGTTGTTATTATACCAAGTATTTCAGTGTTCATTTTTTATTAAATTAAGTTCGCAGAACTATTTATTGCTTGAGTATTTTCTATGACTAAATATTGAAAATCTCCTATTTTAGCTGTTCGGAATTATTAGTCTGAGTAATATTCCAAAAAGAAGAGCGATAGAAAAGAAGAATATTAGTAAGTGCGTTGACTTAATTCTTTGCCTCCTTTCAACTAAGCAGCGTAAGTGAGAGATAAGACGCTTTGATTTTTCAGTTTTCATATCACCAACTATTTTTATTTCTTAAAATTTCTCAGGATGTAATAATACATACACCATATAACCTAAAACTACAATTGCGATAACGAATAAGTATAACATAACTTTAAATTTTATTGAACCATTCAATTGATCTGTAAAAGAGGGCAAAACATACTATTGCCAACACTACTAAAACTCCAACCTGCATTTTCTTTCTTTTTTAATTAGATTTATATTTACTACGATGTTAGTATATATGCCAATCTTGTGCCAACAAAATTGGTATACCATCAAGCTATTGAATAATTGATTGTTATGAATTTTACGAAAAACGAAGGCATAAAAAAAGCCTATCAAAATGATAGGCTCCTTCTCAAAACGAGAATTATATTATTGTAGCTATAATTTATATTCCTCTACTTTTCGATATAATGTAGCAATACTTATTTCTAATAATCGGGCAGCTTCGGCTTTATTCCCTTTCGTATAATTCAATACTTTCTGGATATGAGACTTCTCGATACTAGTCATAGATAAAGACGAAGTTGCACTATCAGAGATATTCGATTGTTGCAATTCGAAAGGTAAACAGTCAATAGTCAATATATCCTCATCGGCAAGAATGACACTACGTTCTATAATATTTCTCAGTTCGCGAATATTACCTTTCCATGTATTTTGTTCGAGTGTTTTAATATATTCGGGAGAAAGAAGTTTTATCCGCTTATTCATCTTTGCAGCAAAAACCTGAGCAAAGTCATTTGCAAACAGCTTAATATCCTCAACCCTATTTCTCAGTGAAGGAAGTGCTATCTGGAAAACTGACAGACGATAATACAAATCGCTTCGGAATTGCCCGTTTTCAATCTCCTTATCCAGCTCTCTGTTCGTTGCAGCTATTATCCTGACATCAACCTTAGTCGGCTTAGTTTCTCCTATTTTAATAAACTCCTTTGTTTCGAGAACTCTCAATATTTTAGCTTGCAAATCCATAGGCATTTCACCGATTTCATCTAAAAAGATAGTTCCGAAATTGGCTTCTTCAAACAATCCTTTCTTATCTTTTAGTGCTCCTGTAAATGCACCTGCTTTATGTCCGAATAATTCGCTTTCCAATAAATCTTTGCTGAAAGCCGAGCAATTGATAGCAACGAATGATTTATTTTTACGATTCCCTCCATAATGAATGGCTTGTGCAAAAACCTCTTTACCTGTACCCGTTTCACCTGTCAACAGAACGGTAGTATCAGTAGCGGCTACTTTGCGACTCATATCAATGGCAGCTTGTATAATTCTTGATGTACCTATAATATTGTCGAACGAATATTTCTGCTCTACTTTTTGTTCTAGCTGAGTGACCCGTTTTGACAATTCGGTTTTCTCTAGAGCACGATACAAAAGAGGGATAATACGGTTATTGTCATCTCCCTTCGTTATATAATCGAATGCCCCGTTTTTTATAGCTTGTACCCCATCGGGAATATTGCCATAAGCAGTCAGTAGAATTACTTCTGTCAAAGGTTGTATCTTTTTTATCTGCTGAATAAGTTCCACCCCATTGGCATCGGGTAACTTCACATCACAAATAATTGCATCGAAATCTTGCTGCTCTATTTTCTTTAGAGCAGTCGCAGCATCTTCTGCCTGAAGAACCTGAAACTTTTCCAGCTCTATGATTCGAGCCATCAGTTTACGAAGCTTTTCTTCATCATCTATCAATAGTATTTTTTTCACTATATAAAGAGTAATTGATTTGGATGTAAAAATACATTTTTTTCGGTTTGCAGAACTATTTATTATTTATGTCAATCAGTAGTTAGGATTATATGTTCAATTAAATTGTCTTTTACTACGCGCAATCGAAGATTGCTTGTATTCCTTTTTCCCAAATCCGCAAAAGGAATCAAAATGGCTTTTATCCGTCAGGCCTCCCGACCTTGCCGTTTGCACGGGGTACCCGCAGGGCGAATGAAAGCGCTAAGAAACAAAAGGATATCATTCGTTAAACGTTTTTCTTTTGTTTTAGCTTTCGAGACCTTAGCGGGTCGGGAAAAAGGCTCAGTCTTGATCTTTTGTTTCGTTTTGCATCAAGGCAAAATGAAAAACAAACCCAATAGGGTGCGTTAGTAAAATTGAACATCAAACATACCAGATCAACTACTGATTTACTTTATTTATACAGCTATAATAAAGACTCTTGTTATAAGTAAAAGGACATATACAATGATATATATTCTAAAGTCATAACAACCTATCGCTGTTTTGTTTGCACAAGCAATAAATAGTTCTTCGAACTTAAGACTTCCGATAATTGGTAATATAAAATATTTACAAAACCAGCTAAGAAACAGATATAAAATAACTTATAAAAATCAATAAATTATCCCCAATAACTCAAGTGGTACTTTTTAATCAACATACACATCAATAAAGTATCATTAATATACTAATATTAATGAATACCAAAAGAAAAAAAAACATACAAAACACTATACATAAAGCAATACATCTGAAATGGGAATAACAACAAAGAAACAATATGGATAAAAAAGTATCACTATTAGATAATAAAGCATTTGTTATGTAGTCTACTTATAAATACTTTTACGATGTTTTGTATATATTATTTAACCTTTATTGTAAATCATAGGTAAACCATGAAGAAAATCCTTTATTTTTTGTTCCTATTCTGTGTCATGCCCGCCCTTGTGCATGCTCAGGATTTCCTGATCACAGGAAAAGTGACGGACGCAAATGATAGTTCGCCATTAGTCGGAGTAACTGTCAAAAATCAGTCTCAATCATCTACAATTACTGATTTGGATGGAAGCTATAGTATAAAAGCTAAAAAAGGTGACGTTCTCACATTCTCTTTTCTGGGCATGCTAAGCCAAAGTGTGAAAGTAGAATCAAACAAAAGTATCAATGTAGCATTAAAAGATGATAATGTAGCATTAAGTGAAATTGTTGTTGTTGGATATGGAACCATGAAAAAGAAAGACCTGACTGGTTCTGTTTCTTCTTTAGATGGTGACAAACTAAGAGAAATGCCTGTAGCGAATCTCGATCAGGCTCTACAGGGAAGACTTGCCGGCGTACAGGTGACATCCAACTCGGGAACTCCCGGAGCTGCCACATCGATACGTATTCGAGGTGCAAGTTCTATTACTTCTGACAATGAACCTCTTTATGTTATTGACGGAATTCCGATGCAAGGCTCAGGTACTGAGATTGCAGGTTTCGACTGGGCAGGAGGATCGAACGGACAAAACAAAGTAAACCCTCTTGCTGCAATTGCTCCAAGTGATATAGTTAGCATTGATGTATTAAAAGATGCCTCTGCCTCTGCCATTTACGGATCGGCTGGAGCCAACGGGGTTGTAATAGTTACAACACGCCGCGGTAAAGCAGGTGAGGTGAAAATAAATTATGATGGTTTTGCATCAGTATCGAGCATACCTAAAAAACTCGACATGATGGATCTTCGTCAATATGCTGTTTACCAACAACAATTATCGGCTGATTTAGGTAACACTCTTTCTGATTATTTTAAAGACCCTTCATTATTAGGTAAAGGACAAGACTGGCAGGATGCTGTATTCCGTAGTGCATGGGCACAAAACCATAATGTTTCGGCAAACGGAGGATCTGATAAAATTCAGTTCTCGGCTTCGGGTGGATGGTATAGCCAAGACGGTATTGTTATAGGATCGGGCTTCGAACGTTTCAACTCCCGTTTCAATTTCGATGCTCAGGCTCGTAAATGGCTCAGATTGGGTGGTTCTCTTGCTTATTCGCGAACCAATGAAACAATCACTCTCAATGATGGCGGCGACGGTGTTATTATGTCTGCTCTTATGATGGGTCCCAATGTACCTGTTAGAGATATGGATGGCAATTATGCAGGCCCCGAATCGGTTGAAGGTGTTTCATGGAATCCTGTTGCAATAGCTATGCAACGTAATAATAAACTGCTTCGCAATCGTACGATGGGTAATTTTTATGCATCGGCAGATATAACAAAAGGTTTGGTTTTCAGGGCTGAATATTCGTTTGATGCCTCTAATAATACCAATAAGGCGTTTCACCCTACTTTTCATTGGGGAGCATTGAAGAATGACATTAACCGCATCATGCAACGTGAAGATCAATCGATTTTCTGGATTCAAAAAAATTACCTGACCTGGGATAGAACATTCAATACAAAACATAATGTGAATCTGATGGCGGGATTTGAAGCCCAGAAATCGGCATGGGAAGGAACCCAGTTGGTAAAGAATAATCTGACAACTGATGATATACATGTGATTGGTATTGACGGATCATACGAAACGAACTCGGGTTGGAAAGACGAATCAACTCAAGTTTCGGTATTCGGTCGTGCTAATTACAATTACGATAACAAATACTATTTAACAGCGACTATGCGTCGTGACGGATCATCTAAATTCGGTCCCGATAACCGTTGGGGAAATTTCCCATCGTTAGCAGCCGCCTGGCGTATTACCGAAGAGTCTTTTATGAAAAACCTTACAGACATCTCTAACCTGAAACTTCGTTTGGGATATGGTATGGTAGGTAACTCCAATATCGGAACATATCTTTTCGGGTCGTCCATGTCTGCCATGTCCACTCCTTTGGGAACAGGATACCGTGCAACAAAAATCTCGAATCCCAATTTGAAATGGGAAACATCGGTTCAATATAATGCAGGTGTCGACTTAGGATTATTCGGAGGAAGAGTAGACCTGACGGTAGATGTGTATTCTAAAAGCACAAAGGATCTTTTGTTACAAATTTCGATACCCAGTTATTTAGGAGGATCAGATTACAACGATATTCAGGCTCCTTACGCAAACATTGGACGTGTAGACAATAAAGGGATCGATATATCACTTTCGACACATATTATCAAGAATAAAGATTTCAACTGGACATCTAACGTTATCTTCTCGCTGAACAGAGGAAAGGTGAAAGAACTTAACGATGACAGTCAGGCTATTTACGGTAGCTTAAACTGGTATTCCGAATTTCAGACTGCAACAATAACCAAAGTCGGTCAGCCGTTAGGTGTATTTTACGGTTACAAAACAGAGGGTCTTTTTAAAGATAAAGAAGACATACTGAATCATTCGGTACAAAAGGCCGACCCTACAAACAGCAAAGTAAATTATGTAAACAAGACCGGAGGTGTATGGGTTGGTGACATGAAGTTTGTAGACTTAAATGACGATGGTATTATTGATACCAATGACCAGACTATAATAGGCGACCCGAATCCTGATTTTACATTCGGATTCAACAATAACTTTACATTTAAAAGCTTCGATTTAGGTATTGCAATGAACGGATCGGTAGGCGGAGACATTCTCAACTACTCACGTGTGCTTATCGAGGGGCAAACAAGTATCTGGAATAATCAATCGACTGCCGTAATTGGTCGTGCTCAGATCGGCTTGCGTGATCCTCTTGGTTCTGCTACCGACCCCAACAATGTTTATCTTCTCAATCCATCGGCAACCGTTCCACGTGCTGCAACTAACGATGTAAACCGAAACAACCGTATGTCGGATCGTTTTATCGAAGATGGTTCTTTCCTTCGTCTTGCCAATATTTCTTTGGGATATACTTTACCTAAAAATATAGTAAGCAAATTAAATATCGACAGGCTCAGAGTTTATGTAAGTGGGCAAAATCTTTTCACCATCACAGGCTATTCGGGCTATGATCCTGAAATCGGTGCATACAATCAAAACTCTTTGTTACAAAACATCGACATGGGACACTATCCTCTTCCTCGTATGTTCACATTCGGACTAAATCTAGGTTTTTAAATTAAGGGAATTACAATCATGAAAAAAATTATAAAATATATAAGTCTGGCTGTTATCCTATTGACGACAGCATCTTGCAACGACTTCCTAACAGTCACTCCGCAAGATTCATTGACTACAGACAATTATTACAATAGCGAATCGAAAATACGTGCCAATACTGCCACCTTATACGGTAGTGTATGGTGGGATTTTCACAGTCAGTTCATGTGGCTTGCCGGAGATCAAATGGCAGGTGACCTTTATTATACTTACGATCAGGAAGGTCAGTTCTTCTTTTTCAGTTATAACAATGGTAATGCATATATTACCAGAGGGTGGAAAGGATTATTCCGTGTAGTATCGTATGCAAACTCGGTTATTAACGATATGCCTCCCGCAGCAACTAATGTTTCTCAGGAAGTAATAGACAGGGCTGTAGCCGAAGGACGTTTCGTACGTGCAGTTGCTTATTATTACCTCACCGAATATTGGGGCGAAGTGCCTATTATAGAGAATTCGACAGAGAAAATAGTATCGGGTAATCTTTTTGTACCCAAGAATACACGCAAAAGCTGTTATGAATTTATGATTCGTGATCTTGAATATGCAGCAAATACCCTTCCCGACAAAGATGCTCAACTGGGTCGTGCGACTAAATGGGCAGCCAAAGCAATGCTGGCTAAAGTACACCTGACTTATGCAGCTTCGGCTGTAGGCAATTCGGCAGTATACGGTGATGCCACTGCTCATTTCACCAAAGCGAAAGAATTATGTACCGAGATTATCGAAAATAGCGGGCGAACTCTTGATGCTGATTTCCAAAACTTATTTACAGTAGAAGGCAACAATGTAAGCGAATCATTATTTGCGATACAATGCCAAACCGGAACATACGGAGGCGGTAACTCGCGTAACACCAACTTTTCGAGAAGTTCCGTTATAGCCGACCAAACCTGGGGAGCAGGAAAAGGGCCGACTATTGACCTTCAAAAAGCTTTCGATCAGCAAAAAGATGTTCGTCGCAGATGGACATATATGAAACAAAATGATAAATATCCGATGCTTAACAAAGTCAATGGAGGTTATACATATAACAATTTTGTGGAAGCTGATAACGAAAATCCAAACGAAGTACTGGCACATATCAAAAAATATGTAATTGGTAAAGCGTCGGATACAGATAATAAGGTCGGCTTAAATCAGGATGCTGCAAATAATATTCACATCATCCGTTTAGCTGACGTTTATCTGATGTATGGAGAGGCTGTACTGGGTGCTAGTGCATCCACTAGTGATGCTAAAGCTCTAGAGTATTTCAATGCCGTACATAGTGACCGTGCAGGTCTTACCGAAGCAACATCGCTAACATTTGAAAGTATTCTTAAAGAACGCCGTTTAGAATTTGCTTTCGAAGCACTTCGCTGGCTGGATATCAAACGGTATTATTATCGTAACCCAAGTGCAGCACTTGCCCTGTTGAACAGCCAAAAACGCGAATTAATATATGTTCTGAAAGACGGTTACTCTTCGGCTGAAGATAAAAATAATAACAACAATTACGAGGAGTTCGAACCCGCAGCAGGATTTGTAAGAGTATACGATTCCCAGATGTTTCTTCCAATTCCGGCAGAAGCACTTACAGGCAATCCTCGCTTTAAAGAAGATGCAGTTGATTACACTTTTAACGATTGATTAAGACCATGAAAACATATATAAAAAATATATCATTACTGGCTGTGATGCTTACTTTTATAGCAGGCATATTTACAGCTTGTGACAACGATGACGATAACGGTGCAACACCCGTAATCAGATATGTACGCACAACAAGTGCAGCTCAGTCTGATTCGATTATTACAAGTGCTTATCTGGGCAATACAATAGCCTTGATAGGTGACAACTTTTCGAATGTAAGAGAAGTTTGGTTTAACGATCAACAGGCAAGAGTAAACCCTGTATTTGTAACGAACAATGCTATCTTGGTTACTATTCCGAATGATATTCCGACAGAAGTTACCAATAAGATACGGCTTGTTACGAGAAGTGGTATAGAATCGCTGTTCGATTTTGCAGTAGATGTTCCCACACCTGTACTCAATTTTCTAACATGCGAATACGTTGCTGATGGTGATATTGCCGTCATTAACGGAGACTTCTTTTTAGAGCCCAAAGTTTTTTTCAATGGAAACATGGCTGCCGAAATAGCTAACTTTACCAAAACCCAAATTCAGGTTAAAGTTCCTAATGGCTCTAAAGCAGGTCCCATAACCGTTGAATCCATCTACGGGTCGACACGTTCTACATTCAGTTTCCGCGATAATAATGTTCAAACGCCGACAACGGTAATCTTTGTTGATTTTGAAGAAACATCATGGAACACATGGGGATTAAGTGCTTTTGCCAGTCAAGGTGGCCCCACAGGAAAATATATGGCTCTGGAAGGATCAACCGGGTCATGGGCTTGGCCTGCCAATCCTCTGCAATTTTATTTTAATAACCCGACTCGCAAACCCATAGTTTCGGAAGGTGATATAGAGAACCTTGCTCTTCGATTTGAAGCTAATGTACATGAATGGCACGATACGCCTCTCCTATTGTGGTTCTCCAAGAATAAAGACACACACGATGTTGACGGAGCTGATCCGCAAGCTCACTGGAAACCTTATTTGAATAGTGGCGTAAAGTCAAATTTTGTAACTGATGGTTGGATAACCGTAACTATTCCGTTAACCGATTTCAAGTATAACAAAGACGAATCGGATGATAAACGTGCCATTTCGAACTTGAATGAGCTAGTCGATTTACATGCCATGTTCTTCGGTGCTGCCGATGGAACAAGCAATGTGAAGTTATGGATAGACAATATGCGAATAGTAAAATACAAATAAGGATCGGAAACAATGAAAAAGAATATATTGATATACTGCACATTTGTACTTGTGCTTATAACCATGGGTTACAGCTTTTCGGCTTGTAACAAAGATGACGACGGCAGCAGCCCATATCTTGAAGCTTTTGGACCCAGCCCGGCTTTACGAGGTGGAGAACTTCGATTTCTGGGTAAAAACCTCAATAAGGTAACAGAAGTGGTACTTCCCGATAATATTTCGATTACCGAAATAACGAGAATTTCGAATGATGAAATTAAAATAACCGTTCCTCAGAATGCAATTACAGGTTTTGTTGTGCTAAAGTCTTCGGACGGTGATATTACCACTAAAACAAAACTTACTTTTAGTGAACCTATCGTTATCACTAAGTTTCATAAAACAGGAACCGAAGATGTAACATCGGTTATTGCCGGTGACCGAATTACATTTACGGGTGATTACATGAACCTCATCAGGGAAGTAGTGTTTACCGACAACACGGTTGTTTCTCTGAACCGCACGGAAGACGGCAAATATGGACGCGATACGCTCAGTGTAATTGTTCCACTGGGAGCACAAAGCGGAAAAATAGCTCTTTCGAACGGAGCTGAAATGCCAATACTTGTCTACACGGATAAAGATCTTACCGTGGCTGCGGCTAAAGTAACTTCTATATCTCCTGCTACAGTTAAAGCAGGAAAGGAGCTTACAATCAAAGGAGAACACCTTCATTTGATAGAGAAAGTTAAATTCGCAAGCAATCTCGAAGTTGCAATTCCTGCAAGAGAGAACCCATACACAGAAGTGACCGAATTAAAAGTAACCGTCCCTCTGGATGCTCAGGATGGTAAAGTTACCCTTGTATCTTATTCGGGATTAGAAGTAGAAGCTGGTACAATAACCATGAGTCTGCCCACTATTTCAACCCTATCTCCGTCTCCCGTTAAAGGAGGTACAACTATGACCATACAGGGTACTAATCTCGATTTAGTTACAAACATAACATTCCCTAATGTTGAAGATGCTGTTGCTCTTAAAACGAAAAGCGAGACAGAAATAACAGTCGATGTTCCTCTGGCAGCCGCTGATGGAAACTTAATCTTTCATACAGCATCGACCAAAACGGTAGAAAAGGCTTATACCACCGTGAAATCGGCAATTACAGGCATCACGCCTACAAATCTTACAGCAGGTGAGAATATTACCATAAAAGGTACTAACCTCGATTTGGTTCGCTCCGTATCATTTGGTGGAGGTGCTTCTGCAACTGTTACACCAACAAGTGCGACATCCTTTACCGTAGCCGTACCAACTACTGCTACAAGCGGAACTATTACCCTTCATTTGGTAAATGAGGCAACCGTAGCGTCGACCATATCATTGAATATAACACCTTCGACCAATCCGGTTATCAGTTCTATGCCCGAAAAAGCGAGACCGGGCGAAGAAATTACTTTGAAAGGAACTAATCTTAATACAGTAGAGTCTGTTTACTTCGGCAGTACCAAAGTTACCTCTTATGTTACACGCAGTGCTACTTCAATCACACTGATAGTACCCGAAAAAGCAACTATGGGTGCACAAACGGTTAAGATGGTAAATTATGAGGGTAAAGAATTCAAATCCGCCACTACTATCAATATTACAGGGCAAGAACCGATTGTTGATCCATCATTGGTATGGGCCGATTTTGAAGATGTAAGCTGGACTTGGGGACTTTGGGGTGGTATTGGACAATTCCTTAAAGAAAACGGAAACACATACTACAAAGGAACACCTACAGGTGCATTATCGGGTACTTGGTTATGGGCAAATAACAATCTTGCACTTCCCGCTTGCCCCAATATTAAAGACTATGTAGTAAAAGCCGATATGAAAATCACCAAAGACTTTGTTCCCGGAAATTATGCAATACAAATGGCTATAAACGGAGTATGGGGATGGTGTGATTCTGGTTTCTTCCCCATGGCTTCTGACGGCGTGACTGCTTCTACAGGCGGAGGATGGATTACCGTAACATGGTCGTTCTCCACTTTGGGTATCAGTACGGCTCCTGCGGGAGGTAAAACCGATACAGGTATGTATATCAATTCTTCGTCTTTCGATTGGTCAAACGTAAGTCTTGATAACTTCAGATATCAAAAGAAATAAGTAAAATAATAAACTCAGTTAAGTCTTTCCGACAAGAAAGGCTTAACTGATAACAAAATACAATATCTATGAAAAAGAATCTTTTTTCAACAAAATTATTCCTTATTATCTCTTTTGCACTTCTGTCCTTCTCCTGCAAAGACGATGACGAAGTAACAGGCACACAGAGGTATAAAGAGCCTCCGGTTTTATTGTCTTCAATCCCGGCAACAGGAGGAACAGTATCATTTACGGATAACACTATCAGGTTGATTTTCGACAGGGAAGTGACCGTAGTAAACTTGGGTATGGTAAGCATAAATAATGCCATCATTTCAGGTTCATCCGTTTCGGGCGACACACTAACCTTTACGTTAGACGGGTTAGACGAAAAAACTCCATATACATTAACCATAACTAAAGGGGCAATCAAAGGAGTTCCGGGCTTACTTAATCAAGAAGATATCACTTTGTCATTCAATACGGGTGAAGCCCCTGCTTTAACTAAAACTCTGGCTATGCCCAATGCTTCGGCTCAAGCAAACAATGTATTTAATTTTCTGTTGGAAAACTACAGAAACAAAATTATATCGGGGTCTATGGCTAAAGTGAACTGGAATACCGATGAAGCCGACAGGGTTTACAGATGGACAGGAAAATATCCTGCGATCAATACTTTCGACTTTGTACATCTATACGCTTCGCCAACCAATTGGATCGATTACAGCAATACTACAGTAGCCGAAAATTGGTGGAACAACAAAGGGTTGATTTCAATTATGTGGCATTGGAATGTACTTATTGAGGGCACTTCAAACTTCGGGTTCTATTACACAGGAAAAAACAATGGCGAAGGTGAGACTTCTTTTGACATTACAAAAGCTGTTCAGGATGGAACTGATGAAAATAAAATCATAAAAGCCGATCTTGACAAAGTGGCTACTCATCTATTGGCTCTGCAAGCAAAAGGTATACCTGTAATATGGCGACCATTGCACGAAGCCGCAGGAGGCTGGTTCTGGTGGGGAGCTAAAGATGCCAATTCGTATAAAGCACTTTGGATATTGATGTTCGAAACATTCAAAGCCAAAGGAATCAACAACCTTATCTGGGTATGGACTACCGAAACCAATGACAATAGCTGGTATCCGGGAGATGCTTATGTAGATATTATCGGACGGGATATCTACAATAAAAAAGATGCCGCTGCCATTTACAAAGAATACCTTAGCATAAGAAAAACCTATCCGAACAAAATGGTCACCCTCAGCGAATGTGGAAACGTTGCGAATATATCCCAACAATGGAGTGCCAATGCCAAATGGTCGTGGTATATGCCTTGGTACGATTATAATGCAACTGACGAATCGGAACACTCTCATGCTACTAAAGTATTTTGGACTGATGCTTTTGCATCTGATAAGGTGATAACCAGAGATCAGATGCCTTCACTAAAATAAGGATTCATGTATAATTTAATAGTCCGCTGAAGTTTTAGCGGACTATTAAAACAAATTCTCCGTGTATGAAAAAGATTTCTATATACCTTTTAGGGTTGATACTTACATTACTATCGGTATTTCCCGTTGGTTGCTTTTCAAATAACCCTATAGAGGGAAATAAGAGTGATTTTGTGGCTGTAAACGGCAAGCTGTCGGTACAGGGAACATCTTTGGTTAATCAGGCGGGAGAACCTGTCGTTCTTCGGGGAGTCAGTCTTGGATGGCACAATTGGTGGCCACGATTTTATAATAAAAGTACGGTTTCGTGGCTGAAAAGAGACTGGAACTGTAACCTTATCAGAGCAGCAATAGGCGTAGACCCCAAGAAAGGATATATAGATAATCCCAACTTTTCGATTGCATGTTTAACCAATGTAGTAGATGCAGCTATCGAGAACAATATGTATGTAATTATCGATTGGCACAGTCATCATATTCGTTTAGAAGAAGCTAAAGCATTTTTCACTCTGGCTGCCGAAAAGTACAAAGATTACCCGAATATCATCTACGAAATTTATAATGAACCTATCGATGACTCATGGGAGGAGGTCAAAGCATATTCTGAGGAGATAATCAAAACAATCCGGTCAATAGATAAAGATAACGTAATATTGGTCGGAACACCTCATTGGGATCAGGATATACATCTGGCAGCAGATAATCCTATCAGTGGTTATGATAATATTATGTATACCCTTCACTTTTATGCAGCTACTCACAAACAAGAGCTGAGAGAAAGAGCCGATTATGCTCTTGCGAAGGACTTACCCATTTTCGTTTCGGAATGTGCCGGAATGAATGCCGATGGCGACGGCGCTATCAATCTTGAGGAATGGAATACATGGAAGGAATGGATGAGCCGTCACCGAATCAGCTGGGCAGCATGGTCAATTGCAGATAAAAACGAAACATGCTCTATGATAAAATCAAAAAAATCGCCCGCTTATGGATGGACTGAAAACGATCTGAAAGAATGGGGTAAAATTATACGAAACACATTGCAGAAAGAAAACAAATAAAATGAAAAGAATTACCAACTATTTTCTTCTGATCGTGACAGCAGGATTAATACTATCCTGCAAAACCAAAATAGCAGAAGATACCAGCCCCCAAATAACAGAGAGCTATTCTGACTCGTGGCGTTTTCACGCAGGTGAAGGAACCGACAGTGCTTGGTTCGATACTAAGTTTGATGATAAAAACTGGCAGGAAGTCACATCACAGAAACTACTAAAAGATCAGAACATATCATTAGACAATGGTTTTGGATGGTATCGGAAGACCATACAGTTATCGGATAGCTTACAGGAAGGAATCAAAAACAAAGGAGGATTAGTACTTCATCTGGGCAGATTGGCTGCATGCGACGAAGTATATTTCAATGGTCAACCGGTAGGTAAAACAGGAGAGTTTCCTCAAAACTACATGGGTTACTTTGATAACGAAAGAAACTATCTGATAACTTCAGACAAAGTAAATTACGGAGGAGATAATCTTATTGCTATCAAATTTCACGATGGCTGGAATGTAGGCGGTTTTCTGGAAGGAGCAAAACTATCCATATCAACTGCCGAAACCAATGATAAAATTTTACTAGATGTAGCCGTTGCCGATTCCGACTATATATTTTTAGGCGAAAACCCGATACAAATAACCACAAATATCGAGAACAAAAACAATTGGGATATTGACGGGAAATTAATTGTCACATTGACTACTGACGATTATCAGCCTGTCAAGTCGGATTCTTTGAACATTTCCATTGAAGGGTTGAAAACCTATTCCAAATCTTTTGAACTGGCAAACCCTCAACCCGGATTTTACAGATATACCGTGCAATTGAAACGCAACAACGAAATTGTTACAGAAAAGAAATTCAATGTGGGTTACGAACCTGAGAAAATACAATCGCCCATCGATGCAAAGGTCGACTTTAAAGAATTTTGGGATAACAACCTTAAAGAACTGGCAAAAGTAGCCCCTAATTATAAGCTGACTTTAAAGCCCGAATATTCTCAACACGGATACGATATGTATCTCGTTGAAATGTATTCTTTCGGGAACGAACTCATCAGAGGATATTATGCCAAACCTCAAAAGGAAGGCAAACATCCTGTTATTGTTGAATATATGGGTTACGGATCGTCTCCTTATCCGGCAAACCAATGGTGGGATGGTTTTGCATACTTCGTTCTTTCGGTGAGAGGACAGGCGTTGAATCAACCAACCAACCGTTTTGGGAAATGGATTACCTATGGTCTTGATAACAAAGACGACTACTATTACAGAGGTGCATTTATGGATGTAGTACGTGCATTGGACTTTGTTTCGTCGCGTCCCGAAATTGATTCGGATAAGATAGCCGTGCGTGGGGGAAGTCAGGGTGGAGCATTGTCATTTGTGGCTGCATCGCTCGATAAACGTGTAAAAGTGGCGGCTCCTAATATTCCGTTCCTATCGAACTATCCCGACTATTTTAAAATTGCTCCCTGGCCTAAAAGCGATTTTGATGAGTATATGAAAGATCATCCCGAAGCAAAATGGGAAGATGTATATAATCTCTTATCTTATTTCGACATTAAAAATCTGTCTCAATGGATAGAATGCCCTCTTATTATGGGCATTGGAGTACAGGATAATGTATGTCCTCCGCACATCAATTTTGCAGCCTACAATCAGGTAAAATCAAAAAAACGCTGGATGGCTTTTCCGCATCATGCACACAGTGTAGGTAAAGAATACAATGATGCAGCCATGGCTTATATAAAAGAAACACTAAACTTTAAAGATCAATGAAAAAACTGATTCTACTTGCAGCTTTAACTTTAAGCTTATTCTCCTGCTCCGAGAAGAAAGCGGTAACTGCTCCCTCTTTCGTAAAGCAGAAGGAAGGCAAGCTTACGATAAACGACAAGCCTTACTACTTTATCGGCACTAACTTTTGGTTCGGGGCTATATTGGGTTCCGAAGGGCAAGGCGGTAACCGTGAACGATTACTTAAAGAGCTTGATTTTATGAAAGAAAACGGCATCAATAATCTTCGGGTTCTTGTAGGTGCCGACGGACATAGCGGACAAAAGGTAAAAGTTATGCCAACGCTCCAGATTGAACCGGGAGTGTATAACGATACTATTTTCGACGGGTTAGACTTCCTCATGGCGGAACTGGGTAAACGGGATATGTATGCGGTACTTTATCTTAACAACAGTTGGGAATGGAGTGGCGGATACGGACAGTATCTCAATTGGGCAGGACGTGGCGATGTACCCGAAGCAGGGGTTCAGGACTGGCCTGTATTTGTAAAGCATGTTGCCCAATATGCCGATTGCGACAGTTGCCATACCTCGTTTCTGAATCATGTAAAGCACGTTATTACCAGAACCAACCGGTATACGGGAAAGAAATATATTGACGATACGGCAATCATGTCATGGCAGGTAGGTAACGAGCCTCGCTCATTCAGCGATGAGGGTAAACCTGCATTCGTAAAATGGTTGAAAGAAACTACAGCTCTTATCCGCTCTCTTGATCCTAATCACCTCATCTCATTGGGTAATGAGGGTACTAAGGGATGTGAAGAAGATATGAATCTTTTCGAACAAATCAATTCAGACCCGAATGTCGATTATCTGACCATTCACATCTGGCCTAAAAACTGGAGCTGGATTGATCCCACCCAAGTAGTAGCATCCGTAGATACAGCAATCACTGAAACCGATAAATACATTGATAATCATCTGGCTATTGCCAAAAAGCTAAACAAGCCTATGGTTATCGAAGAGTTTGGATATCCGCGCGATAATCACAAATATACACTGGACGATACTACAGTTGCACGTGATAAATATTACTCCAATATCTTCTCGAAAATAATAAGTTCGAAAGAAAACAATGGTCTGATTGCAGGATGTAATTTCTGGACATGGGGAGGATTCGGAAGACCTGCTCACACATTCTGGGAACCGTGGGACGATTATGTAGGTGATCCATCGCAAGAAGAACAAGGTTTAAACTCTGTTTTCGATACAGATACGACCATCAAAGTCATCAAAAGCTATACTCAAAAACTATAATATTTCGGACTTATACTATAATTCAACTATAAATAGATTAAACATTTGGATATGAACGCACTATTCAACAAACGATTAAAGGCTGTAACAGCTGAATATGAAGCATTGGTTACCCGTACAAATGAACCTTTGCTCCCGGGAAATGGTATCTTCGAAAGATATAAGTACCCTGTAATTACAGCAGGTCATGCGCCTGTATTCTGGAGATACGACTTATCACCCGAAACCAATCCGTTCTTTATGGAACGTTTCGGAATCAACGGAACTTTCAATGCAGGGGCTATTAAATGGCAGGGTAAATATCTTTTGGCAGTCCGTGTAGAGGGAAACGATCGCAAATCGTTCTTCGCTATTGCCGAAAGCCCCAACGGTATCGACAATTTCCGCTTTTGGGACTATCCCATTGTTATTCCCGAAACCGATAACCCCGATACAAATGTGTATGATATGCGTCTTACGGCTCATCAGGACGGATGGATATACGGTGTATTCTGTTCTGAAAGAAAAGATCCGAATGCTGCGGCAGACGATCTTTCGTCGGCAGTGGCGGCAGCCGGCATTGTCCGCACAAAAGATTTAAAAAACTGGGAACGGTTACCCGATCTTAAAACCAAGAGCCAACAGCGAAATGTAGTATTACATCCCGAATTTGTAGACGGAAAATATGCACTTTATACCCGTCCCCAAGATGGTTTTATTGATGCCGGAAGCGGTGGCGGAATCGGTTGGGCATTGGTAGATGACATTACTAATGCCGAAGTGAAAGAAGAAACGATTATCAACCATCGTTACTATCACACGATCAAAGAACTCAAAAACGGAGAAGGTCCCCACCCGATCAAAACTTCGAAAGGATGGCTTCATTTAGCACACGGTGTAAGGGCTTGTGCAGCAGGATTAAGATATGTTTTATATCTTTACCTTACAGATCTAGATCAACCGAACAAGTTGATAGCCGAACCCGCAGGGCATTTAATGGCTCCTTGGGAGGAAGAACGTGTGGGCGATGTTTCGAACGTACTGTTTACAAACGGATGGATAGCCGATGATGACGGTACCGTATATCTCTATTATGCATCGTGCGACACGCGCATGCACGTTGCGGTTTCGTCTGTAGACAGATTACTCGATTATGTATTGAATACTGCTCCCGACGGTTACCGATCGGCAACTTCGGTTCAAACCTTAAATCAACTTATCGAAAAAAATCTGACAAAATAAAGGCCTTACACCTTTTTAGCACTTTGTAGGGATGAGTCTCCCGCTTATCCGAAATTAATCGAAAGAACAGAACTCTACCCCTACAAACTCAAATTGATTATTAAATAAATACTCATGAACACAGAAAAAGTCACATTAAAAGAAAAAGTCGGATACGGTCTGGGCGATGCAGCATCGTCTATGTTCTGGAAGCTGTTCGGCATGTATCTCATGTTTTTCTATACAGATATATTCGGCATAGAGGCAGCCGTAGTGGGTACCATGTTTTTGGTGACACGTATATGGGATTCACTTTTCGATCCCATTGTAGGTGTTGTCAGCGACCGAACAGAGTCAAAATGGGGTAAATTTCGTCCCTACCTGTTATGGGTAGCCGTTCCCTTCGGTGTACTGGGCGTATTAACCTTTACCACTCCCGATTTTTCGCCTACAGGAAAAATAGTATATGCCTATATCACCTATTCGCTGATGATGATGGTATACTCCTTAATCAATGTACCTTACGCATCGTTGCTGGGCGTGATGTCGTCCGACCCTAAAGAAAGAACCGCCTTGTCATCATACCGTATGATATTTGCATTCTTAGGCAGTATATTGGCTTTGATACTGATAGAACCTTTGGTGAAATTATTCGGCGGAAGCGGCGAAGGAGCCAACCTGACTTTCGGATGGTCTATGACTGCTATTGTATTTGCCGTTATTGCCGTCATTTTCTTTTTATGTACTTTTTCGTGGACAAAAGAACGTATCCGCCCGATTAAAGAAACAGGTAATTCTTTGAAAGAAGATGTAAACGATTTACTTGTCAACAAGCCTTGGTGGATACTACTGGGAGCCGGTATTGCCGCTCTGATATTCAATTCGATTCGTGACGGAGCAGCCGTTTATTATTTCAAATATTATGCAATAGCTCCCGATACTTTCGATTTGGGAATCATTGGTTCGGCACTCTCGCTGACAACTATCTATTTAGTATTGGGGCAAGGGGCTAATATCTTGGGGATTCTTTTTGTTACCCCTGTTTCGAACCGCATAGGAAAAAAGAAAACCTATTTGTTTGCCATGTTGTTTGCCACCGTTTTCAGTATTGCTTTTTATTTTGTGGGTAAAGATAATATCCTTCTGATGCTGATCTTACAAGTACTTATCAGTGCATGTGCAGGAAGCATATTCCCTCTGCTTTGGTCGATGTATGCTGATATAGCCGATTATTCGGAATGGAAAACTGGACGCAGGGCTACGGGTTTGATATTCTCCTCGTCTTCGATGTCTCAAAAATTCGGATGGTCAATAGGCGGGGCACTTACAGGATGGTTGTTGGCTTACTTCGGCTTTCAGGCAAATGTAGAACAAACGGTCGAAGCTCAGGACGGAATACGTATGATGTTGAGCTTTTTGCCTGCAATAGGGACTGTTTTATCAGTCGTATTTATCAGTTTGTACCCATTAACAGAACAAAAGTTACAAGAAATTACAACTGATTTGGCAAATAAGAGAAAGGATCAAAAATGAATGAATTTAAGAAAGAACTAACAGATAATATCCTGCCTTTTTGGATCGAAAAGATGCAGGACAATGAACATGGAGGTTTCTATGGTCGTATAGACGGCAACGAAATACTTCATTCCAAAGCCAATAAAGGTGCTGTTCTAAATACCCGCATTTTATGGACATTCTCGGCAGCTTATCGCATCCTGAAAAAAGAAGAGTATTTAAAAATAGCCGAACGTGCGTTTCATTATATCAAAGATTATTTCATTGACAAAACTCACGGAGGTGTGTATTGGGAGCTCGATTATTGGGGAAATCCGGTTAATACCAAAAAGCAAACCTATGCACAAGGATTCTCCTTATACGGATTTTTGGAATTTTACAGAGCCACCGCAAATCCCGAAGCTTTGGCAATGGCTAAAGAGTTTTTCTTTTTACTGGAGAAATGCTTTGATCCTAATCTAGGTGGCTATCTTGAAGCCTATACCCACGATTGGCAACCTATCGAAGATGTACGTTTGAGTGATAAGGATGCAAATGAAAAGAAGACAATGAATACTCATTTACATGTATTGGAACCATACACCAACCTTTGCCGTATTTGGGACGATGAGCAACTCAAAGATGCTCAACGTAAGCTTATTCACATCTTTACCGATAAGATATTAGATTCGGAAACAAATCACCTCAACTTGTTTTTTGACGAAGAATGGAATGTAAAATCGACTGCCATATCATACGGTCACGATATTGAAGCGGCTTGGCTTTTATATGAAGCAGCCGAAGTTTTGGGAGATAAACAATTAACCGATAAAATAAAAACAATATCTCTTAAAATAGCCGATGCAGCAAGCGAAGGCTTACAAACCGATGGGAGTATGATTTACGAAAAAGATGGTAATCATACAGACTTAGAGCGTCATTGGTGGGTTCAAGCCGAAGCTGTAGTGGGTTATATGTATGCTTACAAAATTTCGGATAATGCCGGATATAAAGAAAAAGCCGAACAAGTCTGGGCATATATACAGCAATCTATTGTAGACAAAAGCAATGGTGAATGGCATTGGAGCAGACTTGCGGATGGCAGTATCAATACACGAGACGACAAGGCAGGGTTCTGGAAATGTCCTTATCACAACGGACGTATGTGCATGGAAATGATCGAATCTTTCCAGCCTTTTTATTAAACATCTTATATATCAACATGAAAAAAACGGTATTATTAATGGCAGCAACTCTCGGCATTGCATCGGGCGGACAAGCTCAAACCAACAACGATATGAACAAACAAGCTATCGAGATAGTCTCTAAAATGACACTGGCCGAGAAAATCGGTCAAATGGCTCAGGTAAGTATAGATGCAGTCTGCAAAGGAGAGGATACGCCTCCAACCAGTACTTTACAACTCGATATGGATAAACTGCGGGATGTAATCGTAAACTACCACGTAGGATCTCTTTTGAATTCGCCCAATACACGTGCACGCACTGCTGAATGGTGGACAAATGTTATCAGCCAGATTCAGGACGTAGCATTGAACGAAACTCGTACCAAAATACCCGTAATATACGGACTCGATCAAATTCACGGGGCAACTTATACAGCAGGATCAACTATGTTTCCGCAGGAGATTGCATTAGCTGCCACATGGAATCCTGCCCATGCTAAGAAAATGGGAGAGATCACAGCCTATGAAACCCGTGCGAGTAATGTTCCTTGGAATTTTTCACCGGTACTTGATCTGGGTATCGATCCACGCTTTCCTCGTCAATATGAGGGATTCGGCGAAGATCCTTATATCGGGTCGGTATTCGGATACCAACTAATAAAAGGGTATGAGGGCGATGATAATAACGTAGCTCATCCCAATAAATTGGCTGCTTGCATGAAGCATTTTATCGGTTACTCTGCTCCTATCAGTGGTAAAGACCGTACACCTGCTTATATACCTCAATCGGCTTTAATGGAATATCATGTACCTGCTTTCAAAGCTGCTATTGATGCAGGAGTGCATACGGTAATGATTAATTCGGGTATTATCAACGGAGAGCCCGTACATGCCAGTTACGACCTTTTGACAAAACTGCTGCGTAATGATTTAGGTTTTGACGGAATGATCGTTACCGATTGGGAAGACATCAACAAATTATACTCGCGTGACCGCATGGCTCCGAACATCAAAGAGGCTATTAAGGTGAGTATAAATGCAGGAGTCGATATGTCGATGATTCCTTACGATTACAAAGAATTCTGCACTCTATTGACGGAGTTGGTAAACGAAGGACAAGTGCCCATGTCACGCATCGACGATGCTGCACGAAGGGTCGTATTATTGAAACTGCAACTCGACTTGTTCGATACACCTAATACATATCGCAAAGATTATCCTCAATTCGGGTCTAAAGAATTTCAACAAGCTTCGTATGATGCGGCGGCAGATGCTATTACGCTGCTGAAAAATGACAATAATATACTTCCTCTCCAGAAAGGTGCTAAAATATTGGTATCGGGTCCTAATGCTGTCAGCAAAAGATCGCTAAACGGAGGATGGACATTCTCTTGGCAAGGTGAAAAAATTGATGAATTCGCAAGTGAATATAGTAACCTGCTGGACGCTATTACCCATACGTATGGCAAAGAAAATGTTTCATATGTTCCGGGTGTAAGCTATACGGCGGCAACTGAATATGCAACGGAACATAAAGACCGTTTTGATGAAGCTATTGCGGCTGCTAAAAATGCAGATTATATTATCTTGTGCTTAGGTGAAAATTCGTATTGCGAAAAACCGGGAGATTTGGATGACTTGTATTTGAATGATCTTCAAACAGAACTGGCTAAAGAGTTCCTCAAAACAGGTAAAAAAGTAATTCTTGTTTTGAGTGAAGGAAGACCTCGTGTGATCTCTAAAATATCTTCTCAGGTAGATGCTATCGTTCAAACCTATCTTCCGGGAATTTTTGGTGCGGATGCTTTGGCGGATGTATTGGTTGGCAAAGTAAATCCTTCGGGAAAATTACCTTATACATACCCTGCATTCCCTAACTCATTGGTGCCTTATTATCATAAACATTCGGAAGAGCAAAAGAGAAGCGAAGGTGTTTACAATTACGAAGGAGACTTCAACCCCGAATATCACTTCGGCTTTGGATTGAGTTATACTACATTCGATATATCGAACCTGAAAATAAACAAAACGTCTTTTGCCAATAATCCGAAAGAGGAAATTATTGTTTCGGTAGATGTAAAGAACACAGGAAACGTAGAAGGTAAAGAAGTAATTCAACTTTATTCGAGCGATTTATTTGCAAGCCTTGTTCCTGATGTGAAAAGATTGCGTCGATTCGAAAAAGTATCTCTTAAAGCAGGTGAGTCTAAAACCGTAACATTCAAGTTAACTTTGGATGATCTGGCTTTCTACAATCTGAAAAGTGAGAGAGTAATCGAAGCCGGAGATTTTGAGCTGCAAGTAGGTTCATCATCCAATGATATTAAAGAAAAAACGGTTATCACGGTTTTGTAATGATCTGTCAAAAGACTGAATCAGAAAGCCCCTACAGCGGTTCTCGTTAAACACCAAACGCCTTTTATACCCTTTAATCATATGATGCACAAAACAATCGCTTTTACTTTTTGCTTCTTGTGGCTCTCTGTTATATATGCTTCCGACTTTCTCTTAGTCGACCCACTGGCGACAGCCGAGACCAAAGCCTTGTTTTATAATCTGAAAAAGATAGAACAATCGGATCGGGTTATTTTCGGACAACAGGACGCTACCTTATACGGTCGATCGTGGGTAGGCGACAGTAACAGAAGCGACGTGAAAGACCTTTGCGGGCAACACCCTGCATTGATTGGGTTCGATTTTGAAGCTGCTACAGAAAATGATCCTGTAAAATTCGAAAACATAAAGAACCGATTGGTCAAAGCAACTAAAGAAGTTTACCGTCAAGGTGGAATTATAACCTTTTCGTGGCATAGCAAAAATCCTGCTAATGATGGTAGTTTCTATTGGGAGAAGAATCCTGTGGAATCGGTAAAAGATATTCTTCCCGAAGGAAAGCTGCACTCGAAATATAAACAATATCTGGAGTCTATAGCCAAAGTCATGAATGATTGCAAAGGAGATAATGACGAACTTATTCCTATTATTTTTCGCCCTTTCCATGAATTCGACGGCGATTGGTTCTGGTGGGGAAAGGGGCATTGTTCGAAAGATGAATTTATTGCACTTTGGCAATTTACCGTTACCTATCTCAGGGATGATATGGAGGTGCATAATCTGCTTTATGCTTTCTCTCCTGATTGTAAGTTCTTTACTGAAGAAGAATTTATGGAGTATTATCCGGGAGATAAATATGTGGATATTATCGGAATGGACAATTATTGGGACTTCAGACCTGATGGTGCAAATGATCCTCAACTTGCTGCACAAAAATTAAAGATCGTTTCGGATATTGCCACTAAAAAGAATAAAATTGCAGCTCTAACCGAAACAGGATTAGAGGGGGTAAGCAATCCGCTTTGGTACACCCAGGTGTTGCTGCCCGTTTTACAGAGTACAAAGATTGCGTATGTAATGGTCTGGCGAAATGCAAGCGATTTACCAACGCATTATTATACACCGACAGTGGGACATCCTGCGGCTCAGGACTTCATCCGTTTTTCGGAAGATAAGAATATTCTATTCCAATCGGATCTGCCTGATATGTATATAAGTCGTCACAATTTACTAGACAGTAGGGGCAGTGGCTCTGCCCTGCCCGTCAAGCAATAAAAAATTAGTGGGTGGAGTAGTCCCCCCTACAAGCGTTCTCCGCAAAATATGAAAAAATGAAACAAAATATGAAAAAGAAATTAATATTGGCAGCAATAGCATTTACAAGCCTTTTTGCATGTAAACAGAAAGCAGTAGAGGAAATTCATACCAAACAACCTATAGACAAAAATGCGACGGCTGAAACCGTAAGACTTTATAACACCTTGTTTGAACGGCTTGACAAAGGTATTATGCTTGGGCATCAGGACGACTTGGCTTATGGACACAGTTGGTATAAAGAAGCGGGCAGATCGGATGTAAAAGATGTAACGGGAGATTATCCCGCCGTGTTCGGATGGGAACTGGGACACCTCGAAATAGGTGCAGAGTTTAATTTGGATTCCATTTACTTCTCAGATATGAAGAGGTATGCACAAGATATCCATCGTATGGGCTCTATTAATACATTCAGCTGGCATGGCGATAATATGGTAACAGGAAATACTGCCTGGGATTGTGCACAGGATACGGTTGTAAAAACCATCCTCGCAGGAGGTATAAATCACGACCAATATATAAAATGGCTTGACCGTGTTGCAGACTTCTTTCTCGACCTGAAAGATGATAACGGTGTACTTATTCCCGTAGTTTTTCGCATGTATCACGAACATACAGGAGACTGGTTTTGGTGGGGAAGTAAACAATGCACACCCGAGGAATATAAGCAGCTATGGATTATGACTGTGGAATATCTGAGAGACAAACGTAATGTGCATAATTTGCTCTATGCTTATTCGCCTTCTGAAACTAAAGATGAAGTCGAGTATCTGGAACGTTATCCCGGAGATGACTATGTGGATATTGTTGCATACGACTCTTATGTACCCGGAAAAACAACTGAGGACATCGAAAAATATAAAGCCGGTATGGATCGCAATCTCCAAATTGTGACTAATTATGCCAACAAGTCGGGAAAACTTCCAACGATCGGAGAAACAGGGATGGAGGGTATCCCCGACTCTACTTACTTTACAGAAATCGTATATCCTGTTATCAATAAATATAAAATCAGTTGGATTTTGTTTTGGCGTAACGCATGGGAAAAGCCTGAGCATTATTATTTACCTTTTGAGGGGCATCCTGCATCTGAGGATTTTAAAAAATTTGTATCTTTAGAAAATATACTCATGAATAAAGATATTCAGTAGAACTTGCTCTACTGAATATCAATTTCTTTTGTTATTTTATCTATAAATACAGATAGGTCTGATTTTAAAAGTTACAGAAAAAAGTAAAAAAGAATTGAAACAAACAACAGGTGTAACTTTTGTCACTTTTGTAACCTTTTATGAGATATAAGTCTAAAATACAACATCTTGCGAAATGAACAAAAATAACATTATTCAGTCACTTTTGTAACCTTTTTTGTTACCCTATTGTCACCTTTGATACTTTACTGTAAAACTATTTAATAAATATACCCAATATGCGAAATACCAATAAATCGTACATTCTATTATTGATTCTGGCTATTATCTGTTGCCGGACATCTGTTTCTGCTCAAAAGCAGTTCTTGGTGCAGTCTCCTGACAACGAGCTTAAAGTAAACATATCTGTTGGTAATACAATAGAATATTCTGTCTCCCACAATGGAGATCTTATGATAGCAAACTCGCCTATATCGATGTCGTTGACCAACGGAATGTCTTTTGGAGTAAACCCCAGGATAGCAAAGTTATCCACTAAAACGTTGAATGATACAATAACGGCTTCGGTATATAAACGAAAAGAAATTACAGATACTTATAACGAAATTATCCTCAAATTTAAAGAAGGGTTCAGTCTTGTATTCAGAGCATATAACGAAGGTATAGCCTATCGCTTCGTTTCAGACTTAAAGAAACCTTTTGAGGTAAAAAGTGAAGAGGTAAACTTCAATTTCCCGACAGATCAGAAAGCGTATATTCCTTATGTACAAAACATAAAAGAACCTATTGAGAAGCAATTCTACAATTCGTTCGAAAATACATACCAGCATATAAATATATCTCAGTGGGACAAAAAACGTCTGGCTTTTCTGCCCTTGGTAGTAGAAGGTGTAAACGGGAAGAAAGTATGTATTACGGAATCTGACCTGACAAATTATCCGGGGATGTATCTATACAATGGTAATGGTTCTACTACTTTAAGCGGAGTATTTGCACCTTATCCTAAAGATATAAAACAAGGCGGTCACAATATGCTACAGGGCGAAGTACAGTCGGCAGAACCTTATATTGCACGATATAACGGAGCAACTAATTTCCCTTGGCGCATTATAATAATTTCGGAGAATGACAAGGAACTGGCTGATAATGACATGGTATATAAACTGGCTACCCCCAACAAAGTGGCAGATGCTTCGTGGATCAAACCCGGAAAAGTGGCTTGGGATTGGTGGAATGACTGGAATCTGTACGATGTTGATTTCCGTTCGGGTATCAATAATGAAACGTATAAATATTATATTGATTTTGCTTCGCAACATGGTATTGAATATGTAATATTGGACGAAGGTTGGGCAGTAAATCTGCAAGCCGACTTATTTCAGGTAGTTCCCGAAATAGATCTAAAAAGCTTGGTTGATTATGCCAATAAAAAGAACGTAGGACTTATTCTATGGGCAGGATATTATGCTTTTAATAAAGACATCGAAGGTATCTGCAAGCATTATTCGGATATGGGTATCAAAGGCTTTAAGGTTGACTTTATGGACAGAGACGATCAACCAATGGTAGACTTCCACTATCGTGCAGCCGAGATCGCCGCAAAATACCATATGATGCTCGATTATCACGGTACATATAAACCGACGGGATTGCAACGTACATTCCCCAATGTAATCAATTTTGAAGGTGTTCACGGATTGGAGCAAATGAAATGGTCGCCCGAAAGCGTAGATCAGGTTACATACGATGTTACTATACCTTTTATAAGAATGGTAGCCGGTCCTCTTGATTATACTCAGGGAGCTATGCGTAATGCTTCTAAGGGCAATTATCGCCCTGTTAACAGTGAGCCGATGAGTCAGGGTACACGCTGCCGTCAGTTAGCGGAATATATTATATTCGAATCGCCTCTGAATATGCTATGTGATAACCCGTCCAATTATATGCGTGAGAAAGAATGTACCGAGTTCATAGCTAATGTGCCAACGGTGTGGGACAATACTATAGCATTGGATGGCAAAATAGGTGAATACATTACTATTGCACGGGAGAAAGACAATGTATGGTATGTAGGTTCGCTTACCAATTGGGATGCAAGAACACTTGATGTTGATTTGTCATTTCTAGGCGAAGGCAGCTTTAAGGCTGAGGTCTTTAAAGATGGTGCGAATGCCGACCGATCGGGACATGATTATAAAAAAGAACTAATTGACATACCGTCTGACCGAAAACTAAGCATTCCAATGGCTTCAGGAGGTGGTTATGTGATGAAAATTTACAAGTAGTTTATATTTACCTTTCACTAAAATAAAAGTAGGGTTCTCCAATGTGAAAACTCTACTTTTATCTATTATAAAAAGAACTTCGATTCTTTATAATTCTCCCTGAATTCACGAGGGGTGCATTGTTTCTTCTTTTTAAAAATACGATTGAAATTAGATAGGTTATTAAACCCACACTGAATAGCTATTTCGGCAACACTATGGGTTGTATCAACCAACATTCGGGTTGCATGCCCCAGGCGTATATCGTTGAGTGAATCGATGAAATTACGCCCTGTTCGCTGTTTTAAGAATCTACTGAATGAGACTCCTGTCATTCCCACCAGATTAGCTACATCCAGCAGGCAGATATCCAGATTGTAGTTTGCCAGCATATAACTGTAAGCTCTCTCAATGCGTCTGCTGTCGTAATTTTGAGCATTGATATTGAACGAACGACTTGATAATTCCCTCATTCCCTTAGATTGCGACAAATCATACAAAATAGCAAATAACTTAAGAACGGAATGGGCTCCTTCATGTTCAGAAGCCAAAGAGTACATTTGGCTTCTTACCTTCTCTATTGTTTCCCGCGAAAAGGTAATGCCATAGGCTGCTTTGGCAAACATTTCCTTTACTGATCGGAACTGATTCTTTTGAAGAAGATGGTCGTTCAATAAATCGCCATGAAACTGAATGGTTATCTCTTTTATCTCTTTCGATGTACAGTTATGGTCAAACCATCCATGTTCGAGATTTGGACTTGCGATAAGCGTCAGTTCCAAATCATCTATATCTTCGACACTGTCTCCGACAACACGCTTTGCTCCTGTTCCATTTTCTATAAAATTAAGTTCAAATTCTTTATGAATATGAATTGGGAATGTAAACTCTTGCTTCACCCTTGAAAAAATCATAAAACAATCCTCGTCAGATAAAGGAGTGACTTCTCTTAAGATTGAATTCTTAACATTTTCCATGGTTAGTAATTTTAGAGTGCAGACCTATTCGTAATATTGTAACTTACTAATAACTGTAGTAAATATAGTTAATAATTAGCAATCTCGTAGATAAGCGTCTGTAGTTTTAATCCCCACTCCAACTTAAAACAAAAGAGTATCAATATTCATATGGTTCAACTTTCACTTATAAACCACCTCAACCCACAACAAAAAAGCACCTACAACTTTCGTTATAAGTGCTTCTGTGGTGACCGCGCCAGGATTCAAACCTGGAACCTTCTGATCCGTAGTCAGATACTCTATTCAGTTGAGCTACGCAGCCATTGCTTTAATGCGTTGCAAAAGTAAGGCTCTTTTTTATATTATGCAAGTATTTAGATACTTTTTTAATAAATATTTTCAGCTAGATATTCTTCACACACTTAAAATTCTCATGTAAAGAAGCTTATGGTTTCTGGAATATTTAAGCCTGTTGAGAAAAAGAAAGGAGGACTAAGTCCTCCTTTCTTACAAATTATATAGATATATTAGTCGATAAAGTCTACAGTTTCTTCACCAATCATTTTGCGAAGTGTGTTTTTTAACTTCACATATTGGATGAATAAATCGTGCTCTGCAATCTGATTCTTTTCGTGCATTGGACTCTTGAAATAGAATGATAACCAGCTTTGGATACCGCTCATACCCGCACGTTGTGCAAGGTCAGAGAACAACACAAGGTCAAGACACAAAGGAGCTGCAAGGATAGAGTCACGGCAAAGGAAATCCACTTTCAATTGCATTGGATAACCTAACCATCCGAACAAGTCGATATTATCCCATCCTTCTTTATTGTCCTTACGAGGAGGATAATAATTGATACGTACTTTGTGGTAAACATTACCATAAAGCTCAGGATACAATTCAGGTTGAAGGATATTATCAATTACTGATAATTTAGATTCTTCTTTTGTTTTAAATGATCCTGGATCGTCAAGGACTTCTCCGTCACGATTTCCAAGAATATTTGTAGAGAACCATCCGCTAAGACCTAACATACGAGTCTTGAACATAGGAGAAAGAACAGTCTTCAACATAGTTTGACCAGTTTTGAAGTCTTTTCCACAGATCGGAACTTGTTTTTGTGCCGAGAATTCCCACATTGCAGGAATGTCAACAGTTAAGTTAGGAGCACCATTGATGTAACCTACACCTTCAGCAATAGCTGCATAAGCATATAAGTTAGATGGAGCAATATCTGCATGATTTTCTTTTACTGCTTTTTCGAAAGAAGAAAGGCTTTTGTGGATTTCACCAAGAGGAGTAAATACTTCTGTACTACCGCACCAGATCATAACTATTCTATCGCAGTTATTTTCTTTTTTGAAGTTACGGATATCTTCTCTTACTTGTTCCATCAAGTCCCATTTAGTAGGAGCTTGTTTTACCCATGTACCATGAAGTCTTTTTACAAAGTTTTGATCGAATACAGCTTTCATTGGTTTGATAGCCGAAAGCTCATCTTTTACTTTGTTTAGATCTTCATCTGTCAATACTTCAGCATGTTTAGCTGCTTTATAAACATCATCTTCGAAAAGATCCCATCCTCCAAAAACGATATCATTAAGATCAGCCAAAGGCACTGCATCTTTAATCTTCGGGAAGCGGTTTTCTTCTCTTTTACCCAAACGCATTGTAGCTAATTGAGTGATTGAACCAACAGGAACACCTAATCCCTTACGAGAAATTAATGTACCTGCAATAAATGTAGATGCTACTGCACCACCAACTCCGACAACAAGAACTCCAAGTTTTCCCTTGGCTTCTTTCACTTGTACTTTTTCCATTTTTTAAATTTAATTTTAAAATTTACTGCAACCCGCAGCAATCCTTTAAACTGGTGAAGTTATTTCATCAGGTAAGTATTACATGAATCCATAAAATCACATATAATAGAATAGCTTCAGCGAAGGCCTCTTTCCATTTTATTCTCCCAACCCGGGCTTTTCAACTAAAAAAATTTAGTATCCATTATTAGAAATTGACATTACAACTAACACTACAATACTACCAAAATATACAAGTAAGGTTTATAACCTTTTCAATATCTTATCTAACGCCTTAGGTAAGAACTGCTACAATATAGCAGTTTTAATATCCTTAATTCAGTTGGAAAATATCTTCCAACTCCATAAAGTCTGTAATAATAACATCAGCAGTTGCATTTTCTTCATCATCACCCCATCCCGGACCTTTCAACCAGATAGTCTGACATCCGTTTTTTGACGCCGGTACTATATCTTTTGCATGGGAATCGCCTATCACAACGATATTCGAAGCCGGAAGGTTCAACTTATCCACACCCAAGCCAAATATAGCAGGATCGGGCTTTCTAACTCCTACAACAGCCGATTCAATAATATCATCAAAGAACTCAAGCAATCCGAAATCCTTTAATACAGCTTGCACATTTCCATAGAAATTGGAAACTAGCACCATTGGATAACGTTCACGTAAAGCATTCAAAATCACTTTCTCTTTGCTTATAATCTCTTTGGCAAAGTTATAACATTGCGTCGAAATAGCAAGAGAATAGCTTGATGTTTTATCATTATTATCCAATATATTTTGTTCGATCAAATAACTAATCTGAAGGTCAGTCTTTATTTTCAGTAATTCGAAGAAGTTATGATTCGGCTGCACATCGGGGTGTACAGCTAAATAGCGCTCAACATATACAAAGGCTTCACGAAAGACTTCTTTAGTTACACGCACTTCCATATCCTGATAAGCCTCCCATAATACTTCAGCCCAATGTTTACCATTACTGTCGATTGTACCTCCGTAATCGAAGATAATACCTTTTACTTTTTCTAGCTCAAACATATTTATTTGCATATGATTTTATTATCATTTTCAAGAAGAACAACTATTTAATTAAATATTTAAATAGTACTTTGAACTTCATATTTTCCCTCCTCTATCTGCTTTATAAATGTTTTACACATTTTCTCATGGCACGAAACCATATATACTAAAATCACATTAAGCACTACAAGCTCAAAAACAAAGTATAGCCAGGGTTGTTTAATAAGTACTGCAACGAACAAAGCTATTGCACGAGTATTGAAAGACAAAATATTAGTCCATTTCATCAAAGGTAGGCTTTTTTCTCTGAAAGCAACTCTAAATTGCTCCGGAGCAGTTTCTCCGAACCGGCTTTTCAATATTTTAAACATTTCCTGAAAATTTGCCGACCAGCTTTCCTGACCTTTAGTGTAATTCAGGTAAAAGGTAAGAACCAGTTTCTCCCAGAAGTTAGCCCCCCATGTCAATTCCACGTTTTTCTCTCTCAGTTCGGCTGTATTGTCTAATTCACTACCTGATTTTCCTTTCAAAAATAACAAGTGTATATTCCTGTAATAATCAGCCATGGAAGCTTGTTTGCTATGGAAATATCCCGTGATAACAGCTAAAGCCCAAATACTCCATCCCCATACCGGGAAAAGGCGCATACAAATGGCAATATAAATAGATATAAACCACAGATTTCCGGCAAAGCCGTCCAATACACGACCTAATGCTGAAAACTGCTTGGTCATGCGAGCCAATTGTCCATCGGCACTATCAAACGAATTTGCCCAAACAAGTAAAAATATTCCTAAAAGAGTAAGCCATAAATTATCAAAGTAAAAACAAATACCCGACCCTACTCCAATAAAGATACTCGCTATAGTAACTGCATTGGGTGTTACTCCTAATTTCTGAAAGAGTAGCGCCCATCTATAACCTATTGGGCGATAAAAATAAATATCGATAAACTCTTCTGTGTCCGACGACTTGAGCGTAGACTCCAAAGATGGTTTATTTTGTTCCATTAATTTAGGGTTTGTGTTATTTTAGATTCTTTTGTACATGCTTGTCTATACACTCTGCAATTTTAGCTGCAGCTTGCTCACGACAAGGTGCAAAACTAGGCCAGTCATTAAAATCTATAATTTTGAATGATCCGTCTTTTGCAACCACACAATCACCTCCATATATTTTTATATTCAAAATCTCTCCTGCTTTATCGCATGCTTCTTTCAAAGCGTCTACTGAGAATGGATACTGATTAGCCGCTCCGTTTATTTCTTCTAGTCCAAATTTACTGTGACTCAGGTCGAATGGATAGAAATGATAAAAGAAATCTGTATCAGCTACTCCATAAAACTTAACCAAATCACCTACAAGATGTTCATTTATAACTGCATTAGGTATTCCTCTGAAAGCAAATTCTTTTAATATTTCTCTAGCTTCGGTAATACTTCTGGCAAAAGCAACATCTTCGCGGTGAATGGCATGAAAGTCACCCCTTTTAATCCAGTAGGCATTGGCTTCCATCTCCTCCAACAACTCTGTAGGATCTTCGTTACAATCTATAATTATGCTTTCGGGATGAGGTATCTTATTATCCATAAGCATACGTGTCATTTTTCCTCGCGTACAATTTTCGATACCATATGCAGAGTTAATAACTACCGAACCGGTATCTTCTAAATGTTTCAACCATTTGATTGTACTCTTATCGCGAGCCATATCAAAAATATATTTATCCTTGATATCACTTAACACAAATTCGGACTCGGTATAATCCTGTACATCATACCCCATATCGCGCAAACATTGTGCTGTGAGGTTATAGATAGTACCATCATTCCCGATATGGTTAGGCGAGTATTTAGTTTGTCGCTTTATCCCTGTTAATTTTCCTTTAGACATAATTATTTAAAATATAATTGCTCTACTTTTTGATTTCCTGTTTATTTAATTTCGAAGAAACGCCTCAGCTTTTACAATATCTTCGGCATGATCAACATCTACAATCTTCGGAAAAGGATATGCCTTTAAACACAATCCGTCAGCCACTAATTGACGTTGAAAATTCCGCATGCGCGATTGCCCCGAGGACAAACAGTTTTCGAGTGTATCTATTGCTTTAGGTGTTAAACCGTATATACCTCCCGAAATGTATTTACATGAGTCCGAATTATCCAGAAATCCTGTAATTTCCATATTTTGATCGACATCCACATAGAGAGGTTTCTCATCATCAATATAATCGGTTACAGCCATCATTCCATCCGATTCAGCATCAGCAATGAACGCTTTGATATATTGCTCGAAATCTTCTTCTTTAAATATTGTATCAACAGTAGTTAAGCAAAATTTACCTTCACGCAAAAACTCCCTCAATTCGAAGAAGCTATGCATCGAGCTGGGAGTCGATTTTATAACAATATTTAGTGGAATATCCAGTTTTATTTGCTTTACGTATTCTTGCACTGCTTTCATCTCTTCATTTACAATGATACTGATGGAGTCAGCTTGATTCTTTGCGAAAATATCAATGAGGCGACGAATCATCTCCACCCCGTTTAACTTTACAAGAGGCTTTGGTAACGTAACCCCTTCTTGTGCCAACCTCGAACCTTCTCCGGCGGCTATTATTGCATAATTCATCTTATCTGCTATTGTAGGGACGTATTTTATACGCCCATTGTAATATTCTATTTATTGAGGGCGTATACAATACGCCCCTATGGTATTATAATAATATCAATCTGCCGATTCTTCTTTTGTCAGATCTAAGACTTCGTTATCTCCACCCTTCTCATAATACATTTTTCTCAAAGGATTGGCATGGGCTTTATCATACTCTTTACGATTACGTAAAGTGTCAATTGCCAGATAAATTGCCTGACGAAAAGAATCCTCAGATGCTTCGTTTTTCCCCGCAATGTTATAAGCGGTACCGTGTGCGGGAGATGTGCGAACAATAGGCAAACCTGCCGTAAAGTTAACACCTTCCTCCATTGCCAGAGTCTTGAAAGGAACCAAACCCTGATCGTGATACATAGCCAATATACCATCAAAGGATTTAAAGCGTCCTGATCCGAAAAAACCATCGGCAGCATATGGTCCAAAGCATAAAATGCCACTTTCTTCCATCTCACGCAGAGCAGGAATAATAATGTCGTTTTCTTCTGTCCCTAACAAACCATTTTCTCCGGCGTGAGGGTTCAATGAAAGTACTGCAATACGGGGTTTATCGATATTAAAATCGCGAAGTAACGATTTATTAAATATGTCGATTGTTTCTTTAACCTTTTCTTTAGTGATGCTTTCGGCAACTTTACCTAAAGGAAGATGTCCTGTAACTAGTGCAACTCTTAGATCTTCTTTTGCAAGAATCATAAGAGACTTTGACGTATCCTGTCCGAATTTCTTTTCCAAATATTCGGTATGACCCGGAAAATGGAAAGTATCTTGTTGAATATTATCCTTATTGATAGGTGCTGTCACCAATACGTCAATCAATCCGGCAGCCAAATCTGCTGTAGCTCTTTCCAATGAACTTAGCGAGGCATCACCTGCTGCTTTGGTTGACTTTCCGAGTTCGACCTTGATGTCATCGGGAATACAATTAATAACATTCACTTTATTTATCTCTGCTTCACTCGCTTCTTGAATCAGGTTGAAGGTAACAGGAGGTAATTCTAAAGCTTTGCGATGATAGGCTGCAACTTTTGTTGATCCATATATTACAGGAATGCATAATTCTGCAATACGGAGATCTCCAAACGTTTTAAGTATGACTTCATAGCCAATACCGTTAATGTCACCGTGTGTAATTCCTACTTTTATCATTATATTAGTTTTCTAAGTAATTCGTATATTAAGGTCTCAGACCTTTTTATTGTATCTTCTAAATTGACAAGCTCACAGTCTGATTTACTTGAACCGTCTATTTGATTACCTTTTCCCATTGGTGAGCCAATTGCTCGGCATAGTCGGTAAATGTATTCACCGCATCAAATTTATGAATAGTATATTCGGGTTGTCCTTTTACCTTCGAAATATCAATAGGTGAATAGCCATCGTGTGCAAAAAAGAATACTTCTTTAGTATTGCTATTATAGAAAGTTGTATTACCATTCGCTTCAAGAGCAAAAGTCACAAATTCCTTTACGTCCAAAGGCTCAAGACCCTCCGATTTACATGCAGCAATATAGTTTTCTTCCCAACCTCCCATACCTATAACAGCATCTTTTAAAGTGAAAGTATGCTCATTATTAGTAAGGAAAGTATCTATATTCCGATGACCGCCAATCCAATACCGAACGATAGTCCCTACGTTCTTAGAGAATACGGCATGTTCCTGTATTATATTGCGTCCTCTGGGAACACAATGCTCCATATGACATAACCATCCTGATGTATTACCATGTTTATCTGTCCAAACATATTGACGATAAAGCTGATTACTGTTTATTGTAAAATCAATCCAGCTGGCTTTCAACAAAAGTTTATTTAATGCAGGAAATGTTGTTTGAAATTCTTTATCAAACGTATCTTTTCCATCAGAAATATTTGTAAAAATTATATGTGGGTGTTTACTCATAACGACATCCTTTTATTGCTTACTTTTCTCAGTTGACAACATTCCGCAAGCTGCAAAGATATCTTCACCTCTTGATGAACGTATCGTACACATCAGACCCTTACGGGTTAAAAAATCCCTGAATTGTATCATTGTTTCGTTGCTTGATGTAACAAGATCGACATTAGGGATAGCATGAAATCGAATCAAATTGACCCGACAATCGAGACCATTCAAAATTTTGAACAATTCTTTAGCATGTGCTATAGAATCATTAAAATCTTTAAACATTATATATTCGAAAGACAAACGTCTTTGTTTTGACCAATCATATTGTTTCAGCAGATCAAGAACTCCCGATAAAGGGAATGCTTTTTCAGCCGGCATTATCGACAATCGCTGCTCCTTCATAGGTGTATGTAAACTTACAGCTAAATGAGCATTACTCTCATCTAAAAAACGTTTCAACTTAGGAGTTACTCCTGTAGTAGAAACGGTAATTCGCTTCGGGCTCCATGCAAAACCATAGTCCGAAGTCATTATATCGAGTGTTTTTTTCAATTGTTCGTAGTTGTCCAGAGGCTCACCCATACCCATAAATACGATATTGGTAAGATCATCCGACTCCTCTATCGAACATACTTGATTTAGAATTTCGTTGGCGGATAAATGTCCGTTGAAACCTTGCTTTCCTGTCATACAGAACAAGCAATTCATCTTGCAACCAACTTGAGACGACACACACAAAGTGGCTCTTTCGTCTTCGGGAATCATTACCGATTCGATAAATTTCCCTGCATCCGTTTTAAACAGATATTTAACTGTTCCATCTATCGAGCGTTGATCTTCGACAGGTAAAGAACGTCCTACATCGTATTTTTCCGACAATAGGTTTCTATTTGCTAACGATAGATTTGTCATTTCCTCTATCGATAGTACTCTTTTTTTATATAGCCAATCCGCCATTTGTTTAGCGGCAAACTTAGGCAAGCCACACTCTAATGCAACATCTTTCAGTTCATCTAAAGTTAGTCCCAATAGGTGTTTTTTCTCTATCATTCTGTACTCTTAAGTAATTTAGTATTTCTATTTGCAGGAGTAAAAATTGTATACTATCTAAAAAGATAAATGCATAGATTTACTCCTGCAATTTAGAAACAAAAAGGTCTACGACCTTTATAAACGTTTTTGTATTTCTTCGTGGTCTTTTTCAAAACCCGGTTTATTTAACAGTGCGAACATATTCTTCTTATAAGCCTCTACCCCTGGTTGATCGAAAGGATTTACCCCTAAGATATAACCGCTTATACCACATGCTTTCTCAAAGAAATATATTAATTGTCCTAAATAATATTCGCTCAATTCAGGAATCTCAATCTTGATGTTTGGAACACCTCCGTCAACGTGAGCCAACTGAGTACCTAGTTCCGCCATTTTATTCACAAAATCAACACGTTTGCCAACTAAAAAGTTCAAACCATCCAAATCTTCTTCATCTTTAGGTACAAGAACCGTATGATGAGGATTTGCTACCGAAAGAACAGTTTCGAAGATAGAACGTTCGCCTTCCTGAATCCATTGCCCCATTGAGTGTAGGTCGGTTGTAAAATCTACAGCAGCATTAAAGATACCTTTGTTTTCTTTACCTTCGCTTTCTCCGTACAACTGTTTCCACCATTCTGCAAAGAAGTGAAGCTTAGGATTGTAGTTAGCAAGTATCTCTATTTTCTTACCTTTTTTATACAACTCATTACGAGTTACAGCATACTGTTCAGCAAGATTTTTCTCGAACGGAACATCCGGTCTTGTATTCTTTTCCATGAAAGCTGCACCCTGTACCAGTTTTTGGATATCGAATCCGGCAACTGCAATAGGAAGCAATCCCACAGGAGTAAGTACTGAAAAACGACCTCCTACATTATCAGGAATCACATACATTTTATAGCCTTCTTTTTTAGCTAATGTATGCAAAGCACCTCTTGCTGCATCAGTGATTGCCACGATACGGCTTTGAGCCTCAGCTTTTCCTACTTTTCTTTCCAATTCTCCTTTGAGGATACGGAACGATAAAGCAGGCTCGGTTGTTGTTCCCGATTTTGATATATTGATAATTCCGAACGATTTATCAGCCAAATAAGCGATAAGTTCCGATAGATAATCTTCCCCGATATTTTGACCGGCATATACTACCACCGGATTTTTACGATCTTTTTGCAACCAGTCAAAAGAGTTCGATAGAGCCTCAATCACCGATTTCGCTCCCAAATAGCTACCTCCAATACCTACAACTACTACAACTTCACATTTGCTTCTCAACACCTGAGCTGTATTTACAATATCTTTCAGGTCAGCATCTGTAATAGATGAAGGCAGATTTAGCCAACCTAGGAAATCGTTACCTTTGCCCGAACCTTTGTGTAAAGTTTCATTGCATTGTTTAGCCAAAGCTGCACCAGCTTCTATTTCTGACTTATTTACAAAAGAAAATACTTTATCAACATTTAAACTTATAACTTTTTCCATCTCTCTAAATTTATTTATCGGTTTACTCGTTACTATTTATTACTCTATCTAAGCCTGCACCAGCTTGGGATTAAACTTACCAAAGCAATAAAAAAGATTTGAGACCTTATTTTAATATTTCTTCTCTTAAACGTTTTATTTCTATACGCGCCGGAACTTTCTCATAAAGAATACGATAAACAGTTTCGACAATAGGGATATTTATGCAGTAATCTGCATTCATCTCCATGATACATTTAGTTCCGTAATAGCCTTCGGCTACCATTTCCATCTCTATTTGAGCAGCTTTCACAGAATATCCTTTTCCGATCATTGACCCGAATGTTCTGTTACGGCTAAAACTTGAATAGGCTGTAACCAATAAATCTCCGATATAGGCTGATTCAAATATTTTTCGTTTGACAGGCGAAACTACTTCCATAAATTTCTCCATTTCCTGTACTGCATTCGATACTAAAACAGCCTGAAAATTATCGCCATATTTCAATCCGTGGCAGATACCCGCGGCTATAGCGTATACATTTTTCAATACCGCAGCCAACTCTATACCGCTCACATCTACCGAAGTAGACGCCTTTACAAATCGATTTGTAAATATACGTGCAACAGCAGTTGCCATTGCCTGATCTGTACAAGCGATGGTAGGGTATGTCAAACGTTCGAGTGCTATCTCTTCTGCATGGCAAGGACCAGCTACTATTGCAATTTTATCTGAAGGAACTCCGTATTCCTTTGTCAGATAATCAGTCACTAACAGATTTTCTGGAGGTATAATTCCTTTTATAGCAGATATAATAAACTTATCGCTTATCGGCGTTTTTAGTTTCTCTAAATGAGTTTTTAAAAACGGAGACGGCACTGCCAAAATCAGAGTATCAGAACTATTTACTATTTCGTTGATATCTGAAAAGAACGAAATTCGATCCAGATTAAACGGCACATTAGATAAATAAGACGGATTATGTCCTACTTTTATAAAATCCTCAATTTGCTCAGGGCGACGCATGTACCAGTTGATATGCGTTTCCTGTGTCAGTACTATTTTTGCAAGAGCCGTAGCCCATGTTCCTCCGCCTATTATAGCTATTCTTCCCGGATATTTCATCGGTCTTTATTCATGTTAAACAATTGAAACTTAAATCAGGTTTGTAACCTTATTTTTTAGCATTGTTAACCCATGCTTGTACCTCTTCATCTTTTGGATTAGCCAATTCGAGTTTGTGCTTTTTGTTTAACTCGCACAGCTCCTGACGTAATTTGTTAGGGTTAGCTTCTCCCAAGCCTTCTACAGTCAAATAACCGGCTTTTTGAATAGCTGATACCCATTCTTCGGGAATTCCTATTTCTGTATATTTTGTGGCAGCATCTTTCTTTGCTACTTTTTCGGGTCTCATCTGAGGGAAAAGTAACACTTCCTGAATAGAGGTTTGCCCTGTCAATAACATTACCAAACGATCCATACCTATACCCATTCCCGATGTTGGAGGCATACCATACTCTAAAGCACGAAGGAAGTCCTGATCGATAAACATCGCCTCATCATCTCCTTTTGCCGAAAGTTGTAATTGCTCCTCAAAGCGGTTACGTTGGTCAATAGGGTCATTTAATTCAGAATAAGCATTTGCCAATTCCTTACCATTAACCATCAATTCGAAACGCTCCGTTAATTCGGGATTCGTTCTATGACGTTTACATAAAGGTGACATTTCAATCGGATAATCGGTAATAAATGTAGGCTGAATGTATTTACCCTCACATTTTTCACCAAATATTTCGTCGATAAGTTTACCCTTACCCATTGTTTCATCCTGATCAACACCAAGTTGCTTACAAACTTCACGAAGTTGCTCCTCGTTCATACCATTGATATCAATACCTGTATGGTCTTTGATTGCATCAATCATAGTGACACGTTTGTAAGGAGCTTTAAAATTAATCAGATTGTCCCCTACCTGCACTTCTGTTGTTCCCAATACATCCAAACAAACCTTTTCGATCATTTGCTCTGTAAATTCCATCATCCAGATATAGTCTTTGTAGGCTACATAGATTTCCATTACAGTAAATTCGGGATTATGCGTACGATCCATACCTTCGTTGCGGAAGTTACGTGAAAATTCATACACACCATCAAAACCACCTACAATCATACGTTTCAAGTACAACTCGTTGGCTATTCTCAGATAAAGAGGAATATTAAGGGCATTATGGTGAGTTATAAACGGACGTGCTGATGCTCCTCCGGGTATACTCTGCAACACCGGTGTATCAACTTCGATATAACCTTTTTCATTAAAAAGATTACGCATCGAATTAAATACTTTTGTACGTTTTAAAAATATATCTTTTACACCTTCGTTTACTATCAAGTCAACATAACGCTGACGGTAGCGCATTTCGGGATCGGTAAATCCATCATAAGTTACTCCATCTTTTACCTTAACTACGGGCAAAGGACGAAGCGATTTAGATAATACAGTCAAAGTTTCGGCATGAACAGATATTTCGCCCATCTGAGTACGGAACACATATCCCGTAATTCCGATAAAGTCACCTATGTCCAAAAGTTTCTTGAAAACTACGTTATACAGATCTTTATTCTCATCAGGACAAATATCATCTCTGGTGATATACAACTGAATACGTCCTTCAGAATCCTGAAGATCTACAAAAGCAGCTTTTCCTGCAATACGACGGCTCATTATACGACCCGCAATTGCCACCTGACGACGCTCTGCATCATCTTTAAAGTTGTCTTTTATTTCAACCGAATATGCATTCGTTTCATACAACGCAGCAGGGTACGGATCGATACCCAGTTGACGCATTTCGTCTAAACTTTTTCTTCGGAAAATTTCTTGTTCACTTAATTCTAGGATACTCATTATCTTATATTCTTTTAAGGTCTCAGACCTTTTTTATATTTTGGCAAAAAACTGTGAATACACTATGCTATCAACATAAATTCACGAGTTGGTAAAATTACAAATTATTGTACGTATTTTATATATAAATACAAAAAAAGAATAGCAGATACGGGGATCTGCTATTCTTTTTTAAGGTAGTATACACCTTATTCGTCATTTTATGAAGCGTTACTATCGACTATAGTTATAATTGATAATAAAACGATCGCTTTATCTTTGTCTTAAAATTTTAGTTTCAAGATTTTTTGCGGTTTGTATTGCTTTTGAATCTTTGGGATTATAGACTCCATAATCAGCCAAAGAGGGTATAAGTAATCTAGTACCTATAGGCACATTATTCGGATTAGCAATATCATTTTTATTTGCTTGATAGATATAAACCCAGTAATCAGGGCTTCCATAATAAGTTGCAGCCATCGTTCTCAAAGTTGTACCTCTCTTAATCGTTGAATATTGAGGTTTTGAGGCTGTACCTGTTTTAACATCAGGGTTAGTAGGTTGAGAGGATACTGTTCCTATAGATTCTTTTCTATTTTCGTCAGCATATTTCTGCAAGTGATACTCCGCTTTATTAAGAATACCAAACTTTAGTTTATCTGATATAACAAAGCCGTTTTTTTCGGCATTTATAAGCTCTGTAGTCAAAGAGTCTGCATCTCCGACAACATTAGTAGTAGTCGATTCAACCGCTTGTTTTACTTCCGGCTTTTGAGCAATAGCAACTATGGGCTCTTGCTTCATTGGCTTCACGGTATCTTCAACCAGACCGCGCTGCACTCTTTTCATTGAATCGAGCAAAGCATCTGTTACCTGAGCACTCGAAGAAGCATCCTCATCCGTTGTAGTTGAGTCTACTGCAGATAAATTGGTTCTTCCTAAATTATATTCAAAGTCATAAGGTTTGGTCAGCATTTTAACCAATCCATAACTCAAGAAACCTACAATTACTAAGAAGAACAATATTATGGGTAGCCATTTTCTCAACTTAGAAATTCCTCCCGGATTACTATAATCGGTATAAGGGATATCAACCGGATCTATAGTATCGGCAAAAGATACACTCCTAATTTCAGTAGGCTTATTATTTCCGGCAGAACTACGTGCATTCAAAGTTTCAATAACATCCTTCTCTTCACCAACAATATCGGAATCTTCTTTTGAAAGCTTCTTATTGAGTGGAACAAAACTAGAATCATCTATAATATCCTCTTCATCTTCCCCCGGAAACAAAGGACGCTCGGGGTCCTCATTCGAAAATGTCGACTTCGAGGCTTTTTGGGGAATATCGTCAGTTGAAGATTGTTTTTCAACTTCAGCTTTTATATTTTTTTCAACAACAGGAACAGGAATAATAACATCCTCTTCAGTCTCGATTTCAGATTCAAAATCTGACTCTAACTCAATATCATCCGCAATTATATCCTTTATTAAAGGAGCACTTAAAGAAACTTCGTTTTCTGACACAGCAGTTTCCGATTGCCCTGTCACTTCATCCTCTAATTCCGGTTCAGATAAACTCTCTTTTATTTCAGTAGTGATTATTTCTTCTACTCTATTTTCTGACGAAACCACAGTTTCCTCATTCAAATCAACAGAAGAATCGTCATCTATCACGGGTATCTCCGGAAGATCTTTCAGCACTATTGGAAACTCTTTTTTCTCTTGAACTTCCTGCAAAGGAGCTTCTTTTTCAGTCTTCGAAGCATGTGCCCCTACTTGAAGGTCATCTTTCGGCACCGTCAAAGTAATAGAGCCGGTATTTTGTTCCGATGAAGAACTTGTGTAGGTATACACAAATGATCTCGGATAAACCTGATTTCCTGAAGGTTTTGGTTTTGATATTTTAGAGTTTTCGGTATCTCGTGTGTCTTTTTCTTTCACCTCTAATTTTGTATTGGAATTTTCAGAAACAGACTCCACCTTAGTAGGCTGTCCTGCTTCATTGACGATATCAACATCGTCCTCTTTTTTATTTATATTGACTTCTGTACTTTCAACAACCTCGTTCTCATCTATATCTTCATCGTCCTCCACAGATGTTTCGAAGACAACTCCATCTTCTAACAGAATTGTCTCAAATTGAGAAAATGGTTTATTTACTAAATTTTTGAGAACTTTATCCGGAATAAAACTCAATTTATAATGAGATGGTATTTCTATTTTCTCACCGGTATTTACATTAACGCTTTCTCTGCTACTTACCGATATCAATTTAAAGGTTCCAAAATCTTTAATTTTGACAAAGTCATTATCAAATATACGTTCCAATATCAACTGGAAAAACTCTCTAAAAAAAGAGTCTGCATCCTTTTTCGTTATTTTAGCTTTCTTCGATAAAAGATCAACTAAATCTTGAAGTGATAGTTTTTCATTCATTCTCGGACAACTTTTTTAATTTATCTTTCACGACTTGCCCGGGGCGAAATGCCGGAGTAATCTTTGGTGGTACCAGAAAACGTTGTTTTGAAACTGGATTTACAGACATCCGCTCCTGGCGTCTTTTTGTTTCAAACAATCCAAACCCTTGTATATTTATAGAATCAGAATTAGCCAGATTAGTGTTAATTACAGATACAGCATCCTCCATAATCTTTGATGTTTGAGCTTGTGTCCACTCTAACCTTTTAGACAGTTCTGCAATTAATTCTTTATTTGTCATAGATTTACAGGATTATAAATACTTTCAACAATCTGCCATATTCTCTGCTATCATCCTTTGGATATGGCTCCTACCAAAGCTAAAAACACCGATATACTGCTACAAGTTCAATTGGGAACAACAATATTTCCATACAAATCAAAAGGCTCTGCCTGAGTTATAATAACATTATAAATCTCGCCTTTGTTCAACGGTATATCTTTTGATATCAATACTTCCGGATCTACTTCCGGAGAATCATATTGGGTACGTCCTACATAATAATCGGCATCTTCTCTGTCTATAATTACCGAAAGATGTTGCCCGATCTTAGATTCATTAACGCCTAAAGAGACACGCTCCTGTACAGCCATTAACATATCCATTCTTTCCTGTTTAACTATTTCGGGAATATTATCTTCATATTTTTCGTACGCATAAGTGCCTTCTTCATTTGAATAAGGAAAAGCTCCCATTCGTTCGAACTGAGCCTCTTTTACAAACTGCATCAATTCTTCAAAATCGGCCTCCGTTTCATCCGGATGTCCCACCAAAAATGTGGTTCTGAGGTGAATTCCAGGAACTTCATCTCTAATTCTCTTTACAAGAGCCAGAGTTTCTTGTTTTGTTATACCACGTCTCATTTTTGTCAACATATTATCGCTTATATGCTGAAGGGCAATATCCAGGTATTTGCATACATTATCTCTCTCGCGTATTACACGAAGCAAATCATAAGGAAATTTAGTCGGATAAGCATAATGGAGACGAATCCACTCAACACCTTTCACATCGGAGATACGTTCGATTAATTCGGGAAGTTTCATTTCTTTATAACGATCAAGCCCATAGTAAGATAAGTCTTGAGCTATAACCTGAAACTCCTTAACACCCTGAGCAACCAACGATTCTACTTCAGATACAATCTCTTCCATAGGGCGAGATTGATGACGTCCTGTCATAATAGGAATAGAGCAATACGAACATGAACGATTACACCCTTCTGATATTTTCAGATAAGCATAATGTGCCGGAGTTGTTAATGCTCTCTCGTATTGGACATCTTTTCTAAAAGATTTCCCTAGATCGGTGATAAGTCCTTTCCAACCAAATTTACCGTAGAATTTATCCACTTCGGGTATTTCTGCCTGAAGTTCTTCCATGTATCTTTCGGAAAGGCATCCCATCACAAAAAGTTTATTCAGCTTTCTGCTTTTTTTAGCTTCAGCAAAACCAAGTATCGTATTGATCGACTCTTCTTTTGCATCACCTATAAATCCACATGTATTTATAACTACAATTTCACCTTCGGGCTTTTCCGGATCATGCTTCACAGTATATCCATTAGCCAGAAGCTGTTTCATTAACATCTCTGAATCTACTAGGTTCTTGGAACAGCCTAGCGTAACAACATCAATTCTATTTTTTTTCATTCAAAAAGAATCCTTCTTTCTTAGGTATAAGTAAGAGTAAATATTTATTGCCCCTTTTAAAGTCTACGAGTTCACAAACCTTATCAAAGGGTCTATTTATAGACCTGGTTTACTCTCCACTTCTCAGAACAATAAAAGGTCAGTAACCTTAAATCCTGCAATACACTCTATTGCAACAACAAAAGTAACACAAATTACCCGCCAAACAATGAGTTCACGAATTCTTTTCGCTGGAATACTTGCAAATCATCAATACCTTCACCCAGTCCGATATACTTTACGGGTATCTTAAACTGATCTGAAATACCTATTACAACGCCTCCCTTTGCAGTACCATCTAGCTTTGTCACAGCCAAAGCTGTAACATCTGTAGCGGCAGTAAATTGTTTTGCTTGCTCAAAAGCATTTTGCCCTGTCGAGCCATCCAAAACCAATAAAACTTCATGAGGGGCACCGGGAACAATTTTATTCATTACATTTTTGATCTTCGACAACTCATTCATCAATCCGATCTTATTATGTAAACGTCCGGCAGTATCTATTATTACAACATCTGCGTTATTGGCTTTTCCAGAGCTGATTGCATCAAATGCAACGGAAGCCGGATCAGAACCCATTGCCTGTTTCACGACCGGAACACCAACTCTTTCGCCCCAAATAACCAATTGCTCTACGGCTGCGGCACGAAAAGTATCGGCAGCACCAAGATATACAGATTTTCCTGCTTTCTTAAACTGATTAGCTAATTTTCCTATTGTTGTAGTCTTACCTACTCCATTAACTCCTACAACCATTATCACGTAAGGCTTATGATCTATAGGCAAATCGAACCCGACAGTATTATCACTCGAGTTATTTTCGGTAAGTAATTCAACAATTTCTTCACGAAGAATAGTGCTCAATTCATCCGTATTTACATACTTGTCTTTGGCAACACGCTCCTCTATACGTTCGATAATTTTCAATGTAGTATCTACACCTACATCCGAAGTTATTAATACCTCTTCTAAATCATCTAATACACTATCATCAACTTTAGATTTCCCAACAACAATCCTCGAGAGTTTGGTAAACATATTTTCTTTTGTTTTTTCCAAACCCTTATCCAATGATTCTTTTTTCTGTTTCGAGAAAAAGTCGAAAATGCCCATACAATCTATTATTTATTCTTGAATACTTCAGGTCGAAGACCTATTTATTTCTTTGGCAAAATAGTTATAATTAGATAATCTTGCTAAAGATTCTGTTAATCGCCACTACTACTCGACTCTATCGTGAAGCAAGCTATACAAAGCTAATAAAGGATACACAAAAAACCTCCTAACAAATTCTTGAAAGGAGGTTTTTAGTTATTTTTAACTAAATTATTTTGCAAAATAATCTTTCACCGATTCATTTGGAACCATTTCTTCCTTAAATGTATAAGCTCCTGTTTTAGGCGATCTTACCATTTTAATTACTTTTGCATAATTACGGCCATCTTTAGATGATGGATCGCGGTAACCTGCGACTGTTTTCTTTGCCATGGTTTTATATTATTTTTACTTAATTTCTTTATGAACTGTAACTCTCTTCAAAACCGGATTGTATTTTTTCAATTCCAATCTTTCAGTTGTGTTTCTTCTATTTTTAGTAGTAATGTATCGTGATGTACCAGCCAGACCACTTTCTTTATGCTCGGTACATTCTAGAATCACTTGAATTCTGTTTCCTTTTGCTTTCTTTGCCATTTTTTAGGTTCTCCTTTGATTTAAGCTTTTAAATAACCTTTTTCAGCTGCTTTTTTCAATGCAGCATCCAAACCAATTTTATTAATTGTACGAAGACCTGACGCAGATACATCTAGACTAATCCAACAATCTTCTTCTACCCAATAGAATTTTTTCCTGAACAGGTTGATGTTAAATTTTCTCTTAGTCTTTTTATTTGAGTGAGAGACATTGTTACCAACCATAGCTTTCTTTCCTGTAATTTCACAAACTTTGGACATCGCTATTATATTTTATTTTTTATTTATTTTATTCCTTGCCGTAGTAAAACAGGGTGCAAAATTAAACCTTTTTTTTGAATCAGCAAATTATTGTCAGTTAATAAACTATCTTTTTTCAAAAAAACATGACTGCTTAATAATCTTATTCTTAACCAGGAACAATTCGCTCAGCACAACTTTGAATACAAATGCAAATATAGTAACTTTGTTGATGTCTAGAAATATATAATACTAAATACTATGAAAAAACTTACTTACGCACTGTTTTTTGCGATTATCTTTTCATATACCCATGTAGCAGCTCAATCGGCTTTTAGCTTTATTGTTGTATCGGATACACATCTTGGAAGAGATGGATCTGAAGACAAAAACAGAACAACATTACGTTATTTACTGAATCAACCTAATAACCCGGAAGCTATTTTTGTTGTGGGAGACCTTACGGACAATGGCTACCAGAAAGAATATGACCTCTTCAAAAGAGTATTTACGGAAGAGTTACCTGATAATTTCGCCAAGTACTACTGCTTAGGCAATCATGACAGATACAACGATAAAGGAGATAAAAATACCCGCTTTGAGAAAACTCTGGGTCAAGACCTCAACCAGTATGTCGAAATAAATAATTATCCTTTCATCTTGATTAGTATGGAAAATTCATCATATGATAAATGTTATACCGCACCTTCCCGGAAATTTTTATCAGAAAAACTGCAATATGCGTCTCAAAAATATCCGGACAAACCTATTTTTGTATTCTTCCATATGCCGGTAACAAATACTGTATACGGTTCATACGAAATTGGAGGAAAAGATTCATGGGGAACCGATGGGTTAAAGGATATCTGCGAGCAATATCCACAAATTATAGCTTTTTCAGGACACTCACATTATCCTATTGGAGATGAGAGATCGATACATCAAGATAAATTCACCTCGATAAATGACGGTAGTATTGCCTATTCTGAAATAGAGACCGGCAAAAGCGAGGGTATACACCCCGAAGGTTTTAATGATGTTACAGAAGGAGTGATAGTTAGTATAGACAACAATATAGTAAGTATACACAGACACAATACTACACAAGGTGCTGAAATAAAAAAGCAGTGGGAAATAAAACCGCCTCACGATGGATCTGCATTTATTTACAAAGACAGAAAGGATAATAAGGCTCCCGAATTTGCTAATGGAATTGAACCTTCTTTTGACAATATTACCAGAAACAGCTGCAAGCTAATTTGGAAACAGGCTACCGACAATGATATTGTACATCATTATAAAATTACAATAAGCAAAAAAGGAGAAGAAAGCTTATCTCCTGTTACAGAGACTGTTTTTTCAGGATTTTTCTTGAATGCAGAAATGCCACAATCCAAAAGTTGGAATATAAAGGGACTGGATAACAAGTCAACCTATGATGTTTCCATCTTTGCAATAGATTCTTTCGGAAATGAGTCGAGACCTATAAAAGGCTCATTTACTACATTATAATAAATACTTAAAAACCCATACCAAAACCTATAAAGAATCGGGCATCATCGTTAGATGCGAAGTAAGAAAACTTGCCTGTGTACTTTTTGAACAAAGTCAACCACCAGCCTCCACCATAAGAGGTGTGCCATCTGGTCGATTCCTCGTTAGGATACCATACACGACCATAATCAACTCCAACAAATACTCCATACTGAATAGGTGTAAAAGGATTCTTCAGATGTCCTAAATCGTACCGGAGATCAGTATGTTGATAAAGCGATTGCTTACCGATAAAACGGCTTTGCCTGAAACCCCGAAGTTCAACCGAGGCTGCCTGATAAAACTCATAATAGTTGGTAAATAAGGCTGTACCTAAAACCTCTGTTGCCAATGACAGGCGATCGCTAAATGCTATTTCGAAAGAAAATTTTGACTTTATATAAGGAAAGTTGCGGCGTATATCACTTACAGTCCAATTGATACCCGAAGTTAGCAGAAAGTCTAATGAAGGCACCAAAGCACTCAATTGCCGATGCATTTCATAAGTCAAACTGATATCCATAAATACTTTTGTATCAAATACCGGATCTCCATCTTTATATATCTCATTTATAAATCGATCTGTTGGATGATCAATCTTGTATAATTCAAGCATAGTTGAAGCTGTCAGCTTATTTTTAGTGCCAAACCTCCAATAATACGAAGGTTCAATATGATATTTTGCAATCCCAACCCGGTTAAAATCAATGGATTCATCTTTAAAACCATTTGTTTGATTTCCATATCCAAAGAAGTTATGAAAATCATTTGCAATACCAAAGATAGCTTCTATATTAAAGCCTCTTCTTTCATCGAGAGACGGGAAAAGTCCCTGATACATCAAACCATCTAAATAGCTATAACCGATTCTATGTTGGTAACTATAGGGCGATCTTTTAAAACCATACATCGTTTTACTTACATACGCACCCAAATAAAAACCTAAATCGGAGTCGTATACACCCCAGGGAGTAAAACTCACCGTTTGATACTTGAGCTTCTTATAATCGTATTCATGAACTTTTTCAACATTCGTTCTTGTCATACTAGCTCCATCAAGAGTATCATTCAGTAAACTATGCGATTTATAATCATAAATATCCGCATTTTTTCCTCTTTCGACATGATAGATGTTTATCCCTTTCCCTCCGACTAAAGTTATCGGAGTTCCCCTTTTTGTTCCTGAAAATCTGAAAGTATCATCTCCTCCTAAACCATACAGCCAGATTTCGTTGGTACTTTTATCATATTCTTTATCAAATAATAGCTGAGATGAGTTTCTATCATAAATCCTAATATTAGTAGTATGTCTATCTTTTTGGTTTATAACGAATAAATCATCCTTATTTGTACCTGTAATTACAGGTGTTTGCTGCAATATATCATAGTACTTTTGAGCTATCACTTCAACAGCATCCCTCCGTTTTTTTAAATTATCTTTTATAATTTCAGTATAGGGAGATACATAAATTTCTTCCGGCAGAGCCTCAAAGGCCTTATCGATTACCTCATCGGTTAATGCCGACTTTATATACTTTGCCTCTTGGTACCAAACTTCACGCCCGGTCCTTGCAACTAATGCGATATCTAAAGGAATACCAATTCCATTTGCCTTTTTCAGATTCTTAATATTACTATCGTAATTGGTTATACTATTAAGGCCTAGAACACCCAGCATAATTTTAAAAAATGCTCCGTCGATCTTTGTGAAAGCATGGCTACGATCGGTTACAAGTGGCATATATACAAGACTATCTCCATGAGGCACTTCATACCAATGCCAACTTTCTCTAGTTTTGTTCCAGTCCCCTATCAATATATCTAAAAGCCGCTCACGAATATACTCGTGTTGATCGACATGAAAAGATTTGGATTCTTGTATTTTAGCTAATAACTCTTCTGTTTCTATAACTTTGGAGTGAACACTAAATGCCTTCAGGTCATATATGGCTATCAACCGATCCTGCACTCCACTGCCATCTGCAATTGTATCAGTCGTTACGTGTTTAGGAATATAGTAAATTTTAGACTCAAATGAACTGACTCCTACTTTCTCCGCTAATTTATCAGCAACCATAAAAGCGTAAGGATGAGTTATAGTATAGGCATCCCCTATAAATTTATCTAAATAAGTACCTTGAAATTCTTGTTTGCTATAAGTATTCTTGAAAAAATCCGATTCCATAAATGTTGTTGCTCCCCCAAGAGGTCTTACCATATACAGGTGAGCATCTTTTGCTTCGAGAAAAAGAGCATGTAAACGGGGCACTTGTGCTACAAATGTCAATCCACCATATAAACCATACAAACCGGTTGATTTTACAGTTATCGGTGTAGAGTAAAGTTTACGGTAATGCTTACCTATAATAAAATCATACATTCCGGAGCGTTCATGCGAATTCTGAGGATAGATAGATTTTCTTATTACACCGTCCTCATAAAGAGGTATGGTATCTTCTTTCTGTTTAAAAGAAGTATCCATAGCCGAGACACTAAAATGCAATAAGCTGTATATTAAAAATACAACACTAAATTTTCTAAAATTGGACATAATTCAAAGGTATGTTATACTAATTTCAATACAAATAGTCATACACAAAACATTTATTTTTGACAGTTAAACTATCTCGGCAAATGCATAACAAGAAGTTAAATTACAAGATTATAGATATGACTTATGATGTGTTTAAGGTCTTAAATCTTAAAATTGTATTTAATTTGATTTGCTAGTATAACAATTTGTACCTTTGCATAGTTTTACGGGACAGCAAAATTAAGCGCACAGACCTATTTTATATTTTGGCAAGCTTAATGATTATAGCCTGTTAGACTGTATAAAATTTCACTAAATACTTTCATTCAACTAATGATAAATAAGCCATATAAAGAGTTTGGAGATTTCCTAAACAGCATATTTCCTCATAAAGTCCAGAAAATATCCATCAATGCAGGATTTACCTGTCCAAACAGAGACGGCTCTAAGGCTGTAGGCGGATGTACCTATTGTAACAATCAAAGCTTTAGCCCCGGATATGGAGGTAAGCAGCGTACGGTTACCGATCAATTAAGAGACGGAATTGCTTTCTTCTCACACAAATATCCGGAAATGAAATATCTTGCATATTTCCAGTCCTATACAAATACGTACGATGATATCGATAAATTGATCTTATTATATGAAGAGGCTTTGGCATATCCGAATGTTGAAGGTATTATCATCGGGACACGTCCGGACTGTATGCCTAAGGAACTTCTCGACTATTTTGAGAAGCTGAAAGACAGAACATTTCTTCTTATAGAATACGGGATCGAATCGACACTTGATTCAACCCTTGAGTTTATAAACAGGGGACATACTTACGCCGAAAGTATAGAAGCCATATATCAAACAGCTGCTAAAGGAATATATACAGGAGCCCATATGATCTTGGGACTACCCGGAGAAAGCCGTGAGCAAATGCTTGAGCATGCCGACAAATTATCGGAGCTTCCTTTAACTACACTCAAGATGCACCAATTACAGCTTATTAAAGGCACGGTTATGGCTCGGCAGTATCGCGAACACCCCGAATGGTTCAATCTGTTTGAGGTCGAAGATTATATTGACCTGTGCATTGATTTTACGGAACGCCTCAACCCCGATTTCATCATCGAGCGCTTTGTGTCTCAATCTCCTAAATCGCTGCTCATTGCACCGGATTGGGGATTGAAGAACTTCGAGTTTACAGCTAAAGTTCTTAAACGATTTGCGGAACGTAAAGCCTACCAAGGCAGGCTTTATAAATCGGTAAAGGCTTAAAAGACCTTTTCTTATTTTATTTGGATTTATCAGGATGCTCTTCGGCATCCTTTTTCTTTGATTTCTTATCACTTCGAAATATCCCTTTCACCTTGTTCAAAAATCCGGTAACTTTTTTCGCAAAGTTCTGTTTCTTTTGAGAAAAACCGACAGATTCTACGACCGCAGGCTGTAGTATTTGCCAGAGATAATTGAACGTAGAGTGATAGGCATCTCTCTCGATAGTTACATGTACATGTCTTGCCTTCTTATATTCTTTATCTGGGTTATTCTTTTTTATTACCTTATTTGCGATTGTACTGACAAGAGTATTTGTAGTCAATTCACCGTCTTTGTTCCTCAAGACCGAAACAGTCAAGTCATTATACAGCATAAGCATCTCAATAGTAGCCCCTTTACTCGAAGCATCGGTACTAAAAGTTAAAGATTTTATATGTCCGTCCTCAACTTTAGCCGGTGCCATAGGTGTAATAAGCTGATTTAAGTCTCTTAAGTCAAATTTATTCAGATGTGCTTTTAAATAAAAATGATCATTCAGAGAGTCTACAGGCAACATCCAGGTAGCTGTAAAATATCCTGTACCCATAAGCCTGCCATCCGCATTTAACTCTATATATTGTTTTGGACGGGATACTATGTTGGTGAGCCCCGATAAACGTCCATTCATATTTGTAAAGAAAATGACTCCTGATGTAGTTCCATTTTTAGGCAGTTCCTCGTATACAACCTTGAAATTTTCGACATTAGCCGTATCAATAGTAAATTTAACAGGCATTTTTTGTAATCCTTCATAAATCATAGGCATGATATTATGTTGAATTTCAATCTGCTGATTCTTGAAATTCAAGAGCTGTACATCTTTAACTAATAAATCTTTAGCATGAAATACATTATTGGCGATGTATCGATTGAAATCGATACCCGACAAAGATATGTGCCCTACTCCTACATCAAACCAATCTTTGTGCGTAGGATGATGATATGCAAATTCTTTTTTAGGATAAGCCGGTACAAGGTGTAAATTTTCAATCACCAAACTCCCTGCATTCTTTTTTAAATCTATAGCTTCGGCTTGAAGTGTATAGAAACCATTATTCAGTGGAAAGCTAAAATTCCGTGTACTAAAATTAATATCGTCCAACACGAATGTTTTCAAATCGCTGTTTATAATCAAACCACTAAAGAAAAGACTAGTTCTATTTAGCTTCTGTTGTTTGTTAAGCTTTCCATTTAAAGTACTTGCATAATCAATATTGGCATCAGCCACATTAAACTTATCTATGGATACTTGCTTGGCAATCTTTTCGAAGATGCTATAAAAATCTTGCTTTTTCGATTTTACAGTATTAATTCTTGCCGTTTTCGAAATTTGATTAATCTTTACATCGGGTTTAGCAATATCCACACTCGTCAGATTAAACTTGCCATTACCCCACTTTAAATTTTGTATATTAATATCAGTTGTTGCAAAATGTAATTTAAGACTAGGCTGATCGGCTCCGACTTTAATATTTGAAATATCTATCTGCCCTACATCTAAAGATCCGGTAAAAGCCTTAGAGGGGGAAGATTTACTATTTCGTCCGACTCTTTCGTGACGTTTAATGTAATTTATAACCGGAGATTGTAATGTGATGGCCCCGATTGATGTCTTTTTCATTTCGGCATCCCACGATAAAGATTTGAGTTGAAGATCATCAAACTTTGTTTTCAGGCTATCTTTAGTTGTTTGGTCAAAGTATTCGATATCCGCATTTCGAATATCAAAGACCCCTGCTACAAAATTCAACACTTTATCTCTTTTCTCCGCTTCTTTTTTAACCGCAGAATGAGTGTTTCCTGTCTTTACTATTTTTAAGTGAGGAGCTTCTATATCCAGAGAATTAAACACTATAGTATTTTGTGCAGGAGAAGCCTTATAGTCGATACTCCTCAAAGCTACGAACGGTGTTAATAGAGAGAAATAAGTATCGGGAGCTTTTTTCCATGACTTAGTCAGCGGAAGTAGTTTTACATCATGCAATTCTAAATCCCCTCCGATGCCGGTAAATATCCCTTTTCTTATCATCAAACGATATTCTTTACCGGGTAAGACATTATCGAACCGCTCGAAACTAAAACGGATATTGTCTGAAGCAAAATAAGTATAAGAATGTTCTATGGTTGCTTTATTAATCAAAAAGTTTGATGCCGAAAAATCGACCTTAGGTAATTTATAAACAACATCTTCTTTTTTAGTCTTATCTCTAAATGTAATATTTCCGCTATTCAGATTTACTTGATTTATTGATATGTGATTAAAGAATGGCACAACAACATTCAGATTGGCTGATTTTTTATTTCCCTCAGGCAGCTCTTGTGTCCTTCTAGCTTTTCGGTTCTTCACATATTCTATTTTGGGAGCATCTATGCTCAATTGCTGAGCCTTCATCCCATTATCATATTCTAATCCCGATAAGCTTATCGAATCTATTGTTCCTTCGATATAATCACGTTCAGTTTTAAGAGACAGAGGGGCTAGCTTAACATCCTTTATCTGAAAGTCTCTTGTCACCGTATTTAACTTCATACGACCTATTTTCATTGCATGATTCCGACTCACAACAATACCTTCGATATCTGCTGCATCCAGCGAGAATCCCTGTGAATATAAAAAGCGTTGTTGAATATCTGCCAGCGAATCGACTTTGAAACCGTATGCTTCAAAGTTAAAGCGATCCATATTATATACATCTATCGTGTCCCTTAATCTATTAGTATATTTCAATTTAGCATCTTCGATACCAATTTTATCTATCGTTATACTATGCAATATTGGAGATACTATGGCATATAACGTCCATGAAAGATTTATTGTATCTTTAGTTTCAGATTTCACCCGAGGTTTGACTTTTACGCTATCTCGTCTTATATTAAAATATTGTATTTCAGATTTATTTATTTCGAAAGAACTTGCTTCTAAATGATTAAATGCATTTTTTCTTTTAAAGCGGACTCCTTTTACTTCAATCGATTGTACTTTAGCTTCGAGGTATGTATCAGGAAGAGTATGCTGCTCTTCCCACAATAGAGTCTGAGGCTGCAGGTGCACTTTATTTATCTGAATAATAGAATCCTTGGTACTTAATCTTATGTTATCGGTTTCAAGTAGAAACTGATTATTGGAGAGTAATACTTGTGGCTGATTAGTTGTAAAATCGAAATTATCACAAAAAAGAAGTTTACCTGATTGTGCGGAATTTTCATCCAAAACAAAATTGTATGCATGAAAACTAACATCTTTCAATCCATATACGGCAGGTATACCCTGATCATCAGTCACGTAAGTTATACTGGCATTCTCCAGATTCATCTTTTTAACGCTCAATATATCCATATAGGGAGAAATCATCTCATACAGAGATTGAGTATTGGGATTATTACTCTTTACTTCAGCCCGGGATAACTTACCTGAGTTGAAAACTTTTACAATAGGCGTCTGTATTTCAAAGAGATCGAAATGCAGTTGACGATAGCTAAATAGCCAAATTAAATTGAGACCTTTAAAATGAATTCTTTTTATTTGAATATCGAAATAATTGGGGGGTAAACTATCTTTTGATGCCCACTCTTTAAAAACCATAGAATCGGGCTTCAATTCTACTCCTTTGAGGGTTAGTTCGCCATTGAAAAGTCCAATATTGAGATCTTGTGAATGAAACTGATACAAACCTCCGGTCGCATCCGAAATATATTCGCTAAGCTTTTCCCGCAAGAAGACCTCGAGTCTCTCTCTCATATACCAATTGACCAAAAATCCTCCCACAACCAATAGGATTATGACAGAAAAAACGATCTTAAGTATTTTTTGTTTCTTTTTTTTCATAGAGAGGGTCTCTTATTTTTAACAATATTAGTAAAACTATTCCTTTATTAAACAAAGCCTCTGCGATTATGTTTCATTCAAAACAAAAACATCCCTAAGTTTTTTATTACTCAGGGATGTTTTTTACTCTTTTTATTAACCTCAGTTATTGACCTCCGCCACCACCTTGTGAATTATTTCCTCCTGAACCGCCTCCCATAGAATCATCATTTGTAATTCCACGCACGGCTTTTTTGATCTGAGCTTTCATCTCTCCAAATCGATAAGATACTCTCATAGCAAAAAATCTCCGCTGATAAATACTAAATGATTCTGTATGGAAACTCGGATTATCTATCACATTTCTAAACTTCTGATGATTTGAAAAGAAATTAGAGGCCGAAATATTAATATTCAATTTATCCGACAAAAAGCCTTTCGAGAAAGACAAGCCATAGTAATTGTAAGAAGGCCCCCGTCCCTGTATATTGAAATATGGCGTACCACCACCTAAATATACATTTGCCTTATAATCTTTAGGTAAAGTATATTGCATATTAGAATAAGCATTACCTACAAAGCCTGAGTTGGAGAGCTTAAACTCCGCATCATTCGACTTTACATCTATATAAGAGCCTGATAGATTTCCTGTAAGCCTAATCTTAGGGGTAGGCATCCAGCTCAAATTGGTATAGAGCCCCAACCGTTTACTTTTGCCTACATTAGCATATGTTGTTCTGCTCACAATACCGTCCAACTCTGTAATACGCTCAATTGAGTTATCCACAAAATTATAGGATAAACTGGCGTTCATATTGAATTTAGGGTTGAAGAAATTGTAATTCAAATCAATAGTGTGAGACTCAACAGGCTTTAAGTTCGGATTACCAACGCTGCTATTTAGAGAATCTGTTCTATTTTCAAAAGGATTTAATTGCCATATTCCGGGTCTTGATATACGCATATTATATCCCAATCGAAGACTCTGGGACTGGCTCAACTGATAACTGACAGTAGCTGATGGAACCAAGTTTGATAAATTTGTTTTAAAATTTTTCTCATCGGCAACCTCACCTTCTGCTAATGGATATTTTATATCCATATGAGTACCTTCATACCTTACCCCCGCTTTAAAACCAAACTTTTTGAATTTCACGGCATAACTTCCATAGGCGGAATAAATATCTTGTCTGTGTTTAAATTCGTCTTTTAAAGAAGGTTCATCGACCCAGCTTCCTTCAGCATCTAAAAATTGGCGTCCACTATTACTTGCATTTAATCTTGTAATATATTTAAGTCCGGCTTCCAGGTTATGAATTTTCGCAAATGGTGTTGCATAATCAACCTGCATGGTATGCTCTTTTTGATCACCATCAGAATACTGATTATTTCTTGAATCTGTTTGATTTAAAATACCGTTTATTCGATTATCCGAACTCCAATCATCGGGTTCCAGAGCTAAACGATATGAAATCGTAAGTAATCGATCTTTCACTGTTTTGGATGTCATCTGATAATCGGCCTTCAATTCTGTTGAACCATATCTGTAAGTTCCATCTGTAAATTGATCAAATTCTTTTATCGGTGTAAATGCTGCATCCTCCATTCTATTGTTAGTATAAGAGGTTTCCTTTCCGTCTCCGGCATATCGCCCGAAACCTATATTAATTAAATTCAGAGAATCTATTTCATAACTAAGCTCACCATTACCAAACTGGCCGTTACCTCTGTTTTTGCCTGTACCACTCTGAATTAAATACTTATTCTCTAAATCCTTAAAATTCTCTCTAACCAACGATGTCTCATATTCGGGATTTCGATACTGGTACAAAGTATAGTTACCTGTAAACCCGAACTTACCGGATTTAAGCATTAAGTTACCACCTACACCATATCCGCCCTGCGAATTTACCCAACTATTTACAGTTGCGGTATATCCACCCATTGCTGTATTTTTTTGTGTGATAATATTTATGATACCGGCTACCCCTTCAGCATCGTATTTTGCACCGGGGTCGGTTATTACCTCTATATCTTTAATAGTACTTGCGGGCATACTTCTCAAGACATCTTTCGGATTGCTTGCCAACATCGAAGAAGGTTTTCCATTGATATAAATTCTGTATGCTGACGATCCTTTGAGTTGAATATTTTCTTCGCCATCCACAGTTATCATCGGCACTTTTTTGAGCATATCCAAGGCGTTGTTGGTCTTAGATTCGGGGTCGTCTTCCATGCTGTAGGTTATCTTGTCCAGATCAACCTTTATCAACGGTTTCTGGGCAGAAACAACAACCTCGTTAAGCATCTTACTATTATCTTTCATTAAGATATTTCCTAAATCGAGAGTTTTGTTGTTTGTTAATACAAAAGGTTTAATAGTAGGTTCCTTCCCTATAAATTCGACGGTAAGCAAATACTCCCCTGCCTGATTCATCGAGAATTGAAATTTTCCATTTTCATCTGTAGGCACAACCTTATCGACTTTTCCGGAACTGGCCTGTTTCGATATTTTAATTGTTGCATAAGGAATTGTTTCGGCTGTTAAAGAGTCTGACACGACTCCCTTGACTTGAATTTTCGGCTCTATGGGAGCTTGCGAGAGTACGATTAAAGGAAAATACAAAAGAATAAGAAAAACAGCGAATAGTTTCTTTGTTGACATAGAGTCTAGTTTTAAGGTTCCTAATTAGAATAGTAAAGTCTCAGACCTATTTATTGCCCGTGCAAGTATAACAACGATTGATAGTTACATCTTTAAAATACGGCTTTAAATACTTTCAGCTACTTATTTTATATTTACAGATCGTTTTTCGTTCTCAAATATAAATCCTCAATTTAAAATAACCTATCATTCAAAGCTACTATTATCTTTCAAAAGCTCCATTTTACTATTATTTATCTTTATTTACCTTTGATTAACCCTACAATCCGATTACTCATCGGAGTAAAATTTATCTTGCTGTTTATTGAATAAAAAAGGGTCAGGTATTTCAAAAAAATTGAAGTTTTAGAGGATAATTACATAACTTTGTGCTGCTTTATCTGAAAACAAAAAACGCGAATAGAAGGAGATGCCCTTACCTTTGGGGAAGGGTAATAAATAGGAGTTTTATCTATATTAGATGAAACAGCCTCTGAGAACAGAGACTAGAAAAAGGATAAATAAGCAACACCGGAAATGTGTGCACTTTTGTTACTTTTGTAACCTTTTTACTTATTAAACACTGATTATCAACACAAAATAAAAGTGACAAAAGTATACACTTTGTAGCCAGATGGCGGTCACCTTTGTCACTTTATTGTATACCTTTTGTAACTATTGCCTCCTTCCGGGTTTCATAAAATTATCAGATCATTAAAGATAATATGGAGCAGTTATCTTTATTGCCAATCTTACGTATTTCATTGCTCTTCATTCTTAAATTCTAAAAAAATGCAACAAGTTGCAAATGTTGACGAACTCGAAAACAAAAACATTGCTAAACTACTCTGGCAATATGCACTACCTGCTATTGTAGGAACATTAGTCAACTCACTTTATAATGTGATCGACCGTATTTTCATCGGTCACTGGGTCGGAGATGACGCCTTGGCCGGTTTAGGTCTCGTACTTCCTATTATGAATATTACAGCTGCTGTAGGTATGCTAGTTGGAGCGGGTTCGGCAAGCCGTATTTCCATCTATCTGGGAAAAAAAGATAAGGATACAGCCGAGCGGATAGCAGGGACTTCATTCCTTATGACAATTATCATCAGTGGCATTGTTATCGGACTATTGCTTCTATTCCTAAAACCTGTACTCATGTACGCGGGTGCCAGTGCAGAGACTTATCCATATGCTCGAGATTTTCTTGTTATTTTTTTACCGGGTAATCTCTTCCTGTCCTTATGCTTCAATTTTAATAATATGATGAGGGCATCGGGTTATCCGAAGAAAGCGATGATCACTATGCTCATCAGTGTAGTAGCCAATATTATACTAGCTCCCATATTTATCCATTACTTAGGATGGGGAATGAAAGGTGCAGCTGCGGCTACTTTTATTGCTATGGTTATTGGCTTTGCTTTTGTGATGCAACACTTTATCAATCCGAATAGTTATATAAAACTTAGATGGAAAAACATTCGACTGAATAAGAAGATTGTTTGGTCGATAACATCAATTGGAATGTCGCCATTCCTTATACAACTTACGGCATCTGTAGTTGTCTTTTTCATTATTGCACAGCTCAAAATATATGGAGGTACCGATTCACACTCCAGCGATATGTCGATAGCCGCCTATACTATCGCCAACACGATGCTTATGCTTATCGTAATGATCGTACTAGGCTTGACACAAGGTATGCAGCCTATTGTAGGATATAATTACGGAGCCAAGAATTACGAAAGAGTAAAGGAGACATTAATCTATACAATCAAGGTAGGTACTATAATTACAACTTTCGGTTTTATTCTGGGATTTTTCTTTCCTCAAATATTTGTCAGTTTCTTTGGACCGGGACCCGAACTAGCCGAGAAGTCGGCAACAGCACTTCGTCTTGTTGTTATATGTTTTCCTCTGGCAGGGTTTCAAATTGTTGTGACCAACTTTTTCCAATGTATCGGTAAAGCAGGTAAGTCGATCTTCTTAAGTCTTACCCGTCAGGTGTTATTTCTAGTTCCTGCTTTATACATACTACCTCAGCATTTGGGACTAAAAGGAATATGGTTATCGATGCCTGTAGCAGATGCTCTTGCAGTAATCGTAACTTTTATATTATTTACATTTCAGGTAAGAGCACTGAAAAAAGAAGCAGATGCTCTAACTTATAACCCATAATTGCGGATTGAAGTAGTAACCCGAAAAGGTTACTACTTTTTATTACTTCTCCCCTTCACCTCATCATAGGTCAATTCACCTACGTAACGTTCTTTGGGCTCAAATTGCATAGAGAAAATACTTCTTTTATCATCATAATCCGAATAGTGTAATCCGGCCAAATCAGATAAACTAAATAAAAAATCGGAGGTCGAATAACTTCGTTTTGTATCAAGAACCAGATCTTGACGTTGCATTCTAAATTCAGGTGACATCCATACCAGAAAAGGGACTTCACACATTGAGGTCGATACCTTTTCGTAGGCATGCCCGGCAAACTCTCTTGTCTCATATACTTCTTCTCCATGATCGGAGAAATACACCAAAGCTGCATTTTTGTCCGATTGTTTATGCAGGATGGATATTAACTGAGAAATTATAAAATCATTGTATAAAACAGAGTTATCATATTTATCTATAGTACGTATTGCTTTTTTATCACGAAACTTGGTCTCTTGAATTAAATGATCTTTCTCGTTATTAAATACATTATAAGAGGGAGTATATCTAAACTCATAAGCCATATGATTACCAATAAGATGTATCAGTATTAGCTTATTTTTTTTCTTATCTTCTGCCAAGATACCTTTAAATGCTGGAAAAATTATTTCATCCGATTGTTTTTCGGGAGCCAGGTTTGAGATGTTTTTCGATAAATTCAGCAATACATCATAACTGGTCTTAAAGTTTCCGCCAAAAGGCTGATTACTTATAAAATAAGTTTCATAGCCGGCTCTATTGAACAGCTCAAATATAGAAGGTTTTTCTGTAATGTGGTCGGGATTATCCTTGTCAGCTAATGTCAATACCGAACGTAATACCGGGATGGTATGCACTTGAGGTGAGATTACATCGGCATATACCAATAGACTGTCTCCTAATCCTGCTAATTTAGGATTCGTATTTCTTGGATACCCGTACAAAGACATGTGTTGTCGTGTTAAAGATTCGCCAATCACCACCACTATGGTTTTGGGTACTGTATCCTGATGAATGTCAGTTACCTCATAAGGTTGTGATTGTCGTTCCAGAATAGCACATTCCTCTTTATTCAGCCTAATTTTATAATTGACAAATAACTTATAAAAGTTAACAAAATACACAGACCTTGACAAGGGAGGAAGCGATACAACCAATATTAAAGAAACTAAAGCCGAGAAGAAAGCTATCTTATGTTCCTTTACTTTTAAAGGCTTGCCGACTCTCATCTTCCATATAATCAGGAAACACAAGAGTATATAGACTACACATCCAACTATAATCCAAGGATTAAAATAATGCACTAAAAACTCTTTGCTTTCCTCAGGATTGGTTTCGAATAAGCTTATAACACTGTCTTTCTGAAGTAAAACATGAGCAAACAACAAATAACTGGTGTATATTGTATTAGGGAGATAAGAGATTATGAATAAACCGGAAAAGACTAATTTTTGAGTCCTTGATTTACAGAATAACAATAAAATACCTATGGAAATAAAAAGTATTAAGTTAATTATTATTATAACCGAAACATGTTTATAAGAAAGATTCTGAGCCAAAGGACTCAGAAGTGGAAGAAACATAATCATATAAAAGAGGAAGAAGATCTGTAACTTCTTACCATACAATGCATTTACAAAAGAATTATTCATCAATAGTCATTCAATATTTAATATTAGTATGTTTATTATGCTATATGTCCATTCACTATTCAGATAAACACATAAATAATAGCCTTTTATGACGGTATTGACTATAGAATAAATATTTCGACACACTTAATCATAATAGGAGTGGCAAATATAGCATTTTTTCTTATTTTTGATCGAGTTAAGGTCTTAGACCTTTTGATTCTCTATCCAAGTATAATAAACAATATCATCTATAAACATCCAATAGTAAAACGACTTAATCATTATACACAATTTTATGGCAAAACGAAACTCTAACAGGACACAAAGCCGCAAGCATATAAAGAATGCCCACCTGCTCGAAAATCTCACTTATTTGGGGGATATACAGATCCCTACATCTATAGAGTTGGTGCAATATAATTCGAAACAAGTTACCACAAAATCCATACCTGCCACTGATAAAATAAAAGATCTGATAAAGGACGATTGCATAAATTGGTTTCAAATAGTAGGGATAGCCGACGGCGAAACTATATATAATATTTGTAAGTCATTTGGTATACCCCGGTTCGACGTAAAAGACCTTCTATCGTGGCGTAATGTAACCAAAGTAATTACATACGAGCACAATACTTTTATACTGATGTCGGGATGCTTTATTGATGGATTGCAGGAGTTAGATCTGGATCATATTGCATTTATCTTAGGAGACAATTATGTTATAAGTCTTCAAGAAAACGCAACCCCCATATTTACAGATGTACAAGAGGCTATCAAAAATTCTAAAGTACAGATACGAGAAAAAGGAGCAGACTATTTATTATATATATTACTCAATTGCGTACAATCGCTATACAATGATACCGTATTAAAGTTAGCAACAAAAATAGATGACCTCGAAGATCAGCTCATTGATAATAATACAAAGGGAGTTGACATAATGAGATTTATACGTACCCGCAAAAAAGACTATTCGCTATTGAAACGTGCTGTTACGTCTATGCGTGAAGAATATTCGAATCTATTACATAATGATAACCATCTGATAAAACCTGAGAACAAGATATATTTCAATGATTATGATGACCGATTAAGAACAGCATCCGACGACCTTGATATTTTTCATGAATCTATTAACTCTCTGGGGAACCTATACTTTAATAACAATAATCTAAAGATGAATAATGTTATCACGAAGTTAACCGTGGTATCTACAATCTTTATTCCTCTGACTTTTATGGTGGGAGTATGGGGTATGAATTTCGAACATATGCCCGAGTTGAAATGGAAATATGGCTATATTGTTGCATGGGGAATTATGACTCTAATTGTTATATTAGCTCTCCTCTTTTTAAAGAAGAAAAAGTGGCTATAGTTAACCCCTTCTAAATACTACTCTTTACTAAAAGATATTTACTCAGTTTCTGTTTTACCCATTTATTCGCCGGAGTTTCAAAGTATTTGAAAGACAAGCCCGACACTACAATAGTCAGGATAAGGCCCAATGCGAAAATAATAGGTTTATCGATACTGATATCCAGCAAAATGAAAGTTCTTCTTATATACCAAAGAACTATTGCATGAAACATGTAAAAAGCGAAACTAATCTCGCCCAACCAGATAAATGTATCATTCGACAGGAATTTAGAAATTCTGCCTGCCTGAAAATAAAATACAGATATAAATACTCCTACAGGTAGCCAATACCACATAGAGTAACGATAAACTTCGGGTATGAAGTAAGCAATCATATAGAAACTCAGAAATAGGACGATAGCCGATAATTCGAGTAATGTAGGAGAAATCTTTTTGACTAAATCCTGCCCCTTAACAGACTGACATATATTATAAAACAATATTCCTAAAACAAAGTCTAATAGTCGAACGGGAGGATAGCTATAAAGAAACCATTCTTGATTTTTAGTGCCGTTAAATATCGGACATAGAAAAAACACAAGAATCCCAGCCAAAGTAAAGCCCAAAACAAACTTACGCTTCATAGTTGCGAACCAAGCTATCAACAGAGGAAACAAAAGGTAAAAAAACATCTCGTCCGAAAGGCTCCATGCTGCGGTATTAAATCGTATTTCGTCGGTAGGATAAAAACTCTGTACAAGAAATACATTCGAGATAAAATTAGTTATGTAAGGTTCATTCAACGGGTGATCCTTTCTCATATACACCCAAATCAACATCGTGAGGATATGCAATGGGTATATACGAGCAAAACGTGCTACATAGAAAGCTCCTTTACTGATTTTATTTTCCTTAAAACCTTGTTGATAAACGTGCGTCAGAATAAAACCACTCAAGATAAAAAAGAAACTAACTCCCACACATCCTTCGTAAAAGAGATGGTGAAGAAACGGATTTGTTCCTTTGTCGAAAAGAATATTATGGCTCATAAAAACCATAAAGGCAAATACAAATCTTAATGATGTCAGTGGTTTTATCATCAACTATTGAGTTCTGTCCAAGATTATAGAAATGAATTTAAGGTTCATTAATATCCAGAAATAATATTATGCAAATATATAAAGAGGCAGGGATATTAAGTTATCCCTGCCTCTTTATATATCAATTTGATTATGCTAATAATAACCCTTTAGCGACCTCTTGTCTCTTTTCTTTACCTGCCAATATCTCCAGTAATTGAAGGGCAAAATCAAAAGTTAGTCCGGGACCTCTACCCGTTACAACTTTACCGTCTACAACTACAGCTTCTTGTGTTTTCAAGGTTGCACCATCCAGATATTTTTCGAATCCGGGATAACATGTTGCTGATTTACCTTTAAGTAACCCCAAACCGCCCAAAACCATCGGTGCGGCACAAATTGCAGCTATATCTTTGTCTGCTTCAGCAAAAGCTTTTACTTGCTTCTTTAATCCTTCATGATCATTAATCTTAGGGGTACCGCCCGGTAAGATCAACATATCAACAGTAGAAAAATCTACATCCGAGAATAACACATCTGCAACTACAGGAATAGCATGACTACCAACCACTGTTTTTTCGTCAGTCAACGATACGGTTTTTATATCAACTTCGCCTCTTCTTAATATATCTACGGTAGCCAAAGCTTCTATTTCCTCAAATCCTGTTGTTAAAAAAATCAATGCTTTTTTCATATTCAATTCTAATTAAGTAAAGAATAAAATTTATTGGTGTATCTTATAGTTATAACAATCTATATTTGTTATACTTGCCTAAGCAATAAAAAGGTATGTAACCTTAGTTCAAATTAAACTTATAGGTAATTGTACCCTTTTGATTATTCAGATTAGAACTTGTTGAAAATTTAGTACGACGTGCAGCTCTTAATGATTCATTCCTCAAACTGGCATTAGTCGTATTTGTTCCTTTTCCAATACTCGCTTCTATTACATTTCCTTTTGGATCGACAATTATATCAACCACCACAGTTCCGTAATCGTCCACATGATAATCGGGAAGCTTCAAACCTCCTGCACCAACTCCTCTACCTCCCAGATCATAGGTTCCTGAGCCCCCTACTCCTGAGATTTTTCCTGTACTTCCATTTCCTGAAGGCGAACCTTGGGTTCCGGTTCCTTGTGTATTACCTCGGCTACCACTACCCGATCCATTGCCAAACAAACCTGCCATTTGGCTATTTATATTTTTCTTACGAGCAGCTTCTTCCTGTGCTATCCTGTCGGTTTCAGCTTGAGCTTTACGCTTCACTTCTGCAGCAGCATCTGCTTTTCGCTTTTTCTCTGCTTCGGCTTTTTTCGCTTCATTTATAGCGATGGTTTTCTCCACATCCTGTGTTGCTGTTGGTGCCTTGGTTTCTTTAGTTGTAACTTTAGGCGTGGGTGCTTTTACGGGAATAGGTTCCACCTTTGTTTCGGGTGTTGACTCTCCTAAATTATTGGGCATGGTCGGGTCTGATTCTATAGGCTCAGTAACATCTTCGGTCATACCGTTTCCTCGTCCGAAGGGCTCATCATCTCCTAATGCATCAGCAACGTTTCCAAACATTACGGGTACACCACCCATCTCCTGACTGTATCTGTTATCACTAACGGGTTTAATATAATAGAATAGTAAACACAACAATAGAATTACGTGAAACGCTATTGTTCCCGCCAAACTTATTGTCTTTTCTTTTACCATAGCCATCGGCAATTTATTATTATTGGTCTACGACCTATTTCAAACAGTTTTTATATGCTGCAATTGTTCTTTCTAATCCCAGATAGAGAGCATCACTTATCAATGCATGACCAATAGATACCTCTTCGATGTAAGGAATATTTTTATAAAAGAAGTTTAGATTCTCCAAGCTCAGGTCATGTCCGGCATTTATTCCTAAACCCAGTTTTTTGGCAATCTTTGCAGCTTCTATAAACGGAGCAATAGCTTCTTCTTTATTCTTCGGATACAAAGTAGCATAAGGTTCGGTATACAATTCAATTCGATCTGTTCCCGTCTTAGCTGCATACTCTATTATTTCGGGATCAGTGCCCGTAAATATAGATGTACGAACTCCCATTGCTCTGAATTCATCTATAAGATCACTTAAAAGCGACTGATGGACTTTTGTATCCCATCCTGCGTTAGATGTTATAGCATCGGGTGCATCGGGAACTAAAGTTACCTGAGTAGGTTTTACGGTTTTAATCAGTTTTATAAAATCAGTTGAGGGATAACCTTCTATATTGAATTCCGTTTTTATATGAGCTTTTAAATCATATACATCTTTGAATTTGATATGACGTTCATCGGGACGGGGATGCACGGTTATGCCTTGGGCTCCAAACCTCTCGCAATCGAGAGCAACCTGCAAAACATTGGGAACATCTCCTCCTCGTGCGTTTCGTATGGTTGCAATCTTATTTATGTTTACGCTCAACTGTGTCATGATAGCTTCTTTTTGTGATTTAGGTCACAGACCTTTTTATTACTTCTTTCTGATACAAAATACCCCGATAGTTATACTTGAAAATACAGCAATTTATGAATGAATGTATTTAATAATAAAACTTTTTCACCAACTTTGCATCATTGCTCATATACTATTACGCAAATTTAATAGTAAATACCGAAACTTGATACTATTTCAGTATTTTTAAGGTCAAAGACCTTTATTGCTTTTTCAATATCAGAGTGGTTTCCATTAAATGAGCGATTTGATAAACAGACAGAAAAACGTATCTTTTATGAGAATTGGAATTTTCGGCAAAAAATATCAAAAAAAAGAACAAATAAAAAAGGTCTTTGATATCTTATCTCAGAACCATGTTGAGATTTTCATTCAAAAAGAATTTTATGAATATCTTAAGCCAGATCTTGATCTGAAGGATTACGTTGCCGGTATTATAGATTATAATAACCTCAATTTAGATATGGCTTTCAGTATAGGTGGTGATGGTACATTTTTGCGTACGGTATCAGCTATAAGAGAAAAAAACATCCCAATTCTGGGTATCAATACCGGAAGGCTTGGTTTTCTGGCCGACGTCTCGGAAAAAGATATGGAGGAAACTCTGTCCGAAATATTAAAAGGTAATTATACAATAGAAGAACGTAGCCAACTTAAATTGACCGTTAACGATTCTTCCGCCGGAATAGTAGACTATGCCCTTAATGAAATAGCCATACTCAAGCAAGATTCGTCATCAATGATTACAATTGATGTAAATATCAATGGAGAAAGGCTTACATCATATGAAGCTGATGGCTTACTTGTCTCCACTCCAACCGGCTCTACAGCCTACTCACTTAGTGTAGGAGGCCCCATTATGGCACCAAACACCTCAAACTTCATCATCACAGCAATCGCACCCCACAGTCTGAGTGCACGACCTTTAGTTATTGAAGATAACAATATACTGACCTTACATGTCAGAAGTCGCAGTTCATGCTTCTTAATTTCCCTTGACGGGCGTTCTAAAGCAATGCCTGTAAATGGAACAACTCTCCAGATTAAGAAGGCTGCAACTTCTGTACTTGTAATAAAGCGCATAGGACAAACATTCTACAGCACTTTAAAAAACAAGCTGAAATGGGGAACTGATCCGCGTGTGGATTAAAACATTACCAATCCTGAATATCCTATTTTTACACCGCCCTACTAAAACAGAGCGGTTATTATATATATATTTCTACTTGCCTCCCTTTACTTTATTAGGGTTCTGATTTATAAAATCCTTCCAACTATTAAATTTCTTCTCTTGAGTCGGATTATTAGTTTGAAAAAAATGACACACAGCTGCCGCCAATCCATCAGTCGCATCCAGTTGAGGGAGCATACTTTCATCGGGAATTTTCAAATACTGCTGAAGCATATAGGCTACTTGCTCCTTTGCAGCTTTACCATTTCCGGTTATAGACATCTTTATTTTCAGAGGGGCGTATTCGAAAATCGGAATATCTCTTGACAATGCTGCCGCCATAGCAACCCCCTGAGCACGTCCCAACTTCAACATACTCTGTACATTCTTTCCGAAAAACGGAGCTTCAATTGCTAATTCATCCGGAAGATATTCTTCAACTAAAGCGAGAACTCTTTCGAAAATACGTCTCAGTTTAAGATAATGATCGTCATATTTACTTAATTGTATTACCCCCATTGTTATCAATTGGGGTTTATTATTTAAAACGCGTAATACTCCGTATCCCATAATTTGAGTACCGGGGTCGATCCCAAGAATAATACGCTCTTTATCTATTTTAGCCATTAATTTTTTATTATGGTAACATTATTCAAACCAATACGTAAGTTTGATCTCAAAGATTATTACAATTCTGAATCGCCTATAAGCTATCACAATAACGATACTTCTTCCATAAGAGTAACAAATCCGCCCACTTTAGTGCCAAACCTTTGCCCCATCTCCAAACTTAAGCTCTCCCCTGTTTCTTCTGCCCATTTATTTAAAGTATCAATATTCTTTGCCTTAAATTGTAAGGCATAACTTACCCCACTTTCTTCATGCTGACGTTCTATTTTGGCTAAAGTCGGATGATTCAACAAACCACTTTTTACAGCCTGAGGCACATAATAAGTCTTTACAAAGGCTATAAATTCGTCCTGTATTGCATCTTCAACATGCAAAGTCGTATTAAATATCAACATAATTATTCTATAAAATTTATCTATACTTTATACAAAGATAATCAGATAATTTGCTTTTAGTATCAAGGCGCAATCGAGGCAACACATAAAACACACAGATACAGATTATTATAAGTAAATATATCACAATAAACATTTAATTGCAATTAACACAAGACCCTGATAATTATTTAACTATAAAAAAATATCATTTTATGCTCAAATATCTAATTTTTTTCTGAACTTTCTCTCCGAATTATCATTATAAAAGTAGTAATCATTTAAAAAGAAGGGATGCGTATGAAAAGAGATTTACACTTGAAAAAGGTTTATGTTGCGGTAGCTTTAACGGCACTTACTATCCTTCCGACAGCATTTGCTATTGGAGCCTTTCTGGATAACAACAGAAAATCAAATAAAGCAACATCAATGACACATCAACAGACAGAAGTTCTGCCTAAAGATGTATGCAATTAATTTATTCTTTTTTTCTCAATAAGGCAACAGTTCGGGAAAATCTTATATCTTTGTTGCATAATTGAGAACGGGGGATTAGCTCATCTGGCTAGAGCGTTAGACTGGCAGTCTAAAGGTGATCGGTTCGAGTCCGATATTCTCCACAAACAAGAAGTTACAATAATTACACCCTATTATACACCCAGATATAATAGGGTGTAATTATTCAAATTCTGGAAATATATTATTAAAGATGTTTCTCACATCCTTTATTAAATTGTTAAGAATTAATTCAAACATTATCTTATCATCAAAAATAGTACCCTGAAAAACAATATTTGAAAATATCTTGATTAAGTTTGCTTAAGATAAATAAATTCAACATACTATGATGACTGCCCAAAGGTATCTAGAAGATAATAAACCAAACATAATTTACAATTACAACAAAAGAAAACAAGAAGACTCACAATATCTTTGGGAAGAATCCAAATTCTACACTATTCTTATGACAATCATAGAAGAACTATATCCTTTAAGAAATAATCAAGAACAAACTAACCAATATCTCAACCTTAGACTGGGGCAAGCACAGAGGTACCAAAGATATTATTCGGATAAAAGAGACGATGAACTTAATCACTTCTCCACTCCCCCACTTATTCTACATTTAGAAGGAGAAATTCCTCAACAATACATTCAGTTGGCTAAAAGCACATTAGTTACAGCTTTTCAAATTGATAAAAGCTATGGGTATGCGTATTTTAACCTAGCCTGTGAGTTTAATCGACTTGCTCCATATTGGACTCCTTATCCTAATTGTATTCCTAAAACCGAAGATATCACTTTTCATATAAAATACTGCTTTAATACAATTGAACGAGAATTAGAAGGTTTAAGTATAAAAGGCAAACTCTTATTTATTACGAAAGTAAAAAGTGACTGCCTCAAGGATAATCAATATGCTTCTGATCTTAAGGCTGAGTTTATAGATTGGTGTGAGAATGAGAAAAAATATATTCTAGAATTACATGAAATTATGAAATTGGAAGAAGAGAATAAAGACGAAAATAACTCTTCACAGAGGCAAGTGATCCAAGCCCTTTGTAAAGATAATACTTCAGTATCTCTTATTGACACTTTTCTCAAAACAGGCTTTGTAAACAAACAATTAAAAATAAAGTCTACAACAACCTCTATGCAGATTATCTGCTCAATTATCCCTTTAATAAATCAAGGATATTTCCGAACAATAAATAAAGATTCAAGTAATACTCAAAAGGTATCATTTATTATGGCTAATATAGATGGTATAAAAGAAAAAACACTATTAAATACACTCACAGAATATAATAAGTCAACCTAATTATTTCCCAAAAAAGATAGTACACCTTCCAAAACATCTAGAAAAACAAGTATAGACATCTAGAAATAAACCACATACAACATTTCCCAATTTCCCGATTATTTTCCCGAAACATATCCATCTGTCTTGGACAACTTTGTAAACAGAAACAAGGTCTCTAAATAAAATAGATTAATATGGATTTACTTGAATTATTAAAAAAACCAGTGTGGCAAATGACAGGAGAAGAGTTATTATTTATTCAAAAGAATGGAATAGATACAACAGAGCATAAGAATAGCCCAAATACGATCACAGCAACGAATAGGAGATATGTTTATGGGTATGCAGGGATTGCTCAACTCTTTAATTGCAGTATACCTACTGCGGCTCGAATCAAAAACGGTGGGAGGATAAACAATGCCATAACTCAAATTGGGCGTAAAATTATTGTAGATGCGGAACTTGCTCTACAATTAGCTAATAAGAAAACGGGAGGCCGTTAATAAACAATCATCAGTCACTTAAAAGAAGGACTTCATATGATAGATGGTTTGAAATTACGAGTACATGGGGAATCATTACATACGATTCTCCAATGCCGCCAGCTTAACTTTATCAATAATAGTATAAAGCGGCAAGCAAAATATAAAGGATTAATAATTGAAATACTAGAGAATCCTTTTAGCTATTATATAAAAGGATCTATACATAAATTCAGCAATGAAGGCAAACATAATGCTAATCTTTTTACTCTAGAGGATTTTATACGAGCAATTATAAAGCTAGAAGATGAACTACATATTAATCGATACGAATTAACCGTACATCGAATAGAAGTAGGTGTCAATGTTTCATTGTCATATCCTCCTGAACATTTAATAAGCGATGTGACTAGAATTAATGCAAAGAAGCCTAATGATCACCCTTATGGTTTAGAAGTTCATTATCAGCAATACTCCTTTAAAATATATTCAAAGAGTAAACAAGTAAAAGAATATAAAAAGAATAATATTTTGCGTTTTGAGATTGCCTTTCATAAGATGATAAAGTTTAATCTGACTGTTCAAAAAATTATTACATTAGATGAATTAACAGATATCTCTGTTTGGCAAAAGATGGCTCTTATGCTAAAAGACAAAGTTAGATGTATTACGATGGTAGATTATAATGACTTGAACAGAATAGAAATGACTATAAATAAAGCTTTATTGTTTTATGAGTGGAGTAATCCCATTAGACTTAATCAGGAGCATAATAGATTAAAAAAAAGTAGAAGAGCAAAAAGTGTAGAGTTGATTTATTATAAATATGCCAACAATACTAAGTGAAATGAGCTTATATTACTTACTGACAAACAGATCAATTTAATGTGCAAATATGATTCCATTAATTAAATCCCATCCTATCAATATTTCTTATATAGTAATTTTATAGATAATAGTAGTAATGATTTTGCTAGATATTATAATGGAACATCTATATTGAGTAATAGAGAGTTTATTTTTTTAATATAATTATTAACTGGTAAGAGTTTGAATAATATCGGGTATATCTATTTTGAACAGGATATGTTTGATAGTGCTGTGGTAAACTATCAAAAAGCGTTATACCATTATGATAAGATCAAAAATAGCAGTCAACGAAAAATAGAAACGCTTACAAATATCAGTCGTAGTTATTAGGTTTCAGATAAACCGGATAGTGCATCTGTTTACTTTCAAAAGTGCTTATCCTTAGCTGAAAAAACACAGAACCAAGCGTATCAATTTTATTCTTTGAAGAATCTGGGCGTGGTATCTTATGGTATAAAAGACTATGATAAGGCTATTGAGTATTTTGAATCGGCACTGGCTGTAGATGTCGAGGATCAGGTAGATCGATTGGAGATTCAAAAAACGCATACTGCTTTACTGGATATCTACACTAAGATAGGTGATCTTAAGTCTGCCAAAGAATATGCACAGATTGTCATTGATGATCTTTCGGATGTAAAATATACTTATACTTTAAAAGTGATGTATGCTTCTCTGGCTGATTATTTTGAGCAAATGGGGGATTACAAAAAGGCTTTGGAGTATAGTAAGATGGAGAGGGATACTCAAGGGCAGATCGAGCGCCAAAGGGATGCGCCTGCTTTACTGGGGGCGGATAAGAAGTTCTATCTGGGACAAATGGATAACCAGGTAATGGAGTTCAGATCCAGGATGTATCTGTTAATGGTGACAGGGGTATGTGCGTTTGTTATTATGTTGTTTTTTTATCCTGATAGCTTGCCGAACTCATAAAAAGGATCAGGCGGAGATTCAGGCACATGTCGACAGGTATGAAGAGCTCAGAATTGTTCTTTTTGCCAGGTGGGATGAATATCCGAGGATAGAAGCGGAGATAAAATCAATACTTGAGGACGAATGAGCTATTTACTTTGTAAGACTATTGTTGTGCTAAAGTATAAAACTCCCGTAAGTTAATTACGAGAGTTTTATATTTTGTGGGGTAATGCCTTTTGTTCAACCTTGGTTTAGGAAGTCTTTACCCTAAAGAGGGGGCAACTCATTGTTTTTATTTTACATATGGTGTAATCGTGAGGAAACAAGGGCTCAAGTTATAAATTGGGGATATCCCAGTGCTCTATTACTTCTTTCGCTTTGTTCACAATTTCAAGCCATTTTGGATCATTTAAAATATCCAAAGGTAAATTAGATTCAGGCTTATTATAAGAGTCTAACATATTTCTAAATTCAATCAAGTACCATAATAAATCTTTGCTAATATCTTTATTGCGAACCTCATTTATAAAATCATCAAAACAAAAGCTATCAAATAATAGAGACACATCTTCATCAAAGCAAGAACTACTTTCCTTATTAGATCCCAACCAAGCATCGCTTAGTATATTCATATCAGAATAATACTTAATCGTATTATAAATATTATTTATCCACATTTTTTCCATAATAACATTTATTTTTTATACCTATATTCATTTGCAGGTATGTGGGAATTGGCTGCATTAGATGCTGTCGGATTGCCGTTTGCATCAATAACTTTACCATTTCTCACTTCTTTTACATATGGGGCTTATTGTGCAGAATTAGGACTATTGGGGTTACCTTGTTGTACACGTACATTATTTCCAGTTGGATTTGTAGGATCTTTGAAAATAGTACCCTGTCCATTTTTTGTAGTTTTCATATTATTTTGCATAGCTTCAGGTAATTGCTTTGTTACTTTTCCGCCAGCATCTCCTGCTGGACCTATAAGTTTGGTTGCCTCGGCCGTTGTACCTTTGCTTGCAGCCGAAAGACCTTTTCCTATAGCTTGTCCGGCTTTAGCTGTGGCCACAGCTACCCCTACATCAACAGCCATCCCTCCTAAAAATGCTCCGGTTGCAGAACCATTTCCTCCATTTATTTCTGCTGCTACAGCTTGCACACCATTCACGGTAGAAGAAACAGCCCCCATAGATACTTGATCCGCTGCCTGAACTAGAGCCTCTCCTATAGTTGTTGAAGTGGGAGCGGTAGCCATGTTGACAACCGTGTTAATAGGATGAGCTACTATATTGGCATACCCTTCGACTCTTTGTTCGGCACTGCTAACAAATGCATGGAGAAAATCTCTCCAATCCTTCCCATCAGGGTCAATATATTTCATTGGATTATTGCCCACATACACATACGGCGACCAACTATAATAGTTCTCACTATGGGGATCCATCGTAGTAAATCGATTATAGCCCGGGTCGTAGAATCTTGCACTATAATCATACTGATTCAATTCGTGACTTCGATCCAGTTCCTTGCCATTGTACTTAAACTCCTGCTTACCCTGCTCGGTCGTAGTCCCTTCGGCAAACGCCATGCCGAAAGGATAATACTGAGTTTTGGATGAAAGCACCTGCTACAATAGCCACTATACAGTTGTTTTTAAGATAACATTGATTTAATTATAGTATTTTGTTAGAAGAAAGGATCCATAGCAATACAGCTACCAAAACAACAAATAACCAACCAAATATTCTGTTAGAAATTTCATTTTCAAAATCATTCAAATCGTATTCTTTTGTTTTTTTTCGTTTTTTACTAAATAGTTTTCGAAAAGTTATATTTTCTTCTTTTAAGATATACTTTTTATAAAGGAAACGCATTAGAATACCAATGCTTAAAATAATTAGATTTCCTAATATGAGAACTAATATCTTCATTTTTCATTTACTTTATAAGATGATCCGATACCAATGGGATATGTAACTAGATTTCCACTACCGATTTGAGAATTAACAGTTCGAATTGTTTTATTCATCGACTTATTTATTGCTCCTCTTGCCGCAGGTTGTAATCTAGACAAAGATCCCTTAAATGCACGAGAAAATTGAGCAGCATTTAGTGTTTTTAAAGGTTGTAAACCAGGACCTGCGTTTCCTACTGGTACAAACCATGAAATGGTGCTAATAAAAGATCCAATACCATTATAATTCGTACTACCATCAAGATTCGTCAATGCCCCTCCTCCTGTAAATTCATTAGTCTTATTTCCACCTATAATTCCAAAAGTAAAAGGTTGTATAGAAACAAACACATCATTCAGTATGTTATAAGATATATTCTCAATTAAGTTATTAGAGCGGCTAAATCCTTCGATTAAAGATTCTGTTCCTTGATTAAGAGATTGTGGTTCACTAATACCTCCGATACTATTCTGGTTCCAGACAATTTGAGTCCCATCTGATAAATTATCAACATATGTTTCTCCAATATTTGTCATGGTCATGGTCATAGCGTTATCTCCTTCTCCAATAGTTTGAGTATAAGTTGCGTCATTACCTTCTCTCCATGTGTAGGCTGTTTCGTCTTCATTTTTATACCAATCCATTCCAGTCGGATCAATAAATCTCATCGGATTATTTCCTACATACACGTATGGACTCCAGCTATAATAGTTCTCACTATGTGGATCCATCGTCGTAAATCGACTATATCCCGGATCATAATACCTTGCACTATAATCATACTGATTCAGCTCATGACTTCGATCTAGTTCCTTACCATTGTACTTAAACTCCTGCTTACCCTGCTCGGTCGTAGTCCCTTCGGCAAACGCCATGCCGAAAGGATAATACTGATTACTCTGAACAACACTTGCCGAACCATTCGCTACTATCCGATTATTGCTCAAGTGATCCTTGATGTAAAAATAATAAGTATTTCCTTCAATATAACCATTATCGGTTAAGATTGTTTTTAAAGTGCCAGCTTCATAAATCTTATTACCAACATAATCAGTAGTTACAGAGGTTGTTAAGCTGGCATCAGTAGCAGTGCTGCCAAGTTCCGGCTTCCCATTTAATGCAGGATCGGATTTATGAATAACACGAAGCTTTGTTCCTGTAGCTGTATAGGTGTAATAATTTTTGGCTCGTGCAGTGACATGACTGATAACCATCTCTTGTGGCAGGTTCAAGCTATTGTAGAGAATGCCTTGTATCCCTTTATTGAGGTCTTTAGTCATTGCCCCATTCTTGTTGAAAGTATATTCAGCCGTAGTTACTTTACTGTAGTCTTTGAAATCAGCCGAAGCACTCAATGATACATTGGGCCCCGTATCGGTTATATAATTTAGCTGGTTACCGGTATAGTCTAGAGTCAGATTATCAATGATTTTATCGTTTACCCCTTGTGCCGTTACTCCATAACGTTGGATCGTTTTGATGTTACCCATCTTATCATAGCTGTAGGATGTTTGAAAATTACCGTCTCCTTTATACGTCGCCGATTTCATTCTTGACAGGTTATCATAGGCAAAGGTATAGGTACGGTTTTTTCCATCCTGTAACCAGTTTTGGGTAGCTATATTACCATTGAGGTTGTAGGTAAGCTTTTCTATGAAATGGTTATTTGTGATACTGTTGGTCCACGATCGGATATTATAGGCATAGGTGTTTTTTAAGTTCGGCTGATTATTTGAGCAAATAGGGGATTACAAAAAGGCTCTGGAATATAGTAAGTTGGAGAAAATACTCAAGGGCAGATCGAGCGGCAAAGGGATGCGTCTGCTTTATTGGAGGCGGACAAGAATTTCTATCTGGGACTAATGGATAACCAGGTAATGGAGTTCAGATCCAGGATGTATCTGTTAATGGTGACTGGGGTATGTGCGTTTCTTATTATGTTGTTTTTTATTCTGATGGCTTGCCGAACTCATAAAAAGGGTCAGGCGGAGATTCAAGCACATGTCGACAAATATGATGAACTGAGAATTGTACTTTTTGCCAGGTGTGATGAATATCCGAAAATTGAAGCGGAGATAAAATCAATACTAGAGGACGAATGAATGGGCTATTTAACTTGTAAAGGTATATTATACTATAATACAAAACTCCCGTAGATAAACCTACGGGAGTTTTGTATTTATGTTTGCCTCTTTTTCGTGAGATCTAGTGGGACAAACATTGTTAATAAGAATAGTCTTTAGCTATTACATATTATCCGAAAGGGAAAGAATCAGATAAGCTGGAATAATTTTTTAAATTGTTTTTATAATCCATTCTTTTCCTAAATCATGCCTGGTTGCTTCCTTGCCTTTAGGCAGATCTAAGATTGTAATAAGAGTTGGATCATGCTTTAACATTTCAGCTAAAGAAATAATCATAGCGTCTTCCTCTTTTAAGCCATCTTCTTTCCCTAAAAATTGCCAATCGCCATCACTTTCGTGCATAACATATACAATAGGAGACAGTTCCTTTAGAACAAATCTTGTTGTAAAAACATAAATATTAAGATTAGCTTCCATGTTTTTTATTGATTTTTATTACTCTTGCGTAAATTTTCTTCTTTAGATAGTATCTGGGCATTTGAACTAGCGTTGGTACCACCTTTAGACTTAGGTTTTACATGATCAACTTCTGCTTGATTCATATTCGCTTTAACTCCCTTTTTTGATCGGAGAATCTAGTTTTTTTCCGCTAAGGTCGCTTCTTAGTTCTCCTCCATTAGCATTTCGATTCGCTTCCAACAATCTTTTCTTATGTGCAGGCGTAAAATTCTTTCCTTCTCCTGTTTTCTTTGAGTCTGGAATATTTTCATATTTGCCTCCATCAGCCCGACCTTTCTGGCTTTCAAGGTTCATAGTCCCCTGAGTAAGTAATGAAGCTCCTTGGAAGACTGTTGATGCACCTGCTAATGCAGTAGGGATAGTTATTTCGCTAGAGAGTCCACCTGTACCAGCTGTGACCACTACAGATCCTCCTAAAGCAGCAGCTCCTCCATCGACCATAGCTGTTCCTACTATGATAGAACTTAAATCTCCTAAATCCTGACCACTATTATAATCGGAAGCATTGGAAGCTATTGTTGCTCCTCTATCGCGTACTTGAGTAAAACCTAAAGTTAAATTGTCTGATACAGCAGCAATAAAACCTAATACTTTATCCCAACCATCTTTACCGTCTGGATCAATAAATCGCATCGGATTGTTACGACAATACACATAAGGACTTAACCAAGGTTTCTTCTCGCTCAGTGGATCAGGTGTAGTAAACTAAATATTAGTTAATATAAACACTCCTATTATTTAGATATTAATAGGAGTGGCAGTTGATTATTAACCTATCAGAGTTTTATATCATTTATTATCTCTAAATAAAAATATTTTAGATTGCTTAGTCCCTCTCTCTCTATATATATATAAACTATCCATATTAGCAGGTCTATGAATAGAATCTCCTACTTCTAAAAAACCTGATTCTGAAAATTTTTGTCCATTTGACAACTCAAATAAATATGTCCCAGTATATACTCCACTCATTGACCGTTTTATTATTGTGCCGCAGTAATCATTGCTATTTTTAGAAAGAAAAGGATAATTTACTCCTTCCTCTACAATTATTTTTTCCCGATCTTCTTGCAGATAAAAATGGTAAAAAATTACAGCCAATACACAAAATAGAATATATATATATTTAATTTTTCTATTAATTTTTAACTTCATTGCATTTTATTTTCTAGTCATCCAATTCCAAAAGCTATTACCAATCTCTTTTTGTTTTTGACTTTGTTGTTCCCTATATTCGTCTCGTTGTTGTTTTTTCTCTTCTGTTTCTTTTGCTCCTCCTGTTTGGGTTGTGGTTCCTTTGGTAGCACTTATACCTATTCCAGGACTACCTAAACCAATATTAATACCAGTAGTTATTACTGGAACTCCATCTTGTGTAAGAGCTGTACTTTTTGTCACACCAACAACTACACCAGAAATTCCAACACTATATGTCTCATTCACAGATTCTCCTTCTATAGATTGGGCATTAAATGTAAAAGAATCGCCTTGGAGAAAAGTGAAACTAAGCCCTAGGCTAATGTCTCCTCCAGGTAAACCTGCACCAACCTCTGTTGTATTATAAGTGTTCAAAGTCTTTTGATCTTGACCTTTTAGTAAATAAGTATTAGACATACTTCCTCCACCTGCCAGACCTGCAGCCAATGATCCTCCCAGGCTCATGCTAATTGCAGCTGGTCTCGCTGCTTCTGCCATCATAGGTTCAACTTTTTGTTGAATAGCAGATGCCTTAATATTTTCTGGCTGACCAAAAAATCCAGGAGGAAAATCTGTTTGTTTACCATCTTTATCAACAAATCTCATCGGATTGTTCATGCAGTATACGTATGGCGACCAGTTGTAGAACTTCTCGGCTAGTGGATCTATCGTAGTAAATCGATTATAGCCCGGGTCGTAGAATCTTGCACTATAATCATACTGGTTTAGCTCATGACTTCGATCCAGTTCCTTGCCATTGTACTTAAACTCCTGCTTACCCTGCTCGGTCGTAGTCCCTTCGGCAAACGCCATGCCGAAAGGATAATACTGATTACTCTGAACAACACTTGCCGAACCATTCGCTACTATCCGATTATTGCTCAAGTGATCCTTGATGTAAAAATAATAAGTATTTCCTTCAATATAACCATTATCGGTTAAGATTGTTTTTAAAGTGCCAGCTTCATAAATCTTATTACCAACATAATCAGTAGTTACAGAGGTTGTTAAGCTGGCATCAGCAGCAGTGCTGCCAAGTTCCGGCTTCCCATTTAATGCAGGATCGGATTTATGAATAACACGAAGCTTTGTTCCTGTAGCTGTATAGGTGTAATAATTTTTGGCTCGTGCAGTGACATGACTGATAACCATCTCTTGTGGCAGGTTCAAGCTATTGTAGAGAATGCCTTGTATCCCTTTATTGAGGTCTTTAGTCATTGCCCCATTCTTGTTGAAAGTATATTCAGCCGTAGTTACTTTACTGTAGTCTTTGAAATCAGCCGAAGCACTCAATGATACATTGGGCCCCGTATCGGTTATACAATTTAGCTGGTTACCGGTATAGTCTAGAGTCAGATTATCAATGATTTTATCGTTTACCCCTTGTGCCGTTACTCCATAACGTTGGATCGTTTTGATGTTACCCATCTTATCATAGCTGTAGGATGTTTGAAAATTACCGTCTCCTTTATACGTCGCCGATTTCATTCTTGACAGGTTATCATAGGCAAAGGTATAGGTACGGTTTTTTCCATCCTGTAACCAGTTTTGGGTAGCTATATTACCATTGAGGTTGTAGGTAAGCTTTTCTATGAAATGGTTATTTGTGATACTGTTGGTCCACGATCGGATATTATAGGCATAGGTGTTTTTTAAGTTCGGCTGATTATTAGCTGTTGTGGTGTTTAATCTACCTAATTCGTCATATGTATTTTGGGCAAGCAGGACTTCTGATCCTGTGTTAAGCTTATGTTTTGTGCTGGTTAGCCGTCCTGCATGGTCATAAGCATACATATAGAGTTCAGTCTGCGTTGTTTTTCCACTAGCCATATGCACATGCATTTTCTGAGTAGGGCTTCCGGCAAAGGTATAGGCGATGTATTCTTTCTCTATTCCTCCCGGCAGGTGGTTGTTGGATTTGGTCTGGATAACTTGTCCTTTGTAATCATAATACATAACGCTGTAGATACCACTTGCCGAACCATCCAGTAGTGCTGTCCAGCTACCGGTCAATAAGCCTTTGTGTCCTCCGGTGTATTGTACTCCATATCCGGCGATAGTTTCGGGTTTAAAGTGAGTATCCGTAATGGCTGGAATGCCATTTAATCCCATAAACTCGTAACTGTCATAATAATTCGCAGTTAAAACAGAGAAGGTAGATGGAGTAGCGCCACTAATAGTATAGCCTTTAAATGTATTTGTTGCTTTCGCCCAAGTGGCATTAACTACAATATTATCAAGTGAACCTATGGTTATAGCTGTTTCTGTTGTTGCAGTTCCGATTTTCATCTTGGTACAGATACCACTTAATCTAGCTCTTCCCAATGCATCGGGAAGGGAAAATAGCCATTCTCCTTTAGTTCGTTGCTCTCCGTCTTGTGTGAAGATCAGGCGGTCGGCTTTGTCATATACATAGTAGATCCACTCGGCTCCGGGCAGTTTCTTGTGTACACAACGGTTACGCCCGTCATAACGGTAGATATAGGCATATTGGGCTACGGGGGTGCTGTTGGTATTGTCCCATGAGCCGGTATACTGAATAAGTATATCCGAAACTAAAGGGGGTAATACGAAGCAAAGGTTGCCGAAATCATCGTAAACGTAATAGGTATCTAGCCTTTCTTCTTTATTGTCTTTATCCAGGTTTATTTGGCGGGTAAGCACAACTTGTCCGAGCTTGTCTTTAAACTCATAAGATAGATTTCCGACTTCATCTTTTAGTTCGGTTATATAGAGTTCATTGGCTGCATAGTTACCGCTTCTTTTTACTTTGGTAGTTAACCCTGAACCATCTACAGTAAAAAGGGAGCAAATGAGTTTGGCTTCTCCTGTGGCCACATTGGTCAGATAGCGGGTTTTTACTGCCCCTGTGGATTTCCAGTCTGCTCCCGGTCCGTATTGTTCCAGCACCCTGTTTAAAGGGGAAGCTTCATAGACCGGTTTACTGTAGGCTACCGAATCTCCATAGGTGGTATTGGCTTTTGTTTTTACATTAGCCAGGGTCATAAAGGCTCCGTTATTCCCTGCTCCCACAGATGGAAGCCAGCTTCTTTCTTCGCGTCCGAAGGGATCGTATTCCTGATAGGTGACCAGATCGGATTTAGTAGGGGTTATTCCTCTTTGGACGGTCTGTATGGGACGACCTAGTCCATCGAAATATTGGATCTGAGTCATTACATTTACATCGCCTTCTATGGTTCTGTCTACGGTGATGCTTCCGTCTTTATAGCTTACCGAATTGGTTTGCCCCAGTGGGGTCAGAGTGACAATATAGTTCTGATTGGCGGAGATATTTGTTGTAGATGTTTGAGCACTACATGCTGCTGTATTGACACGAAAGGTCATGCTGCTTGTACTTGTTGCTTTAAAAGAAAAGCCGTTTTGAAGACTAAACCCTTTACAGGCTTCATTGATCGAAGTTGTGGGTGCGGCTTTATATTCAATAACATCTTTTTGTGCTTGTAGCCCTATACTGATACAAAGGGCAAATATGTATAATAGGTGTTTCTTCATTGCCTTTTAGTTTTTATTTTGTGCTTTGAGCTGGTCTACTTCTTTTCTAAGTTCTATCGTATACAGGGTTAGCTCTTCGATCTTTTGCAATAGCTTGATTTGAAATTCATTCATACTGAGTCCTTCTTCCTGCATTTGTTTCTCGGAGGGAATTTCGGGTAGATGTTTATTCTCTTGTACAAATTGTTCTACTTCGCTTAGCGGTTTTAAGTTGTAAGAATCATGAAAGACATAGTCTGCACCGGTTAATACCTGTACTTTTACTTCTGTTGCTGAAATCACACCTCGAACATCCAGTTTTGCTTGTGGATTTTCAGTGCCGATACCAACATTACCTGCAGGAGAGATACGCATGCGTTCTTGCAAGCCCTCAATGCCGGGGAGCCAGCCTGATGCATTGGTGTAGAATACCAATGCGGTATGTTGTACATAGGCAAGGTTGGCTTGGTAAGCATTATACCTGATGGCTGCAATACGTGCTCCGATCTGATCTGGAGTCATATCCCGGTATCCGCTGAAATCAATAGTATATTGATGGGCTATACTTCCAAGAGGTACGTTCAGATTGCCTGCATCTCCGATGCGTCCAATACGTAAGTTTGAGTTTAGATTTCCTGCGGCATCTGTTGTCATTATTTTTTGCCAGGTGTTCCATGTTGAATTATTGAAATTTCCTGTTCTGTAATATATACCTCCGTCATTGAAGTTGAGCTGATGGTTTAGGTTTCCACTGGCATTTTCCCACGGTGCAAGGGTGATGTTGCCCGAGTACTCACCGCTTCCGGGCACTCCTATGGTTGAGCGTCTTTTAAAATCAACCCGCAAGGTTTTTTTTGTAAAATTGGGAAGGTCATTAATGTCTCTGGTATCATAGACTGTGACTCCGGTGGCTAAATTTTGTGAATAAGAAATCGTTGGTATGATTGCTGCCAATAGGGATAGAATTATATATTGTTTCATAACTATTTCTTTTATTGGTTTTGATAGTGATACTCGTTTACTTGAATAATTTTCTTGACTCCGTTTTCTATAATGTAGGTTTCTTTTAAGCGCCCAAATGCATCATAGTCATAGTAGGTAGTCACTCCACGAGGGTCGGTCATTGTCAAAACGCCGACCAATGGTTTATAGGTGTAGGTGGTTACTAAGGCATTGGGGAATGCATTTTGTAAACTTCCGTCTTTGAGCTTCGCTTCAGTGGGGATTGCCTGTTTTGAAAGGGCATCAATGCTTGTTACTGAAAATACGGATTTAACAATGTTTTCTATTTCAGCATAAGTATAACTCATAATATTAATCTCAGCTATAGGGTGTTGCCCGTTGTATGACCACAAATAAACTATTTTTGTTGCATCGTCTTTAGTGATATATAAAGGATTACCATAGCTGTCGTAATTAAGATAGGTAATATTTGAAAAAGTAGCATCTTTCGATGTTTGCTTTAATGCAGAGCTCAACTCTATAATCTTATTAGTATTAAAAAAATCAAAATTAAATACTCTTTTTTCTATTTGTTTATTATCTACAACTTTTGTTATTTGAATAGGGTATGCTATTATATTTCGAACTACCATAGAATCATAAATAGCTGATTGCTGATCAAAACAATATTCATAAGTTGTCCTTAATATTTTCCCTTTGCTATCTATCTGTTCTTGTGATGTTACCTGTTGATAATTCGGGTTTGTATAAGCAAAATTGCTTTGAGAAATATTAGTGTTATTCCCCAAGGTTTGAGTTATAGTTTTTTTGTTTAAGAATACTTTCGCAGAAGTTACATTGTAGTATCCCCAACTATATAGATCATACTTTTCTTGATTACCATCACAAAGATTCGTGATGTAAACATTATTTATATTAAGGCTTTTATATGAAGGAACACCCTGTGTTTTTATGGTGTATTCATTAATTTCTTTCTTTATTTCATAAAATTTACCGGATTCATATTTATAATCGATTTTACTCTTTAGTAATCCTCCTTGATAATCATTTATAGAATAAGGAGTAGAGATATTAACAAAGTGTGGTTTATTGAGAAGTTGTGGATCGCGTTGAAAAGATCTAGTAGAATACTCATAATCAGTCCTCAAAACCTCATTATTTCCATTCTTTCGTTCTTCTCTTACATACCAGTATTGAATAGGATAACCGACATCAGGGCTTATTGGCTGTTGATAAAATTCCCGACAATGCATCCAATCAGCCAATAGTAGCATTTCTGGGTTACAATCTCTTATAGAAAAATCTCTTACAAACTTAGGTTCCGGTGATTCGACTCCAGTACTTTTTGAGTCTTTCTCGTAAATATACGACACACTTTCAAGTAAAGAACCCTTAGAATCATAATTATAAATATTATTTATTCTTAGTCCTCCAACGCTTTTTTCTGCCACAAAAGATTTAACCGGCTCAGTATAAGTATATAATACCTCTGCCGGATAAGGGGTTTTGGGAGCACCCGGAGCAACAGGCCCCTCATCTCCCATTTCCAGAATCAATTTGTATTTACCACTAGTAAGATATAGAGGTTTTTTTAAAGTACTGTCATCATAAGAATATATTAAAATGCTCAATTCTTTATTATGTTCATACTCTGCAGTTGTATTTCCATCCGCAAGCCAAGTGCTTACTGTTTTACCATTGCTGTCTACTAATTTTAATGTTGTTTTATATAAACCTGTAGTATGATATGCAAGTTTTGCTTTTACAATAAATCTACTATATTTTGCTATTGAAACTTCTTGCTCTATCTTTCCGTAAGTACTTAACTTTAATGATTTGTTTACTAAGTTTTCGTAAATAATAGAATCATTTGCTACAACTCTATTATTGTCAAAGTCGAAGACTGTATATCCCCCTGTCGGATAAATGATTCTCTCAATAGAACCGTACTTTGCTTCTTTAGAGGCTATTCTATTATTTGTAGCTATAAATGGGTAATCTATAACAGATTCCGGTAAATCAGGAATATATAGATAAAGAGATGATACGTTTGGGTTATAATACCCCCATTTATCTTGATAAACACTTCCTCTACCGGGTAATAAGTTCTCTTTGTGATACTTAAATTCGCGATACTTTATTTGCTCTTCCGGGGTTGATTTTATTATCTGAGTTAAAAAAAGTCTATCGGTATCCGAATAAGTTAGATTATATTCATAATTAAAATTTCCTTTGTTGTCGTAAAACTTAATGGTCTTTATTTGTTTTTCTGTTTTGATATCGGAATATCTCTCAAATGACAAATACCCTTGTCCTGGTATTGTTATCTTTGACAAAATTTTATAGACGTCTTTTGTTACATAAGATTCTGAAGTTTTTTCGCCTAAGAGCTGAGTTAAGGGATGGTCCTTGGGATAAAAAGAGGAGCTCATCATAAAAACATGATACCTATATTTCAATGGGGAAGTATCTCCACTTTTTGCTGAATATTCAAAAGAAGCTAATGTTATTCCTTCCGGAGATTTGATATCACTTAGCCACCATGTATCACAGTATAAATGTCCATTTACTGTCTCTGACATTTCTCCCTCCTTAAATATATATCGGATTCCATTTTCGTCTGCAATTTCCCACGTTCCAATTGCATTTCTGTTTTTTAGAGGACTAACTATTACTTTCAGATCAGAATAAGGTATTGTTCTGAAATCTCCATAATTATCACAAAAAAATTTGACTGTTTTGCCATTTACATTAAATGTAAATATATCAGGTTCTGTATCTGGAGATTTGTATGAAAGATTCTGAAGAACAAGTTTATCCGTTATGTCATCCATAACTATTGGTTTATGACCTTTATTCTGCTTTGAATAATTGAAAAATCCGTTAGGGTTTTCATCTCTACCTCCCTTAATTTCGCGAGTAATACAACCTCCGGCTGAAAGTGCCCAACCTGTACCCACTGAGCTAGGAGTATCATCTATTTTTATACCACCTGAGTGATAATCAAGGCTCACGTTTAGTGCTATATCCTTATTTAATTGAAATTGATATAAATCAACTGAAATACCAACTGTTCCTGTATAATGTCCAATAGGATAGCTTCCGAATCGACCTAAGGCTGCTGCATTTGGAGATAATGGAGTGACCTGTGGGAGTGTTACATCTTTATCCTGTTGTCCTTGGGCTATAATAGCTAAGCCAACAAACAAAAGTAATACTGTTATTAATCCTTTTCTCATATTTTGATTTTCTATTTTGGATATCATCTTTTTTGTCTTTTACCTTTTAATAAACTTATCACTAGTCACTTTCTCATTTGTTTGAATTCTTAAGATATACGTCCCCTTAGCAAGATTGCTACAATCAATATACTCGGTATGTAACCCTTTATCTTGTTTGCTTATTGGTAGATTCTTAATAAGCTTCCCCTCCATCGAATATATCGTCACATTAACAGTTGTTGAAGTTTCTAAATAATATTCCAAAGTCAATTGTGATTCTACCGGATTGGGATAGAAATTGTAAGATAATTTAATTTCTGTTTCTGGGTTCGTTATCGGATTATCTATCTCCTTGTTATGATCTAAATTCCAAAGACTGTCTAAAACTGCTAAATTATCCTTATCATCATCCAGATACAAATGCTCTTGGGGAGGAAAAAAGAAAGCGGTTTGATACTCCTGAGTATTTAGAGTATCCGTTGTATTGATAGCCCTGATTGTTTCAAAAATAGGATAACGGTATCCTTTGGAATACCATTTATAAGACTCCACCACCATTTCCAAAGAGTCATTCAGGGCAGGGTTAATACTTCGTATGATCTCTGAAATAGTCTGAACAGTCTTAATACGCAATACATGGCTCAAAGTATCTCCTGTGGGTAGGATAATGGCTCCATAGGCATCTGCTTGAGTAGTAATACTGCCTTTCGTATCGAAAGGTATTTTACCTGAATAGATTCCTTCGGATTGATAGCTGTTTGTTTGGCTCTGTTTATAATTAGTAGGATATGTAGCAGCCACTACAGATTGTGTATAGTGTAACAAATTGGTTGGATTCTCATGTCCTAATAGTAAGAGTTGATTATCTTTTAACTGATAGTAGTACATGGTATTGTGTTCTGTACCGATAATCAGTGAATTTTGATCAGTATTGTTGGATTGTATGGTGTCATAGCCCATGACATAATATGAACTTTCCTGTAATACCGGAGAAGAATAAACCAGCGAATATTCGTCATTGACTGATTTCAGTTTACCAAAATCCCAGATAACCTTCTCTCCTGAGCGTCCGGGATCTTTGTAATCGACTTGTTGTTTGATGATTTCATCACCGGGACGGAGCCCGTTATGCTGTAGATTGATCTGTCCGAATAAGACTAGTGGACAGAAGATCAAAATCAAAAGGGGTAAAGCTTTCATATAGTTGTTGTTTATTGTTTCGCTGTTATTGTAGTTTTTTTAATTGTTCTTGGAGTTTTTCTATTACCTCTTTTTGTTCTAAGCTACTATTTTCTTGTGCTTGAATTCGTTTTTCTTGTTGAATGACATATAGGGTTAATTCTTCGATCTTTTGAAGAAGCTTAGCTTGTATTTCACCAATATTTATACCTTCTTCTTTGACTTGAATTTCTGATGGAATATTAGGTAAATGCTTATGTTCTTTTATATGGTCTTCCACTTCTTTTAATGAAGGAAGTTTATAGTCTGTGTCGAATACAAAATCTGACCATCCTATAAGGTCTACTTCTATATTCTGAGCATGAATAGTTCCTGCTACATCCAGAAGCTTTTTAGGATTATTTGTGCCAATACCAACATTACTTTTGAAATAATTAGACTGGCTGCCTGTTACCCACATATTTCGAGCTAATGATGTCCCACTTGGATTAACATAGTTTTCTATTTGATTTTTAGAAGGGTATAAAATACCTTCTATAGTCAAAGAAGTGTTTGTAAATAGAGGTGTTTGGGGATAATTTGAATGATAATTATAAGTGGCTGCCCCTCTTAACCAAATTATCAAATATAAACCATTACTAGTTCCAGTTATATCTTGCCATCCTCCGATAAAATATTTAGCTGAAGGTTGATCCTGCTTTATATCGGCATCTACAAAATTAGAACCATGTCCCCATCTTGTTACATGAAATTTGAATGTAGCCATAACTGATCCATTCCATTGAGAATCTCCATGAACATTTGATCTACCTAGTTCTAAAATAGTTACTTCATTTGAATTCCAACCATTGTCACTAAATGCAACCGGATAATAAGTATTCTGATCTCCAGCAATAGTAAAGCTACCTGAGTTGCTTGTGGCTGTACTTCTTAATGATACAGTTTTGATATTATTTAAGGAACTGTCAGTCATAAAAGACTGATGGAAAGCAATAGAGTCTTGACTTCTTTTGTCTAAATCAAAATTTTCATTTACTTGTGCTTGAGTAAGTGTAGGTAATAGTATCCCGACTTTAATTAAGAAGAATATATTTTTCATTATTATTGCAGATTTTTTATTTGTTCTTTTAATTCTTTGTTTTCTTGCTTTATATATTGGATTTCTTTATTCTGATCTATCATATACAGAGTAAGTTCTTCTATTTTCTGAAGACGCTTTATTTGAAATTCGTTCACATTAAGTCCTTCAGCTTGCATTTATTGTTCACTAGGAACCTCAGGGAGATGTTTGTTTGTTTTAATAAAATGCTCTACTTCTGATAGTGGTTTTAAATCATAATCAGGATTGAATACATGGTCGGCTCCAGCGGTAATATCAATAGTCACTTCTCTGGCTTTGAGTGGACCAGCAATTTCGACACCTCCGGTATGGATCATTGAGAAAAGCTTTTTCCCCCCATACATGATATCCAGATAAGCAGTACCGGGTGTATCCCGTGAAGTAAAATACCAGGGTCCTCCGGTATGACGATAAGGAGTGATTGCTATTCTATTGACAATTCCGCCATTGCTTGGATCTATTTGCTTTCCTACAGTTAAAAGGCTACTGATAGAACCGGTTCCTTCTACGTCAAGTTTGCTGGTCGGATTAGTTGTTCCTATACCGACATTCCCTTTTTCCATAAAATGGTTTCCATTTCCTCTGATCATTAAACTCCCTGAACTATTTACATCTTCATTAATTATTGTAGATACAGAAAAATCCGGAATATTTACGGGAGATGGATTTTCGTTGATTTGAATCTGGCCAAATGTTGTTAATGCAGTAACCTTTGTATGCATATAAGTAAGTCTAACTTTGTAATGGCTATAGTTTCTTATATCGAGATATACAGGAATGGCTTTATTGGTATATCCTCCCTCCTGTGTTGCTAAGTTATAGGATGTACCTAATATTATCTTAGCATTATGATTTATACCTTGAGAGTCGATTAATTTAACCTCCGGACTCCCTTGTCCACCCTGTGCATATCCAATCTCAACTGAGTACTTTTCATATCCTGTTGAATAGTTAATATTAAATAACTCTACAATTATCACTCCCCCGGGTTGCCAGTTGTAGGAGTTATAACCAACTGTTGCAATTTCAAATCTTCTGGCTTGTGTTCCATTAGCAAAGAAGCTACCAATAACACTGGTTTGTATTCCATTCTGGTTAGTATGGATTTGACAAAACGCAGGAATACTAACTAGGGTCAGAGATATAATGAGTATTCTTTTCGAAAAAGTAGATTGCATTCTATTAATTATAGGGAATATTACATCGGATAAATGTTTTCTTTCATAAAGCTACGCTCTAATGGTTAGGTTATTATTATTTTATTTAAAACGTTGGGTTGACTATTTTGTCGCAGGAACGGACTTCATTATGTCGAGGATTAATTTGCCTGAATGCTAGGGCCTGGACAAATAGCATAAGAATCATGCTAAATATTAACTGCATATAAATATTTTTGTTAGTTAATTGTTGATTGGATTAACTTAATGATTGTTTCTATTGAAAATATCTTTATTTTAACATAAATAATTCATTTTTAGATTAAAATAAGTGAACAAAGATATTTTTTTTTAACATGAAGAGATAGCTTATTTCACATTTAACTGTATTTGTTTAAAATATTAGAAATAAAAAATAAATAAGTGAGTTTTTGACGAGAAAATAATGGGATAAATTCCCGGATAGGCTTAAATCATAACAGAAATCTAATAAATCTGCCCAAAATCCTTAAGTGTTTTTAATCTCCTTTGGGTATAGATAAAAATAGTATCTCAGGCGGTAAGTATTTTTAGTAATTTAATTTATCCCGGTGAAGTTTCGGAGTCAGATTCTTTTGCTTCGACCTTTTTCTCCATTATTCTGGGCTTAACAGTAAATAATACACGATTTTTTAAGATTGCAAAGTCATCATAGTTAACACTAATATTGCTCATTTGAGGAAAACTTCTTAGAACCTCTATCGCTTGGGTTATACTATTAAAGTTTGTAGCCAAAGTTGTACGATACTCTCCACTTTCAAGGTATCTTCTTTCCTCTTCCAATAACAGATACCCTTTGGCTTCCAGAATTTCAAATACATGCTTTGATAACTCTTTTTTCTTTGCTTGATAGCTCTTCATTTTCTTTGATTAAATGTTAATAGAGTGTAGATATATAAAAGTATAATTTTTTTACGAGAAAAATCTATAAATGCTGGTACAGAATCATTTAGACATTATATTTTTGTTTTACGATTGTATAGGGAACTACTCTCAAAATCCTGTTTCGAACTAGGGTTGATCTCGCTACCCCGAAAGCAAATAGGAAGATTCGCCTCATTCGGTGAAATGACAACAGATCTGATGGAGATAAAAGAAGCAGTAGTCACTTTCGGTGCCAATGTATCACATAAACAAAGAAAATAAAAGTCGTGTGGCGTTTCCTTAATTCTAAAACATAAATATCTCACTCTTCTCCTATATACTTAATAATGAATTAATATTTACAATCGATACAATTTAACCATATAGATAATAAGGGTAATACATAATTTAGGATTAATGCCCTAACTCATAAAAACAACTAATAGAAGAGCTAATATTTAAACTTATCGCTGATATTTATGACTAAATGCCTGAAGTTGAAAATAGAAAATCATTCAGAATTAGCAGATAGGTTCAAAAGAAGAAGTAAAATCTCTCAGAGATAGACTAAATAACATACTCTACTCCAATCATCAGGCAAGAACATAAAGATCTTGCCTGAATCATATTAGAAAGCCCTGTTATCAAAAGAAAGATACAAAGCAAATATCATCTTTAGTTTCCTTTACAGATAGAAAAGAATCAGACAATACCCAATAATTCCTGATAAAGTCATACTTATATGTTTTATTGAGATAAGAAATATGAGTATTCACCTCATTCAGATTATCTAAAAATATATAAGAAGCATTGCAAATACTGTTTTCATTAAAAGTACAAGACAGAGTAGCTTGCGGATCATCAAACAAAATGTCGATTATATCCTCCTTTGTACCCGTCTCAATATATTCCATCACATATATAGCATTATCCGAATAACCCTCTTTAATTTCGTTATGAGATAACCTTAATACCATGTGAGCACAATTTATAAGTATTGACCAATACTCTATTGAAGTCAATTGCTGTGCTACCATACGTCCGTTTTTAAGCCTGATAATAATACCAAGCTGATAAATAAATACTAAAAAACTATAGATTTACACTTGGCAATTTAGCTCTGTACATATCGTACGGACAAACAAAACATACAGAATTCTCAAAGTGTACTTTATACATACAAATATAGTCTTTCAACTAATAAATAATCAATCTTGTTAAAATCATTTTCCTTTTTTGCATATCTTTAAAGTCTAAGACCTTTTTGTCTATTTTCACAAGAGGGTAATAAAAAATAATTGGAATGAAAAAGTCTATAATCCTATCTACCCAAAGCCAAACAAGAAGATTTAAATTATCTGGTAAAAGCCGTATTGGAGAAATAACTCCCTCCATGTTAAAAATATGATTTTTTTGAGTAGTCTTAAGCTTAGGTTTGAATTTTTCAAATACTATATTCTCAGTATATCCTTTTTTTACTGCCCAACGTAAAAACCATTTTAAAAGATTCACTTGTTTTCCAATAGTCGTGTTTCTCATATCCTTATCTATACGAAGATAATTCACATAATCTGATGTTCGATCTTCCGTCAAAGAGGTAAAAGTCAAATTTATATCAAAATCTTTCAAATGCTTTTTTTACTGTTTTGAGCTTTTTCATAGTGGATTCAGCCCAATTGTTTATAACTCTATTTTCATTTATAAATTCATCAAAAGCGAAAGATATAATCTCTACTCTATCTTCTTTTGTCTTCGAAACTTTACATTTCTGATTAAAGGCATTTTTCAATTGAGATATACTTGGGTTAGTTTCCAATACTTCATATTCCTTAAATATATCTTGTAATATTGTAGAATACTTTAGTAAGTTGCTGTTTATTTCAGATGCACTTTGTTTGAGTTTATTAGTGCATCCATTTTTTACTCGTTGCCTATGCACATCCCATTTTGAAATATCTATTCTATGCCCTGTTGTAAACTCTACTCTCTGCCCAGCGTATACAACTCTCATACGAATAGGCCTCAATAAACGATAAACCATCTTTCTTTCTATTTTCAAGAGAAAAGATTATATTTCGCTTTATATTCATAGATACACTAATTAAATGTACACCCAAAAACACACCCTATTTTTCTAATAGGCAATGATATTATAAGATATTAAAACTACTGACCAAAACCACATACACTCCGAATAAACAACTACTTGATTCTTTATTTTATTAAATAATCACATAGATTAGAGAGTGATATTCTCCACGAAATTTTAACTCCTCATACAGAAATGTGTGGGGAGTTAAAATTTTATATTAATTAGTTTTTCAATAAGTCCATTTTCATCTTCTGTATATTCTTTGATTTTGTTTTCTATTTCATCTCTCATTTCCTTAGAAACCATATTGTTTTTCAATAAATGGATATCTTGTATTAAATTTTCAATAAGTCCCCAATCTTTATCACTCAATATATTTTTCTCTTTTGCATTAGCACAACGAGCAAAGTTATCTATATTTTGATACTTTAAATATATCGTAATTTTCTGTTTCGTTATCATAGCTATCCTTAAAAATTCACATAAAATTAACTATTCTCTCCCAATCCTCACTAAAAGAGTTCGAGATTCTGGTACTATATTCCACGAAATTTGGAATCCTCAGACAGAAATGTTTGGGGTTTTCACATTAATAGAAGCGGCAAAATAACTTTGTATATATCCTCACTATTGTTGACCGTATAAATAATATTATCCGAAAAAGCAGTACTCCGGCCTTCAAACACCTTATTGTCTTTTATAGTGTATACAATATCGAAAACAGAGGTTGAATTACCTTTGTATATCGAATTGTCTTTTACAGTGTATATGATATTATCTGAAAAAGCAGTACTTCTACCTGCAAATATTTTATTATCTTTTATAGTATATACAACATCAAAAACAGAGGTTGAATTACCTTTGTATATTGAATTGTCTTTTATTGTGTATATGATATTATCTGAAAAAGCAGTATTTCTGCCATTAAACATCTTATTGTCTTTTATCATAAATACAATATCAAAGACAGAGGTCGAATTGCCTTTATAAAACATATACTCGGAAGCAGAGCTGATAACACTTATAAAGAACAAAGTCGTTATTACTATAATCTTTTTCATAATTAATAGATTTGTATGTTGCTTTGACTAATAAACGATAAATAGGTTTAATGCATATATATTATAAAACTAACAACTTTTTCTAAATCTTCACTAAAAGAGTTCGAGACTTTTGTCTCTAATCTTAACATAGATTCGATTAGGTTTGAAAAAACAGAAGATAGCCTATTGGCTATCTTCTGAAAATTATATAGAACTTATGTTAATCTATTTTTGAGCTTCCTTTTAGTTCAGATCTTAAATTACAAGTTAGGGTTATTTGTCGATTCCGTAGATGGTATCGAAAATAAATAATAAGTGCTATTAGGAACAAAATCTTTACCATCGGGTAGTTTAGTCACTGTATGCCCTTGCATTTTGATAGTCTGACTTCCCGGGATTAATGTTCCTGAAGGAATCTCTTTCCTTACTACTGCCTTTTGGCGTCTAAGAATATCAGATAAAGCAAATCCCTCGCCAAAAAGCTCTTTACGTCTCTCTATCAGAATTTCTTCGATAAGCTGTTGTTTTGATAAACCTGTCAAATCAGGTGTCGCTGCTCCACGCTGAGTTCTTAACTCATTCAGTTTAGCTATGGCATTACTCAACTGATTTAATTCAGCAAAGGCTTCTGCTTCGATCAATACTTGTTCTGCCTTTCTCATTAATACAATATCTCCAGTTTCATTTGATCGCATTACAAATTTTTTATACATCAGTCCACCTAAGAAACGAGTTGTATCCCATTCGAATAATCTGAATCTAACATCGCCTGCATCGTTATTAAATAAATCCTTAAAATAAGGATCAGCCATAAAGCTGTAATAACCCGAAGCTTTCGAAGAGACGTCTTTAAATTGGAAACTATAACTTGCTACATTTTGATCTGCCGTTTGCCCGTGTCCCCATATCCATTCTGCATTATTATAATCATTAAAGCCCTTAAAATAATCTTCCTGTGCCATCCATTTATAAGCAGATTGAGCCTCATTTGCATATTTTTGAGCTTGTGCCCATCTGTCTGTTTGTAGATAGAGGCGTGCAAGAAGACCTGCAACTACATTCTTATCCATTTTATATTTCAAGCCACCTCTATCGTATGTCCCTAAATTATTGTATGCAGCTAATAGATCAGTTTCGGCTTGTTTGTAAACGTCCTTTACCTGACTGCGTGGTTTTCCTACAGTTTCTGTAGTCGAAGGCTCTGTATAGATTGGTACAGACAAGGCTGTAGAATCTTTAGCATAAGCAAAATTGTAGAATGTTACCAAATTGAGATATAAATATCCCCTTAAAGCTTGTGCCTGAGCCTTTATTCTAGCTTTCTGTTTCTCATCTCCAGGAACTCCATCTATTCTGGTTATCAAACTGTTGGTATTATCTATCCCTTTGTATGCAAACGTCCAGATTGCAGTCACTGTTGTTGCAGTGGTGTTCGACATATTTGTAAATGAGTAGTGAGCAAGATAGCCATATTTACCGGGTTGCAGAGCCGCATCGTTACCCATAGCATCACTGGTTAAAAGAACAGTCGTGAAACCGGGGTTTTGATAAGTGGAGTAGGTATCCCACAAATACCTCCATGTCCCGTTCAGGACATTATCTGCATTATCTGCATTTTGAAATACTAAATCGCTATTGACAGCATTAGTAGGAACCACATCCATTTCGCAAGAATTGAAGCTGACTGATAATAAGATTCCTAAAAGTGAATATATATATATTTTCATTTAAATAATTTTTTAATATTTTAGAATGAAAGATTAAGCCCGAATGAAACTGTCTTCATAGCCGGATATCTATAATATGAAATACCATTTACAGCTTGTTCCGGATCCATTCCTTGTTCACCAAAAATTGTAAACAGATTTTCAGCTTGAGTAAATACACGTAAGTTCGATACACCTATTTTATGTAATAGGGGTTTTGGAACAGTGTATCCCAAATTTATATTTCTTAATCTTAAGTAATCTGCATCGACAAGAAAGCGAGTCGAAGTACTAGTTAATGAATTAGCTGTCGATGTTATCATGCGCGAGACATCAGTATCTCTATTCTCTGGTGTCCATCGATTCAATAGATCTTCCGACATCGCACGTCCGGCATTAGAACCATAATTCATTATCATCAATTTATCTCTATTGTATATTTTCCCACCCAATGCATAAGCAAATAATGCTGAGAAATCAAAATCGCGATATGTGAAGCTGGTACTAAATCCACCAACTAAATCGGGCAGAGAGCTTCCCGCTGTAATTCTGGAAGTAGTATTGTTGGCTTCATTATAGCTTTTCGTTTTCACACGGCTTCCATCAGCAACCGTTTTGTACCATTGTGGCATACCATCTTCAGGATCGACCCCTGCCCATTCCACTAGAAAGAAATCGTATATAGAACCTCCTTTAGTTAGTATATTAAAACCATTTGATGATACTATCGGATCTTGAGGCAATTTGGTTATTGTGTTTTTGAAATGTGTTGTATTTGCCGAAACTGTCCATGTAAGACTATTTGTTTTAATAAGAACTCCTGTTAAAGAGATTTCGTAACCGACATTCTTCAAAGCTCCCACATTGGCTGTATATCCGTTATAACCTATAGACGGTGGTTTTGGTAGAGAAAAAAGTAAATCTTTGGAACGGCGCACGAAAAACTCGAATGAACCTGATAACCTGTTATCGAAAAATCCAAAATCGGTACCTAGGTTAAAATTTAAATTTGTCTCCCACTTCAAATTTTTATTAGACAGAGTTGTTCTTACAAATCCTGATTCCCCTAAATTACTGTTAATATCGAATAGGTCTTGATAAGCATAATAATTTCTGCTTAGACTACTATTTTGAATCTGGTCATTACCCTGACCTCCATAGCTGGCACGTAGTGTCAATTTGGTTACTTGGCTTACATCAATTAAGAAATTCTCTTGCGAGAGTCTCCATGAACCACCCACCGACCAGAAAGTACCCCAACGAGAGTCGGGGGCGAATTGAGATGACCCGTCCGTTCTGATTGATGCAGAACCATAGTATTTGTTGTTATAGTTATATTCGGCATTGGCGAAAAAACTCAGCAACTTATACTTATCCGAGAAACCTCCAAAAGAGTTCAACTGACTGGCTGCGTCAGGCTCTGTTAAGCCCAGTGCAGGCAATCCGCTACGCTCACCCGAAATGAATGTTGTATTATATTCATAATACTCTTGTCCTGCCATAAGTTTCAGATTATGGGCTGTATTTATTTTAGTTGTATAAACCAAAATATTATTACCTGTAAATCCTGTTGTTTTTCTGTTTAATTTTGCAACTGTTCCCGGATAACCATTTTCAGAAGCCTCTCCATATTCAGGATTAGCATAATCATGATCGTTGCGATTCGTATAATCCAGATTAGCACTGGCCTTATAAGTAAGACCTTTATACAAATCAAATTCGATAGAAGCTCTTAATGATGCTACATCACGAGATACCTTATTAAAGTCATAATGAGAAGACCCCAGAGCGTTTTGACCTCTTAAAGCTGCAGATGGTCTATACAATCCAAAGTCAGGAGTTTTCACTCCGTCGACCAATGCTCCTGTTTCAGGATCACGTAACCATACAGGATAAAAACTAGGAATCAGACGTGCAGAATTAAGTGTATTTGAAGTATTGCTATCCTCTCCCAGAGGTGCTTTCTGATCGGAATGAATTAAAGCGATATTTGTAGAAATACGAATTCCTTTTCTTATTTCTGAATTAAGATTTACACGACCTGTATACCTTTTAAAACCTGATGCCAAAGCGATACCTTGATCATCCAGATAACCTAACGAAATATAGTAAGTCGAATTTTCACTACCTCCAGATATATTTACTTGAGCTTCGGTACGGTTTGCATCCTGTGTATATGCATCAGACCAGTTATCATTCCACAAAGGGACTGCTCCCGCTACAATTTTACCGTCTAAACCAACAGGCTCAGCATATTTACTCCCATAAGGGTTGATACCCAAGTTACCTACTATATTGGAAGATGCATATTTTGCAGCCACATCTGCCGACTCTTTGTTATTGTATAAACGTTGATTTCTTAAAGCCTCCCAATAGAGTTCCCAATACTGATCGGTACTAACTTGTTTATAATCGGCCACTGCACGGGAAGATACCCCATATACAAAGCTAGCATCGATCTTTGCTTTATTTGCTTTTACTCCTTGCTTAGTAGTGATAATTATAAGTCCGTTAGCTGCACGAGAACCATAAATAGAGGTAGAGGCGGCATCTTTCAAAACATTGATAGATTCAATATCCGCAGGGTTCAGTGAATTCAAGGCGCCGTCAAATGGAGCGCCATCTACGATATACAAGGGCGTACTTGCGGCATTAACAGAACCTATACCTCTAATATAAATATTTGCATCAGACCCCGGCTGACCGGATGATGATATAGACTGAACTCCGGATGCAGCTCCTTGTAGTAAACGGGTTACACTACTGACTTGTGCCCTCTCAATTTCTTTTTTCCCGACAGTTGAAGCAGAACCTGTGAATCCGGCTTTAGAGGCTGTACCATACGCCACGACAATTATATCGTCTAGCTCTTTAACATCAGGCTCTAGTGATACATTCAATTTGTCACTTGATACTGTTATTTCTTTTACTCCATATCCCAAAAATGAGAATCGAAGTACCTGCGATTTCTCTGCATTTATGGAGTAAGTTCCATCGACATTGGTTGCAGTACCGGTTGTAGTTCCTTTTATTGAGACGGAAACACCTGGTAAAGGCTCACCATTTTCATCCGCCACTTTACCCTTTACCACATAGTTTTGTGAAAAAGCAAAAGTGCTAAATAAGATGAAAAAAATAAATAGTAATTTGGTTTTCATTAATTGTAAACGGTTTTTAAATAAAATAAATATTTGATATCCCATTTCAGGTATCACAAATGGAGAATAGTTTCTAAAAGGAGGTCAAATACAAATATTACTTTGATAAAATAGGATTAGTAGATAATTTTCTTTAGAGCAAAAGTGAAAGATTAACTTCATTTCAATAATTTTTCTGAAAAGTAAATAATTTTCACAAAATTAATTTGTTTGTAAAACTAAACAAATACCATAAATGTGGTATATCAATGTACTATTTCATATACTATATTTAATTTTTATTAACATGTTGGTTTCTTTTCGCAACGATAATTCGCTGAATATATGCTACAATCCATTTAACATCAGATATATAAAATAGGTATTATTCTAAAATAAGAGTATACCATAAAATCGCGAACCAAAATCGGCCTGTTCAGATAAGTTTGAGGTGTATATCTTTGATACTCTAAAATATACTTTATATTCGTATAATTTATCAGATTTTCGAAAACATACAATGACCAAAGTCTAGTATATTCGTGTCTCTACTAAAGAACAAAATATTTCAAGGCAATATATAAATTCATCAAAACGAAAGATATAATATCTGCTCTATCTTCTTTTGCCTCCGAAACTTTACATTTCTGATTAAACGCATCTTCTAATTGAGATGCACTAGAGTTAGTTTCCAATACTTCATCATTAATTTATTTATGAAGCAGCCTAACTTTAACTGTTAAAAAAAAACTCAACGATAAGATCTCAGTAAATAATCTTTTTTCTCTCCAAACAATATCTTTGTTAAAGAAAAAACCACATATTATTAAGCCATAAACACTGCTACAAAACAATATGTAAGATAATATTTAGCAAGCTAAAAAAGACTATCTTTTTCTGTTCTAGACTAATAAAAAATAATCTTTCATGCTTTTTTCCTTTTTTTATATACTTTTATTTTTTTATTTGTGTACTTTTGTTCTTTAGAGTAAAGATATTAAAAACAACAACGACAATAAATAACGACAATGAAAAGGATTTTTTTATTTATGCTAGGAATCTATAGCATAGGCTTTCTACAAGCACAAGTGGGTGTTAACACTACAGACCCAAAGGTTAGTTTAGATGTACAGGCTATTGCGACAGATGCGACTACTGCAGAAGGTCTTACAGCTCCCCGACTTACACTTAACCAGTTAGTATCGAAAGATGCTAAATATATTGCCGACCAAACAGGGACAATTGTTTATGTAACTAATACAACTGGTACAACAACCACTAAAACAAGAAAAGTAACTACAATTGGTTACTACTACTTCGATGGAACTATCTGGCAACCAATCGGTCCTGATGAAAGCTTACGGTTCTTTTATATGCCGTCAATAATATTACCAACGGACACAGCCGACCCGGCATACAATACAGGAACACAAACATTTACAATAGATTTATACAAAGCCTATTCGGATCAATTTGCGTTAACTAATTCCGGTACTTCATATAAAAGTCCTGGTGCAACTGCTCTACCTGTATCAGCAAGTAGTGCTCTGGAATATTTTATAACCTATTACGATAATTCAGTTTTTCAAAGCGTTGCAGTAAGCAATACAGGAGTATTAACATATAGATTGCCTGCAGAGCTTACTCTTTCGGAAAAAACATTTATGAATATTGTATTCAAAGTCAAATAAAGTCAATTATGAAAATACTTCATACACTGATATTATGTTTATGCGCTTTATCTGCATATTCTCAGTCTGGCAAAGCAAATAAAACAGATGGAACATATCTGTTTGAAAAAGCAGTATTTACCATTTCCAATTCTAATTCAAAGTCAGAGGTTGATAAACGTATTATAACCAACCCGGCTTTAGTAGATACAACGGATATGTTTCTTCAAAATATATTTTTGCAGGCTACTATCAGTAATGGAGTATTATCATTTTGTGTTCTACCAGATCAATCAGAATATACAGTAGAGGACGGAATAAAACTGATTCCGACCAAAGAAAAATCTGAAGTATCCGCTTTCAAGCATAGTCAAAGGCAATTATCACCTTATTCGTCTTCTTTTAGTGATAATAGATTAACTTTTACCTTTATTTTTCTATATGGAGATTCCAATTATGATTTTCCTTTAGAAGGTAAATTGACCATTACCTTAACTAAACAAAGATACGGATGAAACAACTATCTTATAAAATATTCTATTTGTTCCTATCTATATTTTTAGCTGGAAATATAATGGCTCAGGACTGTGCCTCCAATTTCACGGTAACGACGGCATCTACTCCATCAACCTGTCAAGCTAATGGAACGGTAACGGTGACCCTCAGCGGTGACTTGACCAATCTTTTCAATATTCAATACGGATTGACCTCGCCAACTACCGGCTTTACGATAAATCCGCAGGAACATAATGTACTTACAAATATTCCTGCAGGTAATTACACAGTAACGGTACGTGCTTTTTGTAAAGTAAATGCCGATTATGATGTGGTTAAAACTGTTACTAATGTAACTGTAGGAGGGAATTATAAGGTTCCTTCGGTTTCTTTTAATGCAACATCGTCGCGTAAGTCTTATGACATATGTAATACAGGTATAATTGTATTAAATGTTACAGATGGTAGTGGAACTTTTACCTTTAATATAACATCAGCACCGGCCGGTGTTACAACAGGTATTGTTACACCAACCAAGAACGGTAGTCTTTATACGTTTCCCAGTGAAAATTATCCATCAGGCGATTATGCAGTACAGATAAACGATGGCTGTTATACTTCCGTAGCAACTTTTACTTTGGGGCAAATCTCTGGTTTTCCAGCTTTTTCGAACAACACTTATAGCGGATTCAGACCAATACTTACCGACAACTCGTGTAGTGCTGTCTACTGGAGTGCAGGTGCTGTAAGTAGTAACTTCCCTGACTACTACCGATATTATCTGGATGGTATGTACGAAGTAGGTGCTGCACCGGGAGGAGGAACAATGCCAACTAATTGGACTCCATGGACAACTTCTCAATTAACACTAAATTTATCACCATACACGCTTGCAGACTTCTATACTCCCAAAACTATATCTGTATATACTCGATTAAAAGGTTGCCCTGATAATTATACCAGTATAACAACCTACATGAAGAAGCCAACAATGACCTCTAACTATACCCGGAGATGTGATGACTATCTATATACTGTCAGACCTTGGACAGATTATGATGGATTGTTATGCTATCCGGTCTCCCTTGTTATAACTCAGGCAACCGGTGCAGGAGCCGGAACTGTAATTTTGAACAAGACTAATTTATCAAATCCTGTATCTGAGCAACTTGCTTTGGAGTATAGTATTAGCTATAATGTGCTAATGACTGATGCTAATGGAACTGTAATGACAACGAGTACAAACATTAGCAGAGGAACTATGTCTCTGTCTTATACCGACGATAAATGTAGTAATCTCTTTCGATTGTACTACAGTTCTACCGACCCTTGTTATCCTATTGAAATAACTATCAAAGATCCTTTAGGGGTAGTTGTACACTCTAACACCCTCACCCCTACCTTAACAAGTTCAACTGTTGATTTAGAATATGGCAAGGCGTATACGTTCGAAGCGGTATATGTAGGAACAAATCCTCTACGTACTTACACCACTACCATAAATAGAACATCGAGTCTGCCTACCGGTTATACGATGTCTGTTTCCTCAACTAATAATTGCTACGAGGACCAAGGACAATTATATATTTATGCCAATGGATCGGTCTACTATCCAGCAGGTACCACCTTTTCAATAACCGGTCCGGCAGGATATACCCCGCAAACATATACATCGACCAGCTCGTCCTATTATTATTATATGCCTACCACCACCCTGCCTGCAGGAACTTATACATTGAGTGTCGTTCATGGATGCGGAGACCCAACTCCACTAACAACAACGATCAACACGAATGGAATATACAGTGGTAAAGCATTAAGCTATACTACAGAGAATACATGCTCGGGAATGAGGGTTACTCCTTCGGGATTAATGACCTATCAGGGTACTAATACGACTACCTATTACAGATTGACCAGTGGTCCTGCAGGGTATGACAAAACAGTAATTTCACCCGGAGGATCGTTTATTTTTTCTACTCCGGGAACCTATACACTAGGTATTCTAAATACCAATAGTGCCAATGGTTGTGTTATCAATACGAAAACGATTGTTTATACCGCCCCCCCATTAGCTCTGAGCCAGACAGGAAGTAGTGCCTATGAATGTACCGATGGAGCTACAGGAGTAATCCTTTTGCAAGCCATAAACGGTGTAGCACCTTATACCTATCAATTATGGAATAAAGATAATACAGTAAAAATAGGACTTCCTGACATCGTAACCTCAGATCAGGCACACTTCGACTACGGACAAGCCGACTCTACTTATACAGCACGTATTATGGACCAGTGCGGCAACAGTTTCAGCCAACAGATAACGATGGCTAAACTAAGCACCGCCCGCATTGTTTATGCCACTAATAATAATGTATGTACCGGAGATACCATCGAACTCAAATGTATAACACTTGGTAACACAGCTTATAACTGGACAGGACCCAACGGATTCTCTTCGACAATACAAAGCCCTAAAATTGCCGATGCAGATACAACTATGACAGGCTGGTACAGAGTAACCGTTATGCCCGAATTTTGCGGCGACCCCGTGCAGGATAGCGTTTATATCAATGTGTATAAACCATTGACTACAGGAGCAGTTACAGACAGCCAGACAGTATGTGTTCGTACAGTAGCCAATACTTTAAGTTGCGCCGTAAGAGGAGGTAGTGGAGTATACACCTATCAATGGCAATCCAGTACAAATGGTACAACAGGATGGACTAATATAGCAGGTGCCACAAGTGCCACCTACACTCCTCCCATTCTTATTCAGTCGCGAACTACTTATTACCATGTAGTAGTAACCGACCGATGCGGAATAGTTACCAGCAACAGTATGGCTGTAAACTTCAAACCTTGCTACATTCCGGTCAATCCAAATATCCGCTCAAGAGGCGGGCGTTAAAATAGACCTGAGTATGCAGATACTTTCTGCATCATGATATAATAAAAACCAATCAATCAGGGTGAAGTACTAAATAGGACTTCACCCTGATTGATTGAATAATCTTTACGCATACCAGTATCTCGTCATTAAAATAAATATACTGTATAGATTTCAGTGCCAATAAAACTAAAATATTATCTTTAGGTTTTAATCATCAATGATATTAGTATCTTATGCAAGACTCCGGTTATTATAGCTCTGATAGAAAAGAAATTTTTCCTTTTATACCTCTGAATATAGCAAAAACTTTAGATGTTGGCTGTGCCACAGGAGTTTTTTCAGCAAAACTCAAAAAGGAAAGGGATATAGAAACTTGGGGAATTGAAATGTTCAAGGATGTTGCTGAAATAGCAAAAACAAAATTGGATAAAGTTTTAATAGGCTCTTTCGATGAGGTATCCGATGATCTCCCGCAGAAATTCTTTGACTGCATATTCTTTAACGATGTGCTTGAACATATGCCATATCCTGAAACTTGCTTATCAAAGATAAAAGACAACCTACATCCTGAGGGGAAAATTATAGCATCGATACCCAACATAAGACATATCGAAGTACTAAGAGAGCTCCTATTTCAAAAAGATTGGCACTATAAAGACTCCGGCATTCTAGATAGAACACACCTTCGTTTCTTTACAAAGAAAAGTATTATAAGGATGTTTGAAGATTGTGGATACAAAATAGATCAGATAACAGGTATCAACGGCGTTAGCCCCTTTTGTCTGACATCACTTATCAACAAAGTAGTATTAAATTCATTGGATGATATAAAGTATAAACAGTTTTTGGTCATAGCTTCGCCTATTTAAGCTCTTTTATCAGATAAGTCCGAAGTGTTTTAATGCATTAGAGATGCCATTGTCATCAACTGAATCTGTAACATAATCGGCAACTTGCTTAACTTTATCTCCGGCATTATCCATAGCTATACCTAGAGCCACGTATTCTAACATTTGAATATCATTACCTCCGTCTCCAAAAGCCATTGTTTCGGAAAGATTTAATTTATAATATTCAAGAAACTTATCAATACCCGTACGTTTGCTGTTGCCCTTTACATTAACATCTGCAAAAAGAGGATGCCAACGACTCGCATCGCAATTAGCCAGAACTGTTCCTAGAACTTCCTTCTCTTGATTATCATTTATAAAAGCATCGATTTGCAGAACCTCAGCCATCTCAGCTTCAGTCAATTGACCAACAGGAGATAACGGTACATCCACCAATTGACTTATTGCCCTAACATTCTCATCAATAAAATTAATCAATTCCCGCTTCTCTGTTATAAATATAGATGGAAACGAGAAGACTTCTTTATGGTAACGCAATAACGCTTCTATATTATCTTTGGGAATTGGATTCGTAAAGATTGTTTGATACTCTCCATTTATACAATGAGCTCCATTTAATGTTATAAATCCATCGAAAGTTAAGCCATTCAAATCGCCTATCTGATTAAAATAACGACCTGTAGCTATAAATACTTTAATACCTTTGCTCTTTACTTGATTAATTGCATCAATTGCCGATTGAGGTATAGAATGTGTCTTAAAACTTTTCAGCGTTCCATCTATATCAAAAAAAATAGCTTTTATCATCATTTTAGTTCTCTATTAAGTGTTCGGGCTTCACCTTTCGAACGCTGATTCTTATAATTTATTATCTTTACATATCTAAATAAATAGCAAATATGGACGAGCCATTAAAAGAAAACAATCAATCAACTCAACCTACTGAAGCACTTAAACCACTTATCGACGCCTTTGTTGAGAGTGCAAGAAAATCTTTGGAGTATGATGTAATTAAATATTCGATGAAGCGGTACGAATCTTTTATATTCAAAGGTTACTACAAGAAAAAATTATACAAAGCCATTCTGGCTCTACGCGAATTTAATAACGATGTGGCAAATAAATAAGATTATAGAGATCTTATTTATTTGATAAAATAGTAACTCAGACGCTATTTAACTTTTAACGGGCAAACATCAGATCAACCGTTTAATATCTGAATTGTATTGCAGGCAACCAAGGCTGCTGTTTCTGCTCGCAAACGACTTTCTCCCAAACTAATCGGTTCAAAGCCATATTTCAATGCTTCCTGTACTTCCTGCTCACTAAAATCGCCTTCGGGTCCTATTAATAGCAGAACATTTCCATTTGCTTTGTAGATATGTTTCAATAGTTGTTTTTCCTGTGGATAACAGTGGGCTATAAATTTCTGTCCATCGAAAGGCTTCTTAATAAAACTAGAAAAAGAAATCATTTCGTCTAACAGAGGAAGAACCGCTTTTTGAGACTGTTTCATTGCCGAGATAAGTATTTTCTCGATACGTGGCAATTTTATTTCCTTGCGTTCCGAATATCGGCATAATAAAGGAGTGAAGTGATCAATACCTATTTCTGTTGCTTTTTCGGCAAACCACTCTATCCTGTCTAAATTTTTAGTGGGGGCAAATGCAATATGTAAATAATTACTCCATGGTTTAGGTTCAACTCTTGTTTGTGTAATATTTACGACACAATGTTTTTGATGGGCATCTACAATTTCCGCATCAAAAAAATGTCCTTTTCCATCGGTTATTAATACCTCATCACCTTCTTTTTTACGTAATACTCGCACACAATGAGCAGACTCGTCTTGTGGCAAGGTATTGTCATGCTGAATATCAGGTGCATAAAATATTGTTTTATCCATTGAAGTAAAAATCAGACCTTAATGTTGTATTTTAAAGTGATAAAGATCGTAATCCTTAATGGTTAAACCGTTTATCCATTTCATCTCGCAGAACAGATGCTAATTCATAATCTTCGTTATCGATCGCCTCTTGTAGCATCGAATTCAGTTCTTCTTCGCTAAGCAAAGCATAGCTATCCATATATTCTGTAGTATCATTACCTGATACGATTTCTTTATTATCGATATCGTCTTCGCCTTCACTGAATACGATTGCCAGCTTCTGCATAATTTCTTCGGTAGTATATATCGGAGATTTACTTCTAAGGGCAATACCAATGGCATCAGATGTACGCGATTCTATAGATATTTCTTTTTCCCCTTGCTTGAACATCAATTTAGAATAGAAAATACCATTGTCATACTTATAAATAAGCACTTCCTGAAGAACAATTCCCCATTCAGATATAAAGGAGTAAAATAAATCGTGAGTCAACGGACGTGGCGGAGAAGTATTTTGCAATTTAAAGGCAATAGACTGAGCTTCAGGCGTCCCGACAACAACCATGAGACGTCTTACACCATCCTCCTCAGCCAAAACCAAGCCATATGTGCCTGATTGTGTTTGGTTAAACGAGAATCCCAAAACCGATAATTTCACCTTTTTGTCTATCACAATAAATAACCGTTGTAAAAGTATTCTAATTCAAAAATAGTCATTTTTATGTTATTTAGAGTCCATAAAAGTAAAATTTTAAATAATAATCGTACAAAAAGACAAATTCAAAAAGAAATAAAGCCCTATCTTTGCGACTTAAATAGTAATAACAGGTCTATTTATCATTATAAGAATCACGCCATAATATAAACAACCTGATATCTAAGTTTATAAATTAATGAAACAGTCTTTCAAAGAATTAGCAAAATACGGAATAGTAGGCCTTGTCGGGTTAGGTGTGGACTGGGCTGCATTTTTTATTTTTAGAGATGTATTTGGTATTAATTATATTGCATCACATATCCTGAGTTCAATACTGGCAATTACCAATAACTTTATTCTCAACAGCTATTTTACATTTAAAGCTACCGACAAAATCTGGCAAAGAGCTATATCTTTCTTCGGTATTGCCGGTGTAGGTTTAGTTATCGGATCGATATTACTTCCCGTTTTTGTTCAGCTTATAAGTTTCACATTAACTCATTTCGACCTATCGCTAGCTCCTAAGATTATCCAAAATTTAGCAAAATTGGCTATTACGGTTATTATCGCTTTTTTACAATTCTTTCTGAACAAATATTACACGTTCAAGAAAAAAGAGGTATAAGGTCTCACACCTATTTATTACCTTTGTAAATCATACAATCTAGATAATAAAGAAATGACACTCAAAGGTAAACATATAGTATTAGGTATAACAGGCAGTATTGCTGCATATAAAGCAGCATCTTTAGCTCGTTTATTCGTTAAAGAAGGTGCCGAAGTACAGATAGTGATTACTCCTTCAGGAAAAGAATTTATTACTCCTGTAACATTATCTGCTTTAACAGGAAAGCCTGTAGTAAGTGACTTTTTCGGAGCCAATGACGGTACATGGCATAGTCACGTAGACCTTGGTCTGTGGGCTGACTTTATGATTATAGCACCTGCTACAGCTGCCACAATGGGTAAACTGGCAAACGGAATTGCCGATAACATGCTAGTTACAACCTATATGTCAATGAAAGCACCTGTATTTATTGCTCCGGCAATGGATCTTGACATGTTTGCACATCCATCTACAATACGCAATATATCATTGCTTCAATCATACGGTAATCATATAATAGAACCGGCATCCGGCGAACTAGCCAGTCACCTGATAGGTAAAGGACGTATGGAGGAGCCTGAAAATATTGTAGCTTACATCAAAGAATATTTTGAGAAACAGGAGTCTCTTTCAAAAAAAAAAATCCTGATAACGGCTGGACCGACGTATGAAAAACTAGATCCTGTTCGTTTTATTGGAAATTACTCTTCCGGAAAAATGGGTTTTGCCTTAGCCGAAGAATGTGCGGAAAGAGGTGCGGATGTGGTACTTATTGCCGGACCTGTATCTCTAAGAACGAGCCACCCCAATATCAGAAGAATTGATGTAGAATCGGCTGAACAAATGTACCAGGTTTCAACAAGCGAATTTGCTGATAGCGATGCGGCTATACTGTGTGCTGCTGTGGCTGATTATCGTCCTAAAGAACAAGCGGATAATAAAATCAAAAGAAAAGAAGGTAGTAACCTGACTTTAGAATTGATTCCCAATAAAGATATCGCTGCTTCGCTGGGGAAGGCAAAAAAAGTGGGACAAATTCTGATTGGTTTTGCATTAGAAACAAATAATGAAGAGCAAAACGCACTCGATAAAATCACAAAGAAAAATTTAGATTATATTGTCCTCAATTCTCTGAATGATAACGGAGCCGGATTTCAGCACGACACTAATAAAATAGCCATTCTAAATAAAAATGGTCTTCGTACAAACTTTGAATTAAAGAATAAAAAAGAAGTCGCTAAAGATATTATTAATTATACCTTGGGGCACGATTAAGTTTGCAGAACTATGTATTGCTCTTTACTTACCTAAACAACAAATAGGTCTGGCATCTTGATAGGATTGAATATCATTCTTTTATCTATCAACAAAAGAGATGAAAGACAAAAAAGGTAACAGTAAAAGAAAGAAAAGAAAAAACTACTCAAAAAGTGTCACTTTTGTAACCTTTGTAACCTTTTGAATAATTATCAACTGATTACAAGACGATTATAAAAACAACAAAAGTAACAAAAGTAATATCAGTTTGTCACCTTTTTGACTACTTTTTGTACTCGATGAACTCTTGAAAATAAACTTACAATGAACAAAATTATCGTTATTATATTTCTATTATTTTCATTACATACTTCCGCACAAGAATACCGAAGTCCTCTGGATATACCGCTATTATTAAGTGCTAATTTTGGAGAGCTTCGCAATAACCATTTTCATTCGGGAATTGATATAAAGACGCAAGGTGTAGAAGGAAAGCCTGTTTACAGTATAGCTGACGGCTATATTTCTCGGATAGGGGTTTCACCCAGTGGATATGGACTCGTTTTATACATAGATCACCCTAACGGACAAACTTCGGTTTACGGGCATTTGAGCTCTTATAATGTAAGGATATCCGAATTTGTAAAACAAGAACAATATAAACAGGAAAGCTTTAGGATTGATGTAAAACTTTCTCCTTATCAAATCCCAGTAAAAAAAGGAGACTTAGTCGCCTATACAGGTAATACGGGCGGATCAGGTGGTCCACATTTGCATTTCGAAATAAGGGAAACTAAGACTGAGAAAGCATTAGACCCTTTAGTGTATTACAAAAAAATTATTGCAGATAATAAATCGCCTGAAGTTAAAGGAATTGCAGCCTACCCTGTTCCCGGAAGAGGAGTCATCAATGGAACGGTTCTTCCCCTCCGTCAATCTGTTGCACAGCTAAAAGGTGGAGAATACTCTCCTCTCAAACAACCGATTGAAGCATGGGGGTTAATAGGACTTGGAATAAAAGCGTATGATAGAATGGACGCAACCTCTAATATCTATGGGGTGCGGGTTGTAAGTTTATCAGTAGATAATAAAGAAGTTTTCAGATCGGAAGTAGACCGCTTTCCTTTTGATCAAAGCCGTATGATAAATACTTTTACTGAATTTGCTGATTGGAGACTTAATAAGTCATTTTATATGCAGTCGTTTATCGAACCGGGAAACAAATTGCCTTTTTATTCATCTACCAACAGTGGCTATATTAACATCAACGAAGAGCGTCCTTACCTGATTTCTTATGAGTTAGAAGATTTGTACGGGAATAAGTCTGTGTATGATTTCACCGTTATTGGTAAAAAACAGAATATTATAACTCCATCGGTTTGTAATCAGGTTCTTATCTGGGATAAGGATAATAAGTACCAGACCAATCAGTTTACCTTATCAATTCCCAAGGGTAACTTATATAACGATGTCTGTTTTACACTGTCTCAAGCTTCCTCGACAGAATATTATTCAGATGTTTATACAGTAAATAGTACACCTGTTCCCCTTGATAAATCAGGAGAGGTAACTATAAAACTATCATCCGATCCCTTAAGTAATAAAAAACAATACGGTGTAGTTCAACTGATAAACAACAGGGCATCATGGATAGGAGGCTCTTATAAAAATGGTTCTATCATAGCCAATATCCGTGAATTGGGAATACGTTTAGCGGTTTCCGCTGATACAGAGGCACCCAAAATCACCCGCATCGAAACATCGGGAAAAGGGAAAAGAAGAATAGTCGTGCCCAAAGATGAGATAAGAATACGTATGAGCGACAACCTCAGTGGAATAGCAACATTCAAAGGAACTATAGATGGCAAGTTTGCCCTATTCACACATGATATGAAATCTTCGATATATACTTATAAGTTTGATCCTGCCCGATTAAAAAAAGGGATCACTCACAAAATTGTATTTACAGCCACCGACGGTTGCGGAAATACAGCTCAATATACAGGAGAATTTTTCTATTAAGTTCGCATAGCTATCTATTTTACTTAATATGCAATTATGAAGTTTGAGAAGACAATACGAAGATTGACCATTTTAAATATACTTTTTGTTTCGATTGTTTTCTTTGCTCAAGCACAGGAGACAACAGAACTGAAAGAAGTAAAAAGGAATGACAAGATGGTTTCCGGTCAGGCTATTATCTACGGAAGCTTTATACAACGCTTATCTACTAACAGTATCGGTTTTCCTCAGGATATACGGATAGTCAATATAACGACCTCCGAATTATTTTCATTCAGAGTAAAACCGACCTTTAAGATGACAAAAGAAAATACCTTTTGTTACTTCCTCGAACCCGGTACTTATATGATATTGGATTATTGGTGGACAGATAGCAAATGGTATGGAGGCAATGGCATGATTGAGCCTGTTTACAAGGGAATTGATGCAACTGATAGTTTAAGAGAGAAAATAGACAGCAACAGAATCAGTCAACGTGACCTGAAACGTTTTGTTTTTACAATAGAAAGTAACACCCTTAATTATGTAGGAACATGGCACTTTGATACAGGCATGGTTTATTTTACCAACGATAAAGCTCAGTTAGACGAAAAACTAAAAAAGAAATATAAGAAACTCGACTTTCACAAAGCTGAAACCATTATACCTGAATAAAAATTATTTTTGCAAACTTAAATTCACAAAGTCTCTAATCTCATCCAATAACTTGGGTTCTATCTTTGTTTTATCATAAGCGATATATAACTCGTTAGTCGAAGGATGAAACCCCTGCCACAGAACTCGAACGAGACCTTCTTTCAATGCCCTTCCAGCAATAAGGTCGGATGATACTGCCAAGCCATTACTATTACCCACTGCTTCTAAAATAGCATTATTATCAGGTATCGCAGCCTGTAGTTTAAGCAAAGGACGCTTTTTGAAGTTCTCCCTCCAAAATCGTCTAACTAATACCAGATTACTATTGTAAGCATACCACTGCTGAGCCTGTAACCACTTTTCAATCTGCTCTAAATCAGAAGATTCAATCAGAACATCAAATTCAGTCGAGTCAAAATCAGAACTACATACAATATTAAAAGATTCTGTCAATAGAGGTTCATACGTAAGAAATTCATGTGTAGCATTACGCTGTGTTATTATAGCTACATCCAGCTCTTTACTGACCAATTTATCTATCAATTCGGAAGCTAATCCATATTCTACAATCAGATAAGACTTCAATTGAGATACGTTCTTAGCCAGGTAAACACTGAAAAACTCGGCAGGACTGCCCAATTTTATCGTTGTATTTTTATTTAAAATAGACTTTTTAAACTCAGCCTCAACCCTTTCCAGATTATCGATTGATTCTACAACCTGTGTGTAAAGCTGCTTGGCATAATCCGTAGGAACCATTTTTCGGGGTAGTCGTATAAACAAAGCATGACCAATATAACTTTCAAGTGCAGCCAACTGAACACTCACATTAGGCTGAGAAAGAAGTAACTCCTGAGCCGCTTTAGTTAATGTGCCATTCTGATAGATTGCCTTAAAAGTTCTGTACCATTCGAGATTTACCATAGTTTACATGTTTCTTTGAGGTCATGAATAAACATATCGACTTTCTCTTCCGGTGTTGCCCATGAAGTAACCATTCTTATGGCAGAATTATCAGCATCAACAGGCTCCCATACATAAAATCCGTATTTGAGGGTTAGCGTATCGATCACTTTATTGGGCAAGATAGGAAATATTTGATTGGAATCCGATTCTGTGAGGAAAGAGTACCCCAACTCTTTAACTGCATCTGTAATCTTGGCGGCTAAATTATTGGCATGATTCGCCAGTTCAAAAATCAAATCATCTTTAAATAGCTGCTCGAACTGAATACCAAGTACCCTACCCTTCGCCATCATGGCTCCACGCTGTTTTTGATGGTATTTGAAGTCTTTTTTCAGCGTATCATTTGTGATTACAACCGCTTCACCAAGCAAAGCCCCCGACTTCGTTCCCCCAATATAAAAGACATCTGTCAAGCAAGCTACATCGGAGAGCGTAAGATCATTAGATGCAGCCATCAAAGCCGAAGGAAGCCTTGCTCCATCCATAAATAGGATCAGATTATTTTCTTTACAAAAATTCGACAAAGTGGTTAATTCCTGTTTAGTGTAAACAGTACCTATTTCTGTTGAATTAGAAATATAAACCACCCTTGGTTTTACGGTATGATATTCGGGAAACTTATTCAAGACTGGCTTAATCAACTCACAAGTCAATTTTCCATCGGGACTAATAACCTCTTCTATTTTATGCCCTGTTGCTTCTATCGCTCCTGTCTCGTGCGTACTAATATGCCCTGTATGAGCTGCTATTACCGACTCGAATGGTTTCAATATAGATGCCAAAACCAATAGATTGGTTAATGTTCCTCCAGAAATCAAGTGTACATCGACACTGTTATCGCCAATCTTGCTTTTAATCGCCTCAACAGCATTCAGTGTATATATATCATCACCATATCCCGTTTGTTGAACAAGGTTACTTTGATTTAAGGCTTGCAAAATAGAAGGGTGACATCCTTCGCTATAATCATTTGTAAAACTGTGAATAATCATCTTCCGAATTAATTTAAGATAGGATATCTATTTAATAGTTATTAATATAACAGCAATAAAACACGATAAGAAACAAACAAAACAGGTATTTATGCGTTATAATAAGAGTTCACACAAATTTATAAAAATTTTAATAGATAAGCATAAAAACATCTATTTTGAGAATCAATAAACTCCATTTATATTTGCATCAGAATAATAAACAAAAACAATTATGAAATCGTATTTATTAGTATTATCTATTGTATTATTTGCTGCATCATGTAGCAATAGTCCTAAAAACAAAATTGAAGGAACCGACTCACAAGCAATAGCTGACGGTAGTGGCGAACAACTAGTCGTTGATACGCAAGCATCATCTATCCATTGGGTAGGAACTAAACCGGGCGGAAGCCATCACGGAACTATCGGCATAAAAGAAGGTAGCCTTGCCATTAACGGTACAGATGTGGCTTCGGGTTCATTTATCATAGACATGAATGCAATTGTAGACGAAGATCTTACCGATCAAAAAATGAACGAAATGCTGGTTACTCACTTGAAGAGTGCAGATTTCTTCGATGTTGAAAAATATCCTACAAGTAGTTTTGCAATTACTAAAGTAGAAGCTGTTACCGGTAATGATTCTATTACACACCGCATTAGTGGTAATCTAAAAATGAAAGATGTAGAAAAAAACATCACATTCGATGCTAAAATCACAAAAGAAGGCGATGCTTACAAAGCGGTAACTATACCCTTTACTATCGACCGTACGCAATGGAACGTTCAATATGGTTCAAAAAGTATCTTCGCTGACTTAAAAGATAAGTTCATCGATGACAATATTGAATTACAAATAACTATTATAGCTAAAGCTGCTAAATAAAAGAGAGTTTTTTGACAGTGAATTTTTTCCTGATCGGCTTTAGCAACTGTTAGCTAAAGCCGATTTTTTATTCTAAATATAATGGAGGAGCGTTATAAAAAATATGTCAACAAATAGTTTACAACATTTACATAAACAATTATCGTACTTAAGCGATACCCCGCTAATGCCTGTATTATTCGTGGGGCATGGTACACCTATAAATGCCATTGAAGACAATGAGTTTGCAAAAAAATGGATTGAATTGGGGCAGGAACTTCCTCAACCGCAAGCGATATTATGCGTATCGGCACACTGGGAAACTCGGGGAACATTTGTTACAGCTATGGAAAGCCCCAAAACGATTCACGACTTTTATGGCTTTCCGCGCGAATTATACATGCAACAATATCAGGCTCCGGGGTTTCCCGACCTGGCAAATGATATAAAATTAAACGCTCAGAATTTTACGATTGAAACAGATTACGAATGGGGATTAGATCATGGAACATGGAGCGTATTAAAATATTTTTATCCGAAAGCCAATATCCCTGTACTGCAACTAAGTATTGATTATACCAAAGACATGCAGTACCATTATGATTTGGCTCAGGAACTAATGTATTTACGAAGAAAGGGGGTACTTATTATAGGCAGCGGCAATATGATTCACAATCTGCGTATGCTGCAAGTAGAAGGAGACGATTTCAATGCCCAATATGGTTACGACTGGGCTATCGAGCTCAACAATCTTTTTAGAGAAAAAATAGAATTAGGCGATCACCACTCTTTAATTCATTACAAGTCATTAAGCAAATGGACACAATTAGCGATGCCGACATTGGATCATTATATTCCGATGATATATGCTTTGGCATTGCAAACGAAAGGAGAAAAAGCCGATCTGTTTAATGACAAAATAGTAGCAGGTGCATTATCTATGACCTCTATCATTATTCATTGAGGTCTGCTAAAAATCAATTTTAATTAAAAGAAAGAAGAAAATTATGAAAACTATTTTATATAAAGCTGAAACACGTGGTCACGCACAACATGGTTGGTTAAACGCACACCACACTTTTAGTTTTGCAAACTATTACGATCCCGAAAGAGTACACTTCGGTGCATTGCGTGTATTGAACGACGATATCATAGACGGAGGTAAAGGTTTTGGAACTCATCCGCATGATAATATGGAAATCATAACCATACCTCTATCAGGTAGCTTGCGTCACGAAGATAGTATGGGACACGGAGGTGTTATCGAATCGGGAGATATACAGGTTATGAGTGCAGGTACAGGAGTTTACCACAGCGAGTTTAATGCACAAAAAGATAAACCTGTAAACTTGTTTCAGATATGGGTATTTCCCAACAAAAAGGATGTAACACCCAGATACGAACAAAAAACGTTGGATTTTTTGAGCCATAAAAATACATTCCAATTGGTTGTATCTCCTACCCCTTCCGAAAACGCATTGTGGATACATCAGGATGCTTGGTTTTCCATAGGATCTTTCGACAAAGGAGTAATCGAAAAATATGATCTGAAATCGAAGTCGAACGGAGTATTTGCCATGGTTATACAAGGTAGTTTCAATGTTTCAGGAACGATTCTTGACAATAGAGACGGGCTTGGAATATGGGATACAGAATCTCTGACCATCGAATCTCTATCCGACGACGCAAGGCTTCTATTGATGGAAGTTCCGATGGTATTCTAATACCATATAGTTAAATACAAATCATTCGAGCCAATCTTATTTACAAAGGGATTGGCTCGTTTTATTTTATTAACTTTGTGTGAAATCAATAAATATATCTTTTATGTTTAGAAAAGAGTATTCGAAATACCTGATTCTCTGTTTTTCAATAATCAGTTCGCTCACAATTACGGCACAGAAAAAAGTATTAGATCATACCGTTTATGACTCATGGAAAAGCCTGTCTGAGACAGCTGTTTCAAATGACGCAAAATATGCCGCAACAGTAGTTAAAGTACAGGAGGGAGACGATTATTTATTAATACGCAACCTCTCAAATAAAAAAGAGTTGATTGTTCCTCGTGGATACAACTATTTAATCGCACCCGATCAGAAATATATTGTCGCACAGATAAAAGCACCTTATGAATCTTCACGCCAAGCCAAAATAAAGAAAACGGCTGATGAGAAAATGCCCAAAGACTCATTGGTTATTATTTCTCTGGAAAAATTCTCGTTATCTAAGATTCCTAATGTAAAAACATTCAAAATAGGAAAAGATTTCTCCGACTATTTGGCCTATACCATAGATGATACCCTTAAAATAAAGGATAAAGCGAAAGCTGACGAAAAAGCACGCACTTTAATAGTTCGCAACATCTATACAGCAAAAGAAGATACTGTCAAAAATGTGACTGATTTTATATTTAGCAGAAACGGAAAAAGTTTGGCTGTGGTTACCAAACCCGAAGCTAAAGACACGATCAGTAAACCCGGTATTATTTATTTCGACCTCAACAAGTATAGTCGAAAAACAGTTTCTACAGGCAAAACGCTTTATAAGAACCCTGCATTATCTGATTTAGGAGAAAGACTTGCCTTTTTAGCAACAACAGACAGTGTAAAAGCAGAGATAAAAAACTACAGCTTATATTATTTCTCAACACATGACGATTCTGCTCAACTTATCGTTGATAAGAATAAAACAGGAATGCCAAGAGAGTGGAATGTGAGTGAAAATTACAACCCTGAATTTAGCAAGAATGGCAAAAGGGTTCTTTTAGGCACTGCACCTATAGCCCTACCCAAAGATACAACTATCCCCGATTTTGAAAAAGCACAACTCGATTTGTGGCATTGGCAAGAGCCATTAATACAGCCTCAACAGTTAATTGAATTGGAAAAAAAGAAAAAACAAACTTATCTTTCTTATGTTGATTTAGAGGATGGTTACAAATTCTATCAATTGGCAACCGAGCAAATGCCAATTGTAAATATATCGGATGAAAACAATGGTAAATACGCACTAGGCACATCTAATCTGAACTATCTTTTCGATACTCAATGGGACGTCGCTGCCAGATTAACTAATGATATTTGGGTTCTCAATCTTAATAATCACACCTCAAAACAAATACAAACAGGTTTACAGGCTGAACTAAGTCTTTCTCCTAATGGCAAATATCTTGCATGGTACAATGTTAATGACCGTCAATATTATGCCTATTCGTTTGATACCGGAAAAGAAATATGCCTGACTGATAAACTTAATATCAATTTCTGGGACGAGAAGAACGATACACCTTCGATCCCCAATTCATACGGTTTAGGTGCTTGGATGGAAAAAGACGATGCTTTCTTGGTATACGATGCTTATGATATATGGAAACTTGATCCTAGCGGTGTAAAAACTCCTGTAAATATCACCCAAAATGTAGGTCGTAACAATAAGTTGACATTACGATATATCAAAACTGATAAAGAAAGCCGGTTTATTAAAGATACTGAAAAGATATTACTCTCAGCTTTTGATAATACAAGCAAAAAACATGGTTTTTACGAATTAGAGAAATCTAATTTAAAACCATTAATCATGGATGAATATATATTTTCGTCACCGGAAAAAGCGAAAGATAAAGAGGTTTATCTGTTTGCAAAGAGCAACTTCAATACCTCTCCCGATCTTTTTATCACCAGTAATAATTGGAAAACAGATACTCGATTGTCAGACATCAACCCTCAAATGAGAGAATACAATTGGGGAACAGCCGAACTTACCGAATGGACGACCTTTGATGGTAAACAATCGCAAGGCATCATCTATAAACCTGAAAATTTCGACCCGAATAAAAAATATCCTTTGATGGTATATTTTTACGAGAAGCACTCAGACAATCTATATCAATATTCTCCACCTGCACCAAGCCGTTCTATTATCAATATTCCGTTCTATTGCAGCAGAGGATATATTGTATTTACTCCTGACATTCAGTATACAACAGGACATCCTGGCGAGAGTGCATATAACTCAATCGTTTCGGGAGTAGAGGAGTTAGCTAAAAACTTATGGATAGATCGTGATAACATGGCTATACAAGGACAAAGCTGGGGAGGCTATCAAGTAGCATACCTTGTTACTCGAACTGACATGTTTAAAGCTGCGGGATCAGGGGCACCCGTATCCAATATGTTCAGTGCATACGGAGGCATACGTTGGGAAACCGGACGAAGCCGTCAGTATCAGTACGAACAAACTCAATCTCGTATTGGTGCAACTATGTGGGAGGCTCCCGAACTATATAAGGAAAACTCACCTATATTTTTTGCCGACAAGGTAAAAACGCCTCTATTAATAATGCACAACGATAAAGATGGAGCTGTGCCTTGGTATCAGGGCATCGAATACTTTATGGCACTCAGAAGGTTGCAAAAGCCTGTATGGTTGTTACAATATAACAATGAGGCTCACAATCTTAAAGAACGCCGCAATTGTAAAGATTTGAGCATTCGTTTGCAACAATTTTTCGACCATTATCTCAAAGGCGATCCAGCTCCTGTATGGATGAAAACAGGAATACCTGCTACCGAAAAAGGTAAAACATATGGATTCGAAATAGAATAGGATTACAGATATTCTCAATTAAAAGAAAGTAGTAGTAATAAAATAAAGTTATCAGACATGGTTAAGCCCGGTTATAAATTATTATTTCATCTTGATAATGAAAAGGTTGAAATCGTAGAAGTTAGACGAAACGGAATTTTAGAGGAAGATAAAAACAAGCTCTATATATGGCTGTTATATGACAAGGTAAATGATATGATCAGCCGCCTTGAGTTTGTCTCTATGAAAAGTACAGAGAACAAAGAGTACCGCGAATTTGAAAACAGCAAATTGGTGATGGACAAAGTTTCGGGAACTTATACAGAGGGAAATAAAACGTTCGAAATGAAAGTCATTCCTTCAGATAAACCTTTGTCTACAATTTTGCAGGATGCTGTAAGTGATTATCTGCTGTTATTAAACTTCAGAAGCGAGAGACGATGAAATTTTTATTGATTATAATTATACTACTCGGGGTTTCTCTTTCGGGTAAAACACAAAACTCTCTACTCGAAAACAAAGAGTATTCGATTGTCATAAGCGAATCCTGTAAATCGTTTCAAGATGGAGGGTGCCTGATTACGACATACAATGTTCTAAAATTCGAAAAAGATAGTGTATCCATAGAAGCGTATACGAAAGCAGGTTGTGACTCTAAGGAACGAGATCAGTATTATAATCAGAGAAGTTTACTCGGAAAATTCCCTTATCAGATTCACAAGAAAAAAGGGAGTGCTAATCATTTTATACGTATCAACGGATATTCATTTGCACTGTTGGAAGTATTTCCCGATTACCTGATAGAGTTAAATCCCGATCATACGACTAATTCGGATCACATTTTTAATCTCATAAAGTAAAATCGAAAGAAGAGAATAAAAAAAGATCGAGCCACAATGGTTCGATCTTTTTTATTTATCTTAGAAATATTATCTCCAACCTGACAACCTGAAAGAATCAACCATACGGTCATATTCTGTTTTCCAGAATGAATATTCACTTTCAGACGAAGTAAGTGTTACCTGCATTTGTTTCGTTGGAGTATAAAAATAGGTTATACACATATGCTTAGGTTCGGTTCCGCTCAATTGTTGAGTATAAGAATAGCTGATAATACGACTACCCTTTACCACGCACGAGTTAAAAGAGTCCCAACCAGTCAGAGAATAACCTGTATTTTTCAAGTTTCGTTCCACAGAGGCTTTTATTTCAAATTCGATAGTACTGAGACTAATAGAATCGGGGTAGCTTAATTTACTGAAATCACCTTCCTGTACATTTATTGTTATACTACTGAACGACTTTAATTGAGTCGAATCATTTTGATTAAAATCATCTTTAAGGAATAATAAAGTCGGACGGAAACGTTCGTAGTCAATCGAATCACCCAGTTTCTTTTTAGATTCTTTATCCACTAAAACTTCGAATGGGATATCGCTTCTCTCTTCGAGATGAAGCGGATAATACATTGTTCCGACATTGGGTATATTAACCAAGCGTTGATAAGATTCCAATATTTTATCATAACGATTTTTCCAGTCGGGTAAAGTATTTATTGGAGAAGACATACTGATCTGAATTTGTGCCGGCTTATCGAATATGTATGTAGAATGAACTTCCGAAGTCTGCTCCTCCCTTAATTGTTGCTCGTATGAATATTGTATGGCCGGAACTCCACCTAATTCTACCACTTTAAACTCGCCCCATTTATTAATCCGATAATCAGTAGAATCGATATTTTGTTGCACATTCAATTTAATATTGCTTTCCAAGACATCAACCTTTATCGAATCCTTCGATAGAGTTCTCTTCTTATACTCGGGCAACACATTAAACGAAAGACTACCAAAAGCCGGAACATTAGTTGTGTCTGCTATTGCGAAATCACGATCCAAGAACAACAATCCGGGACGGAATTGTTCATAATTGACAGAGTCTCCCAATATTTTTTTAAATTCATTATCAACCAAATGTCTAAAGGGGATATCTTTCCGATCCTGAATTTCTGTCGGATATTCAAAGGTCGCTATATCGGCAATATTTACTTTACGATTAAACGTTCGTATCATCTGATTATAATATGCCAACCATTTCTTATATTCTTTTTTAGGAGCAGATAGCACAATCTGAAGTTGGACATCGGAATCATAAAGATTGGTAGTAATAATATTCGTTTGATCTTTACCTCTTAAAGTCTGTTCATACGAATACTGAATAGCAACCAAGCCATTGATATTTTTAAATTCGAAAGGATTCCATTTTTTTACCAAAAATTGAGTTCCTACGAGATTTGTATCAACATCTTGCTTGATATTACTTTCTATTTTAGCTTTCTGAATATCAGACATCTCTTTTGGAAAACGATAAGTACCCGATAGTGCTGTTACACTAATATATCCGAATGAAATCTTCTTACCGGGAAATTGAGGTGCTACGAATCCTTTTTCGAAAAATATCAATGTAGGACGGAATTTTTCATAATCAATCGAATCACTCATCAATTTTCGAAACTCTTCATCTACCAGAATTTTGAATGGAATATCGCTTCTCTCCTCCAAGGCCTGAGGATAAGCTATTGAGCCTATGTTTAGAATATCAATTTTATGAAGAGTAGTAGTCGGTATGTCTTTAGCGAAAATATAGTTCGTTTGAACAAGAAGTGATAGTAATAATAGTAGTGTAGTGTATTTTTTATTCATCTTATTTAGTAAGTAATTTCAACTATTTAATAATACATTATTAAAAGCATGATTATCTATTGTTATTGAACAGCTCTGCAAATCTAATTATAGAACTGATTTATAAAACGTTCGTCAATAAAAAGAGTCAATCAATTGAAACATTATTCAGTATGTTATCATAAATTGAAGCCCATTCTTTCAAATCTTTATCAGGCGACGATAAAGTTATCTCAACTTGTTTATCATTTTTAAATAGATAAGAGACAATAATATTAAGTATTTTCTTGTTTTGACTTTCCAGTTTATATTCAAACCTTAATACCTTTGCTCCATTTATTTGAGTAATAGGCAATTCATTCCAATTAGATACGGTAGATGATGTACGGTCCGCATTCTCATATATCATATTATGTATAGCCTTACCTAAAGAGATTGCATATTCAGTTTCTAAAATTGATGCGTCAAAACTATCTATAGTCAATGCATTAACTATGATATTCGGAAACTCTTTTAGTTGAATACTGTCTTTCTCATTAAAGCCTTTCTTTAATAGAATTAAATTAGGTCTGAACTTTTCATAGTCAACGCTATCAGGTAATAATTTCTTATCTACAGGGTTAATCAACAATTCGAATGGTATGTCATTACGTACTTCAACACTTGCAGGGTATGAAACGACAGCAATTCCTTTTACATTAAACGATTGGTCTTTTGAATCCTCTAAACTCATTGTATGCAACTGAACCAGACCCCAGATTACAGCAGCAAATACAAATACAAAAATTACATTTTTTCTCATCTTACAAATTTATTAAATATTATCGATCTCTAACCGAGTCAATTTATTCAAATTGTTTTTGTTCTTTTTAGCTTATCATTTTCACAGAAATAGAAGATGACACAAAAACTCTTTTTTGAGACAAAGCATCATAAATTGCCTCATTCAAAGCAACACTCACACTTCCATAGTCTTCGTTCAATACCCATGCACGTATTACAATATCAAAATTCCCATTATTGATATTGGTTATTCCGACAAATGGAGATGGAGCTTTCAATACCTTCTCATTCTGATTTACAACATCTGCCAATACAGCTTTAAGCTCATCTATATTATTACCGTAGTTAATATTAAGAGTTATGTCAACCCTTCTGTTTTCTTGAGTAGAATAATTGGTTATACTTCCTGTAGAAAGTGGTCCGTTAGGAATATAAATAGTACGTCCATCGGCCGTAAGGAGAATAGTATAAAGGATACCAATTTCCATCACAACACCATCCATACCTTGCACCAAGATCCGATCATTCAACTTAAATGGCTTATTCATCAGAATCATAATTCCTCCCGCAAAATTCGACAGGTTATCTTTCATAGCCATACCAATGGCAAGTCCACCGGCTGCAATAATAGCAGCTAAAGACGTTATCGGGATACCGAGAATACCAATAATAGCCACCACTAATATCACTCTTAGCAAAGTATTTACCAAGCTGTTTATAAATGTCGACACAGCACCATCCACTTGCTTTCGGCTCAGGAGTTTCCTCACCAATTTACGTAGCCAAGAGATAACCCAGGACCCTATAAAATATACAATGACAGCACCAATCAGCTTTTCTCCCAATCCAACTAAGCGCTCTAACAATCCTTGAACCAGAGGTTGCAGAGAAGAAGTACTAATCTGCTCAATACTTTGCAATAAAACCAGACCTAACATAAAAACTTATTATATTTTAAATTATTATTAACTGATATAAATCATACAAATATAATAAAAACCATTATTTCCATATCTATAAAGTCCAAACTAACAAAGTAATATCTCTAATCGAAGACCGAATCAGAGATATCCAGAGCTCAAGTAAACTGTATTTTTTTGATTTGATTCGCAGATTATTTCGTTATATTTGCACTAGATCAAAGCTTTATAATAAATATATGACATCCGCCAACTTATCGCTTTGGTTGGTGTTATAAAGAGATCAAGATAATAACAATTTATCGGTATAGAGCCGATTATATAGCATAGCAGTCATGGAAAATACAGATAGATTTTTAGGCCTAATAAAAAGCAGCATCAGCACCAACTGGGACAAGCCTGCTTTTAGTGATTATAATGGAAGTACTCTGCTATTTAAAGATTTTGCTCAGAAAATAGCAGAATTACATATCATTTTTGAAACTATAGAAGTACAGAAAGGTGATAAAATTGCACTTTGTGGTCGCAATTGTACCAATTGGGCAGTAACTTTCTTTGCTGCAATGAGCTATGGTGCTGTAGTAACTACCATCCTACATGACTTTGATGGAGAAAGCATCCACAATATTGTTAATCATTGCGATGCCAAAGTTTTTTTTGTAGGAGAACATGTCTGGGATAAGGTCGACCCTTTAAAAATTCCAAATGTAAAAACCATTATCACCATAGAAGATTATGCTATTCAAAAATCACGCTCTCAAGAACTCAATCAGGTATGTGATAACCTAAGCATTGTATTCAAAAATAAATATCCCAAAGGATTTTCTCAAAACGATTTGATATTTCATCAGGAGCAGCCCGAAGAGATGGCTCTTATCAATTATACATCGGGAACCACAAGCAAACCTAAGGGTGTTATGATTCCTTATCGCAGCTTATGGTCTAATACTAAATTTGCAATCGAAAGTATCTCATTTGTTAAGCCGGGAGATGGTATCGTGAGTATGCTGCCAATGGCACACATGTATGGTTTGGCTTTCGAAATATTATTATCTGTGGCTAAGGGATGTCATGTACATTTCCTTACCCGCTTGCCTTCACCACAAATAATAATGGGTGCATTCGAGAAGGTTAAACCAACTCTCATTATTGCCGTGCCTTTAATTATAGAGAAAATAATTGTTTCTAAAGTCTTTACCGAACTGAATAAGCAACCAACAAAGACTCTTATAAAGATTCCTTTTATCAGAGAGAAAATATTCTCTAAGGTTAAAGACAAACTAATCTCGGTTTTTGGAGGTCAGGTTGTAGAAATAGTAGTAGGAGGAGCAGCCTTAGACAGTGAAGTAGGTAAATTTCTTTCCCGTATAAAATTCCCTTATACGGTTGGATACGGTATGACCGAATGCGGACCGCTTATTTCGTACGATTTCTGGGAAACCTACCGTGCAACATCTTGTGGAAAGCCTGTTGACCGAATGGAAGTAAAAATTGACTCTCCTGACCCTCAAAACATAACAGGTGAAATTATGGTGAGAGGTACTAATACCATGCTGGGATATTATAAAAATCCCGAAGCAACAGCAGATGTATTAGCTTCTGACGGATGGCTTAGAACCGGAGATCTCGGAGTGATGGACGAAAGTCAATATGTTTACATCAAAGGAAGATCTAAAACTATGATATTAGGACCTTCCGGTCAAAATATATATCCCGAAGAAATAGAACAGTTATTAAATAACACCCATTATGTAGCCGAATCATTAATTGTTGAACGAGAGGGAAGACTGCATGCTCTTATTTTTCCTGATCAAGATGCAATACAAGCGAGCCACTCTAAAGAAAGCATAGAAAATCTTTTGAAAGCGGAAATAACTAATCTCAACAAACGTCTGCCTAAATACAGTCAGATTGCAGACTATACAATACAAAAAATTGAGTTTGATAAAACACCCAAAAGAAGCATCAAGCGCTTTTTATATAAATAATTGTGCTAACTGATATAAATTAAGGCCTAAGGTCTTTTTATTACTTTAGTAAGCATAACCTTAACAACTTGTTATAATTAATGTATGTAATTAAATACTTTTATAAACTTACTATCAGACAAGGAAGCCTGAGTTAGGAGAAACCCGGCAAGTAACAAACACTAAGATTTTATTGTTGCAATCGATAAATGAGTTGTTTTGCGAACAACACCATAATTAATTCATCCTCAACATGAGTGGTATTTTAAATTACTAACCTATGAATGATTACGATCTGCAAACCAATAAAACATACTTATATTGATTTTATAAGAAAACAATATATGACACAAAACAAACACAATACTATTTTTCACTTTATTCACTCAAGGACTAATCAATATTATGGAAGAAATAATTAATCCTTTATCAAATAACGCAATAAAAAATATTCTCCAAACCGCTCAAGCACTTATCGGGCGTAGTACTATAGCTTTAGAACGAGAGTTTCCTCGATCGAGACGAAAGCATGCAGATTCTAATAGCTATTTCATAAAATACAAAGACTCTTCTATCATTTGGATACCCAATATCTTTAATGTCTGTGACATGAGCCTCGTACAATTCCACCATTTAATAGATGTACAGAGTTGCTGCAAGCTATGTAACAATACCATGGAGACATTAAAGCCAAACCTGTGGATAGATGAAGATACTATTATTCAATGTTATACTGAAGCTTCAGGACAAAACAATTTTCTGATCGGCTGGAAATATTCATGCCTTCTTCGATAATAGACCAGTCATAATATTTGTCTGCTATAAATAAAAAAACCGAAATTAATTCCGGTTTTTTTTATTTATTCTCTATTTTACCAAAGGTAATATCTCAATCCAATAATCGTCAGGATCATTTATAAAATACAATCCCATCTTTTGGTTTTCAAAACAAACGCAGTTCATCTCTTTGTGAAACTTACGGATTTCATCATAATCACCCTGTACTCTAAAACATAAATGGCTCTCGTTCTCACCCAGCTCATATGCTTCGGGATGATCTCTGAGCCAAGTAAGCTCTAATGAAAAGGGACTTACTCCATCCGATAAATAAACCAATATAAATGATCCGTCAGGAGCCTCTTTTCTTCTGAGCTCAGACAGACCTAATGCCTTTTGATAAAATTCGATACTACGTTCCAAATTGGTAACATTAATATTGAAGTGGTCAAATCTGCTTACTATTTTCATATCACTTTTCCTTAATTATAATTATTAGGACCATAGCCCTCTCTTTATATTTCAATAACATCGCCTCTATGCAAGGGTACAAAAACCTCTGCTTTGTATTTTTCTGCTACAACCTCTATCGCTGCCGCTTTTTCATATGCCACATCAAAATGCATGGGAATAAACAAGCCTGTTGGTATTCTTTCCATAAACTGACCTGCTCCTTTCATATAATCTTTACCCAATCGAGGATCAACAGGAAACATGGCAATATCTACAAAAGGGGTCAACGCAGCGATATGATCAAGTTCTCTTAAATAAAAATCCTCTGCATCCTTTATTTCCTCCTCTGTAGATTCTTCATTCCAATGCCAGTTATTTAAATCACCGGCATGAAAGATTACTTTGTTATCTGCTTTAATTCTGAATGAAATACCTAAGTCTGTAGAACCAAAAGCATCAATCTGTAATACCTCATCTATGTATTGCTCATCCTTGTCGATAAAAATTACATCTGTAGAATCCATCTTAGGTGACTTTTCGACATCCTTCGAAAATATATACGTTATATCATGTCTATTCTTTCTCCATTTAAGAATTTCCGGATTAAAATGATCGGCATGTCCATGTGAAACCAAGACATATAATTTCTGTGGACGATGTAATAATCTATCCACTACCACCCCATGCGTCTCACTGATGGAATCCTGATAATAATCAATGATAATAGTAAAATTTTCTGCTTCAATAGCAAACCCACTATGATATATGTAAGTTAATCTCATTTTTTTATTTATTTAAGTAGCACTAAATATATATTACTACATTTTACAACTACAACTGCCTCTCGCTATTATGCTTACCAAAGCAATAAATAGGTCTGAGACCTTAATTATATATTTTCCGAGGCAACAAAATAGCATAACACTAATCTCGGAACTGATCGGATGTAGCAAAACGCACACCTCGCTCTCTTGCCTTATCATACATGATTATTGCTCGCTCGTTCTCCGGATTAATCCATGAACAACAATCTGTTAGAATAATTATTCTTTCAGCCAGATGCGGTGCTACTTCCAGCATATCATTTAACGAGTTGGCGACACAATAATCTGCTGCCTCTCCCATTATTAAAATATTATCAAATTGCTCCAACTTGGATAACAATTTCTCATTTAGTTTTGTTTCCTCACTATCCTCATACTCTACTACAGCCTTAAAAATGCTGTAATGCTCGGTAGCCTGATGCATACCTTTATAGAATAAATCGTAATTCACACCTTCGTTAATGCTCCATGAGTAAAGCGCTTTTATCAGTATCTCATTTATAGCCCAACCTTTACTGCCCTGTATACAATGAGCAGGCCATATAGTACAAACTTCGTCCTTCCCCTCCAAATCCTGAAGATATTCCAAAGCTAAATCTTCATTAAATTGAGGCATCCATTTTCCGGCTTCAACATCAGCAGCATACACTACAGTAAATAATGCAGGTGGATAACCCTCTTTGTCTTGCCAATAATGCTGATTGGCAATGTGGATAGGCTGATGAGAATCCAGGGTAAGTGCAACATAATCAATACTTGACCCATACTCTTCTATGAAAGTAGCCATTCGTCTCACATCGGCATCGGCTCCATTCACAAACAAAGCTCCTGCTGGTTGCGTAAAATCATTTTGGATATCAATGCCTAGGACGGCGGTTTTTCCTTTCATAACTGTAGTAATTTAAGGCCTCAGACCCATTTGTTTTTAATAAGCAGAGAAACACCCGATTGTTATAATTCCGATGTCATATTATCTCATTCTTAATTAACAGATTCAGAATGATGCAATAAAGATAGAAAATAATTCAAAAGCCAAGCCTTAAAACTGTACCGATTGTCGGGCTACAATATTACATAGTTGACTGATATCATTCATACTTAATTTAAAGTCTGCATACTCAGGAGATGAATTCAAAGAATGGCAGGTTATTTCGCAACGCTCCAAGTCCTGATCAATGATCTGTTTACAGACAATAGTATTACCTAGTATTACAATCCAGAATGGATATTCATCATTATGTAATTTATCGCGCCAATAATCTTTAGATAATTCGCGAGCAAGAACGATGTCCTTATCACAAATACTACGTTTCGATCCGTCATCCATACTATCTCCTTTTATCTCGAAAGCATAATAACGCCCAAGCCCTATTTTATCCACAATAAACTCAACTTCCTCTAAATCATTCACAAACTCAGCATCACGATACTCATCTATATACTTAGCATACGCCTTTACGGGAATCAGAGGTACCCGCATACGAAAACGACCGTTAGGCATTTCGTAATATTTCACACCTGAACTATTGACAAAATAAGGTTCTTGCTCTGTATCGACTGCAAGCTTTAGATTTATATCTTTCTCATCAGTACGATACATTTCACCTCGTCCGGTCAACAACCAATCAGGATTTATATTCGGTTCGGCACTCATTATTTTATCTATCAAACCAAATTTTGGCTCTGTTGAGCCTTTAATACAATCATTCAAGGTTGTCTGAGCTATATTAGCAAACTCAGCATAAGCCCTAACGGACTTAGAACTTTGCGACACAATCTTTTTAATACGCTCATTTATTGAATTTTTCATATCATATAATTTAGACTGATTCTAAACAAACGAAATATCGAACATTTACTCTTTGAAAACTTGCATATATTCGATAAACCGAATATATTTGCATTATCAATTCGAAACAACAAGGCACAAAGATATAAATTTAAACAATAAAACCCTAATAATTAATGAATATTATAAACATCGCGCACAAAACAAAGAAGAAGATTAACGAAAAACCGAATACTTGCAGTTCTTATTATTCTATATAAAAAATACAAATAACCAACCAAATAATCAAAATATGACAACCGACGAATTATTATGGAATGCCGCATTTGAACAAGAAAATCCAAAAATCCATAATTCTTATAATTACAATGAAGAATGGGCTATGGAACGATATTACGAAGACAAAGAATTATTTGAACGATTCGGCGATTTTTTCAAAACTGCCAGTTGAAAAAGACTCTCCTTGAACACAAACCAATTTTACAAACAGCCTTACAAACTTAAAGAAACAAAGAATTATGCAAACCCAATCACCTACAACAAAAAGACGATACAAAACATTTGATCACTCAGAAGCAATCAAGCAAGCTCAAAAACTAATTGATCATGCCAAGGAAAAGCAACAGAATCTTCGCTCAATACGAATTGATGCAGACACTATCGTACAAGTAAAAGCAGACAGTCCCAATATTGAGCGGATTATCGAACGATTCAAGCACAAGACACGAACAATCAATATAGTTGACCAGATTGAATACGGACAATATGCTTAACCCTCTATAAAAGCTGAAATATTCTACTATTCTGCGATTATTCATCCCAATTCGCAATAAATTAAAAACCACAAAACAATGAGACTAGGAAACAGTGGCGCAAACAATAAAGGCAAAAAATACATCAAAATAAAACCGGGCGCAGTGGCAACACCCGAAAATCAAGCAAAAGCCGATATATTCAAAGAATGGTTCGGGTCATTTTACCCCCGCCTTCAAACAGAACTAATCAATAAAGACACTTATGATGAAGATGTATTAAACGACACCTTCTTAAGGATATACGACAAAATACGCTTTGGCGGGTTAGAAATAGCCGATTATAAAGCATACTTTCATCGGGCATTTTTCACTAATTTTATGCAGATCAATATACAAGAATCCCAAAGCATAGTAACACCTTTGGATAATCACGACAAGATAGATGATTCTGAAAATGACGAAGAATTAATAAAGAGCAAATGGGAACTTGAGAATGATATATTTGATTTCGTATATTCGAAATACCCTATCCATGAGTTTGAATTATTCAAGATGTATGTACGTCTTAAACCCGCAATTACTTATGCCGATTTATCAGACATCACATCCCTATCTACAAGCAGGATAAGCGAAATTATTTCGAAAATCCGACGTGATATTTGCAAACAAAAGGACTTTACACAGAGAAGAAAGTCTACTTTACGGAAAACCGAATGTTGAGAAAACATTATAAATTAAAACAGCGATAGTTTATAAACCATCGCTGTTTCAGCTCATATATCATACCGTTTACCGTACCAAATCCTGCACATCAGTTTCCAACATATACACACCCAAAGCATGAGCCGGATGCATATCTTTCGCTTTGAAAACATACTCTCTTCCTACAATAGGCATAACTTTTGGTGAAGCCACAAGTTCGCAATGAATAGTATCTCCATCCTTAAACTCGTCAGTTTCGGAACTGGTAACCAATACCTCTAAAACAGTTACGCTCATTTTTCCCTTAGCAGCCCCACGTCCAATATTTTCTTCTGCAATCCTTAAAACGTGTCCACCCCATTGATAATTCGGAACAGCTGATTTTACAGATTCAGGTAATCCTTCAGAAACCGCAGGAGTCTTAGACACCTCTTTCACCAAAATATATTTCAACGATGATGCATCAGCAGGTACATTTTCAACTTTTTCCTCTTTTACTTCCAATACATACTCATACCCGGGTTCGTATTGAAACCCTTCTATCTGATTGTAGAAAAATGTCCAGTTAGTATCTGTACCCTTTTTTACCAGTAAACACTTCTGAGGTGCAACACCTACACAATCGCCTTGCTGCGAAGCCACAATCATTTTTACTGTTCCCTTATTTGAAGCGCACGATGCAAATAACAGAGGCAATAAAAACAATAGTCCAATTAATTTTTTCATATCTGAATATTTTATAAATAACTTCTTTTTAAACGATAGACACGTCAAAATGTTTTGTGCGTAATTATTAAATCTACAAGAAAAGCAGATTCAATCGACACTCAATCCCCCTGGTTAAACATTAGAGGATTAAAGAAGTCAACTTCAAGAATAAAATTGCCCTATCCTATCCAAGTACCATTTTGGGTCTTCTTCCAAAAATCGATAAAGAAATATGTTTGAGGAAAAATAAACGCCAGCGAATAATAAGCAGTCTGCATATAATATTCTTTAGATGGAATTTGTGGCGATACAATCCAAAAAGCAATAAATAACGGCAAGAACAAGAATGAAATAAACGACAGAAGAAAATTTTCCCGTACAGAACTTATCTTACAAAGAAATATAGAATATGAAGCGAGAGCACAACTAAAACAAACAAAAAAGGGATAGAAAAACAACTCTTTATTATCCACATTCATATACTGCTTCATATCCACACCATTAAAAATACTGCCTGATACAATCCATAAAATAAGAGCCAACCCCAAGCTTATCAAAAGCACCTTGAGAGGGGTATACAAGCAGAAGCGAGTCAACTTATTTGTAGAAAACAAACTAGTTAACAATCCCACAATCAACAAAACAGCTATTATAATAAGACGCACCTTCATTTAGCAAATATAAAAACAAAAACACGCAGATAGCATAATTAGAACTTTTTTTAATACAGTTAAGAGGTTATCTCTTATAGGGTTTAACCAAAGAAAAATTATACCTTTACAAATATAACCTATGAAAAACATTAATTGATCTTCGAAATGAAATGGAAATCTATTGTACCATTAATAGTGTTTGTTCCCTTGACATCTCTTGCTCAGAAAAAAGTACAAGACCGCCCGAACATCATTCTATTTTTAGTTGATGATATGGGATGGCAAGACACTTCATTACCCTTCTGGACAGAGAAGACACCATGGAATGACCTCTACGAAACACCCAACATGGAACGATTGGCAAGCCAGGGAATGATGTTTACGCAAGCATACGCATGCAGTGTAAGCTCTCCCTCGAGAGTTAGCCTACTTACGGGGATGAATGCAGCCAGACATCGTGTTACAAATTGGACGCTAGAGAAAAATAAGACAAACGATGGAAAAAGCAGTATAATTCAACCTCCCGAATGGAATATCAATGGGATTTGCCAAATACCCGATATTGAGCACACTTATCAGGTGACATCATTAGCCCAAGTTTTAAAAGACAATGGCTACCATACTATACATTGTGGAAAAGCACACTTTGGAGCAATAGATACTCCGGGAGAAAGCCCCTATCATTTAGGTTTTGAAGTAAATATAGCCGGGCATGCAGGCGGAGGACTTGCCAGCTATTTAGGCAGTGAAAACTTCGGAAATAAAACCAATGGACAAGAAAGTCCGCTTCAGGCAATACCCGGACTCGATAAATATTGGGGACAAGATATATTTGTTACCGAAGCCCTTACTTTGGAAGCGAAGAAAGAGCTTAATCATGCTCAAAGACTCGAACAACCGTTCTTCTTATATATGGCACATTATGCCATACACATCCCGATTCAAAAAGACATGAGGTTTTACCCAAAATATGCAAACAAAGGCATGAATGAGGTTGAGGCTGCATATGCTTCTCTTATCGAAGGCATGGATAAAAGCCTTGGAGATTTGATGGATTATCTGGAAGCCAACAATTTATCAGATAATACAATAATCTTATTCATGTCTGACAATGGCGGGTTGGCTGCCACCACACGCAGCGGAAAACTTCACACACAAAACTCACCTCTCAATAGCGGAAAAGGATCAGCTTACGAAGGTGGGATGCGTGAACCGATGATTGTTTCATGGCCTGGCAAAGTAAAAGCGGGATCAAAATGCAATGAATATCTTATCATTGAAGATTTTTACCCGTCGATTTTAGAAATGGCAAAAGTGAAAAGCTACAAAACAATTCAGCCGATTGACGGAAAAAGCTTTGTCCCTTTATTGACTGAAAGCGGAAATCCGAGTAAGGGACGAAAACTATATTGGAACTTTCCCAATATCTGGGGACCATCGGGACCCGGAATAGGTGCAACATGCTCTATTAGGGATGGTGATTGGAAACTAATATATTATTACGAAAGTGGAAAGAAAGAACTTTTTAATATTTCCGAAGATATAGGCGAAGTAAATGATCTTTCAGAAAAACATGCCGACATAGTAAAGAGCCTTTCGAAAGATCTGGGCAAACACCTGAGAAGTGTAGATGCTCAACGCCCCAGTTTCATCGCGACAGGAAAGCCGACACCATGGCCTGACGAGATCTAAACATTCTAAAGAATAAAAAAGCGAACATATCAAAAATATGTTCGCTCCTTGATTTTTTATATATGTGTCGAGTTATTTGACTCTACCTCCTTTTTGCCAAGTTCTTTTATAATAGTCCTCATTCAAACTGCTTACAATAACACCTTTGGAGGTAGAAGCATGCACAAAATAGCCATCTTTAAGGAAAATACCTACATGATCTATCTTTTTCGATTTTTTAGACGTTCTAAAAAACACCAAATCTCCGGGTTTAAGACCTCCTTTCCCAACTTTATGCACATCTTTTTTTGCCTGATCATCGGATGATCTCTCCAGATTCTTACCGTAAACCCTCCGATAAACCTGCCATACAAAGCCCGAACAGTCTGAACCCGCTTTTGTATTTCCGCCATAACGATAAGGTACGCCCAGCCACAGCGATGTTTCAGCATAGAGAGGAATATTAGGATCATCATTATTAATCGGAATACGTAAAGTCCGGGATAATTGCTCTACTTCCACCGGATTATATAAAACCGTCTTGCTGCTTCCACATGAAGATAATGCTAGCAGTAAAAATAATCCTACCGTAAATACACCAAACCTTATTATCCTATAAATCTTACTCATACACGTCCAATTCTCATTCTAATAAACAAATCAGAAGATAAAGATAGTAAAATGATTAAAGCTTATAATTAAAAGAATGCAACCTTGTGTTAAATTCTCTGATTCTTTTTCACATTTAAAAATTCTCTTTAGTCACCTAAATGTTAATGTTTTTTCTTATTTTTGTGTTTTCGAGAAAGATATATCTATTACACACGTAGATACATTTTTGATATTATAAATATACATTAACAACAAATGCATTAAATATAGATACCTTATTTAACATGTTATAAAGTCTCAGAACACTTTATAATATGCATTTATTGTAGAAATACATATCTATTTAGAATTTTCAATTTAACTATTATAAAAAAGCTGTATTATGGCTATTGACAAAAACAGGAAAACTTCTCGATTTATCAATTTTGGATGGTTTGCATGTATACTCATTGCACTTACTTTTGTTGCAGGAGGTATAAGCTATACAAATACTAAACGAATAGTAGATCGTGCCGAGCAAAATAACCAAGAACTGCAAGAGTTATTCGGAATGTTACGGGATAATTCACAGTATGTAGTAGCAACCGATCAGGTAGGACGTCATTATATTGACAGTATTAATTTGGTTAAGACTCAAAAAGTTCAAAAAGCAGAAGAAGCTATTATCAAACAAGCCACTATTCAATTAACCGAATACTCAGGTATGTTGTCACGAACAGCCGACAATACAGTTATGCTGCTATTTGTCTGGGCAGCCGTATTAGCACTTATCACGCTCATTTTTTCATTCCTTGGATTTATGGAATTGAAAGACAGAATGAAAGCTGTTGAGGATACTTTAGATAAAGTAACCGATAAAAATGAAGAAATAGATCATAAGAAGAAAGACATTGACACGAAGAAACTTGAAATTGATGCTCAGAAAGAACAGATTGATGCAAAAACTCAAGAAATAGATGACCGAAAGGATGAAATAAATGCAGCCTTGGGTAAAGTAGAAAGCACGCTTTCAGAGGTTGAAAAGATAGGAATAAATATCAAAGAAGACGCACGTACTTCAAGTTACAATTTCGACATCCATGCTGCTATAAGCAAAGCTGATATGGCAACCAAAATAGGGTCACTAGAGGATATTGCAAAAAATATTGAAAAAGATGAGGTAATAGATAAAGACCGCAAAAGCAGTTTGCTATATCAAACTTATTTTTATTTAGCACAAGCCTACTCTGCAAATAAAGACACGAATAAGTCAGTAGAAACATATACTAAACTTATTGAAATAAATGCTAATCAGCCTCAGGTTTTCAACAACAGGGGCAATGTATATAACAGCACAGGCGATTACGACAAAGCAATTGCCGACTATGACAAGGCTATAGAATTAAATTCTAATTATACGGAAGCTTACTACAATAAAGGAACTGCTTACAGCAGCAAAGGGCAATACGATATGGCGATTGAGAATTACAATCAGGCTCTACAATTAAAACCCGACTACGCCGAAGCATATTTCAACAAAGGAACTGCATATAGCGATAAGGGAGACTTCGATAGAGCTTTGGAGAATTACAATACAGCAATAAGCCTGAATCTGAATGATGCCGAAACCTTCTACAACAGAGGTACTACACTTAGCAACATGGGGCAATTTGATAAAGCTATCCAAGATTACAACGAAGCACTACAATTGAATCCAAACTATACAAATGCATATTATAATCGTGCAAATGCCTATTTCAATCTAGGACTGTTTGATGATGCTATTCAGGATTATGATACAACCCTCAAGATGAATCCATACGATGCTAAAGCATACTTCAACAGAGGTTTGATATGTAAAAGCAAAGGATTATACGACAAGGCAATTGAGAACTTTGATGCAGCGTTACGAATTAAACCTAATAATATAAAGGCTTACCTCAACAGAGGTCTGGTTTATTTGGCACTGGACAATTACGACAGAGCTATTGAAGATTTTAATGCAACACTCAGACTTAATCCGAATGACAAGGAAGCATACTACAACAGAGGGCTTGCATATTCGAAAGTGAACGAATTGGATAAAGCGATTAACGACTATAATGCTACGATCATTATCTCTCCTGATTATGATAAAGCATATTACAGCCGAGGATTAGTGTACTACACCAGAAACGAGTATGACAGGGCAATTGACAATTTCAATACCGTACTTCGATTGAATCCCGAAGATGCAGTGGTTTACAATCTTAGAGGTACAATTCTGCTAAAACGTGGTGATATTGATAAATCTATCGAAGATTTCAACAGAGCCATTGAACTGAATCCCGAAAATGCAGAAGCATACAACAACAGAGCTAGTGCATATAATACCAAAGGTGATCATAACAGAGCAATAGCAGATTGTAATGAGGCTTTACGCCTCGACCCCGGCAGTGTAGATATGCTTAGCCGCGGAAATGTATATTTCAGTATTGGTGAATATGATAAAGCAATTGCTGATTTTACGGAAACAATCGAGACTAAGCCTAATGAGGTTGGTGCTTATTTTAAAAGAGGTGAATCTTACTTTATAAAGAAAGAGTACGATAAAGCAATTGCTGATTTTGATGAAGTTCTTCGTCTAGATTCTAACAATACAGATGTATATGGATACAGAGCTGATGCGTACTTCCAAACTAATCAGTTTGCTTTAGCGATCAACGATTATAATCAGGTTATTTTCAATCAGAAAGCAGGACTCGAGACATATAAGAATTTGGCTACAGCCTATTTTAAACAAGAAGAATATCCGGAAGCAATTACCAGTTACGACAAAGTCTTGGAGCTGTCGCACGACAACGAGGAGGCTTTTCTCAACAGAGGATTAGCATATGCATATCTTAAAGATTTTGATGCGGCAATTTTCAACTTCAATGAGCTACTGCGTGTATCTCCCGAAAATGCTGAAGGATACTTTAACAGGGGAAATGCTCATACAAACAAACAGGCATACGATGCGGCAGTAAAAGATTATACTGAAGCTATTCGCTTCAATCCCGAATTAGCCGAGACTTATTTTAACAGGGGAAATATTTATTATAATCATAGCCAGCATAGTGTCGCTATTGAAGATTACAGCAAAGCTATCGAATTAAACCCCAACTATACTAAAGCATATTTCAATAGAGGTTTGGCGAGTAAAATAACTGAGCAATATCAACAAGGTCTTGACGACTTTATAAGAGTGATGTCTCTGGAGCCAAACAATCAACGATTGATCGAAAAAGCACAAAAACAGGTTGATCTAATTACCAAATTGATGAAGGTACAATCTCCTGATTCAAGTGATAATCTGGAAGAATAAGGATCGGATCATACTGCTATAATAAAAGAAGAAGAAATCAAAATTGGTTTCTTCTTTTTTTATCTATATGAAAAAACATCTCCTTATGCTAACATTATTTTTAGTTTGTATTTCGATAAATTTATCAGGTATTCTACTCGGAAAAGCATTAACCGAATATCCATATTTCTCACTAACACGATTATCGAAGAAATTTGATCGCAAACCCTTCAACTGTAAACCCTGCTTAACTTTTCATCTTTTATGGATAGTCCATACAATCGTGTCAATCACTTTATCCTCATGGTTAATATGGACTATTGGGCTTATATTTTCGGTTATCATATTTATAATACTATATCTTGATGACAATTCGAAAATTATTAAATAAGATTTTATTTCTTACTCTTACTGTAAACACGAGGAGCACTTATATTCAAAAACGTATCATTAAATATTTCCCATTCATTAAATCACATATAGTATGACACTTACAAAAACAAAACAAACGACAGATACATTAGTACAAAAAGTAGAATCACTTTTAAAAGAAGTAAACTCAACCCATCGCTATAGCATGAGCCGCATTTATGGATTGTATAATGAGGTATTTGCTGTAGCCGAAGTTCCGCAATCATGTGCCAGTTGCCTTATCAGAAAAGTAAACGAGTTAAAATCATGGCTAATCCAACAATCTAAAGACAAAAATAGTGTAGATATTAAAACCGAGCTAAAAGTTGCAAAAAAAGGAAAGAAGTAATACAACCGAGAATAACATCCAAAATAAATCTAAATAAAACCCATCTATATACATTAATGTATATAGATGGTGTGCATATTCATACCTTAGCAGTCCAGTAGAGGTTAGAAACAGGAGATTTACAACTTCCAATAGTGATGCATCAAGTTCAGTCAGGGCTCATACGAGTGATAAATAGCGATAAATGTATTCGCACATATAGAAACTTAACAACCTACACCACACAATACTGATTACTCGCAAAATAATAACAAATACAAGAATCTTGTTTGCAAGTTTAGCATTCAATGACACCATTACTCATATTCTTACTATGATCCATCCACTTGTTCCTAGAGGCGAACGAATAAAAGCAAAAATTCAAAATAAATACCAAGAGTTCTAAAGGGAAATAAACAAGTAATCTGATGGAATGAATTTAATAACATTATTTTGATTTCATTGTGTACCAATATGCTACAATTAAAATCTTAACAATAATAAAATGTGAATTTTGTTAAAAGAACTTTATTTGTTTATACATTTGTCGATGAATCATAAAAAAAATTGATATGAAATTAGCACAACTTTTAATTTGTGGAGTATCTATGATGATGCTCACAAACATTTGCATGGCCCAGGAGACTAAAAAAGAGCCTGCAAAGCGTGATGTAACACGTCTTAGTGAAGATTACTTTATTCCAGGACGCTTCAAAGGAAAAACTATTGTCATTACGGGTGGGGCTCGTGGTATCGGTAAGTCAACTGCCATTCGTGCCGTTAAAGAGGGGGCGAATGTAATTGTTATGGATTGGCTCGACGAATTAGGGAAGCAGGTAACCGACTCTATCAACAATGCTTGTGGCAAGATCGGAAACGGAAAAGCCATTTTTATCTCAGGTAATATCTCCAAACCCGAAGATTGCGACCGAATGATTAAGACAGCTGTTGAGAACTTTGGCAAGGTTGATTATGCGGTTCTTAATGCAGGAGTAATGGACGGAGTATATTCTGGAACACCGTTCAAGTTTGACAAAGAACAGCGTATGTTGATGCCTGCAATGATTACCGATGCAACTGATGAATATTGGCAGAATGTGTTTAAGACTAATGCCGAGGGTACATTCTACTCTTTGCGTTCAACCCTCACTCAGATGCTTGAACAAGGCAATGGTGGTGCTGTGGTTATGGTCGGCTCTATTGCCGGGATGACTGGTTTGGCAGGTAATCCGGCTTATGTAGCGAGTAAACATGCAGTTAATGGACTTATGCGTAATGCAGCTGTCGACTATGCACCTTATGGAATACGTATCAATTCGGTAAATATGGCAGAAACACAAACACCTATGGTCGCACGTGCAGGAGAATTTGTTGCAGCGGAAATTAAAGAAGGAATGGGTTTTGGTATGGGGCGTATCAAAACGATGAGCCTTTTAAAATATACTGACTCACAACATCGTGGCTCGTTCCCATGGGAACAGGCTTCAAACATTCTCTATCTTATATCTGACGAGGCTTCGGCACTTACAGGTACAGTGATGGCAACAGACGGAGGTTGGACAGCATTTTAGTAATTGTCCTATATGAAACAATTTATTATAGGGTGTTTATTGTTGATGACAAGTATGCTTGTTTTGGCACAAAATACTAATCCGACTTCAATATACGAAGGTTACATAATTCAGCATGTTGATTTTTCGTTAAATGGGTTACCAACAGATACTGTTTTGGCGAACTCCTATCGAAAGGCTGTTGAAAGTGAATTCAGTATTGGACAGCATAGCCAGTATAGTGCTATTATGGCATCGTACTACACTTCCAAAATCGACTTACTTCCTTTTGTCGAAAAATCTACATTAGAGGTTTTCCCTACGGTTGAAAGCGGAGTGAAAATAACGGTAAATGTAACCTTTCGGAGTAAAGAAGAGCAGGTTAGAAGTCAGACGGATCTTAAAAGTAAACACCAACTACCGGTTCTCTACAACTCTAGACGAGCCTATCTCACCATGCGTGTTGCTGCATCAGAGATGGTCTATTCCAACCATAATACTTGGTTTGGCGACCCTGCATCAATGACAGCAGGCAATCCGCTAGCTAATTCACCCACAGGTGATGGTTGGTCTGCTTGGCTCGAGGGCTTTGCAAGTGTAGGAACTTATGGTGTGGTGAAACTTACTCCAAAAGCCAATCTGCATCTCTATGGTGGAGCGAGTTATTTAGTGTCTTTTTCGGCAGGAAACGAACTTTTCTCCAATAAGGCTCGTATATATGCAGCTGTAGAAGATGCCTTTGTGGGTGTTGTTGGAGGAAAACAAACCTCAAATGGAGATCACTATAAGTATAACGTTACCTACGGACGAAAGTCATTTATAATGGCTGATGGTTGGCTTATTAATAACACTTCCATGAACGGCTATAACCGTGCTGCACTACAGCTCAATCCGCGTTGGGCAGCACGCGAGTTGCTTTTGGGAGGTTTCTCTTGGAATCGCCTTATGGCTCAGGTTTTTTCCGTCACACCAAACGACCTTGATATTATAAACAGTGAAACTGTTATTAATGGTATCAATCTTGAAGCAAGCAATCGTACAAACGGAACGTTGGGCTTTGCCTATCTCAGCGTTCCCAAGTCTAAATTCCGCTACTATTCGCCTGACGGAACAGTTTACACTCGGCAGGGGTTGCAGGTCTATAATCTGCGCCTGTATAAAAACTCTGGACTGGATGGTGGAGTCTTCTTGAAAAGTGAAGTAGGATATCAGACTAACAAAAACTTTGACATGAGCTCATGGGCATACTATGGGGAGTTAGGCTGGCACTTTGCAAAGGTCAAAGGCTCTCCCGCCATCAGCTACCGATACGCTCACTTCGGAGGAGATAACCCCAATTCGAAATCTTATAATCGTTGGGACGCTCTATACACGGGAGGTAACGGCGAACAATGGGTACAGGGATCGGTAATGTTTAAGATTGCACAAAACAGCAATGAGATAACCCATCGTATACAGGCGGTATATCGTCCCGCTCTGAAATTCCAGATGGTGGGGCAAATATGGTTGTTTTATGCTGATCAGTTGAACAACATTGGAGGTAATCCCGCATTATCTACACTGAAATCGAAATTCTACGGGACAGAGTATAATTTTACTTTAAAGTATTTTTATTCCCGACAGTGGTATTTCTATATGAATACAGCTTATGCCTTGCCAGGCAGTGGAATCAGAGAAAACCTTAGCAGCAGTGCTAAAGATTGGTTCTGTGCGACGGTGTTTGCAAGGTATTCGTTCTAAACAAAAAGATCAACGAATAATTACCTTCATTTTTTATTCGACACCGATTAAAATTTAAAATATGCCCTCCTCTAGAAAATTATTCTATTTTTTGGGGAGGGTTATTTATAGATTGCTTCTTAGAGCTTCGGTTTTCTTATAACCACAGACGCACAGACCAAAATAACTAAGACGGTAGCTTGTGTCACATTCTTATGTCCTATTATATCATAGATCAATTTCTTTCAGTTCTTTATAGCGAGTGTGAATAATACAGTTGACCCTGTCAATGTTCAATGCCTGTTTGCTCTACCCCATCATCCTGCTCACTTTGTAGTGCGGACAAGCCATTCTTTTTTGTTTCATTCTTTTTTGGATAGAACAGCATTTTTCATTCGGATTTCATCATGCTCATTTTTCTTGTATTAAACATTACATTAAAATAAATTATTCGTCTTTATGAGAGAAAAGAACTGTCAGCATATAAAACTCCCGACGAAAATCTGATTGCCTGCCAAGCATTTGTCTTGCTCTTTTGGATATTCAATTGAGTTGTTTTTACTACCTTTAGCATCGTATTTCATCACCCTAAGGAGGGTAACAAACTGGTAACAGAAAGGCTGCTTTAAGCCGCTTTTTCCTTTTAACGCAATACTTCTCAAGTTTAAAAGCACTAATATACAACTGGTTATACTTAAATTTCAATAATGTATTTTTATGTATTACCTTTGTTATATAAATAAAAAATGGATAGGTCTCTGACCTTTTAATATATGGGTAACAACGGATTAAATAAAATATTAGGATTTTTAGGATTAGATAAATCCGAAAATAGCCAATCTTATGAGCAACAGAACTACTCATCTCTTTACTCTGAAAAATTAAGAGATGCTTTATCTCAACCACCGGGTGCAGAGAAAGCCGGTGCTCTCAGAGAATTAATCGGAGAGATCGAGAATGAAAATTTATCTTTAGAAGAAGAATCTCCGGCTCAGAAAGTCGACAAATATAGTAGTGCAGGAGTAGCATATTCTGAATTACAAGAGTATGAAAAGGCAATAGAATATCACAACAAAGCTATCGAAATAGCTAACAGCATTCCGGCTCTTTACTACAACAGAGCAAATACCTACAATAAACTCGGTGAATATCAAAAAGCTATAATCGACTATAAAAAGGCAATTACGCTGGATCCCGACAATGCTGATTATCATTGTAATTTAGGATATACCTACGACGATTTGGGTATGTACGAGGAAGCTGTTGATAATTACAATAAAGCAATCGAAATAAATCCGTATAATACAATCAACTTAAGTTGCAGAGCCGCAGCCTATGTCAATATTAAAGAATTTGAAAAGGCAATTAACGACTATAATCAAGCTATAGAGCTTGACCCTTTCGATCCGCAATTGTTTTTTAACAGAGGACTAGCTCTAGCCAATAGTGGGCAAATAAATGATGCTATCAAAGATTTTGAGGAGTGTCTTGCGATTGACCCTCAGAATCATTTCGGGCAGAAAGGTCTGGCAGTATTAGCTCTCCAAAAATTACGTCCCATTTAACTTAGACTACTTCAATTTTCTCTTCATTCTTCAAGTTGTTCTTTCGTTTTATAGCCTATGAATTGAAGTATTCGTACGCTGACTGAAGTAACAGCTCAGGCAATTCAAATAATACTTTTTGATTATGCTTGTTAAGTAATTTCCATAATTGGTTTTCCTTTGATGCTACCATATAATATAAGGATGAGTTTTATATAGAGATAAAAAACTCATCCTTAGCTCAGAAATCCATTATGTTCGTAGTATTTATATACAGCTAGATTATTTTTGATATATCTCTCGTAGTAAATGGCATAATATTTAATTCGTCTTTAATGTGATAAGTATTACTCCATTTTGGGCTCTTTCACCATATGATTCTATAGCCTTATCTGCTTTCAAAACCTCCATCTTCTCTATTTTATCGGGATTCAATGCGTGGAGAACCTCTCTTAATTCTTCTTTACCATTTATAAAAACGAGAGGGTTACCTGCTTTAACATTAGTCATTTTAAACCCCTCATCGTTATCAGAAGAAATTACAGATAATCCGTTCTTGTCTTCATTTACAGATATAGTGTTCGAACCGGACTGTCCTTGGTCTGATACTACAGGGTCACTAATATTTATCATTATCGGAACGGATACAGAAGCCCCTTTTTTAGTTGTAATTACGATTACCCCATTTTCGCCTTTGCTCCCATATGCCGCTATTGCAGACTTGTCTTTAAGCACTGAGACTGATTCTATATTTTTAGGGTCAAGCTCTTTCATTCCTGAAACTGACGATTCTTTACCGTCAATAATATACAGGGCTTTATTTGGATCAGAATTATTATTGATATGGTCGGCTGCAAATCCAATAACCTTTACTGAATCCTGGGCAAAGACTGATGGCATATTATCAGAGTTCTCTCCAGTAGATTTAAATATAAAACGAGGTGTTGCCGAAGCCCAGAAGAATAATCCAAAGGAAGGGATAAGAGCCAGCACAGCTGCTCTTCTCCAAGGTGAAGTTTTTTCTTTCTTAATCATAAATAAACGATTTAATTGGTTTGGATAAGTAAATGAATTAGAGAAAGAAAACACCGGGCCCTGAAATCTTTGATTGATAAGTGCAGCCTGATATATGGCAGGAGAAATACCCGCATCTATTACCGCTTTATCAGCTAAGAATTCGTGATTCTCTTTCTGTGAAGACACGTATAACCACATCAAGGGATTGAACCATTGCAGTAATAGTGCACATTCGCTGCATAATAGATCTATCCAATGTTTTTGAGATATGTGAGTTATTTCATGTTTTAATATTACGTCTTTTTCAATTTCACTCATATTCATTGTATTGATAGCAATGCAGTTGAGTACTGTAAAAGGTGATTTTATCAGAGGACTATCTACCACTTTGTAGTAATCGGTTTTAGTTTGTATTCCGGATCTTATTAATTGAATTATTTTCCGGTATGATGTCAGATTACGTAACAATTGTATTATAATACCGATTATGTAAACAATGGACAAAATAAACCATATATTTATTTCTGCCGTTTCTACCACAGGGGGTATTGATGAATCAGAAAGTGAAGACACAGATACAGGAAGAACTACATCGTATGAAAAACGTATCGTTGGTAAAATGAATGAGGCTAATAATCCCGACAAGAGAAATATACGATTGAATCGGAAAGATGTGGAAGAGCGAAGGAAAATTCTATAAATAATAAAGAATATTCCAATACAAATAGCGGATTGTCCTATATATATGATAAACTCTTTCATAATCCTTTTTCTTTTTTGTTTTGATCTTCCTGCAACGACTGTCTGGTTTCCTCTAAAAGCTTATCCAAGTCATCTATTGATAAATTGGCTTCTTTGGCAAAGAAAGAAGTCATGGAAGAAAAAGATCCGTCGAAATAATTTTTCAAAAAGCCGAATAATTGTTTTTTCGAGTAGTCTTCTTTTTTTATAATCGCCCAGTAAACATTCGATCGACCATCCGTTCTGTGAGCCACAAACTCTTTGGTCTCTAATATTCCTAAAATAGTAGCGATGGTAGTTCTTGCAGGTTTCTCTTTAATAAACTCCTTTAGTATATCCTGCACTGTGCCCTCCCCTAGAGTCCACAGTATCTGCATTATTTGTTCTTCAGCCTTTGTCAGTTGCATAATTATTTGATGTTATGAAGCAAATATATGTCTAATTTTTTAGACATACAATAGTTCACCTCTTTTTTTGTCTAAAAAATTAGACATTCGGAAACTTTAATCCCCTATTTAGTTAAAATATATATTATTAATAACCTATATAAATACCACGAAGTGCGTTTCGGCTAACGAGAAAACCCTTATATCGGATTTAAACTGCTTTATTAAAGAATGTAAATAGATTAAACCTCTACTCTTATTTCAGGTCAAAGATGCATAAACAATTAAAAGTAAGAAAATATGAAAAAGATATTATTGTCATTAGCATTATTAGCAAGTATTTCATTTGGGGTATCAGCTCAAGGCAAAGATGGCGGACGCAGAGGTGGCGACAGAACTAAAGCTCTTCAAGAGTTGAACCTGACAGCAGAACAACAAGAGAAAATGAAAGCTTTGACAGAAGATTTTAAAACAAAGAACAGTGCATTACGAAGTCAGCAAAGAGATTTACGAAAAACTCATCAGGCAGATATAAAAGCATTACTTACACCCGAGCAGCAAGTAAAATGGCAAGTTATGGTTGATAAGAAAACAAAGGGAGATAATAGAGGTGGTAAGAATTTTGGAAACAGAAACAGAGGCGGAAAACAAATGAAGTTAGATGCTGCAACGACAGCTAAATTAGCAGATTTGAAATCGAATTTCGAAAAAGAAAAGAAAGCTGTAGAAATGACCCGCATATCGCCCGAAGTTCAAAAAGAGAGAATTCAAGCTTTAAGAGATAAGTATAGAACCGAAAAAAGAGCAATCATAAAAGAAGCACGCCCTAAAAAAGACGAAAACCGTGTAGTGTAAATAGAGTTTATAGTTTAATACATGAAGAGGCTGCCCGCAAAAGTGGGGCAGCCTCTTTTATTTTCGACTCCGGATATTCTTCTTATTTAAGTTCGCAGAACTATTTATTGCTTTGGCAAGCAAAACAGCGATAGGCTGTTATGCCTTTAAAATGTGTCATTAAATATTTTCTTTTACTTAAATGAGTTGAATATAGGAGAAATCATTGCATTATAAGTATCTTTTTCTTCTTTTGGATATTTAAGAACAGCTGTAACTAAAGCTCCTTTCGTGAAAATTGTCTTTTGATAATATAGCATGTCTCCATCCAGACCCGATATAACATAATAATTGGGACTCAATGCACTATGGGCAATCTGACGTCCTTTTTTATCGGCTATGTCTTCTTCATAAGCTGCATTAAAAGCCAGAGAGGCACCACTCTTATCTGTACGCTTATCGCTATAAATACGCAACTCTGCTTTTCCTTCGGCAGCCTTGAAAATTTGCTCTTCACCATTTGCTGAGGCATCCTGAGGTAAAAGTATATCTTTCGGATAGCTTATACTGTATCCCAAAAGTTCATTGGTATAAGTACCTGCTGCTACTTTGTTACTATCGGCAACCTGTTCAACAGATTCAGTCTCTGCATTCTCTTTATTTGAATTTCCACCGCAACTAACAACCATTACGGCTAGTGCTAAGATAATTGTACTTTTAATAAGTTTCATATTATTTTATTTTAAGGTCTCAGACCTGTTTATTGATTAAGCAACGAAGAAACTATATCGAAATATAGAGTTCCATATTTACACAGATCATAAAGATATAGAAAATCATCATACCGGCATTACTTTTTCAGGTTCGATTATGCATATCAACTATTTATACCTTACAATACATGTTAAAAGATTATTTTTCCTATTTTTGGAATTATACAACCTTAATTTATCTATTATATGAAAACATCAAAAATCACAGTACTCACTTTTTTATTAATGGGGACCTTCTTTATCACTTCTTGCACAAAAGAAAAAAAGAAAGAAAAAGAAAACTTCATCAACGAAAATGTAGAGTTTGCCTCAGCACAAACAAAGCTTATGCTTGCTAATGTAGGAGAACCAACAGGCAAAAACTATCCACGCACGGCCAATGAGAACGGTACACTGAGAGTTACCGATATGTATGACTGGACTCCCGGATTTTTTCCCGGTTCGCTATGGTATTTATATGAATTGACCGGTGATACTACATGGAGATACAATGCCGAGAAATGGACACATTCGCTCGAACCTCTAAAAACGTATACTGGCAATCACGATCTTGGCTTTATGATGTATTGCAGCTATGGTAATGCCGAACGGTTGGCTTCTAAGCCTGAATACAAGAATATACTGATTGAGAGTGCCCGGTCTTTATCAACACGATATGATGATAAAGTACAATCAATAAAGTCCTGGAATGGGGGTAAGGCATGGGGAGATACTACAAAATGGACTTTTCCGGTTATCATTGATAATATGATGAATCTTGAGTTACTTTTCAATGCTTCGAAAATATCAGGCGACAAACAATTCTATGATATTGCTGTAAAGCATGCTAATACAACCATCAAAAATCATTTCCGGGAAGACTTCAGCTCGTATCATGTTCTAGATTACGATACCATAACTGGAGATGTCCGTTTCAAAGGAACAGCTCAGGGTTTTAGTGACAACTCTACATGGGCTCGCGGTCAGGCATGGGCAATTTACGGATTTACTATGGTCTACAGGGAAACAAAGGATTCAACTTATCTGAATACAGCTAAACAGTTGGCTGATTACTTCATAAAAAATTTACCTGCCGATTTTATACCTCTATGGGATTTTAATGTAGGCCAGACCGGATATACCCCTCAGGGAAAATCATATGCTGTAGAGTTTCAGGAAAAATTAAAAGATGCATCGGCAGCAGCCATTGTCTGCTCTGCCTTATTTGAATTAGGGGAGTTTACTCAGAATAAATCTTACACCGAAATGGCGATCAAAATGCTTCATAGCTTGGCATCTCCAAATTATAGAGCAACTTTAGGCACAAATGCTAATTTCATAATTATGCATTGTGTGGGAAGTATTCCTCATAAGTCAGAGATTAACGTTCCGTTATGCTATGCCGATTACTACTTCTTAGAAGCACTGGTTAGATATAAGAATCTTAAATAAGGCCTCCGACTAGTAAAAAAGAGGGTGTGACAAAAGAAGTTAGGAACGCATAACACACAGATACTATACTTTCTGTTTTTTCAGTGTAATCGTTGTTCTATCTAGACTTTTGGCACACCTTCTTTTTTTTTCGTGAATTTTCTTTTATTTTTTTGTAACCAATCACTCTTCAAGGTAGTCATATAAGAAAAACCTAAACAATTATGAAAATACTAGTATGCGTCTTGATGAGTGTCATAGTTATGACTTCGTGTAACATGTCCGCTTTTAAAAACGGAGTCAAAGGAAATGGCAATATGGTTTCTAAAGAAATAGCCATAGACGATTACAATAGCATTTCAGTAAGTGACAAGTTTGATATTGTCTACACACAAAAAGTAGATGAGAAACCTTATTTACGTATCGAAATCGATGAAAACCTAGTTAATTATGTATCGGCAACAGTAGAAAACAACAAGTTAACGATAGAGTCTACCTCAGAGATTAATCCTAAGCATTATAAAATATATACTAACTCGACTTCTTTATCTGAGCTTTCGGTTGGTGGAATAAATGATATCGAATTAAAAGACTCGATCTATTCCGAGAATCTGCAAATATCAGGGTCGGGAGCCGGACATATTACAGCCAAAAATCTGCATTGTAAGAATATAAACATAAATATGTCAGGTATTGCAGATATAACTCTTGGTGGAGAAGCTTCTAATCTCAATATGTCTGTTAGTGGAAAGGCAAATATTAATGCATACGAGTTGAAATCGGAGAATGCAGATTGTTCTGTATCAGGAATGGGATATGTCGATATATATGCATCCCAAGTACTTTCTGCTCATGTTAGCGGTGTAGGGAAAATCAATTATAAAGGAAATCCGAAAGAAAAAAATCTATCAACCAGTGGCATCGGTAGTATAAAAGCAAAAGAATAGTCTAAAAAACTATTTTGCTGTAACATATCATCAAACAAAAGAGTCTTACATAAAAAGACGGGGAGAATTGCTATTCTCCCATACAAGATATTCACTTTACTTAAATTGCAATTATGAAAAAAATCTTAGCTGTCCTATGTGTATTAGTCGCAATCACATCCTGTAAGGCAAGTTCCAACTCTTCCACTAAAGGGAATAAAAAAATAACTTCTGTTGAAAAGTCTGTAGCTTCATATTCTGAAATATCGGTTGCCGGATCTTGTGATATCATTTATGAACAGAAATCCAATCAGAAACCGTATTTGCGTATTGAAATAGATGATAATCTTCAACAATACGTAAAAGCCCAAGTCAAGAATGGTGTCTTGCAAGTGTCACTAGACGGTAGAAACATTCAACCAAGCAAATTTAAGGCTTATACAAATTCTGCCACTCTAACTAAGGTAAGAATAGCCGGATCGGGAGATGTGACACTCAAAAATGATCTTAAATCTCCTTCATTAAATATATCAATAGCAGGTTCCGGAGACCTAACTGCCGAGAACCTTCAATGCAACGATTTCTCTATTTCTATAGCAGGTTCGGGGGATGCCCAATTGAAAGGCAAGGCAACCAACAGCAATATTTCGATAAGTGGAAGTGGCGATATAGATGCCGGTAATCTGGTAACAAAAAACACAATCTGTTCAATACAGGGTTCGGGAGGAGCCAGAGTATATGCAACTGAAGAACTCACTGCAAAAATAAGTGGTAGCGGAGATATTCGATTTAAAGGAAATCCCATAAAACTCAACAAAACAGTTAGAGGATCGGGAAGTATATCTTCCTTTTAAAATATAAAACGCCCTTTTTTAAGTAAAGCCGATATTTGCAATATAGATTGTGAGTGTCGGCTTTATAAACAGTCCAACAAACCTATCGAAATAAATTTACTCAATTTGTTTCAGTGGGTTTGTTGCATTATGTATCTTTGTCTTATATATGGATATGGATAATCTACTACAAGAACTCAACGGATCACAACGTGAAGCTGTTGAATATAATGACGGCCCCTCACTCGTTATAGCCGGAGCCGGATCGGGTAAGACACGTGTACTTACTTACAAAATTGCCTATTTACTACATCTGGGGCTTCCCCCGCACAATATATTATCGCTCACTTTTACCAACAAAGCGGCACGTGAAATGAAAGCGCGTGTAGGACAATTAATGGGCGAAAGTGTAGCACGCCGTTTATGGATGGGTACATTCCACTCGATATTTTCAAGAATTCTCAGAACCGAAGCCGAGAAGATTGGATTCACGTCTAATTTTACCATCTTCGATTCAGCCGATTCACGTAACCTGATAAAGACCATTATCAAAGAATATCAGTTGGATGATAAAGTGTACAAGCCCGCCCGTATACAATCGATGATATCCAATGCAAAGAATGCTTTAGTATCGCCTGTTGCCTATGCCCAAAGTAAAGAGATGCAGGAATATGATATGAAAGCTAAAGTTCCGATGGTTAAGGATATCTACAGATCGTACAATGCCCGTTTGCAGGCGTCCAACACCATGGACTTTGATGATTTGCTATATTATACCAATAGATTATTCAGAGACCACCCTGAGGTCTTAAAGAACTATCAGGATCGTTTTCAGTTTATTCTGGTAGATGAGTATCAGGATACCAACTTTGCTCAATACCTTGTAGTTAAACAATTGGCAGATGCACATCATCGTGTATGTGTGGTAGGAGACGATGCGCAAAGTATCTACTCGTTTCGTGGAGCTAATATCGATAATATTCTTAATTATAAGAGTAATTATCCCGAAGCTCGTATATTTAAACTTGAACAGAATTATCGTTCTACTCAGAATATTGTAAATGCAGCCAATAGCCTTATCAAACAAAATAAGGGGCAGATACAAAAAAATGTTTTTTCAGAAAATCAGGTAGGCGAAAAACTCGAAGTAGCCAGTGCTTTTTCGGACTTCGAAGAAGGAGTTATCGTTGCTAATAAAATACAAGACCTCCGACGACATAGAGATTCATCTTACAGCGATTTTGTAATTCTTTACAGAACCAATGCACAGTCACGTGTATTCGAAGAGTCGCTTCGTAAGAAGAATATACCGTATCGTATATATGGCGGGCTTTCGTTCTACCAGCGAAAAGAAATAAAAGATGTTATTGCCTATTTTCGTATGGTGGTCAATCCGAAAGATGAGGAAGCATTCAAACGTATCATCAATTATCCGACCCGGGGAATAGGAAATACAACAGTGGGAAAGATTGTAGATACAGCCCAGCTTCACAATCTTAGTTTATGGGAAACGATAAGTGATCCGTTAGGTCATAATCTGAATGTAAATGCTGGAACAGCTAAAAAACTAAAGGATTTTCAGATTCTGATCGATGGCTTTATAAAGGAATTACCTGTAGCTTCAGCATACGAATTAGCGACTAAAATAGTTAAAGAAAGTGGTATCGCCAGAGAAGCTTATCAAGACCAGACTCCCGAGGGGATGAGCCGTCAGGAGAACTTGCAGGAACTTTTAGGTGGTATACATGAATTTTGTGAATCGAGAGTTGAGGAAGGCGAGCAAAATATCGGATTGATTGATTTCTTATCCGAAGTTTCGCTATTGAGTGATCAGGATACCGATAAGGAAGGGGATCATGAGAAAGTAACTATGATGACCATTCATGCCTCGAAAGGACTTGAGTTTAAAAATGTGTTTGTTGTTGGATTGGAAGAAGATCTTTTCCCGTCCTCTATGACTAAATCCGAGCCCAAAGGCTTGGAAGAGGAACGTCGCTTATTTTATGTAGCCATAACCAGAGCCGAGCAGTTTTGCATGCTTACCTATGCAAAGAGTCGTTTTCGTAACGGGCAGACCAACTCCTGCAATCCTAGTCGATTCCTTAAAGATATAAATCCGGAGTACCTCAATGCCAATGCAGGTATATTGGAAGGCAGTATGAGTGGATTCTCTCAACAAATACAAGGCAGCTTCTGGGATAATGTACGTAAAAACAGAGAAGAGAAAGAGGAAATTAGACAGGTACAACTAAGAGAGGATTCGATTTTCGAAAGCCCCCAAATACCATCACGAGAGAATAAATACTCTAAGCCCAACTTTGTAAATGCCCGAACCGCCGAGCCTAAAACGCCTCTAACAAAGGATATTTATGGTATACAAGTGGGTGCGGTAATCAAGCACGAACGATTCGGAATAGGCACAGTTAGTGCTATTGAGGGTGATGCCGCGAGTCGAAAAGCGACTGTCGAATTCGAAAATGCTGGGGTAAAACAATTACTCTTAAAATTTGCCCGATTCGAGATTATCGGTTGATTATAAAGCCAACTCGTTATAAATGATGCGAGCCATATCCTCATATCCTTTTTGATTGGGGTGTACACCATCCATCGTAAAAACGCCTCTATTTGTGTGTACATCTGTTGGCGGAACCCAATATGGTTCTTTTGAAAAGTCCCAGTCACATAAGTTATAGAAGTCTATGCAATGAACCTTATATTTATTGCAACATTCAACAACTGCATCTCTTTTGCGGAGCCAATTGTCTGATCTCGAAAATTTATTGAATCGGTTACTTCGTTTTTGAGGTAAAGTGGTACAAAATACCAGAAATGGTCTTTCGGAAGAAATATCCTCGGCACTTAACATATGAGTACTCTCATCCATGTTATAATGCTTATCGATTTTTTCTATTATATGTGCTACTGCCTGTATAAAAGTATAACCTGAATAATCTTTTGTAATGTCGGTTTCTTTGACCGGAATTTCATCTGTTGCCCCAAAAGTGCCTACTTCACCCTTTACTCCGGCATCATTTCCTCCTACTAAACAGATTATAATATCAGGCTTATAGTCAAAAATCAGCTGCAATTGTGCGTCTTTAGCTAACTGACTTGTTGTGTATCCGGGAAAGCCTCCCGCATATACTTCGGCCCCGGTTAATTCTTCAAGTGCCGATTTATAGCACGGATACTCGGACGAAGAAATACTGTCGCCATATAAAAGAATCTTTTTTCCTTTTAATGGGATCTTCATGTTTTTACGGTATACTTTTAATTGATTGATATCTTTGCTCTTATGCCCATAGTTACAACTCGGTGCAGAGAATATAAACATCAGCAAGATTATTGTAAACCTGACTACCGGAAATAGGTTATTAGACTTAGATAATATCATAAGATAGGTTCTCTAAAATTAGTAGGCAGACCTCATAAAAAAGAAAGTCACCTTTAAATTAAAGTTGACTTTCTTTTTTATAGTAGTAACGTTTTTATTTAAGCTTCGCTATCATCAGCGTCTTCATTTACAGGAGCTATCAGCTTGTAACCTTTTCCGTGAATATTGATAATTTCAATTTCAGGATCAGCTTTTAACAGCTTTCTAAGCTTAGTAATATAAACATCCATACTTCTGGCATTAAAGTAGTTATCATCTACCCATATTTGTTTTAAAGCATGGTTACGTTCCAAAATATCATTAGCATGAGCACAAAGTAATCCTAAAAGTTCCGATTCCTTTGTTGTCAATTTGGTACTCTCTCCACTAATGGTTAGGATTTGTTTTTGAGTATCAAAAACCATTTTACCAAATTGATATACTTGACGATCTTTACCTTTTTTGCCTTTTACTCTTCTGAATATAGCTTCGATACGAAGCACCAATTCTTCCATACTAAAAGGTTTGGTAATATAGTCATCAGCTCCGGCTTTAAAGCCATCCAAGATATCATCCTTCATATTTTTAGCTGTTAAAAATATAATTGGAATATCCGGATTGATTGCTCTAATTTCTTTTACCAATGTTATTCCGTCTTTCTTGGGCATCATTACGTCTAAAACACATAAATCGTATTTTTCTTTAACAAAACCCTTATACCCGGCTTCTCCGTCCGGATATAAATCTGTGTCGAATCCTTTAGCTTGGAGGTACTCTCTGAGTAACATTCCTAGGTTCTCGTCATCTTCACATAAAAACAATTTCAACTTCTCTTCCATAATATCTCTACTTTATATTGAATAAACTTATAATAAATTTGGTTCCTTGTCCCAATTCACTTTCTACTTTAATAGTTCCTTTATGGTCTTCAACTATTTTCTTAACATAAGCCAGACCTAATCCAAAACCTTTTACATCGTGTAGGTTTCCGGTAGACACTCTAAAGAAGCGTTCAAAAATCTTTTTAGCATCTTCTTTTTTTATACCTATTCCATTATCTTCAACACTTATATATATCTTATTGTTTTGATTCCATGTCCTTATCATCAATTCTAAGGTCACATCTTCGCGTCTATATTTAAGTGCATTATCTAACAAATTAAATAAAACATTTGTAAAGTGCATTTCATCTGCACTTATTAATGTGTCATTTGCTTCGAGATCAATATCAATTTTTCCTCCGAATTTTTCAACCTTAAGCTGAAAAGTGTTCGCTACATTTACGATTACATCATTTGCATCTAACTCTTTGAATTTCAGCGTTGCCTTTTGTTTCTCGAAAAGAGACATCTGCAAAACCTTTTCTACCTGAAAACTCAGACGTTTAGTTTCATCATTTATAACACTTGATATGTGTTTAAATATTTCCGGTGACTTCATTATTCCCGGATCTTTTAGCATCTGGGCAGCCAGAGAAATTGTCGACACAGGAGTCTTCAACTCGTGAGTCATGTTATTCATAAAGTCGCTCTTCATTTCCGACAAACGCTTTTGTCTGAATATTAAATAGATTGATATTATAAATGTCACTAAAAGAATTAATGTAAATACAAAAGCCGGTACTATAAACGAAATCTCATCACTAAAAAGATAATCTTTCTTTGTAGGAAAAGACACCCTCAGGTAGTTTAACTTATCAATCGGGTCATTAGGATATAATACCTGAGTATATAATGCATTCTTATCAGGCTCTCCATAATTCTCCTGTTTATATACAGGTTTATCATTTTTATCTACAATTTCGAACCGAAATGGTAAATCGATACCATTGTATCGGAGTTCGTCTTTTATATTATCGTTTAATGTTTTATAATTTAATTTTTCATCCAGAGGAACTGTACTTGATGTTTGAATTAATTTATAGATCACATTATCTAATAACTGTCTTTGATAATCGTAACGTTGCTTAAATAATTCTTGTATATTAAACGATGCCTGTGCTAAAGCATTTGCTCCTCCACGCGAAGCATTGTTGCTCTTTGGCGATTTTATACTGGTCGTTTGAGAAATATTATACTCCATATTCATGATCGGAGCACCCGTAGGGTCAGTAATTTGTATTTGCTGAGTATGTGTTACGGTTTTTTCTCCTCCTAATGGATCTTTATACCCATTTTTATTCTGAAAATCAATAATTTCCTGATCCAGATATTTTTTAGTCTGATCCAGTTCTAAATTTTTAGATACTTGGTAAAGGCTTCTGCTTACTGCCTCTTCAAACTGATCATTCCTCATTTTAAGGGAGATACGGAAATAACTAATCTGCAAGTACAGTAGACCGAAAAAGGTGAAAGCCATCACCCCTGCGAGTAACCATATCGTTGATTTTTTCATTTTCTTTTATTTTCCATATACATTATAACCGAGCAATTATCAAGTACCTATGATATCTTAAAACAAAGATAATCTATTTTTGTTTAACATTTAGACTTAAAAATCGAAGATCTCTTTTTTTTTATTTTATTAAAAATCTTAGACAAAAATAAAGAAAATAAATAGAATTCATCTATAAAACCTCATCAAAGTCTATTAATATAGAACGCAGACGATTCATCTACTACTCTGTAAGAGTAAATCGAAGACTTATTCCGAAATTAGTATTGGATGTTGGGTAGGAACTTGATGATATTAGTGGTGAATTTACAACACGATCGTAGAAAGCCCGTAGTAATAAGGCTCTGCTTAATGTGTATTCGGCCGATAGTTTGAGTGTCAATATCGTACTACCGCTTGTAGCATCAGTAAATCCTTCGTCTATCCGGCGTATCAAAGCATGATTTGTTCTTCTGGAGATATCGGCTGTCACATTTAAATCATTATTAAATCCTCTGTCGTTTTTAATCGGCAGTCCGATCAATTTATTAAATTCGTTAATACGATACCCTGCACCCAAAACAAAATCCTTTTGGAGTGTCTCTACAATTTGGAATGACGTTATGCTGAGGTTCAACATTCTGGAATAATTATATCGTGCTTTCAAAGTCAGATTATTAGTCATAGTACCTTCCGCTCCCAGTAGTGGATTGAACTGTTCGATAAGGTTAACAGAAGATATGTCGTATGCCGAGGTTGGAAGAGGCATAGCTACATCATCCAGACTCTTTATGAATCCTATATTATCACCGGCTTCAATCCAAGTTAGGAACGACGAATATGATCCGACACTGTATTGAGCTGTATAGGCGTGTGATAGAATAAAATTCTTGAACTTATCTTTAAACCAAGGTAAGGTTGTCAGCCCATCGTAATTTACTCGCCAGTTAGGCAACATCGACAATAATTTCGGGAATGCAGTCAAAGCAATATTATTGGCACTACCTCCACTTGTATAGGCTGAAAGAAATGCAGGAATCAGAACATCCGGTGAATTTGGATTCACAACTCCATTGGCTGGATCAAATAACTTATTACCTAATCCTGCCTCAGCAATAAAACCTACATTAGGATAATAAACACCCGAATATTTATCCGTCAATCGTTTTGCTATAATATCCCTGTTTTTTAAGAACTTACTAAATGATGCTGATTTATAGTTATTTCCAATATTACTACTTTCGAAACTCGATCCAATGGCAATTGTACTCATCGTAAAGCTACCTCCAAATATTTTTGTGACATTAGCCTGAGTATCGTACTGGAATGTGGTCCGGTCATTTTTTTCATGCAAAGCAGTCAGCCTGACTTTCAATCCGCGTATAGGTTCTATCTGGGCTTCGAAATCGAATTTACTAATTGAATTATATACCGCAGGACTTATGCTCATTTCATTCAACACCAGCCAGTCATTACGAAGCGATTTATCGATATACTGTTCACCACCGTCGAACCCAAAAGCAAACCCAACACCGGGGGTCATTCCATATTCGGTTTGTTTTTGTCCAAAGACATCTCCAATACCCGGTCGGAAGCCTCCGATGGCTGTTTCTTCACGAGTAGAGTAATTAAATGAGACTGATCTTACTGACATTAATCCCCGAGCTGTATACTGGGCTATTTTATATAAAGTGGTCTCTTCCTGATCTCCTTTTTCTACAATATTGATTTTTATTTGTGCCGTATCCTTCGTTGTGATACGTATGGTATTTTCGTCAATACGCTTATATTTGACTTTAAACAACTTAGTACCTTGTCTGGCTACAAGCTGAATATTCTTCGTATTCATCCCATGCTTCACGATGGTTGCAGAATCGGTATTTAATCGAACCTCCTGCTCGAAACGTTTCTTTCGGTTCTCCGAAGGGCGTCTCTCTCTTTGGGCATTCTGACGACGACGGTTAATATCGAATTTATCATTTACTTTCTTCAAGAAAGGAGATCTATTGTATAGTGATGTAAGATCTAACCTATTATTGAATGTCAAGGTCAGATTATTAGTTATGGTATTTCCTACCTCTACAGTAGTATCTATAACCGCTCCTCGATCCCAAGTATAGCCACTGTCGTAATTGGCCGATGAACTGATCCAGTCTAAAAACGGTATGTTATTTAGCGGCAATGCATATGTTACCCTGGCAGTCTGTCTGTATGCCAGCGGGTCTCCCAGATTACGTATGCTTCGCAAAACATCATCTCGCCAAAGCTCATAATCATCTCTATTCAACTTTTTATTCACCTGCAAAAAAGGCTCTTCTATTTCGGCTCGGGTACCTGTTTGAATACTTATTTTTAAGTTTCTTAATAGATCCCAATTAATACTAAAGTCTCGATCCCAATAAAAGTTCTGGCTCCAAGTCAAAAATAAGTTATCATTGGTACTGCCTCCTCCTAAAATATATCCATCTAAATCCCGCACGAGTGTTTCTGTGTAAAAACGTGTCATATACGAATTGAAAGATATATTGCTCGGCAAATAATTTATCCCCAGAGACTTCGGGTATTTAGCCAATGGTGCTTTGCTTTGCATGCTCTTAAACGGAGCCCAAGTCTTCATCGAAGGTGAGTATGAATAGTTTAAGCTTGCTTTGTAATTCTTCGTCTGATCGTAAACTGTAGTCGGATTCTTCACTTCGGTCTGACTATATGCGTAGCCGAAAGTAAAGTTTGCAGGGTCATAAGGCATTGGAGTCTTACTCTGAATATTTACTTTCATATTGGTTAAGCTCAGATTCTTCGTCGTAGTTCGATCCTGAGCTAAACTTTTTATTGAATCTTTTTCGGCTCTTGTTTCTACAATGCTCAACGATTCTTTCAAAGTCACATCCTGATCCAACGGATCATATTTAGGTGTAGTAGTTTGATTAGAATAAGAATAATAAAGGGGCAGGTTCACTTTTGCTTTCTCGGGTAAGAATCTTCCTAAATCGACAGTTGTAGCAATATCATACGAATAAAAATCATCTAAACGCCGTTCCATCAGGTTTTGATCGATTGAACCAAATCCGGAGGTTTCTTTTCTTCCCGAAAAAGAAATTGTTCCAACATCCGACAATGCAATGTTCAGATTGCCTTGTGCCGCCCATCCATTCTCATCGTCATAGTCAGTCAATCGCAGTTCATTCACCCACACCTCGCCTGATTTCACCGTACGCGAATTGTTACGTATACCGATCATTATTACGTTTACTTCCGAAAGACTTGGATTACCGATAACAGTTATCTTATTGGCAACCTTCTCCGGATCGTAATCCGAATATCGCTCTGTATACGAAACTTTCGACCCAACCTGTCTCTTCTCCTTATTTCTTTTAAGTTTCAGATTCTTTAAAATCTCCAAAGGAAAATCAAACATGTTATTAGTTGGCCATACGATCCGTTGGTCAGTAGGGTTATTCGTATTATAATTCCCGGCAGGAGTTATAGATAAAGGTATTTCGTATTCGTAATAATTACTTCTATAATCGGATCCTAATCTCAGAAAGACGGTCATCTCTCCATCCGCAATTGCGGGACCATCGATAAGTTCCTCTGCATGAGTAAACATTTGCAAGCGTTTGTAGCGACGAAGATCATAACTGGTCGGCTTAAATACAGCTCTGGCATCTTCCGGCTCCAGTTTTAAAACCTGCAAAGCTAGTGCTTGCTCATTCTCTTGTCTTACCTGAGGTTGACTAGGATCTAAAATACGTGTAACACCCGGAGGAAGAACATAATTAACAGGAGTTTTTGTACTGTTTTCTTCAATATTTACAGCGAAGATATTTAGTGATCCCAATCCCTGATTTATACCATCCTGAAGGGTTTGTGTGTATACTCGCCAATCACCTCTCACTAAATCGAGTGTACCGAACCTCAAATACGTAGTTTGTTTGAATCCGGTAAGAAACATACGCATAAAACGTATTGAAGTAAAATCTTTAATATTTCCTACTACTTCTTTTTGAGGCGTACGGATAGGTACCTGAAACTGATACCATGTTATATTTCCTTTCTGTCCATTTCGTAACTCAACTTCGACCGTACGTTTATCGGAAATGAAATTTCTTCCCACCTCCATTTGATCCGGCTGTAAATGTACCTTGTATTGGTAATACCGTTCGTTCTCGTTCATGGTATTATCCTGATCCAAATCTTCTACATCCGGATGAATGGTCGCTGCCATCGAAAAACCGTTTGCACCCGAATCTCCCTCTGCAGAGTTTCCTTCGGTTCCATTAAAGTATTTATACCTTGCAATAATACCCAGTCTCTCTCTATCATAATCTGCCCCACGATAATGGTGGTACTTATCCCCTGATAAGTCGTTTAACGGCGAGAAAGGGTCTTGTAACATGGCAGCCTCTGTTGCTCCCGAAATCTTAGACCTAAAAGTTGCCAGATACTTTGCGTATGTTTCAAATTGAGCTTCTTCGGTTCTACTCAAACCGTTTAAACCCACATCTTGTTTAGCTATAGAGGCAGCTCCCCCCGAAAGGTCAAAAGCATATACAGTAGACTGCCGGGTAGGAACTTTACCCCAAACATTATAGGTATAAGCTGAGGGATCATCATCTAAAGGAAGCCCGTTTTCATAAAACTTCCGACCATCTTTTAATATGTCTTCCGAGATATCTCCCAGATTAAAATATAAATCTCCTCCATCATTTTTATACTTCGCTTGATCATTATACACAAAAGGATCCATCAGCCAAAATTGGATATACTCAATATTGGTACTTTCAAAATCTCTGTTATCTATCTTGCGGGTAATCCCTCCCCATCTTTTGTCCGGGTTTAGCAATGTACCTTCGGGAGTGATATTTGTAGCATCGAGGTTATACATACCTCTTTCCTGAGGGTAGTAAGTTAAGTTAAGAGTCGAAATAAGCGGTGGTTCATTTGCCAAAATATCCCGATTTGGATAAATTTCTGATTGCTGAATCTCCCTCACAAAATGGTTAGATAAACTATCGGCATTAATATAATCGGGTCTCAATGATGAATTTTTACGAGTAAACAGGTTATCAATTGTATACCACGACAAATGAGCTCTGTTATTGCCATACTCAATATTATCATTCAGTTTTGACTCCGGAAACATCGAGGGTGTAGAAGATAGTTTCCATGCATAAGGATTATTCAACGAAACAGTCGATTTAGCCGATTCGAAATCATCCAGATACGAGTATCCATGTAAATATTGATTTTGGTAATGCCCTCCAATCATATGAGCAAACTCGGCATTCAAAGCTATCTGAGATGGTGCTGTTGCTGTAAGGAATGGAAGTTTATCAATCAAATTGGTTAACCATTGCGATTGTGCCCGATAGGAAGTATTCAAACCCCAGATTGTATTCTTGATCGCTTCTTCACCGATACCCACTTTCATGGTCAGTGGCCTTTCGTACATATGCATAACTGTAGCACCGACTGTAAAATCTTTGGTAAATTCGTAACTCAGATTCATCCCAAGCAGGGTTTTCCTCTGCATACTGAACAAGGCTTGATTTTCGAGAGTTACATTAATAGGTGTTCCGGCATCAATGAGCGCTTGATTGAGAATGGTAACCGTTCCGGCAGAATAATCGACCGTATAATCGGCATTTTCCACTAAAGGAATTCCATTGGCGGTAACCACCACCGATCCGCGTGCAACATTCATTGCATTAAGATTTATAACCGAATTAGATGCTGATGCACGATAAGAACCACTTATCCTGAATTTATTTCTATCGGCAATTTGTATTGCTACAAATTGTGTTGAATCATATAACTGTTGATAAACAAATTGATCAGCAATAGCATCATTAGCTATTTGCTTACGGAGATGTGAACCAAAAGGCTCTACAACCGGAAATATGATCCTGCCAGTTTCGGGAAGAATTGTAAAACCCGGTAAAAAGTCAAAAATACCATCCGGATGCTGGTTTTCCTGTGCATCCAAACGATCTAAGTTCATTACTCTTAGCAAGAGTTTATTCTGTATTGCGCCTGCCGGTAAATAGTTGATGTAAGTACCTGTTGTGTCACTTAAGTAGGTAATATTCAATCGGAACTTATCCTTTTGAATCTGTCTATCTCCAAGACGGTAGACGTTTTTCATCATCAAATCCCATGCATAAGAATTGGGCGATAGTGCTACGGGTTTTACCAGTTTTATAAACAAAGCTCCCGACTTGGTTCCCTGTTGTACTTTATTGGGAATCTCACTGGCAAACTCCCCTACTCTATATGCCTGACCATTCATAGTATACTCGAAGGCTACTGCCAAAACTTCATCATCGGCCAAGGCTGATTTTAGGGATACGAACCCGAGTTGTGTATTCACCGTATATTCATTGGCATCCAATAACCTGGCACTTTCCAGCTTCTCATAATCCTGTCCGCTTACCAAGCCTGCCTGATTAGTCAGAACCTCATTTACATCACTTATATTACGAGCTTTGGCATATGTACTGTTTACAACGCTATATAAATTATTTGCCGTGTTACTGGGGAAAATAGACGAACCTTGGCTAGTCCATTTATTCTTATTCTTTATATTATCACCATGCTCTCCCATATCCACAAATCCGACTATGTTACGAGCATTATCAAAATTACCTCGTTTATTAGTCACCCATAGTTCTATACGAGTTATCAATATAGGCGAATTTACAAAGGGAAGCTTACTCATTCCGTCATCAAACTTGTCCCTAAAGTATCGGGTTAAGAAAAAGTGCTGATTTTCATCGTATTTAGATGCATCAAACTGATAATTTGTGGTTTGCACGCCACCTTTTGATCCAACTGATTGTGTTTCTGATTCCTGTTGAGAAATTACAGTATTTACTCTTAATTTTCCGAACTGCAAATCGGCACGAATACCGAATAAGGATGCACCGCCACTAATAAGCGAATTGGTAGTATTCAGAGCTACGTTTCCTGCTCCGAGGTATTTTATTATTTCATCTTCATCACCTTCATAGGCTAGCTTCAAGCGTTTTGAATCAAAGTCGAAGGTGGCTTCTGTGTCATAATTTAGCCCAAAATTGACTTTATCCCCAACCGAAGCGTTGACATTCATTTGTATTTTCTGTTGAAAATCGAACATCGTACGGCTCCTGTTTTTGAGAGCTAAAGTCGGATTTTCAGTAGTTGTATGCCTTATACCTGCCGAAACTTCGGTATACCCCTGAGTTTTAAGCTGAACTCCTCCGGGACCAAAAACACGCTCCAGAGATCCGAGGTTAACTTTAATATCTTTCAGTGAGAATTCTTCCTTTTTATCTTTTTGATCGTATGCTTCAGAATTCTTAGCCCTAAAATATTGCGACATGGATTCTTTAAGTGAGTAATCCATATACTGCTGAGGATTCAGCGTAAAAGGTGTAACCCACTCACCATTGTCAATCTTTGTACGGAATAAATAGATATTATGTTTTACGTCAAACTCTACTTCTGTTTTCACATTCGACGGATCACGAAGATCAACAGGTGTCTTCTGTATAAGGTCTTCATAATTTGTGATCTGAGTTTTCCGTACCGGATAAATAGCTCCTGTATCCTGAGGTAAAGCTACTTCTGCATTTATATCCGGCAGTACATAGTCTATCCGTCCGGTAGTGCCGGAGAACAAACTTATACCACAAATAAAGAGTGATAAGAGAATAAAATATTTAAAATTCTTCTTCAACTAAATACAGCTTAAGCCCTTGATCCGGAAATTTCTCACAGTATTTTCAATGCAGCCTTTATTACTTGTTCTATTGTACTGTCTGGTTTGTCTTTCATCAGTTTCGACACTACTTTTTGAGAAGGAGCCTGATTAAAACCAAGCATCACCAGAGCGGCTATAGCCTCATTAGCAGTTTCGCTATTTATGGTGATATCGCCTTTCTCGTGATTACCCGATACTTTTATCTTATCTTTCAGGTCAACTATAACACGCTGTGCAGTTTTCAACCCAATACCTTTGACTGTTTTCAACATATCGGCATTACCTGATGATATTACAACCTCAAGTTCACTTGGACTCATCGAAGACAGAATCATACGGGCAGTGCTCGCTCCGATACCCGAAACGCTGATCAAATGCATGAACAATTCTCTTTCTTGCTTGTTTATAAAACCAAATAATTGATGTGCATCTTCACGAATTGACTCGTAAATAAATAATTTTTCATTCGCCTTATTCTCCAATGCCGAATAGGTGTTCAGAGAGATACTGATAAAGTATCCAATTCCATTAACATCCAGAGTCGCTGAAGCAGGTGTTAACTCTGCTATGTCTCCTTTTATATAATCAATCATAATTATAGTGCAGTAATTTGAAGTTTCTATCTAAATAGGTCTCAGACCTCCTTGTTTATTTAACTAGTAATATAACAACAATAGAGAGTTATGATTTTAAACGTATCATTACCTATTTTCTGTAATTTATTTAATCCATTAACATAGTCTAAATGCCGATTATACTCTACTGCTTCAAGGCAGTCGCGACTATCCCTAGTTATGCAAAAGTAACTTTATTATTGTTTATTTTCAAGTATCGCCTTAGTTAATACAGACATTAATTTGCACTTACGAAGAAAAAAGAAGAACTTTGTTTACAAATTGAATCATTATTAACAAAAGATTTACTAACTTGATAGTATACATGTATGAGAAAAACCTTTATTTTAATTTTATTTATAGCAATTATGACAGCTAATATTAATTCTCAAAATCCTTTTTTTTCGACATATAAGACACCTCATGGAACGACTCCTTTTGACAAAATCAAAAACAAGCACTATGAGCCTGCATTTGAAAAAGGGATAAAAGAACAAGAGGTTGAGATCGACCAAATTGTTAATAATCCCGATCTTCCAACATTTGCAAATACAATTGAGGCTTATGAGAAATCAGGCGAACTATTGTCGAATGTAGGTTCGGTATTCTTCAATCTTCTGAGCTCTGAGAGTAATGATGAGATGATGGAGATTTCGCAAAGATTATCCCCTAAGTTATCGGAACATAGTAACAATATCGGCTTAAACGAGAATCTTTTCGCTCGTGTTAAGGCTGTCTATGATAAACGAAATGATTCGGGGTTAACACCTGAGCAAATACGTTTAACAGAAAAAATCTATGAGGGATTCGAAAATAAAGGGGTTACCCTTTCAGCTCAAGACAAAGAAACCTACAGAGCGTTATCTTCTGAACTTAGCAAAGTAACTTTAGATTTCGGTCAGAATGCTTTAAAGGAAAGTAACAAATACGAAATGGTACTGACCGATGAAGCCGATTTAGCCGGATTACCTCAAAGTGTGCGTGATGCTGCTAAAGCCAAAGCGAAGCAAAAAGGCAAAGAAGGATGGGTATTTGATCTTTCGGGACCAAGCTATATTGCTTTTATGAAATATTCGGATCGCCGTGACCTACGCGAAAAACTATATCTTGCATATACTACAAAATGTGTAGCAGGCGGTGAATTTGATAATCAGGAAAATGTTAGAAAAATAGCAAACCTTCGTCTTCAAATAGCTCAACTTCTTGGATACCCTGATTATGCGACTTTCACGCTGCGAAATAAGATGGCGAAAAACGAGAAAGGTGTATTCAATCTTTTGGATAATCTATATGATGCTTTTGCAGAGAGAGCTAAAGAAGATGTTGCAGACGTTCAGAATTATGCTTCGAAATTCGAAGGCAAGCAGGTAGACCTTCAACCTTGGGATTGGGCTTATTATTCTGAAAAGCTACAAACCGAAAAGTATGATTTGAATGACGAGATGGTACGTCCATACTTCGAATTGGAAAATGTAAAGAAAGGTGTTTTCGGCTTGGCTACCGATTTGTATGGTGTTACTTTCAAAAAGAATACAGATATACCGGTATACAATCCCGAAGTAGAGGCTTTTGAAGTATTTGATGCTAACGGAAATTACATTGCTGTATTATATACAGACTTCCATCCTCGTGAAAGTAAACGTCAAGGTGCGTGGATGACCGAATACAAAGGTCAGTATAAACGTGATGGTAAAGATTCTCGTCCTCATGTATCATTGGTAATGAACTTTACCCGTCCTACCGAAACCGATCCTGCTCTATTGACTTTTGATGAGGTAGAGACTTTCTTACACGAGTTTGGACACGGTTTGCATGGTATGCTTACCGAGTGTACCTATGAAACTCTGTCAGGTACTAACGTTGCTCGTGACTTTGTTGAGTTACCTTCTCAGGTAATGGAGAACTGGTTGACAGAGAAAGAATACCTGGATAAATTTGCGGTGCATTACAAAACAGGAGAACCTATTCCTGCCAAATTAGTAAATAAACTGATCGATGCTTCTAATTTCAATGCAGGATATATGTGTTACCGCCAGTTATCGTTCGGTTATCTGGATATGGCTTGGCACACGTTAAAGAATCCATATACAGGTGATGTTAAAGATTTCGAAAAGAATGCAATGCTAAAGACGGCTCTTCTTCCTGTTGCTGACGGAACTAATATGTCGACCTCATTCGGACATATTTTCTCGGGAGGTTATGCTGCAGGATATTACAGCTACAAATGGTCGGAAGTGTTAGACGCTGATGCTTTTGCAGCTTTCAAAGAGAATGGAATTTTCAATAAAGAAACAGCAGAAGCTTTCAGAAAGAATGTACTTGAGAAAGGAAATACTGAAGATCCGATGGAATTATACGTTAAATTCAGAGGTCAGGAACCAACTATCGATGCATTATTGGAAAGAAGCGGGGTAAAAAAGAAAGCTACTCCTACAAATCCAAGCAACGTGGCAAAAGATGTTGATAAGAAGAGAAAGAAATAAATATTGACAATTTCATATACGAAAAAAGGAGAATAGCTATCAAACTATTCTCCTTTTTTATGTTTCATTTGTTTCTATTTCAATCGGTATTTCTTTTCCTTATATAGATAGTCTGCTGCAATAACATGCCCTAGTGCATCTTTTGCCAGCTCTGTGTCTAATTCAACAGGAACAAGCGTTGTATCATTTTTAACCTCAAATTGCAGAGGCTGCTTATTGGGTTGCATAATCACCACCTGATTTTCTACTCTGAAAGCGTTAATATCATGGAATTGCATGATTGCACGCCCCGGAATACTATCGGCAAGTTGAAGTATATTGCGTCCCGACATAGGAGTTTCGACTTTCATTCCGACAAAAGATAATAAAGTAGGTGCGATATCTATCTGACTTGATAACTTATCATATTTTACACCTTGTGGAACATTCGGTCCAACTATCAGAGCCGGAATACGGAATTTATTGATGGGAACTAAATTCTTTCCATAGGTGCGAGTATTGTGGTCGGCAATTACAACGAATATGGTATTCTTGAAATAATCTTCTTTTTTTGCCAGTTCAAAGAATTTACCTATTGAGAAATCGGCGTATTTGATCGCATTATGAACCGTATTTTTGGGTTGCTCATAGAGCTCTATGCGTCCGTCGGGAAATTCAAATGGGTCGTGATTTGAGCTCGAAAACATAAATGAGAAGAATGGCTTATCGCCCAAGCTCTTGAAATATTCGTTTGCTTTTGTCACCAAGTCTTCATCCGAATATCCCCATGTGCCTTTGAAGGCATAGGTGTTTCCATCTTTATCAAATACCGACTCATCGATAATATTATCAAAGCCATTCCCATTAAAGAATGATGCCATATTATCAAAATTAGCCATACCTCCATAAATAAAACTGGTATTATATCCGGCTTGTTTCAACAAAGCACCAAGTGTAAAAAAGTCGGTTTGAGCTCCACTCAATTTGACTACACTTTCTGACGGTGAGGGCAAAAATCCGGTAGCCACAGCCTCTATCCCTCGTACGCTTCGAGTTCCCGTACTATAAAGCCGACTAAATAACAAACCTTCTTTTGCCAGTTTATCCAGTTCGGGTGTGAGAGGCATTCCTCCTAAAGAACCTACAAACTCAGCTCCCAGACTTTCCTGTAAAAATATCACCAGATTATAAGGTCTGTTCATTAAGGTATCAGGCATCTGTATATGCGTCAACGGTAAATTGGGATCTGTGAAATTATCCTCCGAAACATTCATATATTTCTTCACACGAAGAATAGCTTCTTCTGGGTCCATTTTTCCGTACATTTTACTGGCGTCCACTTCATTTTTCAGGCCATAAGCTGCATAAAAGAGTGTATACGTAGAATTTAATGCCAGACAATTGGTCAGCTGATCGTTCGAGAACATTGCACTACTGGGGTTTACCGGTCTTTTGCTGGTTAGACTACCTCTGGCTCCCCAAAATAGAAAGAAACCTAACAAAGGGAACAAAAGTAATCTGTACTTATAATCTGTCGGGCGAACCTGAAATAGTTTCGCTCCTTTTTTGAAGCCGAAATAAAGGGCTACTCCCGATAAAGCGAGAACAACAATAACAGTCCAGACACGTCCTTTAAGTAACATATTGGCTACCTCTTTGGGATATATCAGATATTCGAGGAATAATTTATTGGGACGTGTATCATATTGATCTATAAAGTCGGGGCTTACGATCTCCATAAAGAAGATAAGGAACAGAAATGTAATAAAATAAATGGTCAGAAACCGGCTGGTATACTTTGCTACTTTATCGGGTAAAAAGGATAAAAGCACGGCAGGGATAAATGATAGATAGCATATAAGAATCAAATCAATTCTCAATCCAATAGGAAATATTTCCCAATAGTTATCTACTGAAATTACACGGTCTTTATACATCATGAATAGCACAAAACGACTGATTGTGGTAATCAGCAGAGCTATAAATGCAAAGTTTAGCAGAGGTTTTAAGAATTGTAGTTTCTTCATATTATTAGTGCATTATTTATTCTTTATTTTTAGTGTCAGGTCTCAGACCTTATTATTTGCATTGGACAGATAAACAGCAAGATATTGTTATCGACAAATGTCAGGGTGAATATTGTACAGGACTTATAAGTAAAGGGAATACCTGTGCAGATACTCCCTTGATTATATTATTGTAATATATAGTTGACTTTCTTACAACGCATTTTCCTTGATAAGGTATTCTGCAATTTGAACAGCATTCAAAGCTGCTCCTTTTTTTATCTGATCGCTTACCGACCAGAATGACAGCCCGTTCGGATTAGTTAGATCTTTCCGAATACGACCTACATATACCGGATCTTGCCCTGCAACATGAAGTGGCATAGGATATACATTTTTATCGGGGTTATCCTGAAGAACAATACCGTCACCTTCGCTGAAAGCTTTGCGTGCTTCGTCTATAGAAATAGGGTTCTCTGTTTCGACCCAAGTAGCTTCTGAATGAGCACGTATAACAGGAACACGTACGCAAGTTGCACTGACCTCGATATCGGAATGCATAATCTTGCGGGTTTCGTTATACATTTTCATTTCTTCTTTTGTATAACCGTTCTCGGTGAAAATATCGACCTGAGGTATTACATTATATGCCAATTGAGCTACAAATTTCTCAACAACAACCGGCTCTTTATTTACAATTTGCTTAAACTGATTTACCAATTCTTCCATAGCGGTAGCTCCTGCTCCCGATGCCGCCTGATAGGTAGCCACATGTACTCGTTTGATACGAGACAATTTTTCAATGGGCTTTAATGCAACCACAAGCTGAATTGTAGTACAGTTAGGGTTTGCAATTATATTACGAGGACGTACTTTTGCATCCTCACCGTTCACTTCGGGTACAACCAATGGAACATCATTATCCATACGGAAAGCACTCGAATTGTCGATCATTACAGTGCCGTGTTTTGTGATTGTTGGGGCAAATTCAACAGAAGCACTTCCTCCTGCCGAGACAAAAGCAATATCTATTCCCTTAAAATCGTCGTTATGCTTCAGTTCTTTCACCGTGTATTTCTTACCCTTGAAGGTATATTCTTTTCCGGCACTACGACCCGAACCAAACAAGACTAATTCATCAAACGGGAAATTGCGTTCGTCAAGAACTCTTAAAAATTCTTGTCCGACAGCACCACTTACGCCAACAATAGCAATTTTCATTTTTGTAGAGAATTTGAATAAATAATATTTCGTTTATTTACAGTGCTTCTTTACCCACAAGGACATAGAAACCCAATATGCAAATATATAAATTTTTATTCCTCTTAGTTATAAGTAACCTTAGATATTTATTTTTTTATATCAGGTACCTTTTTCTCTGTTTAGTTTATAGTAGTATATTATGCTGCTAACAATTCGAGTTTTCAGTTAAAATAAACGTTCTATTTTAACTACGCGCAATCAAAGATTACTTGTATTCCTTTTGCCCAAAGCCGCAAAAGGAATCAAAAAGGCTTTGTGCTGCGTGGCTCGCCTGCCTGACTTAAGCTTGCAGGCTAAACTAAACTTATTGCCTTACGGCACGTTTAGTTTTACGCCTGCTTCGCTTGTCAGCCAACGGCTGTGCCTCTGATGCACTGGGGCTGACGCAGGCAAATGGCTTTCGTCCGTTAGGATTCCCGACCTTGCCGGTTGCACGGGGTACCCGCAGGGCGAATGAAAGCGTTAAGAAACAAAAGGATATCAATGATAAATGTTTTTCTTTTGTTTTAGCTTTCGAGTCCGTAGCGGGTCGGGCAAAAGGCTCAGTCTTGATCTTTTGTTTCGTTTTGCATCAAGGCAAAATGAAAAACAAACATCTTTGATGTGCGTTAGAAAAAACGTTTATATAGGCAGATCAATGACCTAACTGAAACATATCCGCTAATATTTCATAGGAATGCAAGCGGTCTTCGAACTTTTCGGCATAAGTCACAAGCATAATTTCACCCACTCCGTAATCATCAGCTAAACCAATTAATTTTTCTTTCATTATTTCAGGAGTCGCAAACAGTGTTCTGCCTCTATTTATTTGAATCCGTTGAAGTTCAAATTCGGAGTATGTCATATGTTTAATATCGTCATAGACAACGGGAGCAAGCCCTCCTCCTCGTTCTAGTTGAATAAAGCGGTAATCCATTAACGCCTGCTGTTTTCTTACCACTTCTTCATCTTCGTTACAGAACGCAAATATGGCAACATTAGCTTGTGGAGTTTTCAAGTCTTCCGACGGCTTGAAGTTTTTGCGGTATGCCTGTATCACATCGGCACCTAAATGCGGATTAATAAATTGAGCATAAGACAACGCCATTCCAAAATGTGCAGCAATCATTCCACTCTCGCCGCTCGAAGTAAGCAACCAACGGTGCGGAACTGTTGGTATAGAGGGATATGCTTTTACTTTACTGTAAATGGTATCCTTTTTATCTGCATCATGAAAAAAATTATCCAGATGATAAAGTTGTTGTATAAAATCCTGCTCATCGAAACGATTACTTGGATTAAGCAATGAGGCAGTTAACCTATCGGTACCGGGTGCACGACCAATTCCCATATCTATCCGGTTAGGATATAAGGCTTCAAGCAACCTGAAATTCTCGGACATCTTCAATGCACTGTGATTGGGTAACATAATTCCTCCCGAACCAACCCGTATATTTTGGGTATGATTAGCCAGATGAGCAATCAATATTTCGGGGGAAGTTCCGGCAAGACTCTCTGCGTTATGATGTTCCGATACCCAAAAGCGGGTATACCCTAACCGATCTGTCAGTTCTGCCAATCGGGTGGTTTCGGACAAAGCCTCTGAGGCTGTTTTATTTTTATTGATGGGTGACTGATCCAGTACACTCAATTTTAATCTTCTCTCTTCCATAATCTTTAACCTTCTTTACTTCTCAGCCCTATTTGGAACTGAGGCAACTATAACAATGGTAGATTGTTATAGTTTACGTCTAATGCTATTATTACATTTATTTATTTTCCTTAAACATTTCGATTCACCCGGACAAGAGGTTGCATTACTTTATCTATCTATAAAGAATACAGAATAATATGGAAGAAAAACGAAAAACTATGCAAAGAGTGTCACTTTTGTCACTTTTGTAATGTTTTTCGAGTCTAACGTCTAATAAACAGAATGTTAACAAATATACAAAAATTACACTTTGATGAACAGAACTGTCACCTTTGTTGCCTTATTGATTACTTTATGTAACTTATGTCACCTTATTTAAGAAGTTTTTCACGACTCGTTTTCCAACCCAAATTATTATTCCTATTTTTAAGCTTTAAGTAAAGCACCACTCATTAAGATCACTTATAAATATATGCAAAATATATCAGATATAAAACGGTACCAGTTTAAAGATACTTCATTTGCCAGCTTGATGAATAAACGTATCTATAATATATTATTGATAGCTACGAAATACGATATTTTTATATTGGAAGAGGATGGACGTGTAGATGAGCAGATATTCGATGAATATACATCGTTAAACCTACGCTACCCTCCCCGATTTACCCAAGTGTCTACGGCTGAAGATGCCTTTGAGCATCTGAAAGAAAACCATTATGAGCTTGTCATCTATATGCCGAATATGGACGATGCTGATATGTTTGCAACAGCCAGAGAGATTAAACATTTACATTCGGAGATACCTTTAATCGTATTAACTGCCTTCTCTAAAGAAGTTTCAAAACGTTTTGCGACCGAAGACCTCACTTTTGCCGATTATGTTTTCAGTTGGTTGGGAAACTCCAATTTATTATTGGCAATCATCAAGTTGATAGAAGACTCGATGAACGTAGAGCATGATACCCAAATGGTAGGGGTACAAATCATACTCTTGGTTGAAGACTCTATCCGTTTTTATTCATCAGCTTTATCAGCTCTATTCAAAATTGTACTGAAAGAATCTCGCGAGTTCTCGAAAGAAGCGCTTAACGAACATCAAAAGATGCTTCGGATGAGAGGCAGACCCAAAATTCTTCTTGCCCGCAGCTATGAAGAAGCTGCTGTTATATACAAACAATACAAGGATAACATATTGGGGATAGTTACCGACATGAGCTATATGCATGGCGGGATCAAAGAAAAGCTTGCCGGTTATAATCTGGCAAAATGGATAAAGACACAGGACAGATTCTTACCCATTATATTCAATTCATCAGAGGAAAGCAACAAAGTATATGCCGATGAGCTTGCGTGCAGTTTCATTGATAAGAACTCAAAAAGCTACCCTCTTGATCTTCGGACTCAAATTGTTGAACAGTTTGGTTTTGGTGATTTTATTATAATAGATCCGGATACTAAAGAAGAGATTGTGCGGATAAAAAACCTGAAAGATTTACAGAAATCGATATTAACAATTCCTGATAAATCACTGGCTTACCACATGTCTCATAATCATTTCTCGCGGTTTCTCTACTCCAGAGCCATGTTCCCCATTGCAGAGACTCTTAAGAAAATTGATGTTGATGATCTTTCGAATATAGATGAGGCTCGAAAAATCATTTATGATACTATAGTTGAATACCGTAGAATGAAGAATTCGGGTATAATTGCAGTTTTTGAAAAAGACCGCTTCGATGAATTTTCGAATTTTGCACGTATAGGTAACGGATCATTAGGGGGTAAAGGGAGAGGTCTTGCCTTTCTGGGGAATATCGTAAAGACTAATTTCGAACTGAATGAGAATCCAAATTTCCCCGTTTTACTGCCTAAAACGGTTGTACTCTGTACCGATATTTTTGATGACTTCATGGAGTCTAATAATCTGTACCCCATAGCTCTGTCAGATAAGAGTGATGAGGAAATTCTTCAGCACTTTCTAGATGCCGATCTGCCGGAAAGTCTGGATGATGATTTCTTAACCTTTTTCGAGGCGGTTAAATCACCTTTAGCTATACGTTCTTCGAGCTTACTTGAGGATTCGTATTACCAACCTTTCGCAGGCATATACTCTACTTATATGGTGCCTGCTTTGGAAGATAAGCATAAAATGATACAACTGGTCAAGGCTGCCGTAAAGTCGGTTTATGCCTCTGTATTTTATGCCGACAGCAAGGCTTATATGACAGCCACCCAAAATGTGATTGATCAGGAAAAAATGGGAATTGTTTTACAGGAAGTTGTAGGAAGCAGGTACGGAGACCGTTTCTACCCAACAATGTCGGGAGTTACACGATCTCTTAATTTCTACCCTATCGGTCACGAGAAAGCCGAAGAAGGGATTGTAAATATCGCACTAGGACTAGGCAAGTACATTGTTGATGGGGGTACGACACTTCGGTTTTCGCCTTACCACCCGAATAACATTCTGCAACTAAGCTCGGTAGACTTTGCCTTGCGAGAAACTCAAAGGCAGTTTTATGCACTTGACATGAAGGATATTACACAGGAATTCTCTATCAATGATGGTTTTAACTTACTGAAATTGAATGTAAATGATGCCATAGCCGATGACTCGCTACGATTTATCGTTTCGACTTTCGACCCTATCGACCAAACTATATACGAGGGGTTTTATGAAGGGGGACGTAAGATTATCTCATTTGCCAATATTCTTCAACACGAATTATTCCCATTATCAAGCGTGCTTCAAAAAGTTCTGAAAATTACACAATTCGAAATGGGGAGGGCTGTAGAGATTGAATTTGCGGTTAACCTGAAAAGTAAAGATGAGGCAACTTTCTACCTACTTCAAATCAGACCGATTGTTCAGAATAAAGAAGTCTTAAATGAAGACCTTACAAAAATACCTGTAGAAGATACTATTCTGACTTCCAATAATGCATTGGGCAACGGAATTATCGACGATGTATGCGATATTGTATATATCAAAACCGAAAACTTCAATGCTTCGAACAATCAGTTATTAGCTTACGAGATTGAAAAGCTGAATAAGCGATTTACAGAGGAAGACAGAAGTTATATTCTGGTTGGACCCGGAAGATGGGGAAGCAGCGATTCATGGTTGGGAATTCCCGTAAAATGGCCTCATATAAGCAATGCACGACTCTTAGTTGAATCGGGATTAGAAAACTACCGGATAGAACCCAGCCAAGGCACGCACTTTTTTCAGAATCTGACCTCTTTTGGTGTGGGATATTTTACGATTAACTCTTATCTTCAAGAAGAGGGTACTTTTGATGAAGCATTTCTTAATAGCCAGCCGGCACTATACGAATCGGATGCAATTCGCCATGTACGATTTTCAAAACCTTTAGTCATAAAGATTAATGGTAAGAAAAAATATGGAGTAGTACTAAAAGATTAATACAAAAAGAGCCATTAACAAATGGCTCTTTTTATTTTAAGTAAAAGAAAATATTTAATGACTAATTTTAAAAGCATAACAGCCTGTCGCTGTTTTGCTTGCCAAAGCAATAAATAGTTCTGCGAACTTAATATATGATGGAGGTTAATTATAGTACCCCTTGTGCCATCATGGCTTTGGCAACTTTCATAAAGCCTGCAATATTAGCACCCTTTACATAGTTTATAAAACCATCTGCATCTTTTCCATATTTAGAGCAATTCTCATGGATATCTTTCATAATAGTCTTCAATCGATTGTCGACCTCTTCTATAGACCAGCTTAAACGCTCTGAATTTTGAGACATTTCTAAACCGGAAACCGAAACACCTCCTGCATTAGCAGCTTTACCGGGTGCATATAATATTTTAGCATCTAAAAATACATTTACAGCTTCAGGAGTAGAAGGCATATTAGCCCCTTCTGATACGGCAAAGACACCATTAGCTACAAGTAATTTTGCATCATCACCATTCAACTCATTTTGAGTAGCCGAAGGTAATGCAATATCTGCTACTTCACCCCAAGGACGACCACCTGCAACAAATTTACAGTTATATTTTTCAGCATATTCCTTGATACGTCCTCTGTAAAGATCTTTAAGCTCTTTCACATATTCTAATTTCTCTTTAGTTATTCCCTCCGGATCATAGATATATCCATCTGAATCTGATAATGTCATTGGAATAGCACCCAATTCGATCAATTTCTCACAAGTATATTGAGCAACATTACCCGAACCCGATACTAAGCATTTTTTACCTTTAATATCGATATTTCGAGTTTTCAACATTTCAAGAAGAAAGTACACATTACCATATCCTGTAGCTTCAGGTCGAATCAATGATCCTCCAAAGGTTAAGCCTTTACCGGTAAATGTTCCTGTAAATTCACGAGCTAATTTTTTATACATACCAAACATGAAACCAACCTCACGTCCTCCAACACCAATATCTCCTGCAGGCACATCTGTATCAGGACCAATATGTCTCCATAATTCAGTTACAAATGCTTGACAAAATCTCATAATTTCGGCATTTGACTTTCCTTTAGGATTAAAGTCAGAACCACCTTTTCCTCCACCCATAGGAAGAGTTGTCAGCGAATTTTTGAACGTTTGTTCAAAAGCTAAGAACTTCAGAATAGACAAGTTCACCGATGAGTGAAAACGTATCCCTCCTTTATATGGTCCGATAGCATTACTATGTTGTACGCGATATCCCATATTCACATGTACTTTCCCCTTGTCATCAACCCAGGTTACACGGAATGAAAATATACGTTCTGGAATGCAAAGTCTTTCGATAAGATTTACTCTCTCAAATTCTGGATGCTGATTGTATACTTCTTCAATAGATTCTAAAACTTCATGTACAGCTTGGTGGTATTCGGGCTCATTTGGAAATCGACGCTTTAATTCAGATAAGGTTTGTTCTGTTTTCATTTAATAAAAATTATTCTGTTACTAATTCAAAAGATAAGTGAGATAACGAAAAGAATAAAGATAGTTTGTTTTTTACAGACTCGCAAATATAAAGTTCTGATATATTATTTTTCGATTAGCATAAAAACGTCATAAATAAAACAGAAACAATAGAAAAAAGACATTTCACCATATCGATAAAGTATTTAATTAATGGTATATATTATTACTAAATAGTTACTATAATGTGACATATTCGTAAATACACAAGCAAATAACTATGCAGATAAATCAATATGATTCGCTATCGATATTTTCAATATCAAAACATCAATAAAAAGCTATAAATATTACCCCATCTAAGAAAAATGTACTATATTTGTAGTATAAATCTACAGACAGAATATACCATGAAGTTAAAAACTTGGGTATGTTCTGTCTTTTTTTATTTAGGTTAGGTTATAATTACGGTTATCAAAAGATTGTTTTATTTTTAAAATTTTAGGTTATGAAACGTTTATTTATTTTAGCAGTTGCTATCTTCTCGTTAGGTTCAGTTACTTTCGCCTCAAATGGTGATTATGCTTTTTTATCAAAATTGAATGAAAAAGAAAAGTTCAATGGATTGGTTAATTATCTTGAAGCAGACTATGAGCAACAAAGATATTTGAAAGAGATTTTTGAATTATCTTCTCAAAAAATGGAAAGAGCATCTCGCAGTGGAGAAAATTCCGAAAAAGAGGTAAGAAAAGCACTTGCCTTCAACTTGGCAAATACAAAAAGTGTTTTATCTGCAGAACAATACAAAAAATATCTTATCGTATTGAACATGACTTCTATCAATAGCAATAACACTGCATTACTAGCTGAGAAATAAAGATTAATCTGTTACTCTCTCATGAAATAACAGATTAAATACATATTAGAAAGCCCTAAAAAGAATCTTTTGAGGGCTTTCTAATATGTATTGCTTTATCAAGACTTGAATCATTTACATAAGCACATAAAAAAAGAAGCTACCTTAAGGCAGCTTCTTTTTTTTATCTGTTGTTCTAAGCTAATATTATTGAGCGAAGAATATAGCAACACGGTTCCATGCGTTTTCTTTGTATGGTTGTTCAGAAGAACCTTTCCATTCAACTTGAACGCGATCGCTACTGATTTTGTATTTATCAGTAAGAACTTTAGCAACGTTTCTAGCACGTCTTTCTGAAAGCTTAAGGTTATATTCAGCTGTACCAGTTAATTTATCAGCATAACCAACAATCTTAACTTTAGCATTTGGATTAGCTTTCAAGAATTGAGCTGTGTTATAGATACTAACTTCTTGATTGTTGTCAATGTTAGCACTATTTAGACGGAAGAATACTACATTAGGAATGTAAGTATCAGGAGCTACAGCAGCTGGTTGTACCTCTGGGCATGGAACTGCTGGAGGACAATTAGGCTTGCGGTTTCTCAAGTCATCGTTTTCTCTTCTCAATTTGTTGATTTGTCCGTTCAAGTCATTAAGTAGGTCGTTGTCCATAAGAACAGCTTCGCTAAATCCAACTTTACCAACTTTCAACATAAGACCTGCAGTACCTGTAGCGATACCATTCCAATGAGTTTTACCTTGAGGACCTCTGTCAAATCTTCTTTCAACAATAAATCCACCAACTTCAGCAAAAGCAGATAATCTATCTGAAATTCTGAAAGTATTCAATAAACTAGCATTGAATGTAGGACCGTTAAATCCACGTTGTTTGAATTTATCTTCAAAACGGTGATCATAACCAACACCTACAGTAGGGATAAAGTTATAAAAACGATTTTCATTGTATTTACCCAAGTAGTTTGTTACGTTAAACATAAAGTCCACTGTAGCATTAACGTGAGTCATGCTGTACATTCTTTGTCCTTGATTTCCATCAAATGAGTGAATTTTACCACCTTGACCACGGAAACGTACTCCTAAGTATGGGTTAAACCATTTACCAACGAAAACCGAAGGATTAACAGTCATACGATCTAGAAAATCAGCATGTTGATCACTTGGACCAAAATAAACACTAGCACCTGCACCTGCACCGACAAACCAGTTATCCCAGAATCCGTTACGAGCAAAAGTTGCTTTTCTTCCAGCTTCAGCACTAACACCGCTTTCTTGAGCAGTAGCACTTATGCCAGCAAGAGCTAAACACAAAAGTAAACTTACCTTTTTCATAATCAATTAATTATAGTTAAACAGTTTAATTCTATTTTTTCTGGTATCTCTTATACCAATTATAAATCAAATTTACACCTTCTTCGATTTCCACTTTATGCTTCCATCCCAAAGAATGTAACTTAGAAACATCTGTTAGTTTCTTTAGAGTTCCATCAGGCTTCTCGGTATTAAACCAGAATTGACCTTTAAAACCCACTATTTTTTTCACCAGCAAAGCTAGTTCTTTTATAGAAATATCTATTCCTGTACCCACATTTATATGAGTATTGCGAACTTCCTTATCTATAGTAACATCTATTAACTCCAAAAAGTTCACAGACTCCATTATATGGATTGTTGCATCAGCCATATCCTCACTCCAGAGAAATTCTCTCATTGGCTTACCCGATCCCCAAATCTCAATACTTATATTTTGATCTGCAGCTTTACCAATGCCGTATTTATTTAATAGATATAAGATCTCATCTTCAGTTGATTTGTCATCAACACCTTCAATTGGTCTATATTGGAGATCTAATCTGATGGCACTCCAATCATTTTCTTCCAAACATTTTCCTAAATGCACTTTTCTAATCAAAGCAGGAAGGACATGTGATTTTTCTAAATCAAAGTTATCATTTGGTCCGTATAAATTTGTTGGCATTACTGCTAAAAAATTTGTTCCATACTGAATGTTATAACTTTCACACATTTTAATCCCTGCAATCTTAGCTATAGCATAAGGCTCATTTGTATATTCCAAGGGAGAAGTCAATAATGCATCCTCTGAAATTGGCTGAGAGGCTTCTTTTGGATATATGCAAGTACTGCCCAAAAATACAAGTTTTTTTACATTATTTAGATAAGCTTGATGAATAATATTGTTTTGAATCATCAAATTTTCATAAATAAAATCAGCTCTATATTTATTATTAGCTATAATTCCTCCGACTTTAGCCGCCGCTAAAATCACATAATCAGGCTTTTCTTCTTCAAAAAAACGAGCCACAGCTAGTTGGTCTTTTAAATCCAGTTCACGATGTGTTCTTAATATAAAGTTAGAATAACCTCGACTCTTTAAGTTAGCCAAAATAGCGGATCCAACCAATCCTCGATGCCCTGCAATATATATCTTTGAAGACTTATCAATCATTTTTTACTCAAAATAATTAAGTATCTTATAGCCTCCTTTTCTCAAGAATTCCTCTTTTTTCATCAAGGTAACATCATGACTCATCATATCTTCACACAATCCGTTTAAATCATACGAAGGTTCCCATCCGAGTTTCTGCTTTGCTTTAGTATTATCACCGATCAAAATATCAACTTCGGTCGGTCTAAAATATGCAGGATCTACACCTACTACAGAATCTCCAATTCTAGTTTTGAAGCCTGCCAGATATTCTATACCTACTTTATTAGTAAATTTAACATCATCAACAGCAGTTATAAAGCCTTCCTCCTGTTCATTCTCTCCTTTGAAATCAACAGTTACACCTACTTCCATAAACGACATTTTAATAAAATCTCGAATTGTAGTTGTTATTCCAGTAGAAATAACATAATCATCAGGTGTATCTTGTTGCAATATTAAATACATTGCTTTGATATAATCTTTAGCATGCCCCCAATCTCTTTTGCTCGAGAGATTCCCCATGAATACTTTATCTTGAAGACCTAAAACTATGCGAGACACTGCTCTTGTAACCTTTCTCGTCACAAAAGTCTCCCCCCTTAGAGGTGACTCATGATTAAATAAGATCCCATTACTAGCATGCATCCCATAAGCCTCTCGATAATTAACTGTAATCCAATAAGCATATAGTTTCGCTACGGCATATGGGCTCCTTGGATAGAAAGGCGTAGTTTCCTTTTGAGGTATCTCCTGCACCAATCCGTATAATTCTGAGGTTGAGGCCTGATAAATACGAGTTTTATTAGTCAATCCTAAAAGACGAACAGCTTCCAGCAATCTCAATGTACCGATACCATCTGCATTGGCAGTATATTCCGGAATATCGAAACTAACCTTTACATGACTCATAGCAGCCAAATTATAAATTTCATCTGGCTGAACCTCTCCTATTATCCTGGTTAGATTCATACTATCAGTCATATCACCGTAATGAAGAATTAATTCTCTATGTTCTTCGTGCGGATCTTGATATAAATGATCAATTCTATCTGTATTAAAAAGAGAGGATCTTCTTTTTATCCCATGGACAATGTATCCTTTCTTAATCAGAAATTCAGATAGATATGCTCCATCCTGTCCAGTTACTCCCGTTATTAATGCTGTTTTTGTCATTTAAAGTTCTGTTAAAATCACCTGTATGCGACTTTTTCAAGCCACAAATATAAAGATAAATATATTTTAAACAAAATAAACATTAACAAAAGAACAGTTTAACCCCAATTACAGCTTAAGATCGATGCTCTTTTCGCAATAGATCGTTAACACTTTTAACCGGATTGAAAGTACTCAAAGGAACTTCGACGAATACCGTATTCCAATCTGACATAGCCCCATTCCACAATCCGGGCAGTTCTAATGCTTTTAGAGCCCTTCCCTCTTTTGTTTTTTTACTTATAAAGCCTGTATTTTCATCAATAAATGTTATAAGGTCAAATTTCTCACCATTAAAATCTTTTACCCCACAAACAACATCAACCGGATTGAAATGTGTTCCTTTAACAAACAAATCCTTTTTTCGAGGATCATCCAAGTCTATCTGGGAGCTTTCTAATATCTGCAAAGAAACCGTACCGTCTTCATTAACTGCAAAAAACGGACCTCCTCCAGCTTCACCAACATTCTTCACCATACCACAAACCCTAATAGGTCGGTTGAGCTTCTTCTGAAGATATAAAACAAGCTCGGCATCCTCTAAATATTTAGTATCTGGATTTTTCACATTCAATTTATCCTGTAAAAAATAAAGAATTTCTAAAAGCTCCTCTCTTGAATACACTCCCGAATTTATTAACTTCAAATAACCAAAAATACGACTCTGGACATCTACCAAATATCCGGCCAACATCTTTTTATAATAAGCTTCTTCATCCTTAAACTTATCAGGAACAACATTATCAATATTCTTAATGAAAATAATATCCGCTGACAGGTCATTTAAATTTTCAATCAACGCACCATGCCCTCCGGGTCTAAACAAGAGATCCTCACCATCACGAAATGGCTCATTATTATCATCAACAGCAATTGTATCTGTCTTCTTTTTTTGCTCGCTGAAAGAAATATCAAATTTCACGTCAAATGCCTGCTCATAGCTATCTGAGACCATCGAAATCAACTCCTTAAACAACTGACGATGCTCTGGCGAAACTGTAAAATGCAAAGTAACCCCTCCATCATTTGATTTTGCATATAAAGCACCTTCAACAAGATGCTCCTCCACTGGAGTTCTATTGCAATTTTCATACGCGTGAAATTTCAACAACCCTTTAGGGAGCCCGCCATAATTCAAGCCATTCTTAAGTAAAAGAACCTCTAAAACATCTTTATATCTACCATGTAGAATCAAAGATTCCACATCCTCACCTTTCTTACTTACACAAGCGGAGTTAAGATCGTCAAAAAATGCAAATGCTCGAATATTATCAAAAAACATGCTTATAGAATCATTATCCGGAGATTCTGATTTCCGTTGCAGAAACTCAAATAAATCTTTAAACATACGACTTGCCGCGCCTGATGCCGGAACAAATTTAACTACTGAATGTCCTGATCGAGAATAGCCATCCCATATATTTATATATATATCAGCTTCCTCGGGACTAAGGACGGTAATTCCTTTATCATTCGTTGCATAATTTACAATTTCAAGAAAAGGAAATCCTGTTTTGAAACGATCAATTTGCTTCTGAACTTCGATAATGTCTAGACCTTGAATATTTAGTTTTTCAATATCCTTTTTTGTAAATGTCTGATGCATAAGAAATAATATTTAGGATTAATAAACACAAATATAGAAAAGATATCAACGATCAGTGTATGATATACAAAAAAAAGCAAACCAAAAATGGTTTGCTTTTATATATAGGGAAGATATAATCTTAATTGATTTTCATTAAACTCTTAAAAAGAAGCATTTCTCGATTGTGAATTACGTCTAACAAACATCAAATACACTCCTGCAAGAAATATAAATGCAAGTATATCTGTTGAAGTAAAGTTAATATATCCATTTTGAGAAGATTGATTCCCTAAATTGAACGATTGTCTGTAAGGTTTAATATTCTCATTAACAAATTCGGGTGTAGATCGGGCAGCAGAAAATGCATCCTCCATTGGAAGAAAACTAGTTGGAGCTGCAAAAGATCCAGGTGCTGAATTAGCAGCAAATGGAATAAGTAGCAAAAACAACAACACTACTAATCCTTTCTTTATTTTGATACCTAAATTTAACATAGACTAACTTTATAATAGACGTGAATATTAACAATAAAAATCACGATTCTGCGACAAAGATAATCATTGGAAAATTCTAAAACAATATCTTTCAACTAATAACATACAAATTAGCTGTTTTTTAACATTTATATATCAAGAAAAACTCTCCATCTCCCGAAGCGTTATATACCTGATCTTCTCCAAATTATCAAATATCACATATCTATTAACAGTTGAGGTTGTGGTTTTGTTTGATAGTCGATCCGAAAAAGAAGGATAAATCAAGTAAATATCGGTTTCGGGAACAGCCACCAAAAGCTTATTTAAGGGATTAACGCCCACAAAATCAGCATCTGATCCAATTCTATCTAAAATCTCTTTTTTTTCTTTTTCCAAATAATATTTGTTAAGTCTGTTGCTTCCTGCCGAAAACATCATAATTGTTTTTCCATTCTTTTTCATTAAAGGAATAGATAGACAAATTGCAAAAGGTTGCTTACCTGATATTTTTTGATTTATAATGTATTTTCGTGTTGCCTTTAACCATATTGTCCCCAACAAAAGCAGAATTATAAAAGGTATAGCATACAAACTCATCAAATGATCAACATTAAACAGGTAAAGAAAACCAAATAATGCGACAAAAAGAATTCCAGACGGTGGCACTATAGCATAATTTCGCCAAACTCCTTTAGCATAAAATTTTCTTCTGAATTTTTCATTTCGTTCCAAACGCTGTATTTTATCTGTATTCATATCAATAATATAATTTAGATCAAAAGTACAAATGTTTTTCCAGTGAATAAAAGACTAGAAGTTCAATAATTAGTAAATTTGAAATAAAAAAACAAAAACAAAACTTCAATTGGAATGAAAATATTATTTTTACATTTTAGGTATATATGTTTTAGGATAAATAGTAAATATAAGTAATGAAAGATTATATTGCACAAGAAGATGAATTTAAGTTGTTACTGCATCAACTGTCTGCAAAGTCAAAAGAATTACAAATATCCTCGAAGGAGGAAGCTTTTATTAGATCTACCGTAAAGGAGGGAATCGCTCAAGGTATCTATAAAGTAGATGATAATAAATATTTTCATCTCATTACTGTATTAAATACTGTACTCATTGTAATTACCGAAATAGGACTCCGAAAAGCTGCCGTAATAGCTAACTTACTATACAGACCTGCCGTTAATAAGATAATTACAACAGAGCAAATTAAACAGACATTTGATCACGAAGTAGCTGATATTGTAAAAGGTCTGATGAAAATAAATCATCTTGAGGCTAATCAAACAACTTTAGAATCTGAAAATTTCATCAAGCTTTTATTATCGTTCGCCGAAGACATGAGGGTCATATTAATTATGATTGCCAACAGATTGTATTTGATGAGAACAGCCAATGAGGTAGATGAAGCAACTCGCTTAAAACTATCGATAGAATCTTCTTACATATATATACCTTTGGCACATAAGCTCGGGTTGTATAATGTAAAATCTGAGTTAGAAGATTTATATCTCAAGTACACCGATCGTGAAATATATGACTACATATCTCAAAAATTAAATGAGAGTAAAACTGTACGTGATCAATATATAGCCGAATTTATTGCACCTCTTGAAGAAAAATTTAAAGAAACAGGACTTAAGTACGATATAAAAGGTCGGGTAAAATCTATCTATTCGATAAATAATAAACTCAAAAAGCAAAAGGTTGAATTCGAATCTATATACGACTTGTTTGCTATCCGGATAGTACTTGATTCTCCACAGCCAAAAGAGAAGGCTGAGTGCTGGCAGATCTATTCTATTGTAACGGATTTATACCAACCCAACCCTAAAAGGCTTAAAGATTGGCTGTCTATACCAAAGAGTAACGGCTATGAATCCCTGCACATTACAGTAATGGGACCTCAATCTAGATGGGTAGAAGTACAGATCAGAACTCGACGCATGGACGAAATTGCAGAGAGAGGTTTAGCTGCTCACTGGAAATACAAAGGAGTGAAAAGTGAGTCGAATATTGACGACTGGCTGACCACTTTACGCGAGGCTTTAGAGAACAAAAGTGTGGCAAACAACGAGAAGCTTGAAGATTTTAAACTGGATCTTTACGATGATGAAATTTACGTATTTACTCCCAAAGGTGATTTACACAAATTACCCAAAGGAGCTACCATCCTGGATTTTGCATTCTCAATACATACTAAGCTCGGGGCTACTTGCGTATCGGGTAAAGTGAATGGCAAAAATGTATCTATTCGTCATAAATTGAATAGTGGAGATCAAATAGAAATAATGACCTCTGCTAATCAAACTCCAAAACAAGATTGGCTGAATTTTGTAACAACTACAAAAGCCAAAAATAAGATTCGCCAAAAACTAAAAGAAGAAGCAAACAAACAAGTTGATTACGCCAAAGAATTATTAAAACGTCGCTTCAAAAACAGAAAAATAGATGAAGACGAAGGCGTATTGATGCGCCTGATAAAGAAAAAAGGCTTTAAAACTGTAACCGACTTCTATATCAAAATAGCGCAGGAAACTTTAGACGTAAACTCTGTTATCGATCAATATCTTGAATTAGAGAAACGAGAGAGTGAAGTACATGATAAACATGATCTGGTTAGTGCCGAAGGCTACACAATCCAGCCCCAGAGCACCACTCAAAGTAATGACAAGTCAACGGATGAGCTTATATTAGACAAAGACCTGAAAGGGATAGATTACGCTTTGGCTAAATGTTGTAACCCTATATATGGAGATGAAGTTTTTGGTTTCATTTCATCGCAAGGAATAAAAATACATCGGACTAATTGCCCGAATGCACACGATATGTTTTCACGCTTCGGCTATAGGGTTATACCTGCACGATGGTCAGGAAAATCAGGATCAAGCTACACAATTATATTACGTGTTGTAGGAGCCGATGATATTGGTATTGTAACAAACCTGACTTCTATAATTTCTAAAGAACAAGGGATAACACTCCGCTCGATTAGTATAGACTCAAACGATGGATTATTCCAAGGTAATTTATCAGTAACATTACAAGATACAAATACGCTCGAAAGCTTGATGAAAAAATTGCGGACGGTAAAAGGTGTAAAACAGATCTCTAGATTAAATTAAGGTATAAAACCTTTTTAAGAGCTTTTAAGTATAGAACAAAAGTACTCCCTATAACAAAACAAAATGAGGTTATTCAATATGAACAACCTCATTTATATAATATAATAAGATATTACTTATTTACTCTGAAACGTTCGTTTCCGTTCTTTATGAAATCAACGATCTGATTAGCGGCTGCTATGCCTGCATTAGTATTAGCCTCTGCAGTTTGAGCACCCATTTTTTTAGGAGTAGAAAAATATCTTCCTTCAAATTTCTCAGCCATTTCAGCATGATTGGAAGGCATAATATCTGTTACGTATTTCACATCCGTACGATCCTGCATCAACTTCACAATTTCGGCTTCATTGATAACTTCCTTACGAGCAGTATTTATCAACAATGCTTTTTTAGGTAGTTTATTCAACAATTCGTAATTGATCGAATTCTTTGTTTCTGCCGTAGCAGGTATATGTAACGAAACAAATTCGCAAGTAGAATATAATTCTTCAACTGTTTTCACAGCTTTTACACCTTCTTTTTCGATAGCTTCCGCAGAAAGGAAAGGATCAAATGCATATACTTCCATGTTGAATCCTTTTGCAATGCGGGCAACGTTACGTCCCACATTACCATAGGCATGAATTCCCAGTTTCTTACCGGCCAACTCTGTACCCGATGTTCCATTGTAGAAATTACGCACTGCATATACAGCCAAACCGAAAGCTAATTCGGCTACTGCATTTGCATTTTGTCCGGGAGTATTCATTGCACATACTCCATGAGCAGTTGCAGCCTCCAAGTCAATATTGTCAAATCCTGCACCTGCACGCACAACTATTTTCAGTTGTTTGGCAGCAGCAAAAACATCTTTATCGAAAATATCACTACGGATAATAGCTGCATCTACATTAGCTACAGCATCCAATAGCTGTTGTTTTTCTGTATATTTTTCGAGCAAAACCAATTCATAGCCTGCTGCATCTATTACATTCTTAATTCCCTTTACTGCTTCTGCCGCAAAAGGTTTATCTGTCGCTATTAATACTTTTATACTCATATCTGATTTGTATGTGAAAAGGTCTGCAACCTCTTATGCATTTTGTTTTTCAAATTCTTTCATTGCATCTACTAATGCCTGAACACCTTCGATAGGCATAGCATTGTAAATAGACGCTCTAAATCCGCCAACTGAACGGTGACCTTTCAATCCGTCAAGACCTTTGCTTACTGCAAATTTCGAGAAATCGGCTTCTTTATCTTCGTGACCTTTTGCCATTACAAAACATACGTTCATCAATGAACGGTCTTCTTTAGCCGCAGTTCCTACGAACAATGGGTTTCTATCTATTTCAGCATACAATAAAGCAGCTTTTTCTTTGTTCTTTTTCTCCATTGCAGGAACTCCACCATTAGCTTTTAACCATTTAAGAGTTTGCAAAGCTGCAAAAATAGGTACTACCGGAGGAGTATTAAACATAGACTCGTTATCGATGTGTGTTTTATAATCCAACATCGTTGGTATCTTACGAGAAACTTTCCCTAAGATATCATCTTTTACGATAACAAATGTCAAACCGGCAGGAGCCAGATTTTTTTGTGCTCCACCATATATAATACCATACTTAGTCACATCGATTACTCGTGAAAATATATCTGATGACATATCGGCAACTAAAGGCACCGGAGAATCCAAATCGGTATGTAATTCGGTTCCGAAAATAGTATTATTGGTTGTTATGTGGAAATAATCCGCATCAGCAGGAATGGTATAATCCTTTGGTATGTATGAAAAATTATCGGCTTTTGAGCTTGCTACTTCGATAACTTCGCCAAACATTTTAGCTTCTTTCTGAGCTTTACTTGCCCATGTTCCTGTATTAAGATAAGCGGCTTTTTTCTCCAAAAGGTTAAAAGGAACCATGCAGAACTGCAAGCTGGCACCTCCACCTAAAAATATTACAGAATAGCCTTCAGGTATATTCAATAGTTCTTTAAACAATGCGATAGCTTCATCCATTACAGCGATAAAATCTTTACCTCTGTGGCTAACTTCCATAAGAGATAATGTGGACGAATTGAAATCTAAAATAGCTTTTGCTGTTTCTTCGATTGTTTGTTGTGGTAAAATTGAGGGACCTGCGCTAAAATTGATTTTTTTCATATTTGCAAGAATTTGAATCGTTCTTTTCTATTATGGTTTTAAGGTCTCAGACCTTTTTATTTCAGGATTAGATGACTTTATCAACTAAGAACTCCAAATTTAATAAATATATTTGAAAATGGCACTGTTAAAATAAAATGAGTATATATTACTTCTGATTTTATTTCTTTATGTCATTAAACAGATAGGTTTTACCATCTACATGATAATAATAAAGAGCATCATTTTTAGCTTTTTCTATTCCTTTTTCGGAAACTTTATAGCCCATCGCCTCGGAGAGTATATAATTGAAATTTGTAGTATTTAACCTTCCATCAACAAGATATTTATCGATAATACGGTTAGTATCAATTGTATTATTATAAGGTATCACAACAAAGGGAATCATAAACTGATCCATATCTTTATCCAGAAAGCCATGCCCTTTGTTTATAATCTCTCCGTGATCCGAAAAATAAAAGACAAGAGAGGAAGAGGCTGCTTTCGGATCTAGTTTATCAACTATTGTATTGTACAACAATCCGATAACCCGATCGGTATGATGTATGGTTCGATCATAATCTAAGGTTGTATTAAAATCATTGGTTAAGACTCGGCAATCTGCCTTATCGTATTTCTCCTTATACTCGAGATGACTCCCTTTAAGATGAATAAAAAATATCTGCTTAATTTTAGGATTATATAATTTTTCAACAATCGGAATTAACTCCAGATCATCTTTCTGAAAATTGAAGAAACAGGAAGTATCAGCATACGAAGCGATCAATCCGATATAACTGTCGTGCATCCCTATTTTATCCTGATTAGATATCCAATAAGATTCATACCCGGCATCATTAGCCAGAGCAACTGCATTCTTGTTATTGAGCAATGGTTGGCGATCCAATGGTGTAGCAAAACTCAAAGACAGTCCTAAAGCATCCCGTGTAATGGATGCAGGAGATACAGCATTGTAGTATGATAAACGATCAGCATTTTTCAGACTATCAAGAAATGGAGTCGTTGGCAAATTATACCCATACAGACTATAGTGCGTTTGCAAAGAACTTTCGCCCAGAACTACAAAAATAGTATTAGGACTATTTGAGGTAGTAAAAAAGCTTATTTCTTGAGGTAAAGTTTTAGGTTTAGCTAATTCGGTTCTGAACCGATACATTTCCTGACAGTAAATTACAGAGGCAAATCCCACATTCGTAAGAAGGGGAAGCCTCACTCCTAAAACTGAATGAAAATGCATGAGTGGTGAGATTCTCAACTCTTCAGGAACTTTTCTCCTTTGCGACTTATCCATCAACAGGTAAACAGAACCATAGCAAATACCGAAACCGGCAATTATAAATAAGATGGAGGCTAAGATGTAAGGCTTTCGACTCTTAAGTTCCCGATAAGCCGGATACAAAACAATACTTGTTACAATAATCAGAGGAATTGCTATGCCGGCATACATCCTGATTGCACCCAGAGCCTCATATTTATTGGTTTCGATAACAGAAGAAAACAACCCTAATGTAACTTGAGACGAAAAAGCAATAGCCAAAGTGGCTTCTATAGATATTATTATTGCCAGTAATAACACAAATATTATGGCAACCCTTTTGAGATGAGAGATAAGATTTAAAAGAGACAGTATGATAATAGCATTCAACGCAGCATATAGTAAGCTGCTTGCATGTGTAGACAAACTGAATGATTGAACCAAAGGATTCCAATCAATAAACACAGTTCTCAAATAAAAGGCTAATAAAAAAAAAGTAGAGAAAACAAAAAACAGAAAATCTATATTGTTGTAATACTCTACTTATACGTGTTCGAAAATGCAATAGTTTCAATATTCTATTTTATCATCTTTTTCTTCCCACATCCGAAAAGCCGATAACGCTTCCTTATGTAGTATTTGGGTAGAAGGGATACTTCTCTCTTCCGGTTTAAGTTCGATTTGTTCGTATATAAATGAGTCGTCAAAGCCAATATTTTTGGCGTCTTCCTTACAACATCCGTAATATATACGGTCGATACGTGCCCAATAGATAGCTGACAAGCACATTGGACAAGGTTCGCACGATGTATATATTTCACATCCGTTCAAATCGAATGTATCGAGTTCTTTACAGGCTTTGCGGATAGTGGTTACTTCCGCATGAGCTGTAGGATCATTATCCAGAGTTACACAGTTGGAGCCTTCGGCTACAACCTCTCCGTTCTTCACAATTACAGCCCCAAAAGGACCGCCACCGTTTTTCACACTATTCTCAGCCAATTTAATGGCTTGTTGCATATATTTTGGATTCATTTCTAACAAGTTCCGTTTAAGTAAAAAATAAATTTTATTGGCATATTCTATAGTTATAACAATCATATTTGTTATACTTGCCAAAGCAATAAAAAGGTCTAGAAATTTATTTTCTGTGTTTCAGCTCTTTATTTATTTTTTCTATATAGCCTAAAATTTCCTCTCCGCCGATTCTATTTTCAGAAGAAGTTATAAATATAGGAGGTAGTTCTTCCCAAGTTTCTTCGAGTTTTTCGGTATATTTTGCAATATTTTCTTTGGCTTTCGATTTGCTTAACTTATCTATTTTAGTGAAAACTATTGCAAATGGAATATCATTTTCGCCCAACCACTCCATAAATTCCATATCGATTTGTTGAGGATCATGACGGCTATCAAGCAATAGAAAAAGATTGGTAAGATCATCTCTGTTGAGAATATAATCTTCTATTATAATACGGATGTTTTCTCTACCTTCCTTACCTCTTTGAGCGTATCCATAACCGGGAAGATCGACCAGATACCATTCTTCATTTATGATAAAATGGTTTATCAGTTGAGTCTTTCCGGGTTTCGATGATGTCATTGCTAACCCTTTATGGTTAGTGATCATATTTATAAGGGAAGATTTACCTACGTTAGACCGACCGATAAACGCATATTCGGGTTTACCGTCTGTCGGGCATTGTTTATAATCTGTGTTGCTTATAACAAACTTAGCATCTTTTATAATCATTGTTTATATTTTGGGTGCTTTACAAATGTACAATACTTGGCTCTATATCGCAAAAAAATATTATCGAACATGCTTCAACGAGCTGATTAAACTTACTAAAAGCGTAATACTTAGCCCAAACATCGAGACTACGGCATACGAATATCTCAGATTGGTAAGTTCGGCTATGTATCCGATAATAGGAGGACCGAGCAGGAAGCCGAAGAAACTCACACTCGAAACGATAGTCAGTGCAATACTTGGAGAACCTTTTGTATTACGTCCTGCTATACTATATATGGTTGGGACAATACTGGATATTCCAAATCCGACAATCATAAAGCCGATAGCCGAAGGGATAAGATAAGGAAATAATACAGAAATCATCAAGCCGGTAAAAATAAGTATTCCACCCAATTGCAAAACTCTTTTCTTTCCTATCCTTACAGATAACTTATCGGTCAAGAACCGCCCGATAGCCATAAAAGTCATCACAATGGTAAAACCCATAACCGTAATCATTTCGGGAGCGTGTACCACTTCTTTAAAATAGACTCCACTCCAATCGAACATGGCTCCTTCGGAACACATCCCGAAAAATCCGATTAATCCTAACTGAACGAGTAATAGTTCAGGCTTTTTAAATATAGTCTCTTTCTGTTCTGTATTCTTTTTAGGCGGATCGGGTATTAAGTCTTTCAACCTGAAAACCATCAAGCCTAGCATAACTATGGCAATTATAATAAAATGAATATAAGGTTCGATCCTGAACGGAGCAATGGATAGTGCAAAAACAGAACTCAATGCACAGGCAAAACTCCATCCTCCATGAAAGGATGACATTATGGGCCTTCCATAGATTTCCTCCATCCGCAAACCTTGCGTATTAACTGCTATATTCAGAAAATTAGAACACAAACCAAAGAAAAACAGGCTTACAAAAAGCATTATCGAGCTGGTTGCAAGTCCTAAAGTTACAAGTACAAAACAGTACAAAACCATAGCAATAGCCAACATACGGATACTTCCATATTTGGCAATCCAAGTTCCCGAAACAGGCATAGCTGCAAGTTGCCCCAAAGCGGGGGCAAATAAAACCGTCCCCAGAGCAGCTTCGCTCATCGACAAAGAGGTCTTAATGTCGGGAATACGGCTCGCCCAACTGGCAAAACCAAGTCCTTGAATAAAATAAAAAGATAATATAGCTAAACGTGCACGTCCTTTTGTGGTTTTAAGCACGTATTCATATTCTGACATAACTAGAGGATACGATAATTGATCTTGCAAAATTAGAATAACTTTTGCTTGATATGAAACTTCGAAGCCAATATATTTAGTAATTTTAAGGTCGCAAGGTCGCAGACCTTTTTATTGCTTTGGCATGTATAACAACCCGATGTCGCTATGGTGATAAAACATCGTATTAAATAGTTGAACTTACTTATATCTTTAGACTCTCTTTTTTACTTAAATTACAGAAGTTATGTCCGAAAAACTAGTTGAAACCGTAACCGAAAAGGTCAAAAAATATCATCGTGATACAGTAGCCCATTACAAGCATCTGCATCAGAACCCTGAACTTTCTTTTGAAGAAAAGAATACCTCTCTTTATGTAGAAAAGCATCTACAGGAATGGGGGGTAGAATACCGGAATAAGATTGGAGGCTATGGTATTCTGGCTTGCATCAAAGGCTCGAAACCTTCTTCCAAAACAATCGCTCTTCGTGCCGATATGGATGCACTCCCGATTACAGAGCAAAACGACATTGATTTTAAATCGGAAAATGAGGGGGTTATGCATGCATGCGGACATGACACTCATACGGCAAGCTTATTAGGGGCTGTTAAGATTATAAACGAAATGAAAGATCAATTTGCAGGAACTATCCTCTTTATCTTTCAACCCGGAGAAGAAAAACATCCCGGAGGGGCAAGCCTCATGCTAAAGGATGGGATCTTTGACACTTATAAGCCTGACATAATTATAGGACAACATGCCTATATTGATTATCCTGTTGGCACAGTCGGTTTCGAACCGGGTACTGTAATGGCATCCGCAGATGAGGTTCATATCCAAATAAAAGGACAGGGAGGGCACGGAGCCATACCTCAAGATCTTAACGATACGGTACTTGCCGCATCTCAACTGGTGGTATCTATGCAACAAATAGTCAGCAGGCGTTCTAATCCGTTTAAGCCTTGTGTGCTTTCATTCGGCAAATTTATTGCAGACGGTGCTACTAATGTTATACCCAATACGGTAACTCTGGCAGGTTCGCTTCGCTGCATGGATGAAGAAGAAAGAAACAAATTGAAACCAATCATTCGTGATATCGCCATTCATACCGCTAAAGCATACGGCTGCGAATGTGACATCGAGATATATGACGGTTATCCTTGTACTTACAATGATGAGGAAGTTACACGCATGGCAAAAGCTTTTGCTATTGAATACTTGGGAACAAACAAGGTTAGGGGTCTACCCAAAAGAATGACAGCCGAAGACTTTGGCTTTTTCTCACAACTCTACCCTACTACCTTTTATAGATATGGAGTTATTGGCGGACAACATTGCACCGGATTACATACGCCAACATTTCTGATTGATGAGGAAGCCTTAAAAACTTCAGTAGGAACTATTGCTTATTTAGCTTTACGATATTGTCAGATATAAAACTAAAAAAATCATCTCCCTCTTCTTGACCGGATACAAACCTCTGATCGTGAAGCAGGGAGACAACCCTCTAATATACAGCTATAACTGTCGTCGTCAATACTGTTTAACTTATAAAATACATAATTTATTTATAATTTTGACAGCATAACTGTATTTCTTAAAACACACTACACATATAATAAATAATTCTGATCACTCAAAAACTGCTGTTTGCGAAATATTCAAAGCCCAAGCCGCAACATTTACTTGTACGCTAAGTGACGATGGAGCTTCGGAGCTAAATGGATTGCTAACACCCAGACCTTTTACTACGGTTTTGATACTATAAGTATTGTTACGCTTAATATAAGTATGGCCATCAGTTGCTCCAGAAACGGTAGACGCTGTTCCTTCCTTATTTATAACTACAGGAAAATAAGTATATCCACTGGCATCTACACGCCCTGGTACATTGCTGATATAAACATTATTTTGTTTGACTTTTGCTCTTATCACCAAGATAGTAGGATAAGCCATCACATTATTTACGGGTTGGTTTTCATACAGATAAAAATAAGTATTATTATTGCTAGCTGCAGTTGTCAAGAAATTATCTGATCCCGACAATACAGTACTTATTGATGGGAACAAGTCGCCCGAACCTGAAAGGCCTTCATAATAAGCCGCTGGAGCAGATGCTGTTCCTACATTTGCGATTAGTGAGCTTTTTGATGCATTTATAACAAACGCAGTCAGGTCGTCAAAACTATATTCGCTACTTTGCCATTGCATATCTTCTATTTTCACACGAGATACCAATCTTGTCAGAGAATAAGAATGAGGAGCCAAAGAAGTTCCGTCTGAAACGCTCGACGAATATCCAATATAATTTTTACCGGGTAGAATAGTTACATCAACTATATCTGTAGCCATAGTTAAACGACCGTTATCTTTTTCATTTTTCAAGTCTGCTACTGCTTTTTTCAAATCGTCCAATGTCTTTATCAAAGAAGCATCACTGGCATAATTAGCCAATACAAATATTTTTTTCGCACCGCTTGTAACTGCAATATTATCCACTTTTGTGATTGTATTAACCGTACTGGTTGCTGTTTTATAAGCCTCAAGAGACCCATCAGCATTAAACACAAAAGCATCTAATTTTAATACTTTCTCTTCTTGGGTAGGATTTCCGGCAGCTCTTGTTTGAACACCGTTTGTTCCTGCTATTTGCAAACTAATACTTGCCGATTCAGGAGATACAACAGGGGATACAGATGCGTTATCATCTGCTTTCTCGCATGATACTGCTATAAATGCGATACCTATGAATAAGAATAAATTTTGTAATTTCATTTTGTAATTTTTTTCTTTTGTAATTTTTCTTTTGCTTATCACTGACTTACATAAAGCCTTTTAGTCATTTTTCTCTCTTTGTTCAAAGTACGAATAGTATAGAATACAATGAATAAAAACAATGGTGCCCAGAAGTCTCCGATGGGTGCCCCGACAGCTCCCAACTCTGGAGCATCGTTATCATCATTCGGATTATATCCTGCATAGACTGTTGTATTGGCATCACTTGTCTTTTGTTCTATTGTTTCCAATGTTGATGAAGATGGCAACTCATTATTAAATGGAGTTGATGTTGATTCAGATACATTTGGATCCAAACTATTTGTATAATCAGATGTAGTCATAACTTTTATTATTTGATTTCTTTATTTCGGTTTAGAGAATTATCTTAAAGGATTTTGACCCTTGCGATGTATCGGCTTTCAATAAATAGAAGCCTTTCTCCAATACGCCCTCGTCAATCAAATAAGTAGTATTATGAATTTTGTCTTTTCGAAATACCATACGCCCCATCACATCAAATAATTCGACTCTTTCCAACTCAAAATGAGCTGATTCTATCCGGATACCGTTTGCTGATGTTATAGTTATTTCGCCGTCAGAAGTTTCATCCTCAATACCGGATGTCGATTTAGCTGTCAATTGGATGGAGAAACGATCCTCCAAGTTTTTACTTGATGTTTTGTCAAATGATACAGATGATGTTTTTCGTAAATCATACTCTTTCTTTTGTAATTTATCTATTAATATAACATCGGAATATGCAGCAAAAGCCTCTATTCCTTTGATGGTGATTGTTGCTGTTCCGGTTTTAGAAGTACGGATACCGATCGGGATAGTGATACTTTGATCGCTATTACCAAAAAGATTAATTTCCAGTGCTTCGGTTTCATTTGCAATGGTATATATTTCGGGCACATCAGTTCCGGGTGAAAACATTTTCCGGATATCTTCCCCTGCTATATACTTCAATGAAGCTCCCTTACGTGCTGCTAATATTGTCTTACTTTGAATCTTATTGAAATTCAGCCCTAAATAAAGAACATCTGCAAGAACTTGATTTGAAGACCTGAGTTCAACACCGGCACCGGCTTTTGCTACCGATATATTTTGAGGTTTAAATACCAAACTTTTTTTGCCGGGTTTCGTTTCTACAAAAAACGACTGCATAGGAGGAATAAATTGTGATAAACTTTCGGCTGTCGTTTCAGAAGATAAGCCTCCCAAACCGCTCCACACTTCACTACTTCCACTACTTATGTAGGCATAAAACTTACTTCCATCCCATATTCTGTAATAACCATACATATTATCGGCATTATCTTCTGCAAACTTCGCAAAGTCGATATGCGACATAAACGGGTTACCCACAATATTAGTAGTTCCTGCTGCTACACCTACTGTAGAAACTCCATTGGAGTAGGATTCTTCAAAAACAAACCGATATCTGTTATCTTTTTGTTTATTGGTAAGGTTATTATGACCGACAGTCCACACCGAATCGTTAGGTATACTGGCTTCGTCTCCCCGATTAAGAGGCGCTACCTGAGTCAACCAAGCTCCGCTGGTTTTATCGTGATAGCTATAAGTGACATCACGACCATCAACTAAACGACGAGGAAATTTATAAGGAGTTCCTGTTGGAAAGTTTGTATCAGCATAATTCATTCCATTAGCTTTTCCATTAACCCACAATGCAAAACCTTTCGCCGTAGGTAGATTTTCTTCTAATTTTGAGAAAGGAGTAGAAAAATCACCCACCACATATCCTGTTCTTCCATCCGGATTTTGGCTATTACCAACATTGAAGTACATCATAAATATTTTAGGAGATACTGCATTGGGCCAACTCATGTCGCCATGATAATCGGCTGAATACATATATCGTAACGGATCAGATAACATATACCATCTGTTACGATCGGGAGTTAACTCAACAAAAGCTTTTCTATAGAGAAGTAATTGTATCTGCCCAACACTGGCACCATTTTTAAAGGTTATATCCCGGCATGCATCTCCGACTTTCAACACGGGATAGGTGGATGCATCTTCAGATATGGTTACGTCCGTACACCAGATAGGAGCTCCTTTACCCGTTGATGATTCCCAATTTGTTGAATCAGCCCATTCTGTTGTAGTAGAGTTTATTTTCCATGTTGCAGCAGCAGGATGTACGGTCATACTGAAAGTTTTCACTTCATTTCCGGTTTCATCTTTAATTGCATATGTGAAAGTGCCGGAAGTACTCTCTGTAAATTCGAGTTTATATGCTGTATTGAAAGTTCCTTTCTTAACCGTACCTCTATACAATGAGTAGTTTGTACCTTCCGACATACCTGTACCCGACATCGAAACTTTAATAGGACATAAAGTACATGATGCATCAGAAGAAACAGTGATAGAAGTAACAACTTTTGCGATGATAGTTATTTTCACTTTAGCCGATGCTTGCCCTGCAGATGACTCAGCAATAACATAAGTTATATCAGGAACAGTGAAAGGTGCGGTTAATCCAGGTACCGATCTGAAAAGAAAAGTTCCATCCTGATTTAGTGTTATTGTTCCGACTAATACGTTATTTTTATTAATCTTAGCCGTTGTTCCTGCTGCATATTTAATACCGTTCACTTCATATTCCACAACCTTTAATGAAGCTCCTGTATTGCCGGGAGCATCATTCGTGATAATATTACCCTCAAGATCAGTTGCTGCCAATACTGTATAGCTATCATCTTTGGCTACGGGAACAACCACTTCCAAGCAATTAGAAATCTTGGTAAGGGTTATTTCATTAGAGTACATACGACAATTTTTCGTAGTTTTAGTATACACCGAAAGTCGATAGACTCCTGCTGCACTGGCTGTATAAGTATTTTTGGTAGCTCCAGAAATATCACTAAAAGTATTCCCGTTTTTCTTTTGCCACTGGAATAGATAAGAGGCATCGGGAAAAGCGTCGGGAGTAGACACAGTTAACGTATAAGTACATTTAGTACAATCTTTAGATAAAGTTTTAATCTGTGGAATAATAGACTTCATACTCAAATTATCCAGTGCAAGATCATTACCATTACCTCCATTTACATTATTTCGGAATGCTATATATACCTTATTCACTCCGCAGGGAACAACATAGTCGAAATAGGTATTCTCCCATACTCCCACTTTCGACATAGTTATTGTTTTGGTAGCTTTCACGGTTGAAAGCTTTGTCGGATCACTATTTATAACCAGAGCTACAGAGGGAGCTATACCGGTACCATTCAGTTGAGCCAAATCCAATCCCATACGATATGCCTGCCCCGACTCAACCTCAACCGCCTGACTATAAAATATTTTTGTAGGATCTTGGTCAGCATTTACAACCATAAAATAATTGCGAGGAGTAGTAAAGTCGGTCTCATAACGATCATACAACACTACAGGCCAAGCCTTATCACTCAATGACGGTAGATTATACATTCCATTAGTAGAAGTAGCCACAACATAATATCCGTTATTTGGAGCATGAGGTACAATCTGCCATGAATTACTCTTAGATTTATCAGGTAAAGTATTTGCAAAACCCGAATACCAGTTTTCGGTCAGCCCCCATTTATAGGAAGTTGTAGAACCTGCAGTTGCAGTCAAAGGCCGTCCGATAGTTACTTTGGGATTAATCGCAACTTCTTTTAAGCTATTATTGTAAAAAACTGTTTGTGCAGGCTGGTAATAAACTCCCAATTTAGAAGCATCCAGTAATGGGTAAATATTCTCACCAACTCCACCATCTCCATTTTTTCCTTGTGAATCAACAGTTTCAAATGTTCCTCGTAGAACTTTTTCCGGTCCATATACTTGAGCCGAAGCAAAAAATGTAAAGAATGTAAAGAAATAAGCGAAAAAAGAGCATTTGTTAATAGTCATTTTTGTAGTTTTCTCTATTTTCATAAAATTTATTTTATTGGTATCACTTGTCTTTTAAGACACAAAACACTATGATTTTAGCAGTTATTACATCATTTTTAGCTTACAGACGTTAATTCCGAAAAAATTAACACAAGAGACCTGATAACCAAACCATAATAGGGTCAAAAACACCCCAACCTGGCTCAGCAAGACATAGAAAAAGCACTCAACATTAATAAATTAACATTGACATTCTATTTACTCAATAAATAATTTTGAAGAATCTAATTTAAGCGGTCTTTTACTTCAAGTAACATATTGCAAATTCAAATTTTGTTGATATATAATAATTTCCCTTTCCTACTACCTATTCTATATAAGCTGCCTTAACTGATTCCCGGCAGTTTAAAACCCTTAATAATCATTCACGTCCTAAAACCTAAATAGTTTGTGTTTCTCAATAACATTTTTTTGGTTAAAGATTTTACATTTACCCAAAAGATGCTTGTCTCCTTACATCTTTCTATTTTTAATAACATAAGTTTGATTTATTACTTTTCAGGGAGTAAAATTATATATAAATTATCGCAACTCAATACTATCTTTAGTGTTTCTACTATGTTTATAGCGACCAATTTCGCAATAATGTGAGTAATTATTTATGAAAAAAGAGTATTCCAGAAAAACATACACTTAAAAAGACACAAATCATTAACAAAAGACTCTAAAAATGACAAAACAGAGTATCGTCTGCAATAATCACTAATATTCAAGAAATATATTTTAATTATAAAAAAAGGAGAAATTAAACAAAAAGTTAATCACGTCCGATAAGCGAGACTGCCGTTCGTTGTTTTCTGAAAAAAGCAAAACGATCTACCTCTCCACTTTGTGTTATTAATGTGGAGCATCGTTTCAGAGAGTCAATCCACTCTTTCTGAACATCCGATATCCTAGAGCTTTGAGAATCCAACCCATTAATAGCTAACACCCTAAGATGAGATACTCCTATTGTTTCAGATTCAAAATGAGAATGAGAAGCTTCCAAATCAACATTGGCCAAATAGAGAGCGACCTTTGTTCCGTTTTTATAGACTCCCGATATTGCCAAAGTTTCCAACTCACTTATTAACTCTAACAACTCATTCTTTAACAGCTCCAGTTCTTCGACTGTTATAAGGCTTAACTTGAAAAAATAATTTATATCTTTTATTATAGAGTTGAATATTTCGCGATCAAGTATATACACTGCTCTTTGTATACTGCGACTTTCTAGAATAAAGTTACGATGAGCTTGTAATGCCTCTTCAGACATTATAATTTCGGAGAAAGATATTGACGATTGTGATTTATTAACCTGGTAATACCACCGATAAAGACGAAATCTAGACAAGTTCTCAAAAGGCAAATAAAAAGAATAAGGCAAGGTGCTAAATGCAAAGCGGGCTCTTACATTTTTTTGAATACGTAATTTTCGGAAAAACTCAACATACTCATTTACTCTACTACAGTAATCGTCATTAAGATTATCCAGATCTAATACATTAAGATCAAAAACTGCTCGTTCATGATTTTTAACTCCCACAATTGCATCTAATGAAAAACCCATCTTTAGAGATACTTTCGCTATTTCTTCAAATGTAAAAGGAACTTCACCTCTCAATCGTCGATAAATAGCTTCTCTACCAATAGGGAGTAATTCCATCAATTCACTGATCATATTACTTCCCGGAGGTATCGAGCTTTTTATCACAGAAACAACTTGCTCATTAAGATTGTATTTGTCTTTCATAAACTAAATAAATAACGAATAATATAAATAAATTCTAATGGATGAGCATTTATCTCCTCGAGAAAAAAAGAAAATATTCCTTCTTTCCTAAATACGATTCTACAAAATAGCCCCACCCCATTAAATCTTTCTTCACTTAAAATAATTGACTCAAATGTTGTTCCCCTATTAGATGCTGGTATTTATTAATCACACATCGACATAGAAACAGACAATACTAAGAATATGTTCAAGAAAACTTAACAAAAATAGATACCTGAAGATATATTTTGTTTTATCTCTCCTAAATATCAGAATAAACCCATGAAATAAAAATTTCATAAATAAAAAAAGAGAGACACCTAATCGTAATTAGGCGTCTCTCTTTTTTTATTTCTTTCCCTTATTTTCTCAGGATATAATCCTCTTCAATTTCACCTTTTATTTTATTACCATCAATATCTAATTGTGTCAAGGTATTCTCTCCTACAAAATATTGATTCGGTTTATCTTCACCTTCTAAGGTGATCGTATTACCTTCTTTATTCCACGAATAAGCTCCTTTCGTATAAATAGCTTTATCTCCCTTACCAACATAAAGTATCTTCTTATTGTAAGTACTATCAGATAATTCGATCATTACATCCATACCGCTTCCCGAAGCAGTAGGCAATACTCCTTTATATACACCTTTATAATCCAATGAATTCATAGCATTGTGCTCGTCTGCCACTACCGTTACAGTATCAGCTCCTTCCAACACCGCACCATCAGCGGGTCCTTCTTTAGGTTTATTGTTACAACTAAATAAGGCTAATGCAAATATTAAAACTATTCCCTTTTTCATATAATATAATATTTAAAAAACTTTATGCTTGCGACTAGAGTAAACAGACGGGGAACTAAAAAAGTTTACCGGATCTGAAAAACTTAACAAGTATATATATAAATTTTCAAAAAACACATTTCAGAACGAACTTTTATATATCAAGCTGTCTTTAATCTATTTGGCAGCACAATAATTAAAAAACTTTGAGTAACTTTATGCGATTTTAAGAAGTAAAAAAGAATTATGATTAAACCGATTACAAAAAGTATCGATTTAGGTGATGGAAGGTCTATCACCTTAGAAACAGGAAAACTAGCAAAACAGGCAGATGGATCTGTAATGCTAAGAATGGGTGACACCATGTTATTGGCAACAGTATGTGCCGCAAAAGATGCAAATCCAGGTGTAGACTTTATGCCTTTGCAAGTTGAATATAAAGAGAAGTTTGCTGCGGCAGGCCGTTATCCCGGAGGCTTCCTTCGACGAGAGGGACGTGCTTCAGATTCTGAAATTCTAGTATGCCGAATAGTCGACCGAGTACTACGTCCTCTATTCCCTGATAATTATCACGCTGAAGTATTTGTTACTATAACCATGTTTTCTTCAGACGGTATAGATATGCCTGATGCATTAGCCGGACTTGCAGCTTCTGCAGCTCTTGCTGTATCGGATATTCCTTTCAATGGACCTATATCTGAAGTGAGAGTTGGTCGTATTGATGGCAAATTTGTAGTAAATCCTACATTCCAACAATTAGCGCAAGCAGATATGGACATCATGGTTGGTGCCACTATCGACAATATAATGATGGTAGAAGGTGAAATGAAAGAAGTTTCGGAAGCAGAAATGCTTGAAGCTATCAAAGTTGCACACGAAGCTATTAAAGTACAGTGCCAGGCTCAGATCGAATTGATGGAGCTTTGCGGAACAACTGTAAAAAGAGAATACTGTCATGAAGTAAATGACGAAGACCTACGCAAAGATGTTTGGGATAAATGTTATGATAAAGCATATGTAATTGCTGCATCATGTAACACAAACAAACACGAGCGTATTGCTAATTTCAAAGCAATCGTAGATGAATACAAAGCTGCTTTAACTCCAGAAGAATTAGCTGAAAAAGGAGCATTGATCTCTCGTTATTATCACGACGTTGAGAAAGAAGCTATGCGTCGTTCTATCCTTGATGAAGGAAAACGTCTGGATGGTCGTTCAACTACTGAAATCCGCCCTATCTGGTCAGAAGTAGATTATCTACCCGGAGCTCACGGATCGGCAGTTTTCACTCGTGGAGAAACTCAGTCATTGACAACTGTTACATTAGGTACAAAATTAGACGAGAAAATTATCGATGATGTTTTATTCAACGGTAAAGAACGTTTCTTATTACATTATAACTTTCCTCCATTTTCGACAGGTGAAGCTCGTCCACAAAGAGGAGTAGGTCGTCGCGAAATTGGTCACGGAAACTTGGCTCACCGTGCTTTGAAACCAATGATTCCTGCAAATTATCCATATGTAATACGTATAGTATCTGACATTTTGGAATCTAACGGATCATCTTCAATGGCAACTGTTTGTGCCGGAACTTTGGCTCTGATGGATGCAGGGGTAAATATTAAGAAACCTGTAACAGGTATCGCAATGGGACTTATCTCTGAAAACAAAGGAACTAACTTTGCCGTACTTTCTGACATCTTAGGAGACGAAGATCACTTGGGTGACATGGACTTTAAAGTTTGTGGAACTAAAGATGGTATCACTGCTACTCAAATGGATATAAAGGTAGACGGTTTGTCTTTCGAAATCTTGGAGAAAGCATTAAACCAAGCTCGTGAAGGTCGTTTACACATCTTAGGTAAGGTATTGGAAACTCTATCGGGACCTAGAGAAGATCTTAAACCAAATGCTCCACGTATCGAGATAATAATGATCGCTAAAGAATTTATCGGCGCTGTTATCGGACCGGGTGGAAAAATCATACAAGGTATTCAAGAAGAAACAGGTGCTACTGTAACTATTGAAGAGATCGATAATCAAGGACGTGTAGAAATATCTGCAACCAACAAAGCTTCTATTGATGCTGCGATGGCTAGAATCAAAGGTATTGTTACTGTTCCTGAAATAGGAGAAGTATACACTGCAAAAGTTCGCTCGATAATGCCATACGGTGCTTTCTGCGAATTCTTACCCGGAAAAGACGGTTTACTTCACATCTCTGAACTATCATGGGATCGTGTTGAAACTATCGAAGAATCGGGTCTTAAAGAAGGTGATATGATTGAAGTAAAACTGGTAGATGTGGATGCTAAAACAGGCAAAATCAAACTATCTCGTAAAGCTCTTCTTCCTCGCCCTCCTCGTCCTGACAGACCTGTGGTGAAAAAAGATGGCGAAGCTCCTCAAACAGAAGCTCCTGCTGCTGAATAATAGAATATAAATTCTTATTATATAAAAAAAGGCTATTCCAAATGGAATAGCCTTTTTTACACACAGCAGCATGTGACTAATTATTAGATTTTAAGACATTTATAAAGGTTTACTAATTCGGAGTATATATTAAAATACGTCCCTGAATAAACCTTTTTTAGCAAGATAGCTTATTCTTATGTAAAAAAACATGTAGGAGTTAATACTATATAATGGCAATTAAATCCACTTAATATTTTTACAATAAAGCTATATTAGTTATCATAATTCAGATACCAATGGATTCCATACTTATCAATTAATGTAACCAATATAGAATCTGCTGAGGTTTCGGCAAAGTCCATAGTTACACTTCCGCCAATCTTTAATTTATCAAAGACAGACTTTTGTTCTTTTTCATTATCGAACGATACTGTCATTGCTATATTATCACCTATTGTTGTATTCTGATTCTCAAAACCATCTGATGCATAGAACTTAATTCCTTCTGCTATAAATTCGGCATGTGCTATTTTGTCTTTGAATGGTTCTGAAACATTATACTTCTCTGCCTCTGCATACGTCTGTTTGAAAGATATTTCGCCATCAAAACAGTCTTTATAAAATAAAAGGGCTTCCTCGCACTTATTGTAAATAATCAGATAAGGAGTTAGATTTTTCATTGTTGTTGGGTATTATAAATTAAATATTTCCGATCGCATCTTCTGCGACCGGATCATATAGACTATAAAAACATCTGATTCTGTAAAAGGTGGATGTTAATAAAAAACAGAGAAGAGTATATGATAACTTTTAAAACATGCCAAAGAGAATATTGTTTTGCAAAAAAATGATTCTTAACTTATCTACAGAATAAAAAGTTCAATGTTCATATTAATAATCAACATATAACATATTCTTTATTTATTTATCTAACAACCTAAATTTCGATACAATGATATGTAGTCTCTTATGTTTTTCATAAATTCGACAGAAAGATCTATAGTGATATTATGACTGTTATAGAAAACAAACTGTACATCTTTTTTTTCACAAAAACCCATTAACAACCAATAAATTACACCGAGATAGATGTAGCATATAGCTAAAACCTCATTTTCCTTCTTTTAGAAAAGAAATCATATTCTCTATTGCTTTTTGAGATAATCTTTCTTTTGATTCTCGTGTAAATCCTGCCGACTTATCATAAAGTACAATATTTTCCATTTCCGAAAATTCTTTATAATACACTCCTGCCCCATCCGCATCAAAGAAGGCAAAAGATGTTTTATCTGCATTCATCGACTTTACAAAAGCTTCTTTATCAAACAGAGGACCAAAAGAGGTATTGATAAATACCGAATTTTTCTTTTTGCAGGCAAATTCTTCTTCATTGACCAAAACCGTATAGCGGGGCAAATGAATGGTAACTGCATCGCAAGTAGCCATTAAATCTTTAAGGGGTAAAAACTTTGAGCCTTTAGCCTCCTCATCGGGTTTACGTGTTTTACTGTAATAGTAGACTTTCATTCCAAATGAGCGAGCCGCAACAGCAACCATCTTACCAAGAGTACCCATACCGATTATACCTATGCTCTTTCCTCCAAGCTCGCAAGGTTCTTCCTTCCATTGATATTTACCATATCCTTTGCCTAAATTAATCAATTGACTAAAGATAAATTCAACAACACCTTCATCTCCATAGTCTTTCACGCCCTTTACTACGATTCCCCGTTCTCGTGAGGCAGGAATATCAACACTCGAAGTCTCTTCACTGAAAAGGCTACAACACATGCCGATATATTTCAGATTAGGGGCAGCGTTTATAATTCGGGGAGTAAGTCGAGTTTGGAAACTCACCAGAACACAATCACTATCACCAACTCGTTCTATCACCTCTTCTTCTGATGAAGGATAGCTCCAATATAACTTCAAAGGATCGTTAGATAGCTTCTGGATTTCTGGAATTGCATTTTCGGTTAAACGACAAGCATCGATCATCGTTATTTTTTGAAATTTCATAGAAAGATTATTTTAAAGGTCACAAACCTATTTATTTCGATTAGTCACAGTAAAATTCAAACATACCTAATAAAATCCAATTTACCTAAAATGACCTATACACACATAATGCAAAAACGCTTTCGGAAAATTCCGAAAGCGTTTTCTATCATTAATTGTTTATTACAGCGAATGATTTATTACATCATTCCACCCATTCCGCCACCCATAGGAGGCATAGCTGGTCCTGCATTTTCTTCTTTTTTATCTGCGATAATACACTCTGTAGTTAAGAACATACCTGCAATAGATGCAGCATTCTCTAGTGCTACACGAGCTACTTTAGCAGGGTCGATAACTCCTGATGCTACTAAGTCTTCATAAATATCAAGACGAGCATTGTATCCGTAGTTACCTTTTCCTTCGCGTACTTTTTGTACTACTACTGCACCTTCTCTTCCGCAGTTGTTTACAATCTGACGAAGTGGTTCTTCGATAGCACGTTTGATGATTTCGATACCTGTAGCTTCGTCTTCATTTTCGCCTTTCAAACCATCAAGAGATTCAATTGCACGAATATATGCAACACCACCTCCGGGTACTGTACCTTCTTCGATAGCAGCACGAGTTGCAGAAAGAGCATCGTCTACACGGTCTTTTTTCTCTTTCATTTCAACTTCCGATGGAGCACCTACGTAAAGAACTGCAACACCACCTGCTAATTTAGCAAGACGTTCTTGAAGTTTTTCGCGATCGTAATCCGAAGTTGTTTTTTCGATTTGAGTTTTGATCTGACCTACACGTGAAGCGATAGCAGCTTTATCTCCTGCACCGTTTACGATTGTAGTATTGTCCTTGTTGATAGTAATTTTATCTGCAGTACCAAGCATTTCGATAGTAGCTGCATCTAATTTGATACCTTTTTCTTCTGAGATAACTACACCACCTGTAAGAACTGCAATGTCTTCCAACATTTCCTTACGACGGTCACCAAATCCGGGAGCTTTTACTGCTGCAATTTTCAACGAGCCACGAAGACGGTTAACCACAAGAGTAGTTAATGCTTCAGAATCGATGTCTTCTGCAATAATCAATAGAGGACGTCCTGATTGAACTGTTTTTTCAAGTATTGGCAGAATATCTTTCAATACCGAAATCTTCTTGTCATAGATAAGAACGTATGGATTCTCTAGATCAGCTTCCATTTTTTCAGTATCTGTCACAAAATATGGAGATATATAACCTCTGTCGAATTGCATACCTTCTACTACATCTACGTAAGTTTCAGTACCTTTAGCTTCTTCTACAGTGATTACGCCTTCTTTTTTCACTTTACCCATAGCCTCAGCAATCAGCTTACCGATTGTTTCATCTCCATTTGCAGAGATTTTAGCTACGTTTTCTATTTTTTGTAAATCGTCACCAATAGCTACCGATTGTGTTTTAAGATTAGCAACAACTTTAGCAACAGCTTTGTCGATACCACGTTTCAAATCCATTGGGTTAGCACCTGCTGTTACGTTTTTCAAACCTACGCTGATGATCGATTGAGCCAATACAGTTGCAGTAGTTGTTCCATCACCTGCATCATCGTTAGTTTTAGAAGCTACTTCTTTTACAAGTTGAGCTCCCATGTTTTGGAATGGGCATTCCAATTCTACTTCTTTCGCTACAGTTACACCGTCTTTAGTGATATGTGGTGCACCGAATTTTTTTTCTATAATTACATTACGACCTTTTGGACCTAAGGTTACTTTTACTGCATTTGCCAATGCATCGACGCCTTTTTTCAATTCGTCGCGAGCATCAATATTAAATTTAATTTCTTTAGCCATGATTTTTCTAATTCTTTAAAACGTTAGAGATAAATTTAAGGTTTCAGACCTTTTCATTATTACTTGGAATACTTAAATAATAGCAAGTACATCAGACTGACGCATGATCAGAAAATTTTCGCCTTCCAATTCGATTTCAGTACCGGCATATTTACCATAAAGTACCTGATCTCCTGCTTTTAATACCATCTCTTCATCTTTTGTTCCGTTACCTACGGCAACAACTTCGCCTTTCAATGGTTTTTCTTTTGCGGTATCAGGAATAATGATTCCTCCTACAGTTTTTTCTTCTGCCGCAGCTGGCTTAACAAGCACTCTATCTGCTAAAGGTTTAATACTCATAATTCTAGTTTTTTATTATTTGTTTGTTATATTTGATATTGATATTCTCAGTTGTTCTATAGCTAAATCTGTGCCAAAAAGACAAACTGCCAAAAAGACAGAGAGACATTCTATTCAAAACGACAAGATGTCGTTTTACAATAATTAGACATAAATTACTTATATGAAATCTGACCCGATTGCGATTTTCTGGTTCCGAAGAGACTTAAGGCTCGATGATAATGCAGGACTTTTCCATGCTTTAAATAGCGGTTATCGCATTATGCCTGTTTTTATTTTCGATACAGACATTCTTAAACAGTTTAAAACGGCAGAGAATGCACAAGTTGAATTTATTCATCAACAGTTACAAGTCTTACTAAAGGAGTTAAGTATTCACGGAAGTTCGATAGAAATAGGACATTCTACTCCGGAAGCCTTTTTTGAAAAGTTATGCCGGAAATATTCTATAAAAGCAGTTTATACGAATGAAGATTATGAGCTTTCGGCTCGAACGAGAGATCGTAAAATAGAAGAGTTACTAAAAGAAAAAGGCATTACTTTTGAAACATTCAAGGATCAGGTTATCTTCAGTAAAGACGATATTCTGAAAGATGATAAAACCCCTTATACGATTTTCACTCCTTATTCGAAGCGATGGAAACAAAAACTTCGCGCCGAACATTTAGAGTCGTTTGACACTAAAAGCCTCTTCTCGAATTTCTACTCATTCGAAAACGATTACATACCCAGTTTGTCAGACTTAGGCTTTACTAAAAAAAGAGGAGTCAGCTTTCCTTCAGCAGAGGTTAGTAATGAGTTGCTATCTAATTATAGTCAACAGAGAGATTATCCGTCGATAGAAGGTACTTCACGACTAGGTATTCATTTACGATTCGGAACAATCAGCATACGTAAATTAGTAACTCAAGCACAGGCTTTGAACGAAACTTTTCTGAATGAGCTTATTTGGCGCGAGTTTTATCAGGCTATAACCTGGCACTTTCCTCATATCTGTGAGAGCAAAGCTTTTAAACCCAAATTCGACAACATAGTCTGGAGAAATAACGAGACCGAGTTTAAAGCTTGGTGTGACGGAAAAACCGGCTACCCGATTGTTGATGCCGGAATGAGGCAACTGAACGAAACAGGATTTATGCATAACCGCGTACGAATGATTACGGCTTCGTTTCTCATCAAACATTTACTGATCGACTGGAGATGGGGCGAAGCTTACTTTGCCAATAAACTGCTCGACTTTGATTTCGCTTCTAATAATGGAGGATGGCAATGGGCAGCCAGCAGTGGTTGTGATGCTGGTCCGTATTTCAGGATATTCAATCCTCAACTGCAAACCGAGAGATTTGACAAACGTTTGGACTATATCAAAAAATGGATTCCCGGATTTGATCCATTAACTTATATTCCACCGATTGTAAATCATGAATTTGCACGAAAAAGAGTGCTTAAGGTATACGATGATGCTTTAAATAAATAAATGTATCTCTTTACTTCAGGTATCCGACCTATTTATTGCTTTAATAGGGGTAAACCTATGTCTTCACCTATTTGGGACAGACGCATAGGTCTGCCCCTACTAACAAAAATGTCATTAAATACTTTCTTTCACTTATTTATGGGCTAATAAAACTAAGATTACTTAAAATATACATGGTTCACCTTACGAATCAAATACTTTCTATACTTTTGTTGTTAAATTGAGTAAAGGTGAACACTTTATGTTAGTATTCAGTTATAATAGTGCGTATCACCTTTGCCTGTCAGAATAATCAAAAGGTCTGAGACCTTAATATAAAATCATTTATGTACAGAAAAGTATTAGGCTTATTTTTATTTATTTCATCAGCCCTGTGTGCTCAAAACAATACTTATACAATCAAAGGTAGTATTGAGGATAATCAATATAACGGTAAAAAAGTATACCTGCAACAGTTGAATGATACCAGAAATGGCTTCACGAATATTGATAGTACAATTGTTATGGGTAACAGATTTGAATTTACGAAAGCAACTCAAGGTAATGAGCCTGCTTTAAGGTTTATATCAACGGAAGAACCTGTAACCTATGCGCCTGCCTTCTTCTTAGCCGAAGCTGGAGAAATTAGCCTAGCCATCGGTAAACAAAACAAAGTTAAAGGAACTCTCCGCAACAATCGCTTTCAAGATTTCTCTAATTTGCAGGATTCTTTGAACAAACAAATAGAGAGTGTTGTTCAAACCTATTCTCAAATGCTTCAAACTTCAGGAAATCAAGCGAAAATGATGCAAGAAGGGCAAGCTATAATGAAACAATTACAAGAAAGCAGATATGACTTCGCCAAAGAAAATATCAATAATGATTTAGGCGAATTTATTGCTCTTTCATCATTCGAGGTACTCACCCCTGATCAAGTATTAGAGTTGACATCTTTGATGAGACCTGAGTTCAGAAACAGTGATTTGGGACAGCAGGTTATTTCGTATTACGAAGCTCAGAATCTTAAAGTTGCAGGTGGTATGTATAAAGATATCAAATTAAAGGATCCATTAGGTAATGACATTGCATTGTCTGACTATGTAGGTAAAAACAAAGTTGTTCTGATAGATTTCTGGGCATCGTGGTGTGGACCTTGTATCAAAGAAATGCCGTATGTGGTAGATGCTTATAAACAATACAAAGACAAAGGTTTTGAGATTATAGGAATATCTATGGATGAGGATCAGGGCAGATGGTTAGGCACTATAGACCGCTTAGGTATGACATGGCCTCAGATGTCGGATCTTAAAGGATGGAAAAGCGCGGCTGCCAAGTTATATGGCATCGACAGTATTCCATACACTTTGTTACTGGATCAAGACGGAAAAATAATTGACAGTAACCTTAGGGGAACTCAATTGGTAAACAAATTACAAGAGTTATTGGACTAAGGTGATTCAATACTTCAAAATATCTCAACCAACAAAAAAATTAAGAATTTCACAATTTTAAAAATAAAAAACAATTAACATGAAAAGATTCCTATACTTACTGCCTGCCATAGCACTTTTGTTATCAGCATGTTCGCAGAAAAGTCAGCTGAATGGTAAATTTGCAAATGCGGACAACGACGGGAAGCAAGTTTATCTGTTGACGATGAAAGATTTTAATGCTCCTTTTCAACCGGTAGATTCTACTATAGTAAAAGACGGTGCATTTAGCTTCGAACTTAACGACTCTACTGAAGTGGGTGTTGCTTACATCGTAGTTAAGGAAGCCGCTGCGGGAACTCCAAACGGAATACCTTTTGTTTACGAAAAAGGGAATATCGAAATGTATATAGATAGTGTACCTAAAGTAAAAGGAACACCTTTAAATGAAAAGAGTCAGGCATTTTTCGACAAACTGGCAGTCGTTGCTAAAAAGATGGAAACTGCAGATGCGAAGGCCGCTCAAGTTACTGATCCAAACGAACGTCAAGGCTATATAGACGAGATGCAGGGTCTACAAAAGGAAATGAGCACAATCGGATATGATTTCGTTAAAGAGAATATATCCAATAGAATAGGTGAATTTTATTTGGTTTCGTTTATCGACCTTTTTGATGACAATCAGGTTCAAGACTTATTAAAACTAGCAAGTCCTGAATATCAAAAACTGATCAACAACCTGTTAGGTCTGGATGATCAACCTCAAGCACAACAAGGTAGCTTTATTGGTAAAAAATTCATTGATATTACAGGTACAACTCCTGATGGAAAAACAATCTCTATATCCGAATATGCAGGAAAAGGCAAAGTTGTTCTTGTTGACTTTTGGGCTTCTTGGTGTGGACCTTGTATCAAAGAGATGCCTAACGTAGTAGCTGCTTACCAAAAGTACAAAAGCAAAGGCTTCGAAATTGTTGGTATATCTTTAGATGATGATAAGAGCAAGTGGACTGCTGCAATCAAGAACCTGAATATGGCATGGCCTCAAATGTCTGATCTTAAAGGTTGGGAAAGCCAATTGAGTGCTCCATACAATGTAACAAGTATTCCTTACACGGTATTAATCGACAAGGATGGTACAATTGTAGCCGAAAACCTGAGAGGACAAGAACTTGAGAATAAGCTTAGCGAATTATTGAAATAAACGATATTAAGCTCACAGTTCTATTTATTACTTTGGTTAGTGTAATAAATAGAACTGTTTATATTCATACAATATATAATTAATTACTTTTAGTTACTTAATTTATTAATCACGTAATATTAATGAAAAAGATTTCGTCTCTACTCGTTGCAACCATTGTTATATTGATGGCTGCATGCACAGGAAAACCCACACCTAAGGAGTATACTCTTACAGGTAACTTATCAGGTGGTGGATCCGACAGCCTGTTGGTATATTTACAGGCAATAGATGAAAATACAGGAGAATTTGTGTCTGTTGATACTGCAACAGTACAAAACGGAACTTTTGTATTTAAAGGTTTGGCAGAAGACAGTCCTATGCTTCGCTTTATCTCGGCAGAAGGTTTATCTAAACCTGTACTGATTGCAATTGAAAGCGGAAACATTGATGTTTCTTTTGATACAGCATTTGTGGCTACAGTTAAGGGGACTGCTCTGAACGATAAATATCAGGAATTCTCTAATAAGAGAAATAAAATATCGGATGATCTTCGTGCATTATCTAAACTAAGCAAAGATGCTGAAAATGCAGGAACTCTTACGCCTGAATACGAGAAACAATTAGATGATAAATACGACTCCTTGTATAATGGAATGAAAAAAGAAGTGTTTGACTTTACTAAAGCCAATATCACAAATCCTCTTGGAGTATATGTACTTATAGACAGAGGTGTTTCTTTTGATGCTGATCAATTAAAGGAATTATTGCCGGCTCTTGATCCCAAGACTAAAACGAATCCTCGAATTTTAAAATTGGAGAAACGATTGGAAGCTCTTGAAGGAACTGAAATCGGAAAACAATTTGTAGATATAAAAGGAACTACTCCTGAGGGCAAAGAAGTATCATTGTCTGATTATGCAGGAAAAGGGAAGTATGTACTTGTTGATTTCTGGGCATCATGGTGTCCTCCTTGTCGTAAGGAAATGCCTCTGGTAGTAGAAGCGTATAAGAAATATAAGAATAAAGGTTTCGAAATTGTAGGTGTGTCTTTAGACGATGATAAGGCAGCATGGGAGAAAGGGATCAAAGATCTTAATATTACATGGCCTCAAATATCGGATTTGAAAGGATGGAAAACCGAACTTGGTGCAGCTTATGCTGTTAACAGTATTCCTCACACAGTACTTTTAGATAAAGAAGGCAAAATAATAGCCAAAGATCTTAGAGGTGATCAGTTATCTGAAAAACTAGCGGAGTTATTAAAGTAACAAGGAATCAGATTCTAAATACAAAGGCCCTACAGAATGATTTTCTGTAGGGCTTTTTCTTTCCTCTATGTTTCTTTTTTTTATAAGTCCTCAGAGCTTATTGTTATTTATATCCGAAATATAAATTTGTGAGTTATCCGGATTATCAACGTCTTCCATTATAACCTCGACCTCAGGTCTACTTGATACTGAATTAATATAAAAACGAAGATTCGAAATCTGAGGGTTATTGATTTCTCCCCTCCTCAACAGACTATCTCTTACTGCATCCAACTGATCGAATGAAGGAAATATCTGATGAGAAAACAACACTCCTAAAGAGTCCGCAGAATTCAGTTGATAAGAATCAAATTTATCGGTGGTCATATTATAGAGGTATTTATACACACCTTTACTTGGTTGAGATACGATTATATATACCGATGCCTGATTCTGTTCTACTTTATTATCGGGATATATTACAAAACTAGCTCCAATATCAAAGAAAGATGCTGAAGAATCTTTTACCAGCTTATTTTGTTTTAGAAGTTTTTCATACGCTACGGTAAGCTCTTTACCTGTGGGCATTTCATCATAAACATTATTATTCTTACATGATATCAACAGGATGATAAACAAAGAGAAAACTGCTGCAAATATTGTATTTTTCCTTTTCATTGTAATAGCTTTAATTTATTGCTTTGTAACGTGATCCGAACGGAAAATAACCTGCTTTTTTTCTTAATTTTAGTTTTCTGAAAAGATTCAATGGCTTCTTTTTTATTTTGCCCTTATAGTTTGCTGCAAAATCATCCACAGCATCAAGTATCCTCACTGATGCTTTTCCATCTCGAAATGGATGAACCTGATCCATAAATTGCTTGATATTCTCCATTAAATCAGCAGGATGCTGAAGTGCTTTCTCAATGGTCTCACCTAATATGTCAGGATTATCAATATCCAGAAGATGATTAGCCGGAAATGTATTCTTATATGTAACAACAGGTTTGTAGAACCATAAAAATTCGTAGATAACAGACGATGTATCACTTAGCATAACATCTGCTTTCTGATACAAAGGCAGTTTGTCTTCTGTATCACAAAAAGTTACATTGCTATATGTTTCAGCTAAACCTCTGTATTTATCGCTTGTCTCTTTATCCATTTTAGGATGAAAGGAAAAAAACCAATTCCAATTCTTTTGCTGGATAAGAGAGACTATCTGGGGATAAAGATCCTCCGTTGAATTTAATTTCTTAGTAAAAGTCGGAGCATATATAATATTTACCGCATTGTCTACATCATCCGATTTAGGTATTGTATAACTGTCGAATTTACTCCAACCCGTTTCGTATACCTTGAAGAAACGATGTTTAGCTTCCAACTCTTTGAAAGTGGGTGTAAACAAGCCACTTGTAGTGCAATAAATATCAAAGAAGCCTCGAATTTTATAATGATCTCCATAATCGGTTCGCTTATAATATAACCCGTGAAAAACTTCAACTTTTATTCCGGGAAAGAAATCATAAATATAATTACCCGGTGCAAAAATTGCATAAGGATTATAATCCATCACATCTTTTATTGTCTTCAGCTGTTTTTCATTCTCTCTAAGGAACAGAGGGGATGAGTCTTCAATATACCATGCTACATCATCGCCTCTTCTCCATATTTCTTCTTGAATAGGGCGAAGAATAGAATAGGCATAAGAATGAGAAACAAAAAGCAAATATTTTTTCATCAAATGTGGCTCTTAAGCTTTCATATTATACAACAAAGATATACTTTTAGCTGAAAATATGAGAATAGTCTCATGAGCTAAGGTATCAGTACTTTTTATTGATTGGATAAGTATTAAATTTATTGCTTTGGCAAGCAAAACAGCGACAGGTTGTTATGCTTTTAAAATGAGTCATTAAATATTTTCTTTTACTTAAAACAACAATCAGTTATCATATAAAACATAACAATAAATAATTAAAGTTACTTATCATATATCTGATCTCCGAAATTCAAACAAGGTCTACGACCTTCATTATACATATATACGAACACTTTTATGACAGAAAAAGAGCCTTACTACGGTGATTTGAAAAAAACTGAAATTTTGACAGAATTATTTAAAGTAAAGGGAGAATTACGAGACGAGGTATGGAGAGAAACATTTCTGGCAAATGTCGCCAATGCCAGTTTTGTATGCAGCGACCCTCAGGTAATCAGCGGTCCTGATGGCTTTCCTTATTTTGTACTAAATACACCTGAACCGAATAAACCTTTTCAATGCTATGTAATCAATAATATGATTCATGATTTTCTTTTAGAGCAGGGATTAGGTGTTGTTATAAATCCGGAAAAAGGAAATCCTGACTGGGTATTTTCTTATGGAGATATTGTGAATTTTCACCTCAGAAATGAATTTTACACACAATCCAACAACTGGGATATGCAGAAAGCCGATGAAGTTCTAGAAAGCGAAGAAAAGGTATTGGTAGGACAACCTTCAGAATATATTATACCTGAGCATACCAGAAGGATTCTACGCCTGTTTTTTGAGAGTCTTCAAATCAATGATGCTAAAATAGCTTTATTAAACCGACCTAAGGGAGAAGAGTTTTCTCAGCAACTGGTCTTCAATCTTACTCCCGATAAGTTTAAAGATAGAGAACAATTTAACGGAATTATGGGATATGTTTCGTGGTTCTTACCCAAACATTATTCATATGCTTCGATGAATGAATCGACTCTTGGAGAAAACTTCTTACCTATATAAGAAACTAAAGCCTCAGACCTATTTATTGTCCATCCGAGTATAACAGCGATTGGCGGTTACAGCTTTAAAATACGACATTAAATATTTACTGTTACTTATAAAAATATAATGCCCCAAGCTATCACAGCTTAGGGCATTTAATGATCAACTAAAAAACTATCAATAGAAATGATTCACTATAAACTGAATATGACGTTTGTTTCTTTTTTTCTTTTGCAATAACGTCTGCATTGCTCACTTACACTATACCCCAGCAAAGTACCGATCATAAAATCTTCCTCTGCCGATAGTTGGTCTAAAGATTTATCTTTACATAGCTTGTCCACTACAACCAGACACTCTTTCTTGCAAAAAAAGACATTAATATTCCCGTTTTTCAATTTTTGTATCATATAACTAATCTCATTTCTTTCGAGCTTAGCTTTTACCTTTTCCTCCAGTTTCCCGGAAAGTGTACAGAGTACCATGTCTCTGACTCCTTTTTTGAATTCGTAAATATGATGATTGAAAACTAGCATAATGGAGAATTCTAATGTAAGAAACTTATATTAAAGTCGTAAACCTTTTAAATTACTTTTCTTAAATCTTCTAACCACAAAGCAACACGTTGATCTGTGAGATTCGATTCATTATCCTCATCGATAAGTAATCCGATAAATTGTCCGTCAACGATTGCTTCCGAGCTGTCGAATGTGTATCCTTCGATAGATACTCTACCTATTATCTCACAGCCTTTATTTTTTATTACTTCGTAAATTTTCCCTAAAGCATCACCAAAAGTATCGCTGTATGAAGAAGAGTCTCCACAACCGAATAAAGCGACTTTCTTACCGTTAAGATCTGCATTTTTGACATCGTCGATATAAGATTCCCAATCGTCCTGAAAGTCTCCCATCCCCATTGTTGATGTTCCGAACAGAACCACATCATAAGCACTAAAGTCTGCCGAAGCCGATGCTACATCATATACATCTGCTGATGCTACATCCAATGCTTTTGCTAAACGTTCTGCTAAATCTTGAGTGTTACCGGTTGTAGAACCATAGTATATGCCTATCTTTGCCATGTCTTTATTCTTTTGTATTTAGAATTAATTGTATTGATTTTGAATAATACAAAGAAAGCAGGGTTTTAAGGTATACACAATACCTTGAAATAGGGATATTTTGATAATTTACTCATTATAAGTAGTTATATGATATGAGTTATACCAATCAATAATTACTTTGTTTTGTTTAAATGTTTAATTAAATTGCCTTTTTCTACGCGCAATCAGAGATTACTTGTATTCCTTTTGCCCAAATCCGCAAAAGGAATCAAAAAGGCTTTGTGCTGCGTAGCTCGCCTGGCTGACTTTAGCTTGTAGGCTAAACTAAACTTATTGCCTGTCGGCACGTTTAGTTTTACGCCTACTTCGCTTGTCAGCCAACGGCTTTGCCTCTGATGCACTGGGGCTGACGCACGCAAATGGCTTTTGTCCGTCAGGCTTCCTGACCTTGCCGGTTGCACGGGGTACCCGCAGGGTGAAAAAAGCGTTAAGAAACAAAAGGATATTATCGTTAAATGTTTTTCTTTTGTTTTAGCTTTCGAGTCCGTAGCGGGTCGGGCAAAGAGGTTCAGTCTTGATCTTTTGTTTCGTTTTACATCAAGGCAAAATGAAAAACAAACCCAAAGGGTGCGTTAGTAAAACAGAACAATTATACTCAACTACGATTAGAATATAAATTCTTAAGGCTAATTTATCTATAAAAGAAAGTATTATGACTGAATTTAAAGCCACCAAGACAATCAAACCAACTGGTAATTCTTTTGTTGAAACAACCGAAAAAGTGACATAAGAAAAAGCCGAAAAAAGTTGTCACTTTTGTAATGTTTTTTTTCGCTATTCACTAAATATCAAACCTTTAAGAAAATACAAAAATTGCATCAATTTAAGTAATTTGTAAGGCATTTTTGTCATCTTTTGTAATTCTTTTGTCACTTCAAATATGTAAATTCGATATGACCATTAACAAGCTAATATCATCGGCTCTGAATATTAGAGAGAGCCAAATAGAAAAAACGATAGCCTTACTGAACGATGGAGCTACTATTCCGTTTATCAGCCGTTACCGAAAGGAAGCTACCGGAGGTTTAGACGAGGTTCAGATTGCCAACATCAAAGAACAATACGATAAACTGATCGAACTCACCAAACGGAAAGAAACTATCTTAAAAACAATTGAAGAACAGGAAAAACTAACACCCGAACTGAAATCGAGAATAGAAAACTGCTGGAATTCAACTGAACTCGAAGATATTTACCTTCCCTACAAACCCAAACGACAAACTCGTGCTGAAATAGCCCGTAAGAAAGGGTTGGAGGGATTAGCTCAAGCCTTGATGCTACAACAAAAATTTGATGTAGAGTCGAAAGCTCTTGCTTTTGTAAAAGGTGATGTACAAGATACCAAAGAAGCCATCAATGGAGCTTGCGATATAATTGCAGAATGGGTAAGTGAAGACGAAGCTGCTCGTAACACCATCCGTAATCTTTTTCAGAGGGAGGCATTTATCACCTCTAAGGTAGTTAAAGGAAAAGAAGCCGAAGGTGATAAATACAGAGATTATTTCGATATGGAAGAACGATTGAGTCGTTGCTCTTCTCACCGCATTCTTGCCATGAGACGTGGCGAAGCCGAAGGCTTTTTACGTATCAATATTGCTCCCATAGAAGAAGATGCTTTGGAGCGCCTCAACCGTAAATTTGTAAAGGGTGTAACCGAAGCATCGGAATATGTAGAATTGGCAGTAAAAGATGCTTACAAGCGATTATTGAAGCCATCGATAGAAACTGAGTTTGCAACCATGTCAAAAGACATTGCCGACGAAGAAGCAATACGTGTATTTGTTGAAAACCTAAGACAATTACTTCTTGCAGCTCCTCTGGGGCAAAAGCGTGTATTGGGTATAGATCCCGGATATAGAACGGGCTGTAAAGTCGTTTGTCTGGATGCACAGGGAAATTTACTTCATAACGAAACCATATATCCTCACCCACCTCAAAACGAATCGTCTAAAGCAGCCGGTAAGATTTCTAAAATGGTATCTACCTACAAAATAGATGCTATTGCCATAGGGAATGGAACCGCCAGTCGTGAAACGGAACATTTCATTACAAATACCCGATACGAGAAAGAAGTGCAAGTATTTGTTGTTAGTGAAAATGGAGCATCTATCTATTCTGCATCAAAAATTGCAAGGGAAGAATTTCCCGAATACGATGTAACGGTGCGTGGAGCTATTTCCATCGGTCGCCGTTTGATGGATCCTTTAGCTGAATTGGTGAAAATAGATCCAAAATCAATTGGTGTTGGTCAATATCAACACGATGTAGACCAATCGAAATTAAAAAAATCGCTTGACCTAACTGTCGAAAGCTGCGTAAATATGGTCGGGGTAAATGTAAATACGGCAAGTAAGCATTTGCTTACTTATATATCGGGATTAGGTCCTACCCTAGCCCAAAATATTGTAAATTACAGAGCCGAAAACGGTGCATTCAAAACACGGAGACAATTATTGAAGGTTCCCCGAATGGGTGAAAAAGCTTTTGAGCAATGTGCCGGATTCTTACGCATTGCGGATGGTGAAAATCCTCTCGATAATTCGGCTGTACACCCCGAAAGTTATGTTGTTGTGGAAGCGATGGCTAAAGATTTAGGTTGTAGTGTAAAAGAGCTGATCGAAAATAAAGAACTGAAAAAGAACCTCAATCTGAATAAATACGTGAATGACAAAGTAGGACTACCTACTCTGAACGATATTATAGAGGAACTCGACAAACCCGGACGTGATCCCCGAAAAAGTATTCAGGCGTTTGAGTTTGACCCGACAATTAAATCCATTGCTGATTTAAGAGAAGGAATGATTTTACCCGGTATTGTAACTAATGTTACTAATTTCGGCTGCTTTGTAGATGTCGGCATTAAGGAGAATGGATTAGTACACATTTCTGAATTGGCTGATCGATTTGTTTCTGATCCTACAGAGATTGTATCGCTGCACCAATACGTTCAGGTGAAAGTAATCTCGGTTGATGCAGATAGAAAACGAGTAGCTTTATCGATGAAAGGACTTCAATAAAGAAATAAAAACTTAACTTTGACGTTATAAACCTTATAATATTACAATATAAAATACATCAGAATGAAACCTACATTATTTGTGCTTGCTGCCGGTATGGGCAGCCGTTACGGTGGTCTTAAACAATTGGACGGATTGGGTCCAAGTGGCGAAACAATCATGGATTATTCGATCTATGACGCGGTAAAAAGCGGATTCGGCAAACTGGTATTTGTTATCCGTAAATCTTTCGAAAAAGAGTTCGTAGACAAAGTTGCATCTAAATACAACAAACATATTCCCGTTGAAATCGTATTTCAAGAACTCGACAATCTTCCTGAAGGCTTCACTGTTAGCCCTGAGCGTGTTAAACCTTGGGGTACTAATCACGCAGTGTTGATGGGTAAAGATGTTATTAAAGAGCCTTTTGCTGTAATCAATGCCGATGATTTTTACGGTCGTGATGGTTTTGAAACTCTTGCCAAATTCCTTACAAATCTCGAAGGAAGCAAAAATCATTACTGCATGGTAGGATATCGTTTATGCAATACACTTTCGGAAAGCGGATCAGTTGCACGCGGCGTTTGTGAAAGTGATGACAAAGGTTTCTTGACTACTGTTACCGAACGTACTCACATTGAGCGTAAAGACGGTAAAATCCAATATAAAGAGGGTGAAAACGAATGGCATGTACTGGAAGAAAATACTCCTGTATCTATGAATATGTGGGGATTTACTCCTGAGTACTTCCAATATTCGGAAGACTTCTTTGTGGACTTCTTGAAGAAGAATCAGGATAACCTGAAATCCGAATACTTCATACCGCTTATGGTAGATCATTTGATCAAGAACAAAACTGCTGATGTAAAAGTATTAGATACTACTTCGAAATGGTTTGGTGTAACATATGCCGAAGATCGTCAATCTGTTGTAGACAAACTTCAGGCGTTAGCTGATAGCGGTGAATACCCTACTCCACTTTGGAAATAAGAGATATTTATATAAAAAGAAAAGAGAGGTTTTCACCTCTCTTTTTTTTATTGTTGATCTTGTTAATCTTGTTGTTCTTCTCTATTTCTCTTATCGTATTTTTTACCTGCGAACAGATCGTACCTGCGAAATTCACATTCCAAAGAACCATTTATCAGTGGAATCTTTTTGGAGGGTCTTAGTCCTATTTTATCGAAGCAGTCTTTGCGATAACTCAATATCCATGCGGTATATCCGGTAAATACGTGCTTCAATCGCTCCCCGATCATTTCATACATCCCGAACAGGTCATTCGATTTGATACGCTCTCCATAAGGAGGATTGGTTATCAGAATCCCTTTTTCGGAAGGAGCTTCTTTATATTGCTGAAAAGGCATCGCCTTAAGCTCTATGTATTTGGCTACTCCTGCACTTTTCACATTTTCGGTTGAAATAGCAATCGCACTTTTCAAAATGTCCGAGCCGTAGATTTTATGTTTAAATTCTCTCTCGTTGCTATCATCCTGATAAATTGTATCGAAAAGGTCTTGATTAAAATCAGGCCATTTTTCGAAAGCAAAACCGGGACGATATATACCGGGAGGAATATTCATGGCAATCATGGCAGCTTCGATAAGTAAAGTTCCTGATCCACACATGGGATCAACAAAATCACATTCGCCTCTCCATCCTGTCTTTAAAATCATTCCTGCAGCCAGCACTTCATTCAAGGGAGCTTCGGTTTGAGCTATACGGTATCCTCTTTTGTGTAACGATTCTCCAGAGCTGTCCAATGATACTGTACATTGATTTTCCGAGATATGTACATTAACAAATATATCGGGATTGGTAATACTTACCGATGGGCGTTTACCTGTTTTTGCCAGAAAATAATCAGCAATCGCATCCTTCGAGCGATAAGCCACAAATTTAGAATGTGTAAACAACGACGAGTAAACCACTTCATCTATTACGAAGGTGTTTTTCTCGGACATATACTCATCCCATTTAAATTTCTTTATTTCTTCATATACCTCGTCGGCATCTTTTGCTTTGAACTTGAACAAAGGCTTCAATATTCGCAAAGCTGTACGACAATGTATATTTGCCTTGTACATTAACATCTGATCGCCTGTAAACGAAACCATTCGCCGCCCGATCTGAAGATTATCAGCTCCTAAAGCGGTTAATTCTTCGGCCAAGACTTCTTCGAGCCCCGACATTGTTTTAGCAACCATCTCAAAAGTATTCCTACTCATCTAATTCTATTTCTATTTTTAAGTAACTTCAATTATTTAAGGTCACAGACCTCTTTATTACAAAGCCAATTTCTTAGCAACACCTTTCGACTCGTTATGAAAAGCATCTACTGCTGTCACAACATATTTATATTTCGTTTTGCCTCCTTCGTAAGGAAGAGAATATTTTGTATCGCGAGTGATACCTACAATATTACGAGCATCTTCTAAATTCTCTTTTTGCCCTTGAGCAAATCGATAAACAACAAAATAAGTGGCTGCAAGAGGATCTCCTTGTTCTCCATCCCTATCCCAAACCAAAAGGTGAGCAGCTTCGGTGTACTTTTCTTTTACATTTTTCACCTTCTTGGGACTTCCTTTATACATATGTGTATAAGCGGGAATAAGCGATGGGTATTTATGATAGTTCGATTTCAGGTTATCGGTAATACCTCGGTAATTATCCATCAGATTCTGACCATACCAGAAGCAGTTACCGTTTACCGTTTTGTAACTTCTCGAGAGTCTCATCTTTTCTGATAATTGATTATCTCCCGAAGGCATCACAGCATCCATAGTCCTTTTTATATCTTGACCGATATACAAGGGTTGCTCGAAATTATTGTTTGCCCACCATTCGATAAGAGTTGAGTAATCGGCTGCTTTATGTCCTATCTCCCAATAGATTTGAGGCATATTATAATCTATCCAACCATTCTTAACCCACAACTTTACATCGGCATATAAATCATCGTAGTTCTGCAATCCGGTCGTATTACTTCCCGTACCATTAGGAGTACTTCTTTTGTTACGATATATACCGAACGGGCTTATACCGAAACGTACCCAAGGCTTAGTTACTATAATGGTCTCTTTAATCTCTTTAATCAGAGAATTCACGTTATTACGACGCCAGTCGTCACGATGTGCCTGATCGAATCCCTGAGCTGCGCCATAGGTTGCAAAACTTCTATCATCGGGAAACGGTTTTCCGGCAATAGGATATGGATAAAAATAATCATCCATATGTATTGCATCCACATTATAGCGTTTTACAATATCTTTTACCACCTTACAAATAAACTCTCTATTGGCAGGTATACCCGGATCGAAGAAAATCTGAGTTCCGTATTTCACAAAACGATCGGGATATTGATAATAAATATGATTCTTAGTTAAGACCTGATTTTCGGAAAGTGATACACGATAAGGATTTAACCATGCGTGTAGTTCCATATTGCGTTTATGGCATTCGTCAACGAGAAAAGTTAGCGGATCAAATCCGTCGGCCATCGGCTTACCCTGAGTTCCTGTCAGGAAACTGCTCCAAGGTTCAAGTTCTGAATAATAAAACGCATCTGCCTGCGGACGAACCTGAAAAATGACAGCATTGATACCTGCTGACTGAAATTTATCGAGCATATTACTAAAATAGGCCTTCATCTGGGCACTGTTCATCGTCTTATACTGTCCCTGCCAAGCAGTTTGAATCCATGCTCCTCTAAATTCTCTTTTAGGATATTGAAGATCTGTATAACTAAGCTGAGGCTTCTTACTTCCACAAGAAGACAGAATAAGCCCCATTAGCAAAATAGTCAATAGATATTGATATCTGAAATACCTTTTCATTACTTATTATTGATGATTTTTAATTTTGTTTTGCAAAAATAGAATAATTAATGCGAAGACTAAAGCTTTTGAGCAGTAAACAAAAGATAATCTAAATCTTAACCTTCATTATAAGGCTAATTTATAATTTTTACGATATATATTATATCACTTTTCTTACTTTTGTAAAATTCGAACATTACAATTTCATAGATTATGATGCCTGAACAAATTTCCGAGATAATAATCATTGCCCGATATATTTTAATCGCCCTATCTGTTATAGGAGTTATAGTACTTGCCTTTGGTATATATCAGCGTAGAAGAAAACTAATAGAAAGAGGTGCATATATGCTCATCCTCTCTATAGTACTGAGTATTTGCGGATACCTGATCTATGAAAAAACGAAGCAACGAAGTTCTGAAATGCTACAAAATACATATATCACTTACTGACAAAAGAATGAGATACAATATAATCCTATACATAGTACTCTTCTTCGGATGGAGTTTTACGTCTTGTGCACAGGAATCCGAAAAAATCAAAATCGGAGTAATGAGCGATCCCCATTATCTATCGGAACAATTGATGGATAGAGGTTCAGCTATTCAAAATGCAGTAAATACAAGCGGAAAAGCCATATCGGATGTACCCCAGATTTTAGACCAGGTATTAGCCGATTATCTCAATAGCGACATAGAGGTATTGCTTATTCCGGGGGATATGACCAAAGACGGTGAAAGACAGAGTCACATCGATTTTGTAAAAAAGCTGCAACCACTCATTGACAAAGGGATAAAGGTATTTGTAATACCCGGAAATCACGATGTGAATGTACCTCATCCGCTGAAATATGAAGGAGATAAAACATATCCGACAGAAAATGTAACTCCCATGCAGTTTAGGCACATATATGCAGACTGCGGCTATAACAGAGCACTTAAACGAGATACTGCATCACTAAGCTATGTAGCCCAACTGAATGACAAAACCTGGTTATTGGCTATCGATGGTTGTCGCTATAAAGAATATACTACATCAACCATTTCTTCGGGGCAAATATCCAGAGAAACCGAGCAATGGATTATGGGTGTAATGAACGAAGCCGAACAAAATGACATTCAGGTAATAGGCATGATGCACCATGGCTTGGTAGAGCACATTATGTTTCAGGCAACGTTTTTCAAAGATTACGTCATTAATGACTGGCAGAGGCTTGCTCCCCTTTTTGCAGACTCAGGCATGAAAGCCATTTTTACGGGACACTTCCATGCTAATGATATCACCGAATACAGATCGCCACGAGGCAATAAAATCTACGATATAGAAACCGGTTCACTTTGTGCTTATCCGTTTCCTTACCGCTTTGTTGAATTGGACAGAAAAGGAATGACGATTTCCACGAAAAATGTAACTGCAATACCTAATAATACCAATCTGGCGGAAGACAATAAAGCAATTATGCAAGAACGCGGGCGATATATAGCTATGAATAAGCTTAAATCTATGGGGATGAAGTTACCTGATTCAACATTATCGCTAATGACTGACATGATCGGCAGGATATTTGTCATGCATCTAGCCGGAGATGAGATAGTGGACGAAGAGTTAAAAAAAACAATGAAACAATTGTCTCAGGAACTCGACTCGTCTGTTCCTGTACCGATAGACAATATTGAACTGGATTTTTACCCTGCTGATAATAATGTAAAAATAACATTCTAAGGACATTGCAGTAAGCACAAATAATCTGCTGATTACTAAAATTGTTCAAGATATATCGTTCTATAATGTGAATTGATTAACTTTGCTAATCAATAAGTAAAGTTTAACGCTTATTGCTATAAAAACATTCACTATTTACATGGATAAAAGGTATTATAATCGGTACAAATCTTTACTCGAAAAGTTAAATTACACCTACAAAGGGTATAATGTTAAGTATTTGGTTCCGGGTTATTTTACATTCCTGTTTAGTGACGATGCCCTTTCGGCTCGGGATGTCTTCAAAGAATTTTATATCGGAACTCAGATTACCGATCTTAGTAAAGTACTTGAGAGTAAATCCAATTCAGTAATATCGTTTCTTATCGACAGGGACGACTATAAAGATCTGGCTAATTCGGTAAAAGCTATTTATCCCGATTCATCAATTGTTAAACTTTCGGGGCTGCCTAATAAGAAAGTTTCATTTCTGAGTTTCTCTTACATCAAACATCTACTTAAGGCAACTAAGCTCATTTTCACTCGATCGATCGAGGAGTCTTTTATGACCAAACTGTTTCTGGTTGGCTTGATTACGAAACTGTTTAACCAAATATATGCACTCGAAAAAGCCTCATTCCCCGAAAACATAAAAAGATATATTTGTTTTAATGCAGCGTATAAAGAGGAAAGCTTGCTTACCCTTTATTTCAAAAACAGGGGAATAGAAACCATCTCTATGCAGCACGGTATTTTCTGCGATTTCAAACTGATTATACCTTTTGACTACATCAACTTCGACAATATGATTGCCGACAAGCTTTTGTGTTGGGGACAATCGACAGTCGATTATCTGACTTCAAAAGGAATAGACCAATCGAGACTGATATTAATGGGGAATCCGAAATACAAGGATTTAACGATTGAGCACGTAGACCAATCTTTCACCAAATGCCTCGTTTTATTGGGTCGTGCTATCTACATACCCTCCAATGAAAAGTTACTTTTGCTATTAAAAGAGTTTAATAAGAAACATAACAACAAAATATTGTTCTATATAAAGAAGCATCCCTTTTTGATGGATGTGGAACATAAATCATTTGCCAGCATTTCCGACAATATGATTTTCCTTGGGAGGGAACATTCCGTACAGGAGGTTTTGCGATCTGACATGGTCAACTTTACCATTGCTGTTAATACAACTGCTTATTACGAGTCGTTAGCATTGGGCAAAATTTCGTTACGATGGTCTGAATCTGAGAACGAAGAGTTTATCGGTATGGATGATAAATTTGTAAACTTATCGGAATTTGAATCCAAACTAAAAGAGTTTAGCGAGAAACCCGAAACGGAAGTAAGACAGGAAATGAAAGATATTATTAAGTATGTATTTAATCCGGAATTGACATGATAGATATAGTAGATTGTACCCTTAGAGACGGGGGATATTATACAAATTGGGATTTTGACGGAAACCTGACTCTCAATTATTTTCAGGCAATGGAAAAACTACCTGTTTCATACATTGAAATCGGATACAGATCTTTAGTTCACGATGGTTACAAGGGGGAGTATAACTACTGTCCTGACTATATATTAGAATATGCACGTCAGCAAATGCCTACTAAAAAGATAGGTATTATGCTGAATGAAAAAGAAGTTAGACCCGACGATCTGGAACAACTGCTATCTTCCTGCAAGGGGAAATTAGACATCATACGGATGGCTGTTGACCCTGCCAACATAAAACGTGCAGGAGAAACCGCAGCACGCATCAAAGCGATGGGCTTCGAAATGGGCTTCAATGTCATGTATGTTTCTAAATGGATGACCGAATATCCCGATTTCATGACCGAAGTAGCCAACCTAAATGGTAAAGTGGACAGTTTCTCTATGGTTGATTCTTACGGAGGTATATTTCCCGAAGAAGTCGAAACCATTACCCGACATCTTAGAACGGTGCTTCAATGCAAAATAGGATTTCACGGACATAACAATACTGAATTGGCTTTTGCCAATACATTGGCTGCCATAAAAGCGGGTTGTGAAATTATAGATACGACCATTACGGGAATGGGACGGGGCGCAGGTAATATGAAAACTGAACTCCTGCTGTCCTACCTATCTTCAAAAGAAGGTGTAGCACTAGATTTCAACAGCCTAAGCACAACAGTTGCAGATTTTGAACGTTTGAAAGAAAAATACGGTTGGGGAACCAATCTGCCCTATATGGTATCGGGGTTCAATTCGCTTCCTCAAAAAGATGTAATGGATTGGGTAACTCGCCGATTTTACTCTATCAATAGTATTTTGCAAGCTCTGCACAATATGAAGGATAAAAAGGGTGATAATCTGAAACTACCTATCTTCAATGCCGAAAAGTCACATTTCGATATTGCTCTTATAGTTGGTGGAGGTCCTAGCGGTGCAACTTGTGCAACAGCAATTAAACAACTGATAAAAAAACAAGCTGATAAAAAGGTTTGTATTATACATGCCAGCAGTAAAAATGCAGGTTATTATAATGATATAGATATTCCTCAGTTTTTCTGTCTGGTAGGAAACGAGGGACACCGTTTAGAGAAAGTATTTGCGAACTTCGATCTTAATAAAATCTCGTGTGTTCTGCCCTCTTATCCACGTAAGATGGGAACTTACATTCCTCAACAATTAGTTGACAAAAGTTTTGAGTTGAAAGAAGTGACTTTCTCTACTCTTTATAAGGATTCACATACGGCTTTAGCATTGCAAACAGCCATAGAACTCGCTGCTAAAGATATTTATATCGCAGGCTATGATGGATACGACGGTTTGATAAATGAGAATGAACGAATACTTACATCTGAAAACGAATACCTTCTTTCACAAATAGTGAAGACGAGACCCGATATAGAAATAGCCACCATAACAGCAACCAAATATCAAGGGGTGAAAAATTTATCAGTATATAGATTGTTAATTGACTAATTGAATGAAAATATCAGTTTTTCTGCCATGCAGAGCAGGTAGCGAGAGAGTTCCACATAAAAACACCCGCACTTTTGCCGGAATTGAGGGAGGGCTCTTAAAAATTAAATTACAACAATTGATTGCTTGTAATGCAATTGATACTATAGTTCTATCGACTAATGACGAAGAAGTAATTCAACTGGCAGAAACATTATCAAGCGATAAAATAAAAATAGACAGACGTCCCGAACATCTGGCGACGTCAAGCACATCTACCGATGATTTGGTAAAATATGTACCTACTATTATCAGTGAAGGAGCAGTTTTATGGACTCATGTAACGTCTCCTTTTATTGATGGTAAAATATATGAAGAAGCAATCAATGTTTACAAAGATGCTCTGTCAAAAGGTGAAAATGATTCACTTATGTCAGTTACCGCCCTTCGAACTTTCATATGGAATAAAGAGGGGGCTGTTAATTATGACCGAAACAACGAAAAATGGCCAAGAACCCAGACTATTGAACCTCTTTACGAAATCAATAGTGGAATATTCTTAGCAGATATAGATATTTACAGAAATTTGCAAGACAGGATTGGTCAAAAACCGTTTCTATTTGAGAATAACGATATAGATTCTTTTGACATCGATTGGGAAGAAGATTTCTTTATAGCCGAAGCCATTTATAACAAATTAATGCCTTAATATGACTCCTACTATCTCCATAATAATCCCCATCTATAACATGGAACAATTTCTGGGACGTTGTCTTGATTCTGTTGTGAGTCAGACATACAGCTCTTTAGAAATTATCCTTGTTAATGATGGTTCAACGGATTCTTCGGGAGATATTTGTGATAATTATGCTCAAAACGATAATCGGATTAAAGTTATACATCAAGTGAACTCTGGTGTATCGTCTGCTCGTAATGCAGGACTCGATGCAGCAACAGGCGATTATATAAGCTTTGTTGATCCCGATGACTATATTGAACTCAATACATACGAAACGCTCATTCCCTATCTGGGTAATGATATAGATATACTGAGATTTAATGCCAAAAGAAAAGGCGAGATATTAAATTGGCTCCCTTTCAAAGGCGAATACTCCGGTGATCGTTTCGAACAAGAAGTAGTCCTTCCGATGATTGGTTCAGAAAAATTCGGAGGTATGTTTATACTTGGTGTTCTTTGGGTTCATCTATTCAAAAGGGATTTGATTGAGAAGGATCACATCCGCTTCAATAAGGAGTTGAGAAGGTGCGAAGATCGATTGTTCACTATAACAACTATGCTTCATGCCAACAAGATGTTCTTTGTAGATGATATTCTTTATCACTATCAGGTAAATGACGAGTCGTTATCCAATAGATATGATCCTATCCGATGGAAGCAGGAATTAATATTCTTGGATGACCTAAAGGAAGAATATACCCGTACAAAATCCGAGTCATTTATTACAGAGGCTGATAAACGTATCAAAAATGATTATGTACTAAGGGCTGTAACATCTATTAACAACGAATATTTCACCAATAACAACAATAGTTTTTGGCAACGATATAAAAATATTAAGAAAATAATAAACAATCCGAATACCAGATTGTCTATAAAATATATACAAAGAGAAAAATCAGGACTAAAAGGAGATTTAATAATAGGGATGATTAAATACCGTCTTATTTTATTACTAAACCTTTTCAACTCCTTAATTTTATACAAAAACAAGGTTCTATGATGGATAAAATATCAGCAATCGTCCCGTGCTACAACGAAGAGCAAGCTCTTCCGTACTTGTATGAAGAACTTACGAGGGTAGCTCAACAAATGAGTGGACAAGATTTTGAGTTCATTTTTGTTAATGACGGATCAAAAGACAAAACACTTGAGGTTATTAAAGCTCTCAGAAAAAAAGACAATAGAGTAAGATACGTCTCTTTCTCTCGTAATTTCGGAAAAGAAGCTGCTATTTATGCAGGACTAGAAGCTGCAACAGGTGACTATGTTGCCATGTTGGATGCCGACCTTCAAGACCCTCCTCACTTACTTATCGAGATGTACCAAACTCTTCAGGAAAAAGAGTATGATTGTGTAGCTACACGTCGCGAAGACCGTAAAGGAGAGCCTGTTCTCCGTTCGTTCTTTGCAAAGAAATTTTATCAGCTCATCAATAAAATATCGGATACCGAAATTGTAGACGGAGCAAGAGACTTTAGGTTGATGACACGTCCAATGGTTAATTCTATTCTAAAATTGGGAGAATATAACCGCTTCTCGAAAGGTATTTTCGGATGGGTGGGTTTCGATACCAAATGGATTGCATATGAAAATGTAGAACGTGTAGCCGGACAAACCAAATGGTCGTTCTGGGGATTGTTCTTTTATTCACTTGAAGGTATTATTGCTTTCTCGACCCGCCCCTTGGCTATTGCTTCTATTTTTGGGTTTGTATTTTTCCTTATCTCCCTTGTGTGGATTTGCATGATTATTACCAAGACATTGCTGTGGGGCGATCCCGTTCCCGGTTATCCGTCTTTGATCTGTGCTATATTCTTCATCGGAGGTATACAGTTGTTGTGTTTGGGAATATTGGGACAATACCTGTCAAAAACTTACTTGGAAACAAAAAAACGTCCGATATACATAGCGAAAGAAACAGAACAGGATGCTTAAAGCTGATAAAATATATAATTATAAGGAATCCTTATGTAGTACGCTTCATAAGGCTGACTCTTTCTTCGGTAAGCCTCTTGTCAAAAGAGTATGCTTCGGACTGATTATTGTCTCATCCTTTATTCTTATATATATACTCAATATTTTACACCCAATATTCGGGGACGATTGGAACTATTGCCTCTTACCTGACGGTCAGACTAAAGTAAAAAGCTTCTCTGATATTTTACATACTCAATACGAGCATTATTTTACATGGGGAGGACGTACGGTAGTGCATATAATAGCACAAAGCCTCCTTTTGGCAGGAATATCTATTGGCGATTTCATCAATAGCCTGGCATACATAGCCTTCACACTGGTGATCTATTATATGACTAACCAATCGAATAAGGTAAGACCATCGTTGCTTTTAGCAATTAACTTACTTATCTGGTTCTTTCAACCGGCTTTTGGGTCTACCATACTGTGGATTACGGGAAGTGCCAATTATCTGTGGGGGACACTTATTATTTTGTGCTTTCTAGTACCATATACTAAGCAAGCATTATCTCCCAACAGTAGTAATAGTTATCTAAAAGCTGCCTTGTTCTTTCCTGCGGGTATTATTGCCGGTTGGACAAACGAGAATATGGCAGTTGCTCTTATAGTAATGCTGACCACCTTTGTGATATATTACAAAGTAAAATATAAACAGATTCCCTTATGGGCAATTACAGGACTTACAGGTGCTGTTATTGGGTGCGTGATAATGATTGCTGCTCCGGGAAATTACGCCCGCATGAATAATGTTTTGTCGCAAGAACATATTAACGAATCATTTATAGTCATTTTTATAGGTCGGTTTACTGCTGCAATTGCCGGATATTATTACTTTGTATTAGTACCTACATTTATATTTGTACTTACATTGTGCTTTTATCGTTCTTTTGGTAAGAAAACCGATAAACCCATTCTATTTATATCCGCAGTTTTCGTTCTGGGAGCAATTGTAGCTACATTAGCCATGTCAGCATCCCCAATATTTCCGGGAAGGGCAGCTTTCGGCATTATTACCCTATTCTTTGTCGCAATATGTATTTTGTATGCTAATCTTGATTTTTCGAAAGCTTTAGTTAAGCAGGTAATTTATACAACCATCGTTTTCGGATTATTATTCTTTATTGCCGATTATTACAGAGGATATCAAGAACTTAAGAATGCAGAAAAAATACTACAAGCAAGAGCAAGTGTCATAGAAAAAGGAAAGAAAGAAGGCATCAAGGACTTCGTGTTTAATGACCGAATATTTCCCGAAGGACGTTTCTTTCACTACTTCGAGCTTTCTTATGATCCGAATGACTGGCATAACAGAATGTTTTCAGCATATTATGAGATCAACTCTGTAGTTGTAAAATAAGAAAAGCTCTATCAAATGATAGAGCTTTTTTCATATAATAAATATAAAATTTTACTTTTTAAGACTCTGAATAGTTTCTTCTATTGTCTTGATTTTACTTTCCGCATCTGCTTGCTTTTTGCGTTCAGCATCTACCACATCGGCTTTTGCATTGGCTACAAACTTCTCATTTCCCAGTTTCTTCATAACTGAATTTAAGAAACCTTGTTGATATACCAAATCAGCCTCGAGTTTAGCAAGCTCAGCCTCAACATCAATATTATTACCCATAGGCACAGCAAATTCTGTTGTACCAACCAGAAATGACATTGCTTGAGGATTTTTCTCATTTACGGCTCTGATCTCTGTAATATTACCCATCTTAGCAATTACAGGATTATAAGCATCATTATGCTCTCCGATAATCTCCAATTCTAAAGAATCTTTATTCGGTATATTCTTTTGTAATCGGATAGTACGGATACCCGAAATAGTTTCCTTTACCTTTTCAAATGCATTCAAAAGATCGGTATCGACATTCTTAGCAGTTGGCATAAGAGCAACCATAATACTTTCCCCTTCTTTTCTTTCAGAAAGAGCCTGCCACAATTCTTCGGTTATAAATGGCATATAAGGATGTAGCATTCTTAGCAAAGAGTCAAAGAAGCTAAGTGTCTCCTGATATGTTTTAGCATCAATCGGCTTTTGGTAAGCAGGTTTAATCATCTCTAAATACCAAGAAGAAAATTCATCCCAGAATAGTTTGTAAACAAGCATCAATGCTTCTGACAAACGATATTTTGAGAATAAATCATCTATTTCGGTAATTGTTTTAGACAATACATTATCAAACCATTTCACTGCAATAGCTGCCGATTCGGGTTGTTCTATAGAGCTATCTACCTCCCACCCTTTTACTAGACGGAAGGCATTCCATATCTTACTATTAAAGTTGCGACCTTGCTCGCAAAGAGCTTCATCAAAAGGAATATCGTTTCCGGCAGGTGCTGTAAGCAATAATCCCATACGTACCCCATCAGCACCATATTTGGCAATCAGCTCAAGAGGATCGGGTGAGTTACCCAACTGCTTCGACATTTTACGTCCTTGCTTATCACGAACAATACCTGTAAAATATACATTCTGGAAACATGGTTTCTGACGATATTCGTACCCTGACATAATCATACGAGCCACCCAGAAGAAAATAATATCCGGACCTGTAACCAGATCACTTGTAGGGTAGTAATACTCTATATCCTTATTATCTGGTTGATTTATTCCATCAAATACCGATATAGGCCACAACCACGATGAAAACCAAGTATCAAGACAATCTTCATCCTGACGAAGGTCCTCTATTTTCAGATTTGGATTCTTCTTTTGAGCTTCGATCAAGGCCAATTCGGGAGTCTCTGCAATTACATAACCGCCTTCGGGCAAGTAATAGGCAGGAATACGATGTCCCCACCAAAGTTGACGGCTGATACACCAATCTTTAATATTTTCCATCCAATGGCGATATGTATTCTTATATCGTGCCGGATAGAATTTTATAGTATCGTTTTCAACTGCATCCAAAGCGGGTTTTGCTAGACCATCAATCTTCAAGAACCACTGCATAGACAGTTTAGGCTCGATAGGTACATTGGTACGCTCCGAGTAGCCTACTTTATTGGTATAGGCTTCGGCTTTTTCCAACAGTCCGGCTTCCAACAAATCTTTTTCGATTTTCTTACGAACATCGAATCTGTCCATACCTTCGTATTGAAGTCCGTGCGCATTGAGAGATCCATCGTCATTGAAAATATCAAGAGCTTCCAGATTGTGCTTTTCACCCAACATATAATCATTCACATCATGAGCCGGAGTCACTTTAAGGAAACCTGTTCCAAATTCCATATCTACGTAATCATCTTCAATAATCGGCACAACACGATTTACAATAGGTACAATTACTCTCTTACCTTTCAGATGTGCTGTTTTCTCATCATTCGGATTGATACAAACAGCAACGTCACCAAAGATAGTTTCGGGGCGAGTGGTTGCCACAACTGCAAATCCATCTTCGCCTTCAACTTTATATTTTAAATAATATAATTTACTGTTTTCTTCTTTGTGTATAACTTCTTCATCAGACAAAGCTGTTTTGGCCGTAGGATCCCAGTTAACCATACGAACTCCTCGATAGATAAGACCTTTGTTGTAAAGATCAACAAATACCTTGAATACGCTTTCGGAACGTTTCTCGTCTAATGTAAAACATGTACGATCCCAGTCGCACGAAGCTCCCAGTTTACGCAATTGCTGAAGAATAATTCCGCCATGTTCATCAGTCCACTCCCAAGCATGTTTCAAGAACTCGTCACGTGTAAGGTCTTTCTTACTGATTCCCTGTGAAGCCAGTCGGCCTACAACCTTAGCCTCTGTTGCAATGGATGCATGGTCGGTACCCGGAACCCAACAAGCATTTTTGCCCATCATACGTGCACGACGGACTAGTATATCCTGAATCGAATTGTTCAACATATGCCCCATATGAAGGACACCTGTGACATTAGGAGGAGGAATGACGACAGTAAACGGCTCGCGACTGTCTGGTTCTGAATGAAAAAGATTGTTCTTCATCCAATACTCATACCACTTATCCTCTACTTCCGCAGGATTATACTTACTTGCAATTTCCATAACTTAAAAATATTTTTCGAACTGCGAAAATACGAAAAATGTTTGTACATAAATAAGGTCTCAGACCTTTTTATTGCTTTGACAAGTATAATAACGATCAATAGTTATCACTTTTAGCTACAACATGAGATTTATAGTTTTACTTTGATGGCACACACCTTTTATGTTTTTTGTTTTGTGTGATTTTTTATTCTATATTTGATTCTTACAATATAATAAAGAACACATATGGAATATTCAGAACCTAAAGCATCTATTGATCAAGCCAGAGTAAATTTGTTTTTAGCTACTAACGGCAAAAAATTCTCTCCTTATCAATTGAATCAGATTATAGCTGAGCTACCAAATCTTACTGATGCTCAGTTCCAAGCTTTGCTGTCTCAAGATTTTAAAGATCCTACAATGATGCTGATTATATCTCTTTTGGGAGGTCTCTTAGGCATCGACAGATTTATACTTAACGATACAGGATTAGGAGTACTCAAATTACTTACCTGCGGAGGTTTTTATATTTGGATGATTATAGACTGGTTTATCATTCAAGATAGAACTAAGGAATATAATTATAATCTATTAGTTCAAACTGTAAATAGAATCAAGTAATATAACCTTGACATTTCATTCTCCGGTAATAAAATCACGCCAATACCCTTTCAATACAATCATAGCGATCCTTGCTATTATGGGAGGATACTTGGCGTTATTGTTCATGGACTATAATCTGCATCATGAACATATAACATCGTGCCCCTTTAAGTTGCTGACAAGTATTCCCTGCCCCGGATGTGGTATGGGACGGGCAACTCTCGCATTATTATCGGGTAATATCTCACAATCTCTTTATTATAACATTCTGTGCATTCCCCTCAGTATGGCAATTATAATCTCTCTATGCTGGCTCTTTTATGATCTGATAAGAGGTAGGGAAACTTTCTTCAAAACAATCAGACGCCCTTTAAAGTTAAAATATAAGATTCCTCTTTTTGCAGTCCTTCTCATTACTTGGATCTTAAATATTGCACATAAAATATAAGCAACTTTCCCTTGTTCTTTAACTAAAAGACACGCTCTATTTCACTAAATTTGTATGTGAGGAAAATCATTCACATAGATATGGATGCCTTTTATGCTTCTATTGAGCAAAGAGACAATGAGGAATATCAAGGCAAGCCACTTGCTGTAGGGTATGCCGGTGACAGAGGTGTGGTTGCCGCTGCCAGCTATGAGGCAAGGAAGTATGGAGTAAAATCTGCCATGCCTTCTAAAACAGCTTTAAGAAAGTGTCCTCACTTGATCTTCGTTCCCGCCCGCTTCGATGTCTACAAATCTGTTTCGAATCAGATCATGGATATATTCTTGGAGTATACCGATCTGGTTGAGCCCCTATCACTGGATGAAGCTTTTCTGGATGTAACCGAGAACCATAAAAATATTCCTTATGCCACTCAAATAGCTAAAGAGATCAAAAAGAAGATCTATGAAACTACCTCTCTAAACGCCTCTGCTGGGGTTTCATATAATAAGTTTCTAGCCAAAATAGCATCCGACTACAAAAAGCCCAATGCATTATTTGTGATCAGACCCAAAGATGCCGAAGCTTTTGTTGAAAGCTTGCCAATCGAACGTTTCTACGGAGTAGGTAAAGTAACTGCTCAAAAGATGCATCAACTAGGGATAAAAGACGGCTTAGAATTAAAATCGAGAAGCGAAGCCGAATTAGTTGCCAATTTTGGAAAAGCAGGTCACATGTACTATATGAATGCACGAGCTATAGATGACCGCAAGGTAGAACCAAACAGAGAACGAAAGTCGGTAGGAGCGGAAAACACGTTCAGTAACGACATCGAATCGCTGGATGAACTTGCCATAGAACTGGATGAAATAGCCCAAGATGTAATCAATAGAATTGAGAGAAGCGGATTCCTCGGACGTACAATTACCCTAAAAGCCAAATATGCTGACTTTAGAATAATTACACGAAGTAAAACTCTAATAGCAGCAGTTACCGACTATAGCACATTATACAATACAGGATTTGAATTAATGAAAGATATAGATCTTTCAGCCAAAGTACGCTTATTGGGTTTAAGTATAAAAAATGTAGATAACGTCATTTGGCACGATGCGATACAATTGTCTTTAGATTTTAAGGATTGGGATGATCTTAACCAACAGAAAGAATAATCCCGTGTTCTTCTGCCATTTTACGAATATTCAATATGGCATAACGCATTCTACCCAAAGCTGTATTAATACTTATTCCGGTTTGTTCCGATATTTCTTTAAAGCTTAGTTCTTGGTAATATCTCATTTCGAGGACTTCACGCTGACTCGGAGGTAAGTAGTGTATCAGCTTTTTCACATCTTCCAAGATCTGACTATAAATAAGCCTGTCCTCAATCGTATTATCGCATAGGTTTGCATTATTCAGTAAATCAATCTCAGTTTCATCATTAGAAACTGTATTCTCGCTTCTTTCCTGTCTGAAATAATCTATCACCAGGTTATGAGCGATACGCATTATCCACGCTCTGAACTTACCATTTTCGGTATACCGACCTTGCTTTATAGTTGTAATAGCTTTAATGAACGTTTCCTGGAAAACATCCTCCGCCATTTCTCTATTTCTTATTATAAAATATATGTAATTATATACATTCTTTTGATGACGAAGAAGAAGTTCATCAAAAGCTAGATTATTACCAATCGAATAAGAAATAACTAATTCTTCATCAGTCATGTCCTTTAATACATCCATTACTATATGTCTAAGTTACTATGAGTAATGATTTTTCGATAGGCTTTGTAATTTTGGTTTATAACTAAATACAAATTAATAGCATTTATCTCGTATTTGCAAATCTTTGACAGCTATTTTCCTGATATATTTTTAACTTTTCTTATTTGATTGCACAATTAAGGAGCTAATCTGTTAATTTCCCAACCGCCATTAACATTACTATACTGAATTCTATCATGTAATCGACTTTTACGTCCTTGCCAGAATTCGACAAGAATAGGTCTTACCAAATAACCTCCCCAGTTATCAGGTCTTTTTACATCAACATCTGCAAATCGCTTCTCAAAATCAGCTACTAGCCCTTCTAAATATTCGCGGCTAGGAATAATCGAGCTTTGTGGAGAAGACCATGCACCCAATTTACTGCCAATAGGACGTCTTTCGAAGTAAGAATCGGATTCCTCCGGTAGTATCTTCTCAACTCGGCCTTCGATCCTCACCTGACGCTCCAGTTCGTTCCAGATGAAAGTCAATGCACAATTTGGATTCTCTTCTATTTGCTTAGCTTTTCGGCTATCGTAGTTTGTAAAAAACACAAAGCCTCCTTTTCTAATTTGTTTCAACAATACAACTCTTGACGATGGTTTCAAATCGAGTCCTACTGTTGCCAGATTCATTGCATTGGGCTCTAACACCTCGGCTTCCAGGCTTTCTTTAAACCAAATCTCAAACTGTTGAATCGGATCCGGCAAAACATCTTGGGTATCTAAAGTTTTAAGTGTAAAATCTCTTCGTAAATCTGATATATCAATCATTGCTTTTTTATTAAGTTCTTTTTAACTATCGATACATATTCAACTCGATCATTCAATGAATGATCGAGTAATAAGTTCAACGAATTATCTACATTTTGTATAACCTCTATATTCTTTTCAACATTCAAATATATATCTTTTATTTCAAGAAAGTATATACACCTTATCATGTTATACCTACCCAGATAATACATTCAATTCTCATCAGCATCTGCTGTTTTCTAAAAAATACGATTGATCTGTAAAAACTAATGCAGAACAAGAACAATGCTTCCCCCATAGTTTACTTTTGCTAAAAAATAAAAAGCCGCTCCAAAACTTGGAACGGCTTTTTTATCAATTCTTTTTAACTGAATTACTCAGCATTCAAAGTAATACGTTTGAACTCAACAACTGTCAACTCTTTGTCTATAGATTGAAGATATTGTTCAATATTTTGTTTTGGGTTCTTAATGAACTCTTGTTGAAGAAGAGTAAACTCTTTGTAGAATTTAGTCAATGCACCTTCAGCAATTTTATCAATAAGATTTTCAGGCTTACCTGCTTCAAGAGCTTTTTCTTTTGCAAGATTCAATTCTCTTTGTTTGATTTCTTCCGATACATGCTCAGCTTTCAATGCTACAGGATTCATTGCTGCAATTTGCATAGCAACATCTTTTCCTACTTGAGCATCTACATTTGCCTTGTTGAAACCTACAATTGTTGCCAATTTGTTTCCTGGGTGCACATAAGCAACTACAGTTGGAGCAGTAATAGTTTCGTATGCACCAATTTCCATTTTCTCTCCTGTTATACCCATACGGTCTACAACAACATCAGAAATCTTACGACCTCCGATTTCAAGATTATTTAGAGCATCTAAATTTGCAGGTTTGTTAGCTAATGCCACATCTAAGATAGAAGTAGTCATACCAACAAACTCAGCGTTGATTGCAACGAAGTCAGTCTCACATCTTACTGCAACAATTGCAGCAAAATCATTGTTTGTACCAGCAAGTACACATCCTTCCGAAGCTTCACGATCGCCACGTTTTGCAGCAAAAGCTTGTCCTTTTTTACGGATTACTTCGATTGCTTTTTCGATATCACCCTCTGCTTCAGTCAATGCACTTTTACAATCCATCATACCCGCACCTGTTCTCTTACGAAGGTTTTGGATATCAGCCATAGTAATTGCCATATCTTTATATTTTTTTGATTATTAATATTCTAGGTCTAAGACCTTTTTATTACTTTGGCAAGCATAATCTCGACTGACAGTTATTACTTTCAAATACGATATTAAATACTTGCTTTTTCTTAAAAAAGCAAAAGGTCAAGAGTGAGCCCAAAAGATTTATCCCTTAGCACTTACTCTTAACCTTTAGTATAATTATTATTCTTCGTCTTTAACGAATTTGCTTGTAACAGCAGCTTTCAACGCATCATCATCATCTTTAGATGTACGTTCTTTTTTAGCTGTAGTTCTTTTGCGGTCTTTTTTAGCACCATCTTCTTGTGCTTCAGCTGCAGTGCTATCTGCTTTTTCTACTTTTCTTTCTTCCAAACCTTCTTTGATAGAATCGCAAAGGTGAGAAAGAATTACTTCAATAGATTTAGAAGCATCATCATTTGCAGGGATAACGAAATCAATATCAGAAGGATCTGAGTTTGTATCTACCATAGCAAATACAGGAATACCCAAACGTTGAGCTTCTTTAACTGCAATATTTTCTTTCAATACGTCAACGATAAACAAAGCTGCCGGTAAACGTGTAAGATCTTGGATAGAACCTAAATTCTTTTCAAGTTTAGCACGTTGACGAGTTACTTGAAGTTTTTCTCTTTTAGAAAGAGTATCGAATGTACCGTCTTTAATCATTTTGTCGATAGTCGACATTTTTTTCACAGCTTTACGGATAGTTGGGAAGTTGGTCAACATACCTCCTGGCCAACGCTCAATCACGTAAGGCATATTTATAGAAAGTGCGAGATCAGCAACAACTTCTTTCGCTTGCTTTTTAGTAGCAACGAATAAAATTTTCTTACCCGATCTTGCTATTTGTTTCATCGCAGCAGCAGCTTCATCAGCTTTTGCTATCGATTTGTAAAGGTCGATAATGTGAATGCCATTACGCTCCATGAAAATATAAGGAGCCATCGCCGGATTCCACTTTCTTTTTAAGTGTCCGAAGTGTACACCAGCTTCTAATAATTGGTCAAATTCTAATTTTGCCATTTTTGTTTTTTTAATGCGTTTACTTTCTTTTTCTGTAAATTGAATTGTCGGGTAGCTCTACTTATGAAGTCCCGTCAATTTAGATACTAAACGTAACTTTTGATCGATGTATCATCTACATCTATATTTCTACTCTCGCCTATGAACTTATGCAACCAAAAGCAAATGTCCGAGGGAGAAAGCCATATCCAAATTAACGTTTTGAGAATTGAAATTTCTTTCTTGCTTTAGGTTGTCCTGGTTTTTTACGTTCAACAACACGTGGATCACGAGTCATAAATCCTTCAGCTCTTAGAGCAGGTTTATCATCCGCATTGATCTTCACTAGAGCACGAGCAATACCTAGACGAGCAGCTTCTGCTTGACCTTTGTACCCACCACCGTTCAGATTAATCTTAATGTCATATTTCTCAGCAACACCTAATTTATTTAGAGGTTGGTTTACAACATATTGAAGAATTGTCGATGGAAAGTAATTTGCCAGTTCTCTTTTGTTGATAACAATTTTCCCAGTTCCTTCGCTTAGGTATACGCGTGCTACTGCAGCTTTGCGTCTTCCGATTGCATTTATTACTTCCATTGTTATTATTTAAGAGTGTTAATATCTATTACTTTTGGCTGTTGAGCATCATGTTTGTGCTCTGCTCCACCGTATACATAAAGATTTTTCAATAAAGCAGCACCTAATTTATTTTTAGGTAACATACCTTTAACTACTTTATGCATCAAACGATCTGCACCTTTACCCATCAAAACTTGAGGAGTTGTTTCACGTTGTCCACCTGGATAACCTGTATATCTCAAATATACGCGATCAGTCCATTTGTTACCTGTAAGAACAACCTTATCAGCGTTAATGATAACAACATTATCTCCACAATCAACATGGGGAGTAAAGCTTGGCTTGTACTTTCCTCTCAAAAGCATAGCCACCTTTGAAGCCAAACGGCCTAAAGTTTGACCTGATGCATCAATCACAACCCATTCTTTTTTAGCAGTTGCTTTGTTTGCAGAAATGGTCTTATAACTTAAAGTATCCACTTTCTTTATTTTTTAATTTGGTTAATGACTTTTATTTGACAATATCGGTTTTACTTATTTACTAAGGACACTTATTAAGCAAACAACCAGCTATATATCAAATATTTATATTCACATTTATAATAATCGGCTCGCAAAGATACAGATTTCCTGCGAATTATCAAAAAAACTACACTATTTTAGACATATAAAATAAATAAGGGCTTGCTTAATGCAAACCCTTATTTAGAACGGAGCTATATAAGTCCTGATTATTCTGATTTAGAATATAATAAATATCCGGCATTTTGAATATACGTTAATGTATATCCTGCCTCTACTTTCGAATCTTCTTTCATTATTCTGAACCAAATACTCTTAGTTACATTAGCATCAAGACTAGATGGCTGAAGCGCTCTTCTCAATGAAGTCATATCAGCAACGATCATTTTATCTTCAGTTTTAGTAGTCGTTCCAACAGCCGTTCCTGTTTTAGTCAAAATAACATCTACAATAGCTGCATTCTCGGGTAGAGCAGTTTTATTCTTTTGCACCTGCTTAGTTGCATCATAATAAAATTTAGCCGTCAAAACTTCCCCATCTTTTAACCCTGCAGTATAGCTAAACAACCATCTGTCTGAAAAGAAATTATTTGATGAGTACTTATTCAGATTAAATGTTTTAAAGAATGCTGAATTTGTTTGTTTTGTAGTATCTACAGCTTGAGAAGTAATAGCTTTCTGATCACTATAGGGAAATGACTCTCCTTCTGCAACCGTTGCATATTCAGCCTTTAATATATTAGTACCCGATATAATATTATTCGTATTAATTTTATAAGTCAATAATACTGCATCGTTTTTCGCATACGACGAAATACCATCCCAAGTAATATACGTTCCGCCTAAGCCACTACCTACTGCTGCATATTTCACTCCATTATCCGCGATATTTATCACACCAAACTCTCTAGTCCCCTGATAGGTCGATTCATTATCACCTAAACACGAAGGCAGAATAACGGCTAACATAGCCACTGCACACACATACAAAAATGTCTTTCTCATGATTAATTAAGTATTTTATAATTGTTTCTATTATTTATTTTTAATGCATCGTATCTATGACTTTAAAAACCAAACTTCAATCCCAGATTAAAGTTAAACAGCCACTTACGATCCGAAAATATAGTTTCATATTCATTATTAGCCTGAAAATAATAAGCTCCTCCAAAGGTTGTATAAACAGATAGCTTATTATACAACGGATAAGAGATACCCATCAATGCCGTAGCTGAAAATTGAGGTCTACTTTGAGATATGTTACGCTTCGACGAACGTTCTGAATTTAATAGATCATCAATGCTACTCTTACTCTCTATTCGCCCGTAGAAATCTTTCTGAATCATTCCTCCCAACGATGTGTAAAATTGAGCCTTCTTCCATTCTGCAAGCTTATAATTTACAGATAATGGAATACCGAAGTAGTGAAAATATTGTTGATCATTCTGATTATACTCTGACTGCCCGTCCATTCTTATTCTGGCAGAAACATAAGTATAAACAATACCACTTTCAAGAGATATCTTATTGGTTAGTTTCTTATTCACAGCTACCCCGAAAGAGACGGGCTGATTATGTTCCAACCTGAACTGCTGGCTTCTTAGAGTATAAATTCCATCAGAAGCTAAAGCGGCATTCGCATATCGAAATGTGTTTGCAACATCATTCGATTTAGAAAAACCTCCTCCTCCACCAACACCAATAGCAATACCCTTAGAACCATCACCTTTCTTCTCTGATTTTACCCGGGTATGATTATCTGCTAATATATTTTTCGATTCATCCCCTGCGGCAGCAAATGCTTCAATTTTAGATTTTAATTCACGTTCAAAGTCCGGATCTTTCGGCTGGAAGTTTTCTTGTTTTGCAGCATCAGCAACATAAACATCTTGCACATCCTGTACTCTGTTTTCTGTTATTGTATTCACAACAGGAGCAACACGCTCTGAAGATATACTTCCTGACAATTTTTCGGCAGACGAGACAGTCTTGGTTCTAGCAACAAACTGACCAGAGGTAGTAGCCAACAAACTCAAAGTCGGTTGAGTTTTTACCTGTTTTATTACCTTGTTATCGGAATTATCCTCCCGATCGTCAACTTTAAGCTGTGCGAAAGAATGGTTCCTCTCAATCGTTTTATCCTCTATCACCTTCGCTATATGAGTATTCTCGCTATTCTGAGGTATAAAATATAGAACTGCAAAAATCACGGCAGCCGCCGCAGAAGCCCAACTCAGAATCCTGTAAACGGGTTTCTTTAGAGATGGCCTTATGGGAGCCTGAACCGGAAGGTCAGCCTCAATCTTATCCCACAATGACGGAGGAAGGTCAGCCTCAAAACCTTTCAGTTTCGAAGAAAAGACATCCTTTATGTGATCTTTATCCGCTTTCATTGTTTTTTAAAATATGCTTTAACCTTTTCTTGCAATAACAATCTCGCTCGAATATATTGTGAGCGGGATGTTCCTTCGGCTATACCCAAAGCCTCACTAATTTCTTTATGCGAATATTCCTCTATGGCATATAAATTGAAAACCGATCTATACCCCTGAGGCAATTCTTGTACCATCTTCATCAACTCCGACTCCGATATTTTGTCTATATCATCATCCGAATCATCTCTTATTTCATCTGCATCCGAAAGATTTTCAATGTCTTCCGAATATTGTTTCTTTATCTTATCTTTTCGAATTGTTTCCAAAGCCAAATTTATAAAAATCCGTTTCATCCATCCCTCAAACGAGCCTTTTCCTTCGTAAGATACAATATGTGTAAAAACCTTTATAAATCCATCATGCAATAAATCCTGAGCCGTTTCGGCATCCGACGAATAGCGAAGACATATCCCATACATCACACGCCCATATCGTTCGTAAACGATTTGCTGTGACCTACGATCTTGTTTCTTGCATCCCTGTATTAGCTGCAATTCTTCCATCCGGATTTTTAGGTTCAATTATTAGATGAATACAACCCCAGAATGTTGCTTCCTGTTGTTGTATTTTTATTAAATTAACAAAATATTAAGAATTAAGGCTTCTGACTTATTTGCTTACTTTAGCTAATACAAACTATCACCCTCTGCTATTATCATGAAAGCACTATTTAAAGCACCTCCTCTTACAGAAATTCATCTGGCAAATTTACCAAATAAAGTCGTTTAGAAGCACGAGTTAAGGCAGTATATAACCAGCGGTAGAAATTAATTCCTAAATGTTCCTCGGTAATATACCCTATATCAAGAAAAACATTTGTCCACTCTCCTCCTTGTGCTTTATGGCAAGTAACTGCATATCCATACTTTACTTGAACTGCATTATAGAAAGGGTCAACTTTCATTTTCTGCATTTTACCATTCTTGGTTGTAATATCAGCATAATCCTCTAATATATTATAAAACAACTCTGCATTTTTTTCTTGCGAAAGCCCTGTTGTTTCCGAATGCAAGGTATCTATAAGTATCTTTATCTCCAGTTCGATATCATAATCGGGATGCTTCACCAAAACATCGCAAAACCGAAAACCATAAATTTCTTGTGTCCTTCTAACTCTTAAAATCTCAAGTAATTCGCCATTTGCCAAAAAATCGACCTGCTCAATATTTTCAGTCCAAAAATAATTATTTTTTGTGACCATCAGCATATCTCCTGACGACAATTCTTCTTCACGATATAAGATTCGGTTACGTACTCCTTCATTATAAATATTGGCTCGCTTATTGGAACGCGATACAATCATAGTTTCCTCAATACCATCGCGATCATAGGCTGCCGATATTTCGTCAATCAATTCTTCGCCCGAAACCTTTCGTATATCATCAAAGCCTTCCAGTTTCAGCTTGGGGAACAATTCAGTTGTATTCTCCAGCAACGCATTGCGTATATGAGTTGCATTAAATAATATCCCCGAATTTCCGGCTTGCCTCACAATCTGCGTCATTGTACTACTCAAAACATCAAGTCCATACCCCTTCAAAACATCTATCTGCAAAGCCGGACTCGACTCTTGCATTACGGGGGGCAACTGAGCCTCATCTCCAATGAGTAACAAACGGCAATTTTCACCACCATATACATAATGAATCAAGTCGTCCAAAACACGTCCCGTTCCAAAGCTAAAAGAGTCAATGCCATCATTACTAATCATCGATGCTTCATCTACAATAAATAAAGTATCTTTGTGTAGATTATCCATAGGAACAAATCCTGAAGCTTCGCCCGAAAACCGTTTTTGTCTGTATATCTTTTTATGGATCGTAAATGCAGGATGACTGGAGTAACTTGAAAATACTTTTGCGGCACGCCCTGTGGGTGCAAGCAGCACTGTTTTTTGCTCAAAGTCGGTCATAGTTTTCACCAAAGCTCCAATTAATGAGGATTTACCCGTTCCGGCATATCCTTTCAAGAGAAATATACTATCAGATACTCGAGAAAACAAAAAGTCGGTAATCATATCCAGAGCTTCTGCCTGTTCGGAAGTTGGCTCGAACTGAAAATTCTTTTTGATCTGATTTAAGAAAAAACTATTTAAAGACATTTATATATTGATTAGGGGCATCCCTTTGGGGCGACTGCAGCACTGACCTAAGAGATATTAAGCTATAAAAATAGCACATAAAGTTTCTTTTTCTAAATTTGTAAACATTAAATAAGATATTATGTTTTTACCTGACAATATTGATCTCGGAAAATCGGAAAAATATATCCTGACAATCCGTATAACACCCAACGGTTTATCGTTCTCAATACATGAACCTCGCATGGGTGGTAACTATTGTTATCGGGAGAAATCTTTTTCGAACGAGTCTGACAGGCTCAGCAATATACAACGCATCATATTCGATTATAATTTTCTGACACAGGTCTTCAAACAAACAAATGTAGTTTTTGTTTCGAAAGAATATGACATTGCACCTCAATATCTGTTTGAGAAGAATAAAAAGGAAGCTTTATACAACTTTACTCATCAGGAACAGGTAGAGCAGGTACTAATAAGCCCCGATCCGATTCAACAAAATATCACATTATTTAATGCAGATAAAGAAATCTATAAATTCTTGATGCGCAGTTTATACAACCCCCATTTCTTTCATCATTCCAATTTACTGATGAAATACATCGAGGGAAAAAATCGTATGACAGAAAAGAGATCAAAAATGTACCTCAATTTTCACAACGAATTTTTGGATGTATTTTGCTATGATGAGGCATCACAACTTCTGCATGCAATAACCTTCCAACACGAAAATGAGCATAATCTGATATATTTTATCCTAAATATTTGGGATAAATGCAATTTTGACCAGAATCAGGATTACCTTTATATCCTTGAGGACTTTGCAGGTTCCGAGAAGTCGGTTATTCCACTCCTTCGCGATTATATCAAACGCATAGAAACCGTGGGAGTACCCAGTGAAGTTGAATTTATGGGAACAGACAGCAGAAAAGCCCCTCTTGATTTATTAATATTAGCAACCCTATGAGAATTGTTAGCGGACGATATAAAGGTCGTAGATTAGACCTTCCTAAGAACTTTAAAGCAAGACCAACTACCGATTTTGCCAAGGAGAATTTATTTAACATACTAAGTAATTCTATTGATTGGGAAGATGTAAAAGCATTGGACTTGTTTGGAGGAACAGGCAGTATAAGCTTCGAACTTGTATCAAGAGGATGCCCTCAGGTTACCTGTGTCGAAAAATACCCACCTAACTATTCATTTATCGAAAAGACTAAGGGTTTGCTTGATGCCAAGGAACTGCGAATCTTCAAAATGGATGTTTTTAAGTTTCTTGAAATATCTAAAGACCAGTTTGATTTTATATTTGCAGATCCACCTTACGATTTGCCTTTCCATAAAGAGGTTCCAAAACTCATTATAGAGAAAAATCTACTTAAACCGGGAGGTACCTTTATCATGGAACACTCTAAATCTGATGATTTTTCGTCTTCGCCTTTTTACAAAGAAAAGAGAGTGTATGGCAGTGTCAATTTTTCTATTTTCGAAAAAGAAGAAGATGCTGAATGATTTCGATATGTATTCCCATATATAACAATGACGTTACCACTCTGGTAACAGACCTATACCTGCAATGCGAGGCTCTGGACTGTTTATATGAAATAATATTGATTGATGACGCTTCGAGATCACACTTTCAAAAGATCAATCGAAAGTTAGCAGAATTTGACAACATATCTTACGAAGAACTTCCGATAAACATCAGCAGATCGGCTATTCGAAATTTATTTCCTCACAAGGCAGCATACCCTTACCTTCTATTTATAGATAATGATGCACTGTTGTGTTCTCCTCATTTCATCTCAACCTATCTCCGATTGCGGTCACCCGGAGTTATCTGTTATGGAGGTTGCAAATATTTGCCTTGTTATAGTCCGGAATATTATTTGCGATGGCTTTACGGTGTAGAGAGAGAGGCTATCTCGATAAAAGAACGCCAACAAGACTCTGATAAATTCTTTTCTACGTTCAATTTCATGATAGATAAGAGGGTATTATTGCTTCATCCATTCAACGAGGATCTACAAGAATATGGGTATGAAGATGTGATGTTCCACTCAACAATAATAGAACAGGGGTACCATATTACCCAAGTTGACAATCCTCTAATCCATACAGGACTGATATCCAATGAGGAGTTTCTTGAAAGAACCCGAATATCTATTCAAAACTTATATTCATTACAACAATCCAAAACAAGTAACAATTCCGATTTGTCAAACACGGTGAAACTGCTTCAAACAAAGAATCTGATTGACAAATTGAAACTCACTTATATCATTTCTATACTATTTAGATTGATGAAAAATCGTTTCATTAAGAATCTTTTAGGAAAGAAACCCAGTTTATTTATTCTCGATCTGTATAAACTCGGTTATCTTTGTAATTATTCTAAGTAGCAGAAGGTATTTAATGTCGTATTTTAAGCAATAACCATCAATCGTTGTTATACTTGAATGGACAATAAATTGATCTGAGACCTTATATTATTTAAAGTAAAGAGAATGCTGATAGCCAAACAAAAGAAAAACGAAAATATTGCAGAATATTTGCTATATATGTGGCAAGTTGAAGATATAATAAGGGCACATAAACTTGATATCGAATCTATTCAAGAGAATATTATAGACAAGTTTGAGCAACCAGATGATATAAAGAATGAAATCAGAGATTGGTACGAAGGCTTAATCGAGATGATGAAACTCGAAAGTAAGACAGAAAGCGGACATCTTCAGATCAATCAAAATATTATAATCGACCTTACCGATCTTCATTTGAGATTGCTTAAGTCGCCTAAAGAACCCGAGTATATTGCCAGTTACTATAAGACTCTGCCATTTATTGTAGAGCTGAGATCTAAATCAGAGGATAAAAGTACTCCTGAACTCGAAACTTGCTTTGCCGCGTTATACGGATTCTTATTATTAAGATTGCAACAAAAGGAAATTTCAGGTGAAACACAGGCTGCAATATCTCAGATAAGCTCTTTGCTTAGGATGCTATCTAACAGATATCATTTAGATAAAGAAGGTAAGTTGGAGATATAAGTTATCTCTACCAAAAGATATCAAATAACAATAAAAACTAACGATAATGGCATTTTTCTCAGGAAATAAACAAGCTGATGATGAAGACAAATCAGCAAAAAATATATTCGTTTTTCAATTAGTTCCCAAGAACGTACTGGTAACTGGTGCTAACGGTCAACTAGGAAGTGAACTTAGGCGTGCAACAGCCGATCATGAGGCTAATTTGAATTTTATCTTTACCGACGTTGCCGAATTAGACATCACCAACCTGCAAGCTGTTGAACAATTTGTAAAAGATAATAATATCAAATACATTGTAAACTGTGCCGCATACACAGCTGTAGATAAAGCCGAAGATGATATTGAACTATGTTATAAAATAAACAAAGAGGCTACTCGTAATCTGGGAATAGCAGCAACCAACAATGAAGCTAAAGTAATTCATACTTCTACCGATTATGTATTTGACGGTACAGGAAACCGACCTTATCTGGAAACCGATCCGGTAAATCCTAAATCGGTATATGGAAAATCCAAACAAGAAGGTGAAGCTGCTTTACTCGAAGTATGCCCCGATTCTATCGTTATCCGCACAGCATGGTTGTATTCTATTTATGGAAACAATTTCGTGAAAACGATGATTAAACTGGGTAAAGAAAGAGACGCTCTGAATGTCGTTGCCGATCAGACAGGCAGTCCTACAAATGCTGCCGATTTAGCTAAAGCAATCGTGAAAATATTAGACCATAGCGAATCATACAATCACTTCAAAGCGGGTATTTATCATTATACGAACGAAGGAGTTACCTCGTGGTATGATTTTACTGTAGCCATTCACAAATTTGCCGGCATCACAACTTGTAAAGTGAGTCCTATTACTACTGACCAATACCCAACGAGAGCAAGTCGTCCGAATTATAGCGTTTTAGATAAAAATAAGATAAAAGCGACTTTCGAATTAGAAATCCCTCAATGGGAAGATAGTTTGAAGGTTTGTGTAGACGAACTTAACAAGTAAAGTTATCTTCACAAATAAATGCAAAGGTTGTACTAGTAGTGCAGCCTTTTTTGTAATATTGCATTATCGTTTTATTAAACTCAATTGATGCCAAATGAAATGCACTGTTATATTCTTCATGACTTTAATTCCTCTTATTGGAAACTGTAAAAAGGTAATCGAAACTCCAACCAATAGTAAAGATTCCGTGAAGACTAGTTACTCTCTACAAGAATCGGTAAAAAAAACGAGATCGGGACTATACCCTAGTTCTGCGAAAATAAGACAAGATCAGCTATTGCCTGATAGCATCATCAAATCATCTCTGTATATTTATATTGAAAAAAGAATGAGAGAAGAGCTAGGAATAAATGAAAACACTGATGATTCGGAATTTCCAATAATCTATATTGATAATCGGATATCTTTTTTGAAAGACATAAACGAACTGAAATATAGTCAAGCAAAAACAATAACAATATTATCTAAAAATGATAGCCCTACTGTTCTTTATGGAACAAGTGCTTTACATGGGATAATTAGAATAGAAACAAAATAAACCATAATCATGGATATAAATTTCACCCAGATACTAAGTGTCTTTGTTGTATTATTTGCACTGATTGACGTCTTAGGGTCAGTTCCTATCTTCCTTAATTTTCAACAAAATGGAGAGGATGTCAACCCTAAACAAGCAGCCATATATTCGTTTGTGATAATGACAGCATTCCTCTTTGTGGGCGAATTGATCTTACATTTATTTAATGTAGATGTATCTTCGTTTGCAATTGCCGGAGCATTAGTTATATTCATTATATCTGTAGAGATGATATTTGGAATTGAGGTCTTCAGAAATGATGCTCCTGCAGGTTCGACGACTTTAGTTCCTATTGTGTTTCCATTAATTGCAGGCCCGGGAACATTTACGGCATTATTATCGATGCGGGCTGAATTTCATGTCAGTAATATTATTATCGGACTTCTACTGAATATGATAATTGTATTCTTGGTTCTGAAAAATCTAAAATTTGTCAAACGACTTTTAGGAGTTGGAGGTGTTTATGTGATGCGTAAGTTCTTCGGTATCATCCTGATGGGGATTGCAGTAAAACTATTTACTACTAATTTGCATATTCTATTACAGTCATTCTCTCACCAATAAATATAAACCATTTACTATAAACAGAATATATAGTATTTCGTCCAAAAAAACGCATTATTTTGTTGGGTCCTATTCTTTTTTCCGAATCGTATATTTCAGATCTGAAAAGGAAGTTGAATTTCCTTTGTATACCTTATAACCTTCTTCTTCAGCTTCTATTGTATAGACTAGGTTAAACGAATCCTCATCATATACCTTAAACCCTTTTTCATTAGTTTTTACTGTATATAACAAATCTGAGGAAAATGTAGAACTTCCATCATACACTCTAAATCCATTATGTTTTTTTTCTACAGTGAATCTAAAATCACTAATAGACTTAGATTTCCCTTTGTATACTTTGTACCCTCCGCTTGTTGTGGATTCTAATGTATATTTTACATCGAAGGGTGATGAAGAACTCCCCTTATAAACGAGATAATCCTGAGAATATCCGTTCAAGCAAAAAATAAATAAGATTACAACTAATACATTCGTTTTCATGACCAATAGTTTAATCAAGGTTAAAGTTCTGAATCAAAAAAATATGGAAGGAAAATCCCTCCCATATTTTAGTTCCTTTAATTATCTTTTTCCAATTCTATAAGTAGGTCGCTTTTGCTCGTAGTATCACCTACTTTCACAACGACTTTCTTTACAATGGCTTTAGTACTTGCCAAGATAGCATTCTGCATCTTCATTGCTTCCAAGATTACTAAAGTATCGCCGGCTTTTACTGTATCGCCTGTTTTCACCAGTACATCCAATATTTTACCGGGCATAGGTGCTTTAAGTAAAATTGTAGAAGACTCACTAGCCTGCGAACTCAATACTTTTCTTCTCTGCAATGAGAATGGAGTCTCTACCGAAAAACAATAACTGATACCATTGATCAGAATCTCGTATTCGTTTTGCTTCTGAGCAACTATTTCTACGGGATAACTTACACCATTGACATTCATAAAAGTAAATCCATCGGGAGTTTCTTCCATGTATGCGTTTAGCTTTTTATCGCCGATTGTATATGTATTGTTTTCTCCAATCTTAAACCCATATTCTTTAGAATTATCTAAATCCAGAGCAACCAATTGTTTTTGAGTTGTATTTTGCTTGTTCATTATCATTCCGGATTACATATTATTAATTCTGTTTCTCAAAGACCACATATCCAACACTTGCTTTTCTTCTTTGATTGGCTCATTCTCTTTTCGATAATTCGAGATAGCTAATAAAGCAGCAAAAAGAGCTTCATCTTTTTCATGAAAAACAAGAGAATCCATATCCTTTTCAATAAATGAGGTATCAAAACTTCCACCTTTGAAAACTTCATTATGCAGAACAGCTTTACAGAAAGGAATAGTTGTTTTAATTCCCTTAATATGAAAATCGTTCAACGCCTTCAATGTATTTTCGATAACTGTCGGACGGTCTTTAGCATGTACAATCAATTTAGCAACCATCGAATCGAAATAGGGAGTAATTTCAGAACCTGCTACGACTCCTTTGTCTACTCTGACACCTTCTCCTTCGGGAGTTCTTAATCCTTTAATAATTCCGGTACAGGGTGAAAATCCCGATTGTACATCTTCTGCATTGATACGACATTCGATAGCCCAACCGTTTAGTTTTACATCTTCTTGACTGATTGGTAATTTTTCGCCATTGGCTATTCGTATCTGCAATTCGATCAAATCAAGCCCTGTTATCATTTCCGTAACAGGATGTTCTACCTGAACACGGGTATTCATTTCCATAAAGAAGAAATTGCCTTGCTTATCAAGTAAAAACTCAACAGTTCCCAGACTGGTATATCCTGCACCTTTCGCTAGAGAAACGGCAGCGGTAGCCATTTTTTCACGAAGTTCTTCGGATAGAGCAGGCGATGGAGCTTCTTCCAACAGTTTTTGATGTTTGCGTTGTACAGAACATTCACGTTCTCCGAGATGGATTACATTTCCGTGTGAATCACCCACTATCTGAAATTCGATATGTTTGGGATTCTCCAAAAAACGCTCAATAAATACCGACGGATTATTAAATGCATTTTGGGCTTCAGATGAAGCTGAGAAATACATCTGCTTCATTTCCGATTTCTTATAAACCACACGCATACCACGTCCACCACCTCCGGCAGAAGCTTTTATGATAAGTGGAAAACCTATCTTTTCGGCAACATCCAATGCTTCTTCTAGTGTATCAACACTTCCATTGCTTCCACCCAACATAGGAACATTATTTTTTGCAGCTATTTCTTTGGCAATTACCTTATCACCCATATTTTGAATAATACGGGGCGAAGGTCCTATAAATACAATACCTTCTTCGGTACAGCGAGTTGCAAACTGTGCATTTTCAGACAGATAACCATATCCCGGATGAATAGCATCGATATGATTTCTTTTGGCTAATAACACCAATGATTCTATATCCAGAAATTCGGGAATACCGCCATTATCTATATCGGGAAAATCGACAACTTTATCTACTGACGACAAATAAAGTGCATTGGGCTCTTTGAGTGTGCGAATCCCCACCGCAGTAATCCCCATTATTTTAGCAGTCTTGGCTATGCGAATAGCTATTTCACCACGATTGGCTATTAATATTGATTTTATCTTATTCTTTTGTTTCATCTTGATTCTTATCCAAATTAAAGAGGCATATTGCCATGTTTGCGTTTTGGCTTATATTCGGTCTTTCTTTCGAGAGTCTTTAAAGATCTGATTATTTTATGGCGAGTCAGAGCCGGATCAATAACCTCATCTACAAATCCTTTTTCATCAGCAATATAAGGATTGGTTACCTCTTCCCTGTATTTCTGAGTCAGTTCCTTTTTAAGCACCACCGGATTTTCCGATTCGCTCAACTCTTTTCTGTAAAGGATAGCAATTGCCCCATCGGGTCCCATTACTGCAATTTCCGCTGTAGGCCATGCAAAACTAAAATCACCACCAATACCTTTGCTATTCATTACGATATATGCACCTCCGTAAGCTTTACGCAAGATTACAGTAATCTTGGGAACTGTTGCATAAGTATATGCGTATAGTAATTTCGCTCCATGACGAATAATACCATCGTGCTCCTGATCTGTTCCGGGTAAAAATCCGGGAACATCCTCCAGTGTTATAATAGGTATATTAAACGAATCACAGATATTGATAAAACGAGCTGCTTTTACAGACGAGTCAATATCTAATGTACCAGCCATTACTTTAGGTTGATTGGCTACAATACCTACCACCTGACCATCCAGACGGGCAAATGCTGTAAATATATTGGCTGCATGGTTTTCGGCAACTTCCAAAAAATCGCCTTTATCAACAATCAGCTTTACAATATCTTTTACATCATATGGTTTATCGGGATCATCGGGTACGATATTTCTCAAGCTCTCCTCTACCCTGCTGACAGGATCTTCCGATTGTATCAGTGGAGGATTCTCCATATTATTGGATGGCAGATAAGAAAGAAGTTTCTTTACTCCCAAGATCGTATTTTCATCGTCATTGTAAACAAAGTCTGCAACACCCGATTTAGTTCCGTGAACAGATGCACCCCCTAAATCTTCGGTAGACACCGTTTCATTCAAAACTTCTTTCACTACATTAGGACCTGTTACAAACATATAACTTGTATCGGCAGTCATAAATATAAAATCGGTAAGAGCAGGAGAATATACTGCTCCACCGGCAGCAGGTCCCATTATTACCGAAATCTGAGGGATTACTCCCGATGACATTACATTCCGTTTGAATATATCAGCATAACCATTCAAACTGCTTACACCCTCTTGAATACGGGCACCACCCGAATCAATAAGTCCGACAACAGGTGCTCCGGTTTTGAGAGCCATATCCTGTATTTTTACAATTTTAGCAGCATGAGAAATGCCCAATGAGCCTCCTAATACACTAAAATCTTGTGAGTAGGCATAAACCAATCTTCCGTTTACAGATCCGTATCCGGTAACTACTCCATCACCTAAAGCTTCAACCGATTTGCCAAACGAGCCGCCTCCTACAGGAGGTGTATAAGCATCTGTTTCTTCGAATGTTCCTTCATCGAACAATAACAGAATACGTTCGCGGGCAGTTAACTTTCCTCGCTGATGTTGTCTTTTATAGTATGCTTCACCATACTGTTTATTTAATAGCTTTTCGCGAGCTACAAATTGTTCGTAAATTTTTCTCATTTTATTACTATAAAGGTCTAAGACCTATTTAATATTTTTATCTACTAATATCTTTACTATTAAATCAATACAATATCTTACTGCTTAACTTTACTCTGTTTTATCCAAAATTAGCGGTACAAGTTATAAAAAAGAAAAATTATAATTCTCTTCTACCCCATAAAATGACAATATGTAAAAATAATGACAGAATATTTACCAATCGTAAACATCTATAGTTAAGATTCTTTGCTTTGTTTCCCGAAAGCATCCGAATTCATTTATTTTGGCAGGTCTTCTGACTTACTTCATCCTGAACATCCTTCCCGTTTCATATTAAGAAACAGTGGTATAGAGTATTGTTCGAGAACTGTTGGCGAAGCTTACAGCAGCGGGTCTGTTCCCGATTTTCACAGGATTCCCTTTTCATTATTCTTTCAGCAATGTGACCGAATAACACCAAAACTATGCAACAAATATAAGTGATTTATTTTATCTATATCTTTTCTTGACTTCTTTTTTGCTTCAGCAGCCAACACTTTCATGCAAACCTACGACTTTGACTAATTGATCTTTGTCGGCAAATGACGAAAGATAAACCGTTGGTCTATAAAGATTATAATGATATGTCGTATTTAAGACCAAATCTGGAAAGCCATCATTATCAATATCACCAATGAGAAGAATTTCAAACATAGCATCATCAAAATAAGAGGTAGCAGCCAATAATTGATTTATTTCTTTACCCTCTTTATATCCTCTGAGATATAATTTATAGTTTCGTATAGACATCTCATTTTTATTATATTCAGAAGGTACTAAATCAGCCGTCGAATATAGGGTATAAGATGAGCCATTATAAGTAAATATTATTTTCCCATTCGGTTCTACAAAGTCTTTTTCAAGAGGGATTGTCTTTATATCGTGGGATGATAAACGTGACGAGCTACTTATCAAAACCAAAGAAGTGTCGATATGAGAAGTTTTAACCTCCCAGCCTGTCCATTTCGAAGAGTTATGCTCATCTGCCTCTTCATCCGATATAACATCAAAAGCTTTTTGAATGGTGAGCGTAGTAGGTGCAATGTAATATTTCCCTCTATCTTGAAAGATACCAAACCATCCTTTATGTATCATTTCGGGAGATGTTTCATCTTCATGAAAAATACCTGTTGTTAATACAAACAAAGGTAAGCCTTTACTCTTAGGATAAAGCTCTTCATCTATCCACTCCATACTATCTATGGAATCGGAATCAGCAATACTGTCATTAGTAACAACAGTATCCGCTGCAACTAAAGAATCACTTTCGTTCACTGTTTTCGGAGACTCCTTACAGGCTACTACAGAGACACACGCTAATATCAGTACTATTATTTTTCTCATTACCATACTAAAGTTATTATCAGTTATAACAAACACATAAGGCAACATTATTTAAGTATAACTGTTAGTTGCACTTATGCTTACCAAAGCAATAAAAAAGGTCTGAGACCTTAAAAAGCATTTTAGACTACAAAAGTATTTCAATAAACGAAAAAAAGACGTATTTTTGTTACGCAAACGCGAAAAGTAAAATTTAGGACATATTATTTATTCAAACTAAAATAAACAAACATGAGAATCGAACGTATTTTCGGACGTGAAATCTTGGACTCAAGAGGAAATCCAACAATCGAAGTTGACGTAACACTAGAGTGTGGTGCATTTGGACGTGCTGCTGTTCCTTCAGGAGCATCTACAGGAGAGCATGAAGCTCTTGAACTTCGTGATGGAGACAAAAAAAGATACTTAGGTAAAGGTGTACAAAAAGCTGTAGCGAACGTAAACACTGTTATCGCTCCTGCACTTATTGGAGACTGTGCTTTGGATCAAAGAGGTGTTGACCTTAAAATGATCGCTCTTGACGGAACTCCTACTAAATCTAAATTGGGTGCTAACGCTATTCTTGGTGTTTCTTTAGCTGTTGCTAAAGCTGCTGCCAATGCTCTAGATATTCCATTGTACCGTTATATTGGTGGTACTAATACGTATACTCTTCCTGTACCTATGATGAACATCATCAATGGTGGATCTCACTCTGATGCTCCTATCGCATTCCAAGAGTTTATGATTCGTCCGGTTGGTGCTGCTTCTTTCAAAGAAGGTTTGAGAATGGGTGCTGAAATTTTCCACGCTCTTGCAAAAGAATTCAAAAGCAGAGGTCTTAGTACTGCTGTTGGTGACGAAGGTGGTTTTGCTCCTAAATTAAACGGTACTGAAGATGCTCTTGAATCGATCCTTAAAGCTATCAAGGCTGCAGGATATGAGCCAGCTAAAGACGTAACTATCGCTCTTGACTGTGCTGCTTCTGAATTCTTCGATAAAACTGCTAAAGTTTACGATTACACTAAATTTGAAGGTCCTAACGCAGCAAAACGTACTTCTGCTGAACAAGCTGCTTTCTTGAAAGAACTTTCTGAAAAATACCCTATCGATTCTATCGAAGACGGTATGGACGAAAACGATTGGGACGGATGGAAAAACCTTACTGATGCTATCGGCGACAAAGTACAACTTGTTGGAGACGACTTGTTTGTAACTAACGTTGATTTCTTGAAAAAAGGTATCGAACTAGGTTGTGCTAACTCAATCCTTATCAAAGTTAACCAAATCGGTTCTCTTACTGAAACATTGGATGCTATCGAAATGGCTCACCGTGCAGGTTACACTTCGGTAACTTCTCACCGTTCGGGTGAAACTGAAGATGCTACAATTGCCGACATCGCAGTTGCAACTAATTCAGGACAAATCAAAACTGGTTCTTTGAGCCGTTCTGACCGTATGGCTAAATACAACCAACTACTTCGTATCGAAGAAGAATTGGGTGACAAAGCTGTATATGGTTACAAACGTGTACAACGCAAAAAATAAGAAGTAATTCTTATTCTTATATATAGAAGAAGCCGATATTCAAATGAATATCGGCTTCTTTATTTTTTATTCTCTTTGATAAAAAGACGCTAGAGCTTTATCATATGCCACAGACACTAAAATACTCGTTATAATCATCTATCGAACGCCTTATTACTTCGTAGGCAACATCTACATTATACACATGCGTCAAAACACATTTACGCTCGGTATCCCCCGGAATATCTTTGTAGGTAGTAAAGTAATGCTTCAAACGATCTATTACAGCAAAAGGTACATCACTGATATCACGATATGAGCTATAAATGGCATCATTATCAAGAACCGCAATCAATTTATCATCGGCTTGCCCGTGATCTATCAGACGAAAGCCTCCTATTGGACGTGCATTTACAATAATATCTCCATGTGTAATATCTTTCTCGGTCAATACACAAATATCTATAGGGTCATTATCTCCGACTATATCGGTTCGGTCAAGCCTCACATTACTCAGTTCTGCCACCCGAGGACCACTTATAGTCTGAGGTAAAAATCCATATAAAGCAGGTATGATATTCGAATATTTCTGAGGACGGTCTATACATAAATATCCCGTCTGCTTATCCACCTCATATTTTACAGTATCGGTCGGAACAATTTCTATAAATGTTCTTACTACTTCGGGAGCGGCATTTCCCAGAGAGATACCATGCCAGGGGTGCGATTTATATTTTTTAATCATTCTATTATATGAATTTATTCGTTCTGCTTTATCAAAAGTAAAAAAATACATCAGTATATTTCAAATATAGAAACTATATTTTCTTCTTTTTATTATGTGTTATCATTATTCTTTTTACAAAAGGAAAGAATTATCGTTTATCCATATTTCGTGGATGATGCTCAATTATCTCCTGACGAAGGTACTCACGATCCATATGAGTATAAATTTCAGTAGTCGTTATTTTTTCGTGTCCCAACATTTGTTGTATCGCCCTTATGTTTGCACCGCCCTCCAATAAATGAGTGGCGAATGAATGCCGGAAAGTATGGGGACTTATATTTTTTTTGATTCCTGCCTGATCTGCATATTGCTTTATAAAGTGAAATACCATAATGCGAGATATAGGAGTACCTCTTTTACTGAGAAACACCATATCTTCGGATCCTTTTTTCACATCAATATGTTTTCGGTCAAGCAAATAATTACCAATTTCTTTAATTGCCGTATGTGAGATAGGCACCAAACGCTGTTTACTTCCTTTACCTTCGACACGAATAAAACCATCATCAAGAAATAAATCGGAAAATTTAAGATTAGTCAATTCCGAAATACGTAGTCCGCAACTATAAAGCACTTCAATTATAGCACGATTACGCTGCCCTTCTTTTGTCGAAAGATCTATTATGGATATAATATTTTCTATTTCCTGAAGACTCAAAACCACAGGAAGCTTAAGTCCAATCTTAGGTGTTTCCAACAACTCTGTCGGATCATTCTGGATATAGCCATCTAAAATCAAAAAGTTAAAGAAAGACCTCACGCCCGATAATATCCGTGCGACAGAACGGGCATTAATTCCCAAATCATACAATTGAGTTACAAATTGCTGAAGATCTTCAAGACGGATTTGCTGCAATTTCAAATCTTCTGTTTCGAAATATTTTAGCAGCTTCGTAAGATCATCCAGATATGCTTCTATAGAGTTCGGCGAAAGTGCTTTCTCTAATAGCAAATACGATTTATACTTCGATACTATATTTGCCGATTTATTTATGTCTTCTAGAGATACCATAAGCTTCATTCCTTAAACGAGATCTTATACCTCGCTTATACAAAAATACACCTATTTATCTATCATCTGATTAAATATCTTTATATTTGTATAATCTTGACTTTTCAAATCATTCAGACATGGAACAATTAAAAAGAATCGGAAGATACATCCTGCGGAAATTCAGTAAAATACAGTTGGCTATAATTGCCGTTCTGATGATCTGTTGTTTTGTTATAGGAGATAGCAATATTTTTTCGCGTTTCGGTTACGATCTTGAAATCCGGGATTTGAAAAATCAAATCGAATATTATCAAGAAAAAACAGAAACTGACAAACGTAAATTAAATGAATTACGTTCAGATAAAGACAATATCGAAAAATTTGCAAGAGAAAATTATTTGATGAAACAGGAAAACGAAGAAGTATTTATCATCGAATAATTTTACAGAAGTATAATTTATGAACAAACCCAAAGATTTTATATTTAAACTCTCGGCCTTACTTATTCTTGCTGCTGCAATATCTTACCTGTTCAATCCGGTAGTTGCTGCATACATAATGGCTATAGGAGTACTCGGTTTTGCAGCTGTAACTTTCACAACTCCCTATCCGGGTAAAAGTTTAAGAGGAAAACGTTTATTCAGCATTCAGATATTTGGTATTGCATTTATGGCAATAAGCACCTATTTAATGTTTGTACAAAAGAATGAATGGGTTATTTCGATGCTCGCAGCAGCATTTCTTCTCTTATATACTACATTTATGCTTTCGAGAGAATACGAAAAGGAAAAAAAAGACAAGGAATAAATCCTCAATCTATAGAGTAAACATAGTTTGTTATTTGTAGCATTTTCCGTTTCCGCTTCTTGAACTTAGCAGCAGTAAACCATGCTTTCGGATTACTTAGATTCAATCCTCCAATTATTACTGCAGCACCACTATGCGATGGTGGAGGTGAACCAATCGGCATATACTTAAGCTCTTCTTTAATTGACGCATTCAAGTAGTCAATCGAATATTTTTCTTTACCTACTTCATAAAGAGTTTTATAATTAGCGTACCGATCTTCCTTAGGAGATATCTTTAGGTATTCCGTCTCCAATATAACATTCGTTTTTAACTGTAGCTTTCGTTCCTCTTTCAACCAATTTTTAGAAACCTCCACATTCTGTCCCCTCAGACTTAGAACCAAGGATAATAATATCCCCAAAGAGCAAGCAAACCTAGAATTAAGAAATCTCTTTTCCATCAGATAGGTGGTGTGAATAAATAGTATTAAATATTGTTCTAAAATAGTTATTCTTTTACAACAAGACAATATAATTAACACTATATAAGACTTCCAATAAAAGGAAGATACACAATAATAAGATAATCAAATGCACCTCTCCTATCTCACAAAAAGCAGAAAATTAAGCTTTCTAAAATCGGTCTTTTTAACTAGATTAGTCTAATTTTATTGGTACATTTGCACATAGATTTATAAAAGTCTTATGAAACAGATCAACATCTATTTAGCGATATTGTGCGCAATTGCAATGTCTTTGTTTTCTTGTAATACGAAGAAAACACCAACTCGTGATAATATTATTGAATTTGACACAATCCATTCTGTACAAAACTATCACTGGGACAATGACTCTACTCAGCCTTCATGCAATTTAAAACTGACCTTTATCTATCCTGTATCTTATGATGATAAAGCTATTTTAGATTCATTGCAGCGTATCTTTGTATCTTGTTTCTTTGATGAAACATACGGTCTATACAGTCCCAAAGATGCAGTCGCAAATTATGGAAAAGCATATATAGAGAACTACAAAGAGGATGTAAAAATATTCTCTGAAAATAACGATTCTCATGACGACAGGGAAGAGTTCTTCTCCTATTATGAAACAACATCTAACCAGATTAAATTTAATCAGGCAGATATTCTTGCATTTCAGGTTACTCAGTCTAACTACAAAGGTGGAGCCAGTTCTTATGAATTTCTAAAGAACTATGTAATCAACCTAAAAACCGGAAAGCTAATTACCGAAGACGATATTTTCAAACCCGGATATGAGAAGCTTTTGACCCCTATATTTAAAGATTATTTAATAAAATCGAATAAAGTTCAATCCATTAATGAACTGGAAGATTTAGGATATTTTGGTATCGACGAAATGGCTCCTAATGATAACTTCTTATTAGATACTAAGGGAATCACTTATATATTCAACAAAGGAGAATATTCGGCTTATAAGCTCGATGCCATCAAAGTTTTTATTCCATTCAATGAGATAGATCTCGCTTTGAAAGACGACTCTCCAATCTCACAACTTATCACTAAATAAAGTCTATGGCTTTATTTATTTGACACGACAGTTATAACAGCATTAAACATTGCATATCATTTAAGTACTGATGGATATACTAGTAAAATATTTCCCGACTCTTACCGACTTACAAAAAAAACAGTTTGGTGCATTATACGATTTGTACTTAGATTGGAACTCTAAGATAAATGTAATTTCAAGAAAAGATATAGAGAACCTCTACATACACCATGTTCTACACTCCTTAGGAATAGCCAAAGTAATTAATTTTACCAAAGGCAGCCAGATTTTGGATGTGGGAACAGGTGGTGGATTTCCAGGTGTACCATTGGCTATACTTTTCCCCGATTCTCATTTCTTATTAGTAGATAGTATCGGCAAGAAAATAAAAGTAGCAACAGAGGTATCGAACGCAATTGGTCTGGAAAATATTAGCTTCAGACATTGCAGGGCAGAGGAAGAAAAAGGTAAATTTGATTTTGTCGTTAGTCGTGCTGTAATGCCCTTAGAAGATCTGATAAAGATTACCCGCAAAAACGTATCACACGAGCAAAAGAATCCTCTACCTAACGGACTTATCTGCTTAAAAGGTGGAGAACTTGAAGGAGAGATTCACCCGTTTAAGAAATATGCAGAGGTGGACGATCTAAAAAACTTTTTTGAAGAAGACTTTTTTGAAACTAAAAAAGTAGTATACGTTCCTTTATAAGGAAAAATAAATATAATGAGACATACAAGCTTGCTGACAAGTTAGTATGCAACTTCAGAAATTTAGAAAAGAAAGACCTACTCTATTTTTAGAATTTAATTTCACGATTATGAAGATTAAGACTTTTGAATTTAACCCAATAGCCGAAAATACATATATATTGTATGACGACACAAAAGAATGTGTTATTATTGATGCCGGAGCTTTTTATCAGGATGAAAAACAAGAGTTACTCGACTTTATTCTGGATAATAACTTAATTGTAAAGCATCTGCTAAATACACATCTACATTTTGACCATGTATTTGGAAACAGTTTCATTTTAGAGCAATTCCATCTACATACAAAAGCACATCAGGCTGATGAGTTTCTATTGGAAGGGATGCCTGCTCAAATGAGAATGTTCGGATTCCCAAATGCAGAGTCAGCACCGGCAATAGGAACTTATATAAAAGAAGGAGATACCATTGAATTTGGCAATCAGAAACTAATCATCCTTGAAGTTCCCGGACATTCACCCGGCAGTGTAGCTTTTTACAGCGAAAAAGGCAATTGTGTAATAGTAGGTGATGCTTTGTTCAGAGGCAGTATCGGTCGTACCGATTTAGCGCAAGGAAATCAGGAACAGCTTCTTGAAGCTATCCGACAAAAACTATTTACCTTACCTCCCGAGACAATTGTTTATCCCGGTCACGGTCCTGCAACAACAATCAAAGAGGAAATGAGAAGTAATCCGTTTTTTGCGGTCAGATAACCTTCTACTTTTTCAAATTATAGATATAAATAGGGCTTAGCCTTAAAATAAAAAGAGATTGCCATAAGCAATCTCTTTTTTGTATATATATATATATCTGTCGATAACTGATCTTATCTGATTCTATTCAATGACTGAACCAATCGCTCGTCTGCTTTAATTTTAGACAGTGCCAGTACCGTTAATATTAATGATATTGCAGGTAATGCCAAGCCATATTCAACTTTAGCGAATTTCGCATCCAATACTGCCTGTCCTGTGTATAAGTAAGCGGCAAATGCAGTATAAAAAAGAATAATGAAAACAATCGAAACATAAGACATTTTTATTTGCAGTTTTCGTTTCTTAAACAAGAATATGGAAACAAAACTAAGCAAAGCACTTATAACTGCACAGACAGCTATACCCCAAGACGGATATACGAGTGTTATGCCATTCTCAAAAACACCCATGCTTTTAAAAAGATAAAAGCTATCGGATGCTCCAATCAGTACAGCCAGAGGTGTACATACAACTACAGCCATAAGAATGGCTGCAATTAATAGATATACGGATTGTATACGTTGTATCATTTAGAAATTGTCTTTGTCCTTATTAGGGTTTCTATAATATACTTTTCCTTCAGTATATTCCTGAGCTGCAATTAAAGCTGCTTTCGGCAATTTTTCGTAATATCTCGAAATCTCGATTTGTTCACGGTTTTCAAAAACCTCCTCTAAGTTATCGCTATAAGAAGCAAACTCCTGAAGCTTTCTGTCCAAATCCTGTTTCATTTCCACAGCTATTTGGTTTGCTCTCTTTCCAATAATTCGTACTGTTTCGTAGACATTACCTGTATCAGCAGACAAGCTCATCATATCTCTCGTGATTGTATTGCTTGGTGCATTTGTCTTCTTGTAATCCATAACTTTATTCGCTATAATGAATGTGATGTTTATTTACCTTCTAATTTCTTTTCGTTTTCCAGTTCGTCATCTGTCAGACCTTCGATTTTAAGATCCAATGCCTTCACAGCCTGCCTGTAGTACCTGTTAGCTTCTCTCTTATACTTCCCTTCGGGAAACATATTCAAGTAGTTATAGTGCTCATCGACCACGTCTCTTAAACGTTCGGCTGTACGTTCGGCAACACTCTTCCATGCCAATTCGTGGCGAGATCTCAGAATCAGAATCTGAAATTCTTCGTTATATTGTGAATAGGGATACGTTTTAAGAGCCTCTCTCGCTGTTACAACACAAGACTCATAATTATTACCCATGTAATTTCCTAAATTATAATACAAACGACATGCCAAAAGTTCTTTCAATGCCAACTTTTCCTGCATCTCAAATAAATAATCCTGTACCAATTGTACTTTATCACTTTGAGGATATATCTCTAAGAATGTTTGGAATTCTTGCATCGACTTATATGTATTAGTCTGATCTAATCTTACATCGGGAATATCCAGATACAATCCGTAAGCTGCATTATACCTTGCCAACTCTGTAAACTCCCCTTTTGGATAAGTCGTATAATAAGCTTTAAAATACTGTGTTGCTGTCACATAATCTTTATCGTAGAAAAAACTCTGAGCCAATAAAAACAGAGATTCTTCTGCATGAGCTGTACCTTTAAAGATTGGAACCAACTCCTCCAACAAAGTGGATGCTCTACCGTATTTCTTTTCATCAAAATACTTCTTTGCGTAAGTGTACTTCAATTCATAATCGGTGCTTTTAAGTATTTTGTTGTATTCGCCACATGAAGTAGCTACCAACAGCGTAAGTACAAATACTAAGAGAATTCTTATTTTCATTAGTTCAGAATGAGATTTTGAGTCACAAATTTAAGTAAAGCTTTTAGATTTTGAAAATAAAGTTTTTTTTTTAAGTTATTTTGAGATACTTACCTACACAGCACATCTCTCAAAAGAAATTCAAACCCCACTCATATTCAAGAAAATCAACATTTTATCTATATAATCTCTATTATTTGACAATCGGGGAACTTTATTCTGTCCACCTGCTTTTCCTCTATATTTAAGCCAATTATAGAAACTGTTCTTCGGTAAAACCCGAACAACCGGATCTTTTAGGGATAAATTGTGAGATCGCTTTGCCTCATAATCCGAATTTACCTTCTTCAAGGCATTATCCAAAGTTACTCCAAATAAATGAATATCGGTAGGTTCAACATCGAATTCGATCAGCCACTCATGAGCTCCGGCAGAATTATCTCCAAAATAAATGGGTGCCGCCGTATACTCAACAATGTGAGCTCCCGTTACCGCACAAGCTTCACTCAATGCACTTTCGGCATTATCGATAATAACCTCTTCTCCGAAAGCATTTATAAAATGCTTGGTACGACCTGTTATCTTAAATAAATAGGGTTCGGTAGATGTGAATTCGATAGTATCGCCAATCATATACCTCCAAAGTCCACCATTTGTAGTAATAAGTACTGCATAGTTCTGACCAATCTCCACCTCCTCTAAGGTAAGGGTTTCAGGATTCTCGGAATCCCATTCGGTCATCGGCACAAACTCATAATATATATTATTATCGAGCATTAATAGCATATCCTTTGAATCACCTGAATATTGAGAACCAAAAAATCCTTCTGAAGCATTATAGGTTTCCCAATAAACCATCGAATCTTTTTTGATCAATTTTCTGTATTGATCCTCAAATGGAGTAAAGCTAACTCCACCATGAAAAAACACTTCTAAGTTGGGCCATAAATCGGTCAATTCCAGACCTGTATCAGAAGTTATTTTCTTCAATAAAACCAATAGCCATGAAGGAACGCCCATAAAAGCTCTTACATCCTTCTTTATTGCATAGTCAGCAAGCTTTTGTAATTTTGTTTCCCAATCGGGAATCAAAGATATACTCTCCGGTGTTCTACTGAACTTTGCCAGAAAATTCAAATTTTTAATTAAGATGGCAGAAATATCTCCGGTAAAAATACCGTCTCCGATATTATTCACTTGTTTACTCCCACCCAACACAAGTGTTTTACCTAAGAAAAATTTAGCTTCGGGATTATTTTTCGCATACAATGCCAGCATTTGTTGCCCGCATTTATAATGACCTTGCGTAAGGGATTCTTGTGTTACAGGAATGTATTTACTCTTATCATTGGTAGTACCCGACGACATGGCAAACCACTTAACAGGTTTATTCCACAACACGTTCTGCTGCTTATCAATAAGAATTTTCTCCAGATAAGGCTTGAGGTCTTCGTAATGAAACACCGGAACCTTTTTTCTGAAATCATCTTTATTCTTGATAGATGAGAAATTGTATTTAGCTCCAATAAGGGTATTAGCACCTGACTGGGTAAGATAGTTAAGTATTTTTTCCTGTGTAAGAAACGGTTTATTAATAAATTGCTCAACCTCTTTGTACTTAAAATCTAAATATTTGTGTACTATAGATGAGATCATCCGATTTTACTAATTTTTCGCAACCTATCTTCGTCCATTATTTTTATTTTGCGGCCATCCAGTGCAATTATATGCTCATCTACAAATGTAGATAAAGTACGGATGGCATTCGAAGTAGTCATATTTGACAGATTTGCCAGATCTTCTCTTGATAAATAAATACTTATAGTGGCACCATCTTCTTCGAGACCATAGTTCTCAAGAAGAAAGACCAATGATTCGGCCAGCCTTCCACGAATATGTTTTTGAGTCAGACTCACTACCCGTTCATCGGCAATACCCAAATCAGTAGATAATTCGGTTATAAAATACCTCGCCAGTTTGGTGTTTACCATAACCAATTCTTCGATAAGCACCATAGGTATTAGACAAATCGTAGAGGCTTCGAAAGCCGAAGCATTTGTCACATAAGGTTCCTTAGCGAAGTAAGCCCGATACCCAAAATTCTGGACAGGTCGTATCATCCGGATTATTTGGCTACGTCCACCAACCCCGTTCTTGAAGATTTTGACTTTCCCTTTCAGGAGACACATCAAATCTTTTGGGATCTCTTCTTCACAATAAATTATTTCATTTTTTTTGAGGTGGAGAATCTTCGCTGAAGCTTTTACAAGCTCACGTTCATTCTCTTCAAGAAGAGCCCACATACCAGGGATGCTAGCTTCAAAGCTGATTACATCTCCCTTGTCTTTTATCATATAACGCCATTTTTACTAAGTACCTAAGATTAAAGTACCAAATATAGGAGCAAATATAAATATTTTTTATTCATTATTTGAGTTTTTTGTAAGATAAAAGATATGTAGAGCAATTACACAGAGCAATCATCTGCATAGATTAAACGTGTAAGCAGACAAATAATAAATTAATATTCAATAAATTAATAATATTAACATCAGAATCAACCAATACTAAAATGAAAATGAGAAATAAATTTGAATATTGGAATAATAAAAACTATTTTTGTGCCACTAAAATTTATCTTTATTCTGAATTGAAAGCAGTACAGCTGGTATTTAGTAAATCGACTGAATTAATTACATAACAATATATAAAATATAAGCCAAAGATGGATACATCTCTTATTAAAGTAGATAGCGTAAATGCTATACTTAAGGTAGACGTAAAAAAAGCTGATTATCAAGTAAAAGTCGATGAGGCTATAAAAAACTTTCGTAAGAAAGCCAACGTACCGGGTTTCCGTCCGGGAACTGTACCTGTAGGTATGGTAAAAAAAATGCACGGAAAATCAATCCTTGCCGAAGAGGTAAACAAATTGGTTGGTGAAGGTATCTATAACTATATACAAGAAAACAAACTTAATATATTAGGTGAACCTCTTCCAAATGAAGAAAAACAACAACCGGTTGATTTTTCTAAAGAAGAAGATTTTGAGTTTTTCTTCGATATAGCTCTTGCTCCTGAAGTAAAATTAGCTTTGAGCAAAAAAGACAAAATCAATTATTACAAAATAGCTGTAGAGCAAGAATTGATCGACAAACAAATAGCTTCATACAAGGCCAACTATGGTAAATATGAAACTCTTGAAGAAGGCGCTAAGCCTACTGACCTTTTGAAAGGTGAAGTGGTAGAATTGGAAGGTGGAAAACCTAAAGATGGCGGTATCCGTGTAGAGAATGCAGTTTTAATGCCTTCTTACATGAAAGATGAAGAAGAGCAAGCTAAATTTGCAGATGTAAAGAAAGGAGCAACTATTGTATTCAATCCGGGCAAAGCTTATGACGGAAACGAAACTGAAATAGCATCATTCCTACATATCGAAAAAGATGCAGTAGAATCTATTGCTGCTGAATTTCAATTTTCTGTAAACGAAATCACTCGCTACAAAGAGGCTGATTTGGATCAAGCACTATTCGACAAAGTATTCGGAGAAGGTACTGTGAAAGATGAAGCTGAATTCATTGCTAAAGTAAAAGAAACTCTTCAAACTCAATTGGCTCCTGATAGCGATTACAAATTCTTATTGGATGCACGTATATTGCTGGAAGAAAAAGCAGGTGATCTTGAATTTCCTGATGCATTCCTAAAAAGATGGTTAATGGCAACAGGAACTGACAGAACTGCAGAATCTCTTGAAGCTGATTATCCTCAAATCATCAACGATTTGAAATTCCACTTGATTAAAGAACAATTAGTAAAAGAAAACGATCTTAAAATCGAAGAAGCTGATGTTCGTAACGTAGCTATCCAAGCAGCACGTGTACAATTTGCTCAATACGGAATGATGGGTATGCCGGAAGATGTTCTTGCAAATTATGCAAACGAAATGTTGAAGAACAAAGAAACTTCTCGTAACTTGGTTGACAAAGCAATGGAAGAAAAAATTGTTGTATGCTTGAAATCTCTTGTTACATTAAACGAACAAGAAATGAGCCTTGACGAATTTAAAAAATTCTTCGAAGGAGAAGCTGAAGCTTAATAAAGACCCAAGCTTATAATATTGCAATAAAAAAATAAGGTCTATACGAAAAGACCTTTGCCTCCAATCTTAAGAAAGACAAAGCTTTTATTTGTTGGTTTCCAATAATTATTTATAACTTTGTTTTAGACTAAGCATCAATGGCAAAGGTCTTTTTTATTTACTGAAAGCATAGTGCTTAAGACCTTTTTATTGCTCCGGATAAGTAATTGATAAGTGTCGGTTATAATTGCAAAATAATAGATTAGACGGTTACTCGTACTTACCATTAAAAGTTAGGCATAGAATTTGCTATCTCCTAAGTGAATTAATAATTAAAGATATAAACAACTATGAATGATTTCAGAAAATACGCAACCAAACATATTGGTTTGAACGGATTAGCTCTTGATCAATACATGGATATAACCAGCAGCTATATTTCACCAACCATTATCGAAGAACGTCAACTAAATGTTGCACAAATGGATGTGTTCTCTCGTTTAATGATGGACCGTATCATTTTCCTAGGTACAGGTATTGATGATTATACTGCCAACGTTATTCAGGCTCAATTACTTTATTTGGACTCTGCCGATTCGGGTAAAGATATTTCAATCTATATCAACTCGCCCGGAGGCTCAGTATATGCCGGATACGGAATATATGACACCATGCAATTTATCGGAAGCGATGTGTCTACAATCTGTACAGGTATGGCAGCTTCTATGGCAGCAGTACTTTTGGTTGCAGGACAAAAAGGCAAGCGTTTCGGATTGAAACACTCACGTGTAATGATACACCAACCGTTGGGTGGAGCTCAGGGTCAAGCCTCTGATATCGAAATCACTGCTCGTGAAATCGCAAAAGTAAAACAAGAACTATATGCAATTATCGCTGATCACTCAGGACAATCAATCGAAAAGGTTGCTCAGGATTCAGATCGCGACTATTGGATGAACTCTGCCGAAGCTAAAGACTACGGTATGATCGACGAAATATTAGTTCGTACTAAATAATGCAGACACTACTGCCAAGAGCTTAATAATTGGCTGCTTATTATAGTTAATAGGCAGTCAATTATTTATTTGTAGGCAGAGATAACAGATAGATTTCGAAACAGGTCTATGACCTAAAATAAAAAATATGGCAAAAAAAGGGACAAACGATTTTTGTAGTTTCTGTGGACGACCAGATAGTGATGTCAATTTATTAATAGCAGGAATATCTGCTCACATATGCGATAAATGTGTGGATCAAGCATATCTTATCGTAAAAGATTCATTAAAGTCCGAAAAAGGTATTGAAGACATACTTGACAAAAAGAATCTACCGAATCCAAAACAGATCAAAGAATTCTTAGATCAATATATTATCGGACAAGATGATGCAAAACGTTATTTGTCGGTTTCAGTATACAATCACTACAAACGATTACTTCAAGAAGTAGGAGAAGATGATATTGAGATCGAAAAGTCAAACATCATCATGGTAGGTCCGACAGGAACAGGTAAAACTCTTTTGGCACGTACTATCGCCAAGCTATTACATGTACCATTCGCCATTGTTGATGCTACAGTATTAACAGAAGCCGGTTATGTAGGAGAAGATATCGAGAGTATTCTTACCCGCCTTTTGCAAGCTGCCGATTACGATGTAGCTGCTGCCGAACGTGGTATTGTTTTTATTGATGAAATAGATAAGATTGCCCGTAAAGGAGACAATCCATCTATCACTCGTGATGTAAGCGGCGAAGGTGTACAACAAGGTCTTTTGAAATTACTCGAAGGTTCTATCGTAAATGTTCCACCACAAGGAGGACGTAAACATCCGGATCAGAAGATGATTGCCGTTAACACCAAAAATATACTATTTGTATGTGGAGGGGCTTTTGACGGTATCGAAAGAAAAATTGCTCAACGTTTGAATACTCGTGTTGTCGGATATTCGGCTGCTTTGAAAAATTCGGATATAGACAGAAATGAATTACTGAAATATATAACTCCTCAGGATTTAAAATCTTTCGGATTAATTCCTGAAATTATTGGTCGTCTGCCTATTCTTACTTATCTGAATGCTTTAGACCATTCGGCTTTGAGAAGAATTTTAACAGAACCTAAAAACTCAATCATCAAACAATATTTGAAGTTATTCACCATGGATGATGTGAATCTCACCTTTGATGATGCTGTATACGACTATATAGTAGACAAGGCTGTTGAATATAAATTAGGAGCCAGAGGACTTCGTTCGATAGTAGAAACAGTGATGATGGATGCTATGTTTACCATCCCATCGAGTGATGAAAAGAGCTTGCATATCACAAAAGAGTACGCTGTACGGCAATTGGAAAGCTCTAATCTGGACAGGCTGAAAAATTCTTATGAATAATTCTCATTTTTCTATTAAAAAAAAATCTTTTTCTATTGTATTTTTGACTTAAGAAGCTATCTTCGTAAGATATAATTACATTTTCAAAAATAACTAGTGTAGGTTATGTCTATTTTTGATATTCCATTTATGCGATTTAATTAACTATGTCAAAACGAGAAGATCTATTAATTGAAAATCTAAAAAAACATTTTGGGTTTGATAAGTTCAAGGGTAACCAGGAGGCTATCATACAGAATGTTTTGGAGGAAAAAGATACTTTTGTTTTGATGCCGACAGGAGGAGGAAAATCTCTTTGCTATCAGCTTCCTGCGATATTGATGGAGGGTACTGCGATTATCATATCCCCATTAATTGCATTGATGAAAAATCAGGTTGACGCCATGCGCAACTTCAGCGAAGAAGATGGTATAGCTCATTTTTTGAATTCATCCTTAAACAAAGCTTCCATTGAGTTGGTAAAGGCGGATGTGATATCGGGCAAAACAAAATTATTATATGTTGCTCCCGAATCTTTAACTAAAGATGAAAATATTGAGTTTTTGCGACAAATAAAAGTTTCGTTCTATGCAATAGACGAAGCTCACTGTATATCGGAATGGGGACATGATTTCAGACCCGAATACAGACGCATCAAGCCCATCATCATGGAAATCGGTCAGCGGCCGCTTGTCGCTTTGACAGCAACGGCGACACCTAAGGTGCAGCACGACATCCAGAAGAGTCTGGGAATGTTGGATGCAAAAATTTACAAATCATCTTTTAATCGCGAAAATCTTTATTACGAAGTTCGACCAAAGACTGACAAGGTAGACCGGGATATTATTCGGTATATCAAATCTCAGGAAGGAAAATCGGGTATCGTATATTGCTTAAGCAGAAAAAAAGTAGAAGAATTTGCTGAAATTTTGCGGGCAAATAATATAAATGCGCTTGCTTACCATGCCGGGTTGGATGCCTCGACCCGTGGTGAGAATCAAGACTCATTTTTGATGGAAAAAGTGGACGTCATTGTAGCCACAATAGCCTTCGGTATGGGTATCGACAAACCCGATGTAAGATATGTCATACATTATGACATGCCTAAAAGCCTCGAAGGATATTATCAGGAAACAGGACGTGCAGGACGTGATGGAGGTGAAGGTAGATGTGTAGCATTCTATTCGTATAAAGACCTTCAGAAACTCGAAAAATTTATGCAGGGTAAGCCTGTTGCCGAACAAGAAATTGGTAAACAGCTTCTTCTTGAAACAGCAGCTTATGCTGAAACAGCAATGTGTCGTAGAATTGTTCTACTACACTATTTCGGAGAAAAATATAATCAACATAACTGTGGTAATTGTGACAATTGTATAAACCCTAAAAAACAAGTGGAAGCTCAAGACTTATTATTAACAGCAATAGAAGCTGTATTAGCATTAAAAGAAAAATTCAAAACTGAGTACGTTATTAATTTCCTTAGAGGAAAAGAAACGTCAGAAATTGAGACCTATGGTCATCAGGATTTAGAAGCATTCGGATCTGGAGAAGATACTGATGAAGACACCTGGAATGCCGTAATTAAACAAGGTCTGATTGCCGGTTATTTAGACAAAGACATAGAAAACTATGGTCTGCTTAAAATTACAAAAAAAGGAAAAGACTTTTTAAAGAAGCCGGTTTCATTCAAGATAGCTCAGGAAGAGGATTTTGATGATGAGAGTGATGATGAAGTGGTTATCAAAGGCGGGGGCGGAAGCTCGGCTGTAGATCCAGTATTATTCTCTATCATGAAAGACCTTCGTAAGAAGATGTCTAAAAAATTAAATGTTCCTCCTTATGTTATTTTCCAAGATCCTTCGTTGGAATCGATGGCAACCATCTACCCGACAAGTATCGACGAACTACAGAACATACCCGGTGTAGGAGCAGGTAAAGCTAAAAGATACGGTGCCGAATTTGTTGAGATTATAAAGAAGCACGTAGAAGAAAATGAGATTGAGCGTCCAGAAGACTTAAGAGTAAGAACGGTAGCTAATAAATCGAAATTAAAAGTGGCTATAGTACAAAGCATCGACCGTAAGGTTGCTTTGGACGATCTTGCAGAATCGAAAGGTATAGAGTTTCCCGAATTACTGGCAGAACTAGAAGCTATAGTTTACTCAGGAACTAAGATAAACATTGATTATTTCTTGAATGAGGTAATAGATGAAGACCATATGGCTGATATCTTTGATTATTTTCAGGAAGCAGAATCTGACGATCTCGAAGATGCAATAAACGAACTGGGTATGTATACCGAAGAGGAAATACGCCTGGTAAGAATTAAGTTCATCTCCGATATGGCAAACTAAGGTCTAATGACCTTTTTATTATAAAAAATGAAGAGAGCTATTTTTCCGGGCACATTCGATCCTTTTACAATAGGACATGCATCACTCGTTCGCAGAGGATTAAATGTGGTAGACGAGATTATAATATCAATAGGAGTCAATGACAATAAGAGGAGTTACTTTTCTTTGGAACAACGAATCCATATGATAGAAAAATTATACGCGGATGAGCCTCGGGTTTCAGTCGGTTCCTACGATTCACTTACTGTCGATTTCGCGAAAAAGGTAGATGCAGAATTTATCATCAGAGGAATCAGGTCAGTAAATGATTTTGAATACGAGAAAACAATTGCGGATATGAATCGCAATATATCGGGAATCGAAACATTAGTCCTTTTCACAGAGCCTGAGCTGACTCATATCAGCTCAACAATCGTCCGGGAACTTTTGCGATACAAACATGACGTAAGTAATTTTGTACCGGATGGTATTGATATTAATACAGACTAAAACAGTTGAACAGAAATAAAAGAACTATCCAAAGAGTCAAGTAAGAGCTTTTGCTTGACTCTTTTGCATAATATAAAGTCTTAAACCTTTATATATGTTGGTAGTATAATAAAACTGTTAATTATAATCTAAGAATAACGCATTAAACATTTGCTGTTACTAAAAAGAAAATATAAGATGAGAAGAAAGACATTGTTATTGATAATAACCTGTACATTCATTTTTGTTAATACCATTTCAGCACAATACGGGATGAGTCAAGGAACTAAGAAATTAGCTACTACCATGACTTTAATCGAGAGGATGTATGTTGATACTGTTAATGATGAAAAATTGGCAGATGATGCAATTGTATCTATACTAAAAGAACTAGATCCTCACTCCTCGTATCTAAGTGCCGAGACTGTATCTGAAATGAATGAACCATTAGAAGGCAACTTCGATGGAATAGGTATATCATTCAATATGATGTCTGATACTCTTTATGTTATCGAAACAATTGCCGATGGCCCATCCGAACGAGTAGGCTTACTTCCGGGCGATCGTATAATATCAGTGAACGATACTACCATCGCAGGTGTTAATATGAGTACACGTGATATTATGAAACGGTTAAAAGGACCGAAAGGAACAAAGGTTACTGTAAAAGTTCTTCGCCGAGGTGTTCAAAAACCTATAACTTTTCAGATAATACGTGCTAAGATTCCTATTTATAGTCTGGATGCAGCCTATATGATTGATGATAAAACAGGATATATTCGTTTGAGTCGTTTTGGAGCCACCACCGTCGCTGAATTTAAGGAAGCTCTAATTAAACTAAACGCTGAAGGTTTGCAAAATCTGATTCTGGATCTTGAAAGTAATGGCGGAGGTTATTTGAATGCCGCAACTGAACTCGCTGATGAATTCTTGGATAAAGATAAACTCATTGTATATATGGAGGGAGCACATCAAGCAAGGACGAGCGACTCCTCAACAGAAAAAGGCTTATTCGAGAAAGGTAAACTAGTAATACTAGTAGACGAAGGGTCTGCTTCTGCCAGTGAGATTGTATCCGGTGCTGTTCAGGATTGGGATAGAGGACTGATAGTTGGAAGACGAACCTTTGGGAAAGGGCTTGTACAACGACAATTTCCCCTACCCGACGGATCAATGATCCGCTTAACGGTTGCACGCTATTACACTCCGACTGGTCGCTGTATTCAGAAACCATATACGCATGGAGATCAGGATTCTTATAACAGGGATTTGATAGCAAGATACAACAGGGGTGAAATGATGAATGCTGACAGCATACATTTCCCTGATTCTTTAAAATATAAAACGCTGGTAAATGAGCGTATTGTATATGGAGGTGGAGGTATTATGCCGGACTATTTTGTTCCGATAGATACGACCGAATATACCGAATACAGTGGACGAATTAATGCAATGGGTATTGTTTATAAACTTGCACTCAATCAAGTAGATGCAAATAGAAAGGAGCTTTTGAAGAAGTACCCTACTATTGAAAAATTTAAAGATGAGTATGAAGTTTCGGACAAAGTACTAGCCGAAATGATACAAATGGCCACCGATGAAAAAATAGAATATAAAGAAGATCAGTATTTAAGATCTAAAGAGCAATTCAAAAGAAGAATAAAAGCTTTGATAGCCAGAGATCTATTCAACACGGCTGCCTACTTTAAGATTATCAACGATGAGAGTGAAATCTTCAGAAGAGGTCTTGAAATTATAAATAATGATACTGAATATCAAAAACTACTTGGGAAAGAGTAACAATAAAGCATAAGATTTAAATAGCAATCGATTATGACAGCAAGAAAAGTGTATAAAGAAATTTCAAAAGTTCTAACTGAAGCAATTAACAGTTTGAATGAAGGGTATACAGGCAGTTCTTTGACTGATATATTTCTTGTTGTAGATAAAGATAGTGGAAGCTTATCGGTATTTGATGACGAAGAAAATCTGTTGTCTCAGATTATAATAGAGGAATGGGCATCAGAAGACGACGATCTGGTAATAGCTCGTCAATTAAGAGAAGTTGTTGAGCAATTTGATATGGATAATAAATTCGACACTCTGGATGTATTTAAACCATTTTCTATTAATATTGCAGACGAAAATCTTATTGTTCAAGAAGAATTACTGGTAATAGAAGATGACTCTGTTATCAGAATCGAGAATGATTTTTTGAATCGCATCGATAAAGAATTTGATGATTTTTTAGACAAATTGCTTAAAGAATAAGGTAGATTCACCTTATTTAGACGAGCAACTCTAAGATAGATTATTTACAATGAAACAATTAAATATAAATATAAAAAACAAACGGGCAACTTTTGACTATGAGTTGCTTGATACGTATACAGCAGGTCTGGTATTAACCGGAACCGAAATTAAATCAATCAGATTGGGGAAAGCCAGTTTAGTTGATACCTTTTGTATCTTCGAAAAAGAGGCTTTATGGGTAAGAAACATGAACATAACTGAATATTTTTATGGTTCATATAACAATCACGTAGCACGCCGCGATCGTAAATTGCTTCTTAATAAAAAAGAACTCAAAAAAATTCAACGTTTAGTTAAAGAAACAGGATATACAATTGTTCCGACACGATTATTTCTTAATGAAAGAGGTTTAGCTAAATTAAATATCGCTGTTGCCCGAGGAAAAAAGCAATACGATAAGCGACAATCTCTCAAAGAGAAAGATGACAAAAGAATGCTTGATCGAGTGATGAAAAAATAGGGTCTCAAATCCTATATCGTCTAGATACATAGAGTAAACAAGTTCACAAATTTCGTATACTTGATTACCGAGCACTTCTAAACTTACTTTAATGCTACTTAAAAGAGATGGATAATAATAAAGCAGGGATAAAAGGGAATAATACAAACAAGATTATTCTGGGCTTATTCCTTATTATTTTCTTCATTTTAGTTTTTCTACTAAATAGATTATATCCCATCCATTCTGACGATTGGATGTACTCTTTTATATTCAATGAGAATCCACCGCAGCGTATTGGAAATGTCCTTGATATTATTATTTCTCAGTATAACCACTATCTATATTGGGGTGGGCGTAATATTGTACACTTTATCGATCAGCTTTTATTATTGCTAAATCCTCTTTTAAGAGAAATACTCAATAGCGTCGCTTATACAGCATTTGCTTTTATTATATATCGAATTGCAAATAAAGGAAAAGAAACAAATCCTTATTTATTTCTTCTGGTTAATTTACTCGTCTGGTTATTAACTCCAGTATTTCCACAGACAGTAATCTGGATTACAGGTAGTAGTAATTATTTATGGGGAACACTTATAATATTGGTATTCTTATCGTATTACTACAGTTTCTATGTGAACGAAAAATCAAAAGATAGCGTTCTTAAAAATATACTCTTCCTATTCGGAGGTATTATTGCCGGATGGACAAATGAAAATTCGGTAATAGCACTAATTTCGATATTATTCATTCTATTTTTATATTGTAAGATCAGAAAAATAAAAATACCAAAATGGACTATATATGGTTTTATAGGTGTTTGCATTGGGTGTGCTGTCATGTTATTAGCTCCCGGCAATTTTATTAGATCAAAAGATACCCATGCAGCTTTTAATTTAATCGACAAACCTTTCTTCGAGGTCTTAAGGTATAAAGCGAGAAACATATATTGGATTTATAAATATGTGAATTCCATAGGCATACTGATTCTCATATATATCTGTTTAAATTTTGTATTCTTCTGTCAGAATAAAGATAATAGAAACTATACTGCCTGGTTTGGCTCACTACTGTTTTTTACTGCTGCCCATATTTCGGCGTTAGCTATGATTGCATCACCCATATTTCCACTCCGTGCTGCTTTTTGCTTATCAAGTTTTATGATTGTATCCATCTGTATACTCTATGCAAATGTTAATATGAGTAATTTAGCAATGAAAATCATAAATATTTTGATATTGACAGCGTTAACTGTTATCTTCGCATTTACCTATTCAGAAAGATACCAAATACTCGTATCTCTGGCTGATAGGTATGAAAGAAGAGAGTTATATATAGAAGAACAAAAAGAAATAGGTAATAAAGATATAGTTTTAGAAGAATCTCCTATTATACTGCCTGCCGAGTTTGATTTTGAAGATATTTCCAACGATCCAACCTCGTGGCGAAATGGTATCTGTGCAGACTATTATAAGTTAAATTCGATAAAACGGATTAATCCGTAAGCACTACTAAAACCCAAGTGAAAATGAGAGAATATTACGAAAAAGTCATCTCCGGTTATCAAAAACTAGATGCTCATTTTTCTCAATTTCCATCTAAACCCAATCACTGGATCAATATGTTTTATCTGAGATACCACTATATCAAGTCCTTTAAAATAGAATCCGACAAATAAATAAGAATACTAATAATGCCACAGATTAAAAATATACTAAAAGAAAGAATCCTGATACTGGATGGTGCCATGGGTACCATGATTCAGCGATACAAACTTACCGAAGAAGATTTTCGTGGAGACAGATTCAAAAACTCAACCACTCTTCTTAAGGGTAATAATGATTTGTTATGTCTTACACGCCCTGATATTATTGAAGCAATTCATTGTGAGTATCTGGCAGCAGGAGCCGACATTATAGAAACAAACTCTTTCAATGCCAACTCCATATCTATGGACGACTATAATATGTCGGATTTGGTAAAGGAAATGAACGTAGCTGCTGCTCGTCTGGCTCGTAAAGCTGCAGATGAGTATACTAAACGTACGCCAGATAAACCTCGTTTTGTTGCTGGCTCAATCGGTCCGACGAATAAGACTGCATCAATGAGTCCTAAGGTCGAGAATCCGATTTATCGTGCTGTCACTTTCGATGATCTTCACCAAGTGTACAAAGAACAAATAGAAGGCTTGATTGATGGTGGAGTAGATTTACTTTTGATCGAAACTATCTTTGATACACTGAACGCAAAAGCTGCCCTCTTTGCGGCTGATGAAGTACGCAGAGAAAGAAATATAGAAATGCCTATAATGATTTCGGTAACGTTATCCGATAAAGGCGGACGTACTCTTTCGGGACAAACAACAGGAGCTTTTTTGGCATCAGTGAGTCATATCGATTTCCTTTCGATTGGTCTTAACTGTTCATTCGGAGCATCTGATATGAAACCGTTCCTTAAAGAATTGGGGAGACTTGCTCCAACGTATATTTCTGCATATCCTAATGCGGGATTACCCAACCAATTCGGAGAGTATGACGAGACTCCCGAAATTATGGCTAAGCAAATCAAAGAATATATAGACGAAGGTCTTGTTAATATTTTGGGAGGATGTTGTGGAACTACTCCTGACCATATATCTCAGTACGTAAGTTTAATAGAAGGTGCAACACCTCATAAGCCTGCCGATAAGCCTAAATATATGTGGCTTTCAGGTTTAGAGCTATTAGAAGCTAAACCTGAAATCAATTTCATAAATGTAGGAGAGCGTTGTAACGTAGCAGGTTCTCGCAAATTTCTCCGTCTTATCAAAGAAGAGAAATACGAAGAGGCGTTAACTATTGCACACCGACAAGTAGAAGACGGTGCTCAGATTCTTGATGTAAACATGGACGAAGGTCTGCTTGATGGTGTGAAAGAAATGACCACTTTCCTTAATCTTGTAGCATCTGACCCCGATGTTTCACGTATTCCTGTAATGGTAGATTCTTCTAAATGGGAAGTATTAGAGGCCGGACTTAAATGCCTGCAAGGTAAAGCCGTGGTAAACTCAATCTCATTGAAAGGTGGTGAAGAAGAATTTCTTCGACAAGCACGTTTAGTAAATAGGTATGGAGCAGCCATAATTATTATGGCATTTGACGAAACAGGACAAGCTGACAGGTTTGAAAGACGTATAGAAATATGCGAAAGAGCTTATAAATTACTTGTAAATGACGGATTCGATCCGATGAATATAATCTTCGACCCTAATATCCTGGCGATAGCAACAGGGATTGAAGAACACAGAGGCTATGCTGTTGACTTCCTGAAAACTATTGAATGGATAAAAGCCAACCTGCCTCATGCAAAAATAAGCGGAGGTATAAGTAACCTATCCTTCTCGTTCCGTGGCAATGATTATATACGTGAAGCCATGCACTCGGTATTCCTTTATTATGCCATTCAAAAGGGCATGGATATGGGTATCGTTAATCCCGGACAATCGGTAATATATGATGATATTCCAACTGATCTAAGAAATCTGATAGAAGATGTTATCTTCAACAGAAGAGAAGAAGCTACCGACGAACTTATTGATTATGCTGAGCGTATCAAAAATGAGAAATCAAATCAACCGGAACAAAAGGTTGAGGAATGGCGTAGCTATGAGCTAGATCAACGCTTAGAATACGCCCTAATCAAGGGTATAAGCGACTTTATGGAGGAAGATTTACAGGAAGCTCTAAAAGTATATCCAAAAGCCGTAGATATTATTGACAAGCCTCTAATGTCAGGGATGAACAAAGTAGGTGATCTGTTCGGGTCTGGAAAAATGTTCTTGCCACAGGTGGTAAAAACTGCACGTACAATGAAACGTGCCGTAGCTATACTTGAACCAACTCTTGAGGCTCAGAAAGATTCGAAATCAGTTTCTAACAGTGCCGGAAAACTGGTTATTGCAACCGTAAAGGGAGATGTTCACGATATTGGTAAAAACATTGTAGCTATCATTCTTGCTTGTAATAATTATGAGGTTATCGATCTTGGAGTAATGGTTCCACCTGAAGTAATTATCCAAAAGGTAATAGAGGAACAACCTGATATATTATGTCTTAGCGGACTTATTACTCCGTCTTTGGAGGAAATGAGTATTGTAGCTCATGAGATGGAGAAGGCAGGATTCACTATTCCTCTTATGATCGGAGGAGCTACTACTTCTAAGTTGCATACAGCGATCAAGATTGACCCCAAATATAACAATGGATCGGTAGTATATGTGAAAGATGCTTCTCAGGCTCCTTCTGCTGTTGCCAAATTGATTAATCCGGCTTCTAAAGAGTCTTTTATTCAGGAAATAAGAGACGAATACCAAGATCTTAGAAATTCAATGGAAAGTAAGAAAGTAGAACTGACTCCACTTGCCGAAGCCATTAAAAATCCATTTAAAATCGATTGGGAAAACTATACCCCTTCAACTCCAAATAAGCTGGGTCGTCATGTTATTCCTCATATTCCAATAGAAGATATCCTACCCTATATCGACTGGAAATTTTTCTTCCATTCATGGAATCTTTCGGCTCGCTATCACACTGTTCAACATTTAGACGGGTGTCCAAGGTGTGATGCTGAGTGGTTGAATACTTTCCCTGAAAAAGAGAAGGAAAAGGCTCAGGAAGGAATGAGTTTATATCGTGATGCTAAAAAGATGTTGGATCATCTTATTTTTACAAAGGCTGAATATATAAAAGCTGTATATGCGATTCATGAGGCTTATGTAGACAACGAATGTATCTATATCAATGATATTTGCTTCCCGATGTTGAGACAACAAAAGAAGAATGATAAAGGGGTATACCTTTCTCTTTGCGATTTTGTCGTTCCTAAGAATAGCGGTAAAAAAGACTATGTAGCCGGATTCACAGCTACCGCAGGTGTAGGATCGAACGAATTACTAAGCAAATATGAACACGAAGGAGACGAGTACAGCGTGTTGCTCCTCAAATCAGTTTTAGACCGCTTGGCTGAGGCTACGACCGAATACCTGCATGCTAAAATAAGAAAAGAATATTGGGGATTTGCTCCCGATGAGAATATTACTGTGGATGAAATGTTCTCTTTGAAATATCAGGGAATCCGTCCGGCTGTAGGCTATCCTTCGATACCCGATCAGTCTATCAACTTCCTACTGAACAGCAATCTGTTACACTCAACCGAGATAGGTGTTGAACTTACTGAAAACGGCGTTATGTTACCGAATGCTTCTGTGAGTGGACTTATTTTTGCCCATCCTCAATCGAGGTATTTTAGTATTGGTCAGATTTCAGAAGAACAGGCTGAAAATTATATAGAACGTAGAGGAGAAAAGGCTGAGCTTACCAGAAAATTCTTAGCTGCTAATATGATGTAGGTCTCAGACACCGTTTTTATTGCTTTGCAGATAAAACTATAAATAAGAAAAGCCGATGAAATTATATTCATCGGCTCTTTTATTCTAGAATAAAAAGATATAAGTATCTCTTTAAGATAATAGTTTCTTAACTGTGTCTGAGATTGCTTTTCCGGGAGCTAATCCTGCTAATTGTTTTGTAGCAGCACCCATTACTTTTCCCATATCGGCAGCACTTGTGGCTCCAACAGAGGCTATAATTTCTTTCAATTTAGCTTCTAATTCTTGCTCTGACAGTTGTTTTGGTAAATAGTGTTCCAACACAGCTATTTCTTCCAATTCTTTCTCTGCCAGCTCGGGACGATCTTGTGATTTGTAAATATCGGCACTGTCTCTTCTTTGCTTTACCATTTTTTGAAGAATTTTCACTGCAACATCATCAGCAAGTTCTCCATTGCTATCTTTTGCAGTCTTTGCTTCAATAAACTCTTTTTTTGCACCCCGCAATGCTTCTAATTTGATTTTATCTTTAGCACGCATTGCATCCTTAATATCTTCACTTACTCTGTCAAACAAGTCCATCTCGTTCTATTTTTTGTTGTAAATTATTCTGTATATTGTTTTATTCAGAAATGAGGCGAGACCTTAATTAAATAAATCTGTCGATTTTTTTGATTCGGGTCTATAATCATTCGGATTAAAATCTTCTCCTCTTTTAAAAACAGGAGTATTTTCTAATGCTTCAACTATTTTATCATCATCCAGCTCTTCTGTCGATAAGATAATCGGGCGAGGAGTAAAGAATGATCTTACATCCATTGTCTTAACTCCGTCTTTGCCATAATGCTGCTCGATCATTGTATTGATACGGCGTTTTTCTTCCTCCTCTTTGATGAAACGTTCTTCTTCTAAACGTTGCTCTTCTTCGGTCATTTCCCTCAGATGATCTCCGATACCCGGTATGCTTGACATTCCAAAACCTGTAGCCAATAAAGTAATCTTAACTTTACCTCCCAGACTTTCTTCTGTAGCAGTACCCCAGATAACCTCAATCTCGGGTCCAAAGCGTTTCATAAATTCAGATACTGATTCCATTTCTTCAACAATAAGTGGAGTATCTTCACCTGCATAAATATTGAAAAGTATCTTTTTCGCTTTAAATACATCATTGTTGTTCAACAACGGCGAATGTAATGCGTTTCTGATAGCTTCTTCTACTCTATTCTCTCCTTCTCCGATTCCGCTACTCATAATTGCAACACCTCCATCTTTAAGGATGGTTTTAACATCGGCAAAGTCGAGATTGATATGCCCATGTACAGTTATAATCTCAGCTATACCTTTCGCTGCTATTGCCAACGTATCATCGGCTTTGGCAAAGGCATTCGGAATAGTTAGATCCGAATATATATCAATCAGACGCTCATTATTTATTACCAGTAGGGCATCTACATTTTGAGCAATATCTTCGACACCTCTAAGAGCTTGAATTATTTTTTTACGACCTTCGAATACAAATGGGATGGTAACAATACCAACAGTCAGAATATTCATATCCTTTGCAATACGGGCTACAACAGGGGCTGCACCCGTTCCGGTTCCCCCTCCCATACCTGCGGTGATAAATACCATCTTGGTACCATCTCCCAAAAGCTCCTGAATGTCCTGACGGCTTTCTTCAGCGGCAGCCTTAGCTACTTCGGGACGGTTACCTGCTCCAAGACCTTCGGTTGTACGTCGTCCGAGTTGAACACGGGTTTCGACCGGAGATTCGTGTAATGCCTGGTTATCTGTATTACAGAGAGCAAATGAGACGTCATGTATTCCCTCATTATACATATGATTCACGGCATTTCCTCCACCACCACCTACTCCTATCACTTTGATAATAGTTTGTGTTTTGCGCGGAAATTGAAATTCTAATATCTCGTCATTCATATAGCGTATCTTCTTTATTTTTCATGTTTGAGGTCACAGACCTTCTTATTGCTTTGGTAGATAAATAACTAAGGTCTCAGACCTTTTTATTGCTTTGGCTGGGCATCACAACTAGAGACCGTTATATTGATAAAATATCGCATTAAATAGTTAACGCTACTTAATCTTCATCTTTAAACATAGTTCCTCCCAAGTTCTGAATTTTCCCGAAGAAATCAAAAAGCCCCGGAGATTTTTTATCCTTCACCTTTTTTGTTTTTTTAGGTCTTTCTTCGTATTCAGGTTCCTCTTCTTCGTATTCGTCTTCATCATTGTCAACAACAGGTTGTTCATGATGTGCTGAAGCATTTTGGTTTCTTTCTGCAGACTCCGAATAAGTTCCACTTTGTGCATCTAGGGGACGAGGACGATTGATATAGTCAACTTTAGGAGCCTCTACTTTCTCGCAATTTTCATTTGCAAAAAGCAATAGTCCCAAGCACTGTGCATAAGCCGGATTCTGTAATAAATCGGCTGCATTATTTATATATAAACGTTTGGCTGCTCCTTTTTTTACTGGCATCTGTACTTTTTCTTCCAGAAACTCCGGCAAACCGGTCAATTGAGAAGCACCACCTATTATTATTATTCCCGCATCTAGTTTACCTGCATAACCCGATTCTTTAATCTGATTAAGAATGTTTAAAATAATCTCTTCCTGACGAAGTTGAATTACTTTATTCAATTCTTTCACATCAACCTCAGAGTTGGAAGAAGTATTTTGTTTATTTTTATCCTTACCGACTCTACCATATTTTATTTTATATGCTTCGGCTGCTGTATCTATAAATCCAAGTTCTTTTACATCTTTTGATACAGTACGTCCTCCAAATGGGATAACTGCCATATATCGCAGAAGTCCTTCTTTGTATATAGAAAGTGTAGTTGTGCCTGCTCCAAAATCAATAAGCGCACAACCTGCCTGCTTATCGGTTTCATCAAGAACAATTGCTCCTGCAGCAACCGGTCCGACAATAAAGCCTGCAATATCTAACTGATTTTTATCGGTTATACATTTTATCAGGTTACTCTTAATATTGGGACGACCGACTATAAGACGGTAACGACCTTCTACCAAAGTAGCATTTTTCCCTATAGGGTCATCTTCGGGATGCCCGTCCAGAAATATTTCGGGTGCAACAACACTATAATTTGTCAAAAAATCAGGTTTATTCTGGCGAGCTTGTTGTTCCATCTGGTCTATTACCGCAAACGAAACCTCCGACTCATCAATCAGATCCTTTGTTAAAGTATATTCTATTGCCCGCAGAGATTTCCCGGCAACCGACACGTATATTTTTCCTATTTTACGACCCGACTTGTTTTCCAACAAGTTTACTAACTTCTTTATTTTTCCTGCCGCTTCATCTATATTGTAAACCACTCCATGCTTTACACAATTATCAGATGGGATAGATTCTGATGCGAGAATAGATATTACTCCCTGCTCATTTTTCCGTCCTAACAATCCTACAATTTTCGAAGTCCCTAAGTCGATACCGACAATAAAACCTGATTGTTCCATATCTTCTTTCCTATATTAAGGTCTTAGACCTATTATAATGTTCTGGCAAGTATAACACTCCTAGTCTATTATGACTTTAAACAGATCATTAAATACTTTTATTTACCTATATAAATACTAAACGCTCTTTTCTAAGATTTATTTAGTATTAAACTTTTATATTCAACGCTTTGTACCTACGACTTGTTTGTCGTATTTCAAATTTATTTTTGTATATCTATTCCATCCTGTAGCAGGCAAGGCCTGAGTATAGAATTTTTTGAGACGATCAAGCTTTGACTCAACGTTGTCTAACTTTCCCATAAGTACCTCCTGATTACCGATACGGGTTATTAAAGTTACTTCATCTTTGGGCTGAACAACAATCTGTTCGATCTGAGCATTCCAGAATTCATCTTTACACAAAAATAGTGCAAATTTATATAAATCAGTCTTAGCAAGCTCATCTTTTATTTCACCCGTAGCAATTGGCAGGTATGCTGTATTATGGCTCGAGAGTGGCATTTTCTCTCCATCTTTATCAATATAGTAACTTTCTCCTGCTGAAGGAATTACCCTAAGAATGGGGATTCGCTCGATAATTACAGCTCTTATTCCTCCTCCACTGGTAATAAAAACCTCTGCCGATTTAATCAGCTTATTGGCCAATAAGGCCTCTTGTATAGCTAGAGTGTTAACTTCTTTTAGTTGTTTTCCATAAGGATTTAAGCCTTTCGCATCTATATCTTTTTCCAGATCAGCTATTTCTATAAATCGATCCGTATCTTCATTGTTTACTACAATCTCAAATTGATTACATATCTTATCCTGTGGCTTTTTCTCAAAAAAGAAAGCCGCAAAAATCAGGTATCCACCTAATAAACATAATCCGATAATAACTAATATTTTCTTTACCATTCAGTATTTTAAATCTTCTAGTATAAGCGAGCTTCTAAAATATCTTTTATAGCAGGTAGCAATCTGTCAATATCTCCGGCCCCTATTGTTAATAGTACCTCAATATCTTCTTTTTGCTGTAGCAAATCTAATAATTCTTCTTTCTTACAAAGAGTTTTTTTACAAGTAACTTTCTCGAAAATTATTTCGGAGGTTACTCCTTCAATCGGTTTTTCGCGAGCCGGATAAATATCCAACAAAATTAATTCATCTAATAAGGATAAACTTCTAGCAAACTGATCTACAAAATCTCTGGTTCTTGAGTATAAATGAGGTTGAAAAATCCCCAATACTTTTTTGTCTGGATATAATTCTTTTACAGAAGATATGCTTGCCGATAGCTCATCGGGATGATGTGCATAATCATCAATCATCACCAGATTATCGGTTTTCAAAAGAAAGTCGAAACGGCGTTTTGCTCCTTGAAAAGTAGCCATTGCATGGCGTAACTCTTCATCTGTAGCTCCATTTAACCAGGCGAGAGCCATAGAGCCTATACCGTTTTCGATATTAATACGAACCGGAACTCCTAATTCGATATTTCGAATTGTCGTTTTAGGTGTCACAAAATCAAAGCGAATGGTACCATCTCCTACTTTGACATTTTCGGCATGAAAGTCTCCTCTATCAATAGAGTAAGTGTATAGCCTAACACCTTCAGCTAATTGAGGTGAAAGATTTATATTGTGCTTCATTACCAAGGCACCTCCGGGTTGGATTAAGCTGGTAAATTTTTCGAAACTTTTCAAATATTCGGCTTCCGTTCCATATATATCCAAATGGTCAGGATCTACTGAAGTTATCAGAGCCATATAAGGGTGCAACCAATGGAAAGATCGGTCATATTCATCGGCTTCTACTACTGTAAACTCACTTGTATCGGACAGCATCAAATTACTGCTGTAATTCTTTAGAATTCCTCCTAAAAAAGCATTGCAATCGAGATGAGAACCTTTCAGAATATGAGCAAGCATACTCGATGTAGTCGTTTTACCATGAGTACCTGCACAACACAAGGCTTTACTGCTTTTTGTTATCAGCCCCAGTACCTCTGCCCGTTTCTTTAGATCGAAATTATTCTTTTGAAAATATTGTAGTTCATCACTTTCGGCAGGTAAAGCAGGAGTATATACAACTAACGTTGAGTCTTTAGCTGCAAAATCAGCAGGAATATTATTTACATTATCATCATAATGGATACTTGCTCCTTCTTCGACTAAAGTCTGTGTCAGTAAAGTTTCCGTTCTATCGTATCCGGCAACTTTTTTTCCTTTAGAAAGAAAGTAACGAGCGAGATTACTCATCCCAATACCACCTATGCCTAAAAAGTATACTGACTTTATATTTTCCATAATTCTCCTATTGTTTGCCTTTGTTTACCAGTTTTTCTATCTCATCTACAATGTGCTCCGAAGCATTGTGGCGTGCCATTGTTTTTATATTCTTTGCCAACATGGCAAGGATATTATCATCTTTAACAATTTGCAATGCAGTTTTCAAAAGTTCATTTGGAGCATCTGCATCTTTTACCATTATTGCTGCATGCTTCTCTACGAGAGCCATCGCATTTTTAGTCTGATGATCTTCTGCAACATTAGGCGAAGGTATCAAAACTGTTGGTTTTCCTAATATGCTGAGTTCAGAAATAGAACTGGCACCCGCTCTCGAGACAACCATATCGGCAGCTCGATACGCAAGATCCATCCTATTGATAAAATCATGCAAATAAATATCTTTAGCCTGAGGTTTATTTGACAATTCGATAGTCAGATCGTATTGATAACGCTCGCCACACTGCCAAAGAATCTGTACTGCTGAGTCATCCAAAAGAGGCAGATTCCTCATTATACTCTGATTCAATGTACGTGCACCTAAACTACCTCCAAGAACAAGAATCGTTCTTTTCATAGGATCAAGCTTGAAGTAACGATATGCTTCTTCTTTTGAGACCTCCGATAGTAAATCCTGACGACAAGGGTTACCTGTTAACACAATCTTCTCCTTAGGGAAGAATGCTTCCATTCCTTCGTAAGCGACACAAATTTTAGATGCTTTTTTCGCCAATAATTTATTGGTTACTCCGGCATACGAATTTTGCTCCTGAATAAGTGTCGGTATACCTTTTCTGGCTGCCACTTTTAATAAGGGACCACTAGCGTATCCTCCTACACCAATCGCAATATCGGGATTAAATTTCTTTACTACACTATTTGCCTTAAAAAGGCTTGTAATCAACTTCTTTACTACTGATATGTTTTTGAATAAGTCTTTCCGGTTGAAACCTGCTACAGGAAGACCTACAATTTCGTATCCGGCTTTCGGTACACGGGTCATTTCCATTCTATCTTCTGCTCCAACAAAAAGAATAGCTGCATCGGGATAGCGCAATTTTATAGCATTTGCTATAGATATGGCTGGAAAAATATGTCCTCCCGTACCTCCCCCACTTATAATTACCCTCATTTGTCGTTCCATAGATGCCCCCTTTTACTCGTATTCTACATTTGCAATATCTTCATCTACATCTTCATGCTGATCTTCTTTGGCATTAGAACATGCTAGTATTATCCCAAAGTAAATACATGTAATGATAGTAGATGTTCCTCCTCGGCTAATAAGCGGCAAAGGTTGCCCCGTAACCGGAATAAGATTTACCGCAACAGCCATATTGGCTAATGCTTGTACTGTTATGATCAATCCCGCCCCCAAAAGGAGGTAACGGGGAAATAATTTCTCACATTTAGACGCTAAAACACCTGCACGAATCATCAGTGCTACATACAAAAGTAGTGTAAACAGACCACCCAACAATCCCATCTCCTCAAGAATTATGGCAAAAATGAAATCCGAATAGGCCTGAGGTAAAAAATCACGTTCATTTCCACTACCTGGAAGACCTATTATCTCTCCATTAGCTATCGCAATTTTTGCATGTGATACCTGGTAATTATCATCTGTTATCTTATATTCTCCGGGAGAATTAATATTACTTTCATCCTCCTGCTCTGCAGAGTGTCTGTCGATACGGGCTTGCCATGTTGCAAAACGATCGGGCAAATAATCTTTCGCCGTTGATTTAGGTATAAGGGTTAGAGAACCTATCAACAGAACTAAAGCTCCAATTCCACACAAGGCAATCATTCCCAATTTCTTAAAACTAACCTGTCCAATAAACATCATTAGATAGCATACGCCAAACAAAAGACAGGCGGTAGATAAGTTTTCGGTAATAATAAGGGCACAGGTTATTAATATGCCACCCATTAATATTTTAAATAGAAACGACTCATTCTCAGGTTTCAGTTTACTCAGAAAAAAAGCGACAAAACCCACCAAAGCCAACTTGGCAAACTCCGATGGCTGAATGGTAAATGCTCCAACACCTAACCATCGTTGTGCTCCATTCACATCCGTACCCATAAACATCGTCATTACCAGTAGCACCCACGAAACGGGCAATAATAACAACAATGCTGCAAAATATCTTGTTGCCACTCTCTGAAGAAACATTACCGCACCAAAACCGATCAAAAGAAATACGGCATGACGCAAGATAGGTCCCCAGTGATTGTGCTGGCGATAAACAATAGTACTGGATGCACTAAATACTTCCAGCAACGATATAATGCATAATGCTATAAATATGCACCAGATTGTTTTATCCCCTTTAAATATCCTATCAAAGACGCTCATAAATTTATAGTTACAAGTTACAAGCTTAGTATACTCATTAACTCCTTTTTTGCTTTTCTAAAGTTTTCTGACCCAATATTTAAATTGGTCTCCTCTATCTTCGTAATTTTTGAACAAATCGAAACTTGCGCAACAAGGCGACAAAAGAACCGAATCTCCTTCAGTTGCCAATGCATAGGCTTTGTTTACAGCCTCTTCCATAGAACCGGCATCTACAATTGTTTCGATTTTCCCATCAAAAAATTTATGCAATTTCGAATTGTCTACTCCTAAGAAAACCAAAGCATGTACTTTTGTTTTCACAAGCTCCTCTATTTCCCGGTAGTCATTTCCTTTGTCTTTTCCTCCTAAAATAAGGACAACCTTTGTTTTCATACTCTTTAAAGCATACCAACAAGAGTTTACATTAGTTGCTTTAGAATCGTTTATAAATTGAATCCCTTTTACAGAAGCAACTTTCTCTAAACGATGCACAACTCCTTTAAAATCACTCAACGATTGTCTTATCTTTTCATCTTTAATGTCCAGCAACTTAGCAGCAATAGCCGAAGCAAACGAATTATATAAGTTGTGAGTACCCGTTAAAGCCAATAAATCTTGCTCCATGGTGAATACTGATTTTGATGTATTAATTACTATCTGATCATTATCTACATAAGCCGACACACCGTCCGCCTTATGCTCCGAGAATGTAAACAACCTTACGTTGGGTTGCTTCTTGCTCACTTCTTTACTTACCACAGGGTCTTCCGCCCAGTAAATAAAAGCATCTTCTGCTGTTTGATTTTGAGTAATACGCATCTTTGCGTCTACATATTTCTGAAAATCGTGATCGTACCGATCCAAATGGTCGGGTGTTATATTGAGTAATATAGCAATGTCCGCTTTAAAGTCGTACATATTGTCTAACTGAAAACTACTCAGCTCCAATACATAATAATCGAAACTATTTTCGGCAACCTGTCTTGCAAAGCTTTTCCCAATATTACCTCCTAATCCGACATTTAAACCTGCCGATTTAAGTATGTAATAGAGTAAGCTTGTAGTAGTGGTTTTTCCATTGCTTCCTGTTATACATATTTTTTTTGCATTGGTATATCTGCCTGCAAATTCAATTTCCGAAATGATCGATATTCCCTTCTGCTTTGCTTCCTGAATCAAAGGAACTTCATCTGGGATACCCGGACTTTTAATTATTTCGTCGGCGGAAAGTATATTCTCTTTGGTATGTCCTTTTTCTTCAAAAGGGATATTCTTATCGACTAATTCAGCCTTGTATTTATCTTGCAAAGCTCCATTATCAGATAAAAAAACCTCAAATCCTTTCGCTTGAGCAAGTATAGCCGAGCCGACTCCGCTTTCGCCACCTCCGAGTATTACTATCTTTTTCATTTCATCTAAAATCTTTATTCTTTAAATATCGAACGAACGTAATTCTTCTTTATGAATTATCGCATTTTCAATGTCGCTAAAGTTACAGCAGCCAAAATAATTCCTATGATCCAAAAACGAACCACAATTTTTGATTCCGGAACGGGATTAAATGGTTTCTGTATTAGTGCCTGTATTCCCGAATTACCTGCTTTTTGGAAATGGTGATGCAAAGGTGTCATTTTGAATATACGACGACCTTCACCGTATTTCTTCTTGGTAAATTTAAAGTAAAATACCTGCATCATTACCGACAAACTTTCAACAAAGAAAACACCGCACAATATAGGCAATAGTAACTCCTTATGAATAATAACGGCAAAAACTCCAATGATTCCACCTAGCGTTAAACTTCCTGTATCACCCATGAACACTTGGGCTGGAAAAGAGTTATACCAAAGAAAACCAATTGTTGCCCCCACAAAAGCGGCAGCATATACCACCAACTCTTCGCTACCGGGGATAAACATTATATTCAGATACGAAGCAAATTCCACGTGACCTGATACATATGCCAGAATACCCAGTGTAACGCCTATAATGGCAGAACTACCGGCAGCCAAGCCGTCCAGTCCATCTGTTAAATTAGCTCCATTAGATACAGCTGTTACGATAAATATAACGATAAATACAAATAATATCCATGCGGCAGGAGTTGTATATTCTCCAAGAAAGGATACGAATGATTCGTAATCCAGATTATTATTCTTTAAGAAAGGAATTGTTGTTTGAGTAGATTTCACTCCCTCTACGGTATATGTAACTCTCTCGATCACATTATCCTGATTTCGTATTTCGGTATTTTCACGGACAATTACGGTTGGACTTAGGTACAGCGTTAATCCTACAATTAACCCCAATCCAACTTGCGCTATGATTTTAAATTTACCTTGTAATCCGTCTTTATCCTTCCTGAAAACTTTGATATAATCATCTAAAAAGCCAAGTGTTCCTAGCCATAAAGTGGTTATCAGCATTAATATAATGTAAACATTCTCAAGACGTGCCAACAATATAACCGGTACTATAATTGCTATGATTATTATAATACCTCCCATGGTTGGAGTACCCTTTTTGCTTAACTGTCCCTCAAGTCCGAGATTACGCACAGTCTCTCCAATTTGCAGAACTTGCAATTTATCAATAATCCGACGACCTATAACGGTGGATATACCTAAAGAAAGTATAATAGTTATTACGGCTCTAAAGGATACATATCTAAACATCCCCGCACCGGGAAAGTCTAAGGAATCCAAATAATTAAAAAGATAGTATAGCATTATATAATATATTTTTATCGACTTTATCAGGTCTTTTATTAATTCTTATTCTTTACTTATAATCCGAGTAAGTTTTTGACAATTTCTCTATCATCAAAGTGATGTTTCACACCTTTTACATCTTGATAATCTTCGTGTCCTTTGCCCGCAATCAATATCACATCACCCGACTTTGCAAAAGTGCAAGCAGTTTTTATAGCCTGCTCACGATCTACAATGCACAAGGCTTTTTTCATTTGTACAGGGTCTAGCCCCGCCACCATATCATCTACTATTGACTGAGGTTCTTCGAATCGTGGGTTATCAGAAGTCAGAATCACCTGATCGCTTAATGATACAGCTTCACGAGCCATTATCGGGCGTTTTGTCTTATCACGGTTACCACCGCAACCAACTACTGTTATTACGCGACCTCCTCCCTCGAGTACATCATGTATCGCATTCAAAACATTCGTTAAAGCATCGGGCGTATGAGCATAATCTACGATAGCCGTAAATCCTTCTTTGGAGCGAATTGTTTCGAAGCGACCGGCAACCGATCTTAATGTGCTTAATACAATCAATACTTTTTCAATATCCTGACCCAGTAAAACTGAAGCACCGCATACTGCCAGAAGATTATACACATTAAAGACTCCGACAAACTGAACTTCGAGTTCTTTTCCATTTATTTCGATTGCAGTACCGTCAAAATGTTTTTCGAGAATACGAGCTTTGAAATCCGCTAAAGTTCTCAAAGAGTATGTATATTTCTTGGCTTTAGTATTTTGCAGCATCACCAAGCCATTTTTATCATCTACATTTGTTAAAGCAAAAGCAGAGGAAGGCAGATTATCAAAAAATGCTTTTTTAGCTTTCAGATATTCCTGCATGGTATGATGATAGTCCAAATGATCTTGAGTCAGATTCGTAAATATTCCTCCTTTAAATTCGAGACCACTTATTCTTTTCTGATGAATGGCATGTGAACTAACTTCCATAAAGGCATATTCGCAACCCGCTTCAACCATCTTCGCTAAAAACTCATTCAACGAAATTGGATCAGGAGTTGTATGGGTTGCCGGATATTGATCTTCGTTCACATAATTACATACCGTAGAAAGTAATCCTGCACCATATCCTAATTTACGAAACACATTATACAAAAGAGTAGCTGTAGTGGTTTTGCCATTTGTTCCGGTAACTCCTACCAGATTCAATTTCTGCGAAGGGTTACCATACCATGCTGAAGCTATTTTCCCGATAGCATCTGCCGCATCTTTTACTTTTATATAAGTAACCGACGAGTCAGATGTATCTATGTTTTCTTCAAAAACGATAACCTTTGCACCCGATTCTATTGCTTTACCAATAAATTCGTGACCATCCACCTGCACACCCTTTAGTGCTATAAACGCATAATCTGAGGTTACTTTGCGTGAATCGGAAGTAATACCTGTTACATCTATATCTTTATGCCCAAGTATTTCTACTATATCTTCCGATAGTATATTTGATATCAATGCCTGCAATTCCATACTCTTTTTTTATTAAGTATCTTATACTATATTTATTCCTTTATTTCAGACTTAATGTAACTTGTGAACCTTTAATCACCCTGCTTCCTGCCGGAATAGACTGAGAGGTTACCGAACCATACCCTTGCAAAGAAACTCGAAGGCCTGCTTTTTCCAATAAAAACAACGCGTCTTTGGCTCCCATTCCACGTACATCGGGTACTAACCCGTTTTGAACTACATTTTTACTTAGCTCTATCTTATTCTGCAATGTACTAGCCATTACCCACTCTGCATCTCCTACAGGAAGAGTAAATGGTATATTTAATTGTGTAAAAACAGTTTGCATATCTTTCAATGATCCATTCTTCACGTAAGGCATAAGTGCGAGTACTGAGTCGGGCTTACATTGATCAGGAGATACGAAAACATTTCGGGCATACACTTCTTCTGCTATTCTTTTAAATACTCCACCCGGCATAAGCCCTCCCGAAGGAATACCTCTGGGTCGTCTGATACCGACAAAGCATGTATATAATGGTTTTTCAGCCGGAAAATATCCGCAAAACGAAACAAAGTGCCCATTGGCGTAATTACCTCCGCTTGCTATCTGAGCCGTTCCTGTTTTACCTGCAATCTGAAACGAAGAAGATGCCACCGCTTTACCTGTTCCCTCATTTACAACTCCTATCAACATTGATTTGATTTCTTCCAATGTTTTAGATGAACATAAAGACGGATTGATTATTTCTGTTTCGAACTCCTTCTCAACAGTTCCGTCTTTAATGAAAGCTTTGGTGATAAAAGGTTTTATCATCTTGCCTCCATTGGCGATACCGTTATAAAACATGAGGATATAAATAGGCGGAATTTGAGTCTCATATCCAAATGACATCCATGGAAGTGTAGTTCTCGACCAAGGGTTTGATTTATCATTTGGATGGCGAATAACCGCAGTTCCTTCTTTTCCGCTCAAAGGCACATCCCATTCTATTTTTTTTGTAATCCCGAGATCATACAAACGCTGTACATATTTTTCGGGGTTATTCTCATAGCCTTTCAATATTGTTTTTGCGACCACAATATTAGACGATATATACATACCTTCGGCTACTGTCAGGTCTCCTCTATCTTGTCCTTTTTGCCAGTAATGATCGCGAATCCAACTCTTTCCATATTGAAACAACCCATTTCCTACATGAAATTTATCCGTCGGAGTTACCACTCCATCTTCCAAAGCAATCATAATAGAAAGTGTTTTGAAAGTCGATCCCGGCTCATTCATATACGAAAATGCATTGGGGTTACCTTCTGCATAAACGCCTTCTGAGATTCTATCGAGATTCGAGATTGCTTTGATTTCACCCGTAGCAACTTCCATTATGATAGCCGTCCCCGACTCTGCATCTGTTTCCACCAGTTTAGAATACAATGCCCGCTCGGTTATATCCTGGATATCTACATCCAGCGTTGTTTTTACATCCCAACCATCTTCAGCCGGAACTTCAACAATATCAATCCAACGACCTTGTACTTTCTGACGGCTCTTAACTCCCGGCTTACCTCTCAGTATCGAATCGTATTTCATCTCGATACCACTGGCTCCACCCTTTGCCATATCTTTATAGATAGACCCCACGGTACGTCCGGCAAGTCTTCCAAAAGGTTTTTCACGCATCGTTCTTTCCTCAACGATCAGCCCCGTTTTATTGGATCTCTGATTAAGGAATGGATAAGTACGTAATTCTTTCAGTTCTATATAGTTTACATCCCGTTTTATAATTCGGACATAACGACTTTTCAGCGTAATCTTCTTTTTATAACCATTTTCTTTATTTCGTTCTATTTCGGCAAGCTCCCTGCGACTTAACTCCCAGCCATTAAGGATAATATTTTTATATTGAGCTGCAGTTCTATCCGGAAACTTCTTCGATAAGGCAACAGACAAGTCACCTACATACTTCATCAGGGTATCTTTGCGTATACCCTCCGACATAAAATCCATATACACTCCATAGAGAGGCTCACTCGTTGCCAATAAGCGACCATCGTCAGCATATATATTACCCCGATTGGGCTTAATCTCGCGATCTTTCTTTACAGTTTCTTTTATACCTAAAGCCCGCCATTGTTCGCCTTCAACAAACATTATACGGATGATATAACCGAAGATAACAATAAAAACAATCAGAAACAGAATCACAATCAATCCATATCGATTGATTATCGTACTCTTTTTCTTCTTGATGTTATCCGCATCTTTTGACATGCTTCTACTTTAATATATATGGTTATCTTACTCTTGTTTCTTTATTTTATATGCAGGCACAGATGGTGTCTGTAAATCGAGCCCGTTTTTATCTATAAGCGTTTGCACCTGAGTCTGCCGGCTGACCCCTGTCAAGTCTGACGAAATAGTCAGCGATTCGTATTTGACATCCTTTAGCTCCTTTTTCAAAGACTCTATTTCTGCCATTTTAGATATGCAACTATAACGATTACTGATATAAAACACCATGATAATAAACACTACGAGCATAAAGCGGGTATTTTTCAGGAAGAAATCTTCCGTGAGAATAGTCCCGCCTAATACGTGCATTATATTTTTCTTTATGTCTTTGATATTGACACGCATACTTCAAGTAATATTAAATATTCATTGCTATATTTCTAAATGTAACGACTTACCATTACTATACTTGCTAAAGCAATAAAGAGGTGTGGCCTTACTTTTTCTCAGCAATTCGCAACTTTGCACTCCGAGACCGCGGATTCGCATCCTGCTCTTCCGGAGATGGAGTTATAACCCGGTTATTCACCAATACAAAAGGAGTATTGATATTGCCATAAAAATCCTTATCCACCTCTCCTTCAAAATTTCCGGTTTTAAAGAAGTTCTTAACTAAACGATCTTCCAGCGAATGATATGTAATAACAGACAATCGTCCCCCCGAAACCAAAACCTCCAATGCCTGAGTCAACATATCTTTCAAAGTCTGCATCTCTTGATTTACTTCGATACGAAGAGCCTGAAAAGCCTGAGCCAACACTTTCTTTTCTTTCCCCCCTTTAGTATAAGGAGTTAAAATAGGCAGCAAATCCTTCACTTTCTCGAAAGCCTTTTCTTTACGCTGACGAACAACTGCCGCAGCAACCTGTCTCGATGGCTTTAACTCACCATACAGATATAGAATATTTGCCAAATCTTCTTCAGCATATTCATTCAATATTTTAGCCGCCGTAAGATCTGATTTCTGATTCATTCTCATATCAAGATATCCTTCTTCGAAGCGAAAAGAGAATCCACGTTCGCTATCATCAAAATGATGAGACGAAACTCCCAGATCAGCTAGAACCGAATTTACCTTTGTTACATTATGATACTTAAGGAATGTCTTCAAGAAACAAAAGTTACTACGAATAAACGTTTGTTTCTTATCATCTGCAATATTCTGAATTGTATCTTCATCCTGATCAAACACATACAAATGTCCCCCTGCTCCCAAACGGGATAAAATCTCACGGGAATGACCGCCACCACCGAAGGTTACATCCACACAAATATCGTTTGCCTGGATATTCATACCATCAACACTCTCCTTTAACAGAACAGGCACATGGTAACCATCAGCCGTCACTACATTTTTTTTATCTTTAGCCATATCAATCTTCTCCACTCATTATACGTTGAATCTCCACTCCGAAATCTTCGGGAGTAACCAGAGTTTCATTCAATTGATTTTTACCCCAGATTTCTATTGTATTATCTACACCCAGAAACTGAATTTCGGACACTACACCAATCATCTGCAAATAACGTCTGGGGATAAGAATACGCCCGCTTGCATCGATCTCCAATCTCTCGGCATCAACTACAAATTGACGAAAAAGTTGCTGTTGCGATTTATCCCAACGACTCAATCGCTGACGCAACCTCTGCACTTCACCATCCCAAACTTCTATTGGATACAATACAAGGCAGTCCTGAAAAATATCTTTACGCAATATCAATACAGATTGAGCTTCTGCTTGCAAAACCTTCCGGAAATTCGCAGGCACAAACACACGCATTTTTGCGTCAATCTTTGCATCTATACTACCTAAAAACTGCATTCTTTTTCAATTAAGACATGAGCCATTTGTTAATCTCGCGGATATAAAACACCTTGATCACACTCTAAAACCACACTTACACTCCTTGTACTCTATATAATAGTGCGTAAAGGTATAAAATTATCCACTTTCCCCCACTTTTAAACACAAAGTTTTAGTAAAAAGTTTTCAACATACTCATTTATATTAAAATCAAGCTATTACAACGAAGTAAATCGAGACTAAATAATAGACCCCACAAACCATTCAAATATAAAATTGAGAATAATAAGACGACTAAATCGTGACTTTGTATAAAATAAATTATCTTTACGGTTTCAGGAAATTCAGAGTGTAAGTAATGGGAGAAGTAGTAGAAAAGAATACTCCAAATTTAATAGATTTGGGCAAGGTGTTTATGGATAAGGCTCCTAAGCTTTATGCCAAAACGCCTGCTTTTGCTCTCAACTACATAAAAAGGAAAATTCATCTGAATGAACTGAATGAAATCCTGACGATTTACGCTGACAAATATGGTGTAGATTTTATGGATTCGGTGGTTCAGTATTTCGATTTACGACTTGAGGTCAACGGACTGGATAACATCCCGAATGATAACCGATATATATTTGTATCAAACCATCCATTGGGAGGACTTGATGGCATTTGCCTGTCATCTATCATTGGAAATAAATTTGATAAGAAGATAAAATATCTCGTAAATGATGTACTTTATTTCATCAAAAATCTACGTCCAATATTTCTTCCGATCAACAAATATGGAGCCCAAGCAAAAGAAAAAGCTGCTCAATTAAACGAGGCTTATGCTTCGGACGATCAAATTATTACATTTCCGGCAGGTTTGTGTTCCCGAAAAATAAATGGGCGAATATACGATCTGCAATGGCAAAAATCGTTCATTCAAAAAGCTATACAAACCAAGCGTGATGTTGTTCCAATTTATTTTGACGCTAAAAACTCAAATTTCTTTTATAGATTTGCAAATCTCAGAAAGAAATTAGGTATAAAATTCAATATAGAAACATTTTTTCTACCCGACGAAATGTTTAAAAATAAGCATCAGACATTTTCTGTTACCTTTGGGAGTCCTATACCATGGGAGTCTTTTGACGAAACAAAATCTCATCAACAGTGGGCAGAAACAGTAAAAGATATAGCATATAATTTAGCAGAAAGCAATTCGAAATAAGGTCGCAAATTGCTCTAAAGCTTCGTTAGCAGAATAACGATAAATCGGTATTCTTTTTTAAATAAATATTTGACGTTACTTAAAATATGGAAAGTATTATTCCGGCAATCGATAAGAAACTTTTAATAGCTGAACTTACAAAAGATAAATTCTTGCGTAAAACAAATAAAGCTAATAATGAAATTTACATTATCACTCACCATAACTCCCCTAATGTTATGCGTGAGATTGCACGTTTGCGCGAAATTGCATTCCGTTATTATGGTGGGGGAACAGGTAAGGAAATAGATATTGACGAATACGATATGATGGACAACCCATACAAACAACTAATTGTGTGGAATCCTGAAGCTGAAGAGATATTGGGAGGTTATCGCTTTATTTGCGGTCCCGACATTAAATTCGACAAAAACGGAGAGCCCGAATTAGCGACATCACATCTTTTTCACTTTTCTCCTAAATTCATCAACGAATATCTGCCTTATACCATTGAATTAGGTAGATCGTTCGTTTCATTGGAATACCAAAGTACACGAGCAGGCTCAAAAGGTATTTTTGCCCTCGACAACCTTTGGGACGGATTAGGTGCATTATCCGTAGCTGAACCAACGATGAGGTACTTCTTCGGTAAAGTAACCATGTACGATACATATGATGCTAAAGCCAGAGACATGATCTTATACTTCATGTTTAAGCACTTTCCTGATCCTGACAAATTAGTTTATCCAAAGAAAAGTCTGAACATCACTACAGATAGCAAAGTTTTGAAAAAGCTTTTCACCGAGGATGACTTGAAAACCGATTATAAAATATTGAATACGTCAGTCAGAAGATTGGGCATTAATATTCCTCCATTGGTGAATGCTTATATGGGCTTATCTCCTCAAATGAAAGTTTTTGGAACAGCCGTAAATGATACATTTGGTAACGTAGAAGAAACCGGGATACTTATTGACAAAGATGAAATTCTGGAAGAAAAACGCAAACGCCATATAGAGTCATATATTCTGGATAAACCATCCAAGCGCTTCTTAAAAAGACTACGCCAGATGATTAACTGGAACTGGAGTACATACCGTACTAAATCGACCAGAAGAGCGAATTCAAAATAATAAAAAGTTCCGAGAACTTAACTTAACTTTAATATTTATAAACTTTGATTTAAGCGAGCTTACCCAAGCAGGCTTTTTCATATCTTTGTAATACAATATATTTATAAATACGCATGAAATATAAAATTACAGCACCCAAGAATCCGATATATACAGATATAAAACTTCCTGCCTCAAAAAGCATCAGTAACCGAGCTCTTATACTAAAGGCGCTAAGCAACAGTTCTTTTCCTATCGAAAATTTATCCGATTGCGATGATACACGAGTAATGGAAGAAACATTTGCTTCTAAAGGCAATATTTTCGACATCGGTGCAGCAGGCACCTCGATGCGCTTTCTGACTGCCTATCTCTCGAAGAAACCGGGAGAGTGGATAATTACCGGAAGTGAAAGAATGCAACAACGCCCGATAAATACTTTAGTAGAAGCTCTTAATACTCTTGGTGCACATATTGAGTATTTAAAGAATCAGGGATTTCCTCCTTTGAAAATCAAAGGAAGTGCTCTGGATGGAGGTGATATCTTTTTGTCGGGAGGAATAAGCTCTCAATTTATTTCGGCACTACTAATGATTGCTCCCACAATGGAAAAGGGGTTAACCCTGCACCTCGAAGGAAATATTATTTCAATTCCCTATATCAAGCTAACGCTTCGTATGATGGAGCAGTTCGGTGTAAAATGCGATTGGGAAGGTAATGTTATTAAAATATTCCCCAATGAATACAGACCGATACCCTACCTTGTTGAATCTGATTGGTCTGCTGCATCTTATTGGTATTCGATTGCCGCATTAAGTACAGATGCCAGAATTGAATTAAAAGGATTGTTTAAAGAGAGTGGACAGGGAGACTCCAAGGTTGCCGATTTATTTCTGGATCTGGGTGTTGAAACCGAGTTTACAAAAGAGGGTGTTATTCTGACCAAGACCGACAGGATTGCCAAGAAACTATTCCATAATTTCATCAATGAGCCCGATCTTGCTCAAACATTTGTGGTTACATGCTGCATGATGGGTGTACCTTTCCTCTTTACAGGACTTCAAACTCTTAAGATAAAGGAAACCGATAGAATAGAGGCTCTAAAGGCTGAAATGAAAAAACTAGGTTACGTCATTACGGATAGTCAAAACAGTATTCTTGAATGGGATGGAGAAAGATGCGAACCCAACTCAACTCCTATCATAGCAACCTATGAAGATCACCGCATGGCAATGGCTTTTGCTCCGGCAACACTAAAGCTTGAGAATTTATTAATAGCCGAACCGATGGTTGTTACCAAATCTTACCCTTACTTCTGGGAAGATTTACGTAAAGCTGGATTCTCGGTAGAAGAACAATAAATCATACAAATTATGTGAGGTGTTTTATACCCTATACACCCAAACACCCCAAACTTAAATGGATTTTTTCGAACTGTTTCGATACGATTTTTTCACCAACGCACTTATAGGTGGAATATTTGCGAGCATTGCCTGTGGTATAATAGGAACTTACATAGTAGTAAAACGCCTTGTCTTTATCAGCGGAGGTATTACCCATGCTTCATTGGGAGGATTAGGCATTGGCTTTTATTTTGGTTTCAATCCTATTTTATCGGCAATGGTATTTTCGATATTCTCAGCCTTTGGCATAGAATGGTTGTCGGGCAGAAAAGGTGTACGCGAAGATTCTGCTATTGCATCCTTCTGGTCATTCGGAATGGCTATAGGTATTATATGCATTTATCTGAAAGCCGGATTTGCACCTAACTTATCGGAATACCTTTTTGGTAATATACTAACCATTACAACAGCCGATATATATGCTTTTGCTGCATTGTCAGTGGTATTAGCTGCCATATTTTTCTTCTTTCACCGTGAGATTCTATATGTAGCTTTTGATTCTGATTTTGCTAAAACCCGTAATTTCCCTGTTAAGTTTATAGAATATGCTATGATGTTTTTCATCGCAGTATCTATTGTTTTAACTATACGCTTAGTAGGCGTCGTTTTATTAATGTCGTTACTTACAATGCCTCAAATGACTGCCAATTTATATACTGCCAATTTCACCAAGATGATTTTTCTTTCTATCATTTTCGGATTGGTAGGATGTATCTCAGGGCTTATTCTTTCAGCATTCATCAACGTTCCTTCAGGAGCCTTTATTATATTTGTACTTATTGCAATCTATTTTATTTGTCGATTAATCAATCTGATATTTAAAAGAGATACTATCACGGCAAAATAAGGCTTCACTTGCCCAAACACTATATTGAAAAGAAAAGCTGTTAACCATCAGCTTTATATTAAAGCAGGGATGTCGGACGACATCCCTGCTTCACACAACTTTGTTTGCTAAACACTAAAAAAAGAACATAAACACAATAAAACTATATTACTTTTTGCTTCCTTTTTTCTTCAATTAAGGGCGTCCTCCACCGAGGATTGTACTCACATTACCGACTGTAGTAACCATTGAGGTTGGTGTAAATGTTCCCGCTGATGTACCCTTCGTATAAGCTGCTCCGGTAAACAATCCATGAAAGTCTGTTCCTCCGGAGATACTACCACCTGTATAAATCGTATAAGTTGCACCTGACACCAAACCTGGACTACTAAATAACAAAGTCATTTGGCTATATGCCCGAGGTATCTTAAACGTCAGCACTCCTGTTCCATCATCGGATGCAATATGTATAAACTGATTGGATGAACTCGAACCCCCATATATTACAGTTCGTTGTGTACTTACATTTGATGTTGGTATACTTGTATTCCCTCCGATTCCGATTAAAGTTCCACCTGTTATTTTGAAAGTATTGTTATCACAATCTAAACCTTCTTCGGGTGCAGTAGATCCTGATGACACCACTGTTCCTCCGGTTATAGTCAATGTTCCGTTAGAGTCTATCCCATCGTTCGTTTCACTGTAGCAATATATTGAACCTCCATTAATCTGAATATGCTTAGATGCATTAATACAATCGTCATACGCTTCTATTTCTATCTTTCCGTCATTTATCGTCAGCGTGGTTTTACTCTCCAGTCCTTCGGCTTCTGTTTTAGAAGTCTTAATTGTAATTGTTCCACCATTTACAGTCAAATTACCATCGCTCTTTATGGCTTTAGCAGCTGTATCATTACTACCATATTTAAACTGATCCCCTGTTGTTACAACCGAGATGGTTCCACCATTAACCGTAAGCGTTCCATCGATATTAATTCCTTTTCCTCCCGCTCCCGAACTTGTGATAACTAGATTGCCTTTCTCCATCAGGAAGTTCCCATCGGCTTTTAGGCCTGCCGGTGAAGAGATATCCGCATCCTCAGTATCATAATACGCACTCCCTGTAGTAGCCAATTCAACATCACCATCAGCGATTGTAATATCACCCTTCGATTTTAAACCTTTCGAACCTTCACCTGTAGTTGTAATATCAATTGTTCCGCCACTGATCGTTATATAAGGTAATATAGATGTATCAGTACCACTGTATGAAGTTTTGATTGCGTCTCCCACACTATTGATATCTATCGCCCCTCCATTTACGGCAATATACCCTTCCTCACATTCTATACCATCAGCTGAGGTTGTAACAGTCAATTGTCCATTATCTATCCATACATAATCATTGGCATGAATACCATCTTTGACAGCTGTTTTGACAGTTATATTCCCACCGTTTATTCTTATGTAATCATCACTCACTATACCGTGCTTATTATAACCGTAAACTAAAAGGCTACCATTGCCATCAAAGTTCAGTTGACCTTCGCTAAATAGAGTCCCTTTCATATCTTCATCTCCACTAGCCGTGTAAGTCGCAGCATCAACCAATCTATTTGAAGTACCTCCAACCAATACAATCGACACCTTTTTACCTGACTGGATATTTATAGCCGGACCGTCTCCATTTACAATGCTGACACCATTCAGACCCACCCCAAACTTATAGTCACTGTATATCTTAAATGATCCGTCTTTAGTTGTTCCCGATAATACATAATTCACCTCAGTATCTACAAGTGTAGAAGTCACAACCACGTCCGCTCCATTTGTTGCTATAGATACGCCCTTATCTGCATAAGGGTTTGTTATTGTAACAGCATCCGACGAGTAAGCTATAACAACAGCATTTGAGAATGTAGTATCTTTGGTGTTAGTCGTAAAATCGTCACCCACTATAACACCTCCACCTTCGCTACCTCCATCGTCTGTATTATCATCATCGCTGCTACACGAAACTGCACATAAGGAGACTATACACATAAAACCAACTAAAAACCGATTATAACCCATATCCTATAAATTTTATTATTAATACAAAATCTTGTGATACTATTACCACTAAGACTTCAAAAAACATATTCCAATATTAAAACCTTTCTTTTTCTTATACAATTATATTCTACAAAGACATACGTATAATCGACCAATCGAGATATTTGCCCGATAAAAGAAATAGCCTTACAGTATTCCTGCAAGGCTATTTTATGAATAGAAAGAATTATCCTACGATTATCTCGTAATGCTTAGTTCTTCGATTAAGCGTGGACAGTTCATAATCTTGTCGATAGTGTAAAGTACATAACGAATGTCGACACTAATGGTACGTTGCAATTGTGGTTCAAAAACAATATCACCGCTCAATGCCTCCCAATTACCATCGAATGCAAGACCGATCAATTCGGCTTTACCGTTAAATACAGGACTTCCCGAATTACCACCGGTAATATCATTATTGGAAAGGAATCCCACATGCATAGTTCTGTCAGCGTCAGCATACTGACCCCACTTCTCTGCACGAAGATTATCTAATATATAACCCTGTACTGCAAATTCAGGATCGTTTGGATTTTCTTTTTCCAGAATACCTTTACTTGTTGAGTAATAATCATACTCAATAGCATCAGCAGGACTATAACCGCCTACCGAACCGTAGCTAAGACGTTGAGTAAAATTGGCATCAGGAGAGAAAGCTTTATCAGGTTGCATTTCCATCAAAGCAGCCATGTATTTACGAGCATTCTTATCTATTATCGGATAGATTGGCGACAAATCATCGACCAATTTCAGACGACCGTCTGCTACCGATTTTGCTAAAATCATTGCCGGATCTTTATCTAAAGCCTTTAAGCCTCCTTCACTTATAGCAGAAGCCAGATCATCTATGTTTGTAAACTTCGTGTTTTTGTAAACCCACTCGGCATATTTGTCATAGTCGCCTTTAAATTTCTTATCAATAGTTTGATAAATACTTGGCAGATATTCAACAGGCACTCTTTCTCTGTAAAGTTCAAGCAAAGCAGGCATCAACTGTTTGTCAAGTTCGGGCACATAGTCTTTGTAAGTATCAGTCAGTTTTGCTCTTACAAACGCCATCAACTCTTCTTTATCTGCAATATTAGCATTATTTACAGTATTGGCTAAACGGATAATTTCTATTCCATTATTAAATGTTTCGCCAAAATATGTTCCTATTTTCACCGACTCCATAGAGTTCGTATAAGCTGATTGAAGGCTGGGTAAAACATCTGCATATTTTTCGGTAGATGCAGGAGTGCTTAATATCCAGTCTGCCAATTGAGATTCCAAAGCTTGTTTTTCTTCTACCACATTCAGTTTCTTTAATGCAGCATTCATACCCATTGCATTTTTCCAATAATTGGAGCTTCTGCTGAATTTCACCGAATACTTGATACGCACTGCATCATCGGCATTCATCGCTTTTCTCCAGATATCCTGTTTCACCGTACGAACCTCGATACGGGGAATGTTTTCAGATTCCATCATTTGAGTAATTCCCCAAGAAGACAAATAACGCTCCGTACTTCCCGGATAACCGATAGTCATTGCATAGTCTTTATCCTGATATCCTTTCAACGAAACAGGAACCGAGTATTTAGGCTGGTAGGGTACATTATCAGCGCTATAATGTGCTGCTTGGTTATCTTTATTAGCATATACTCTGAATACCGAGAAATCGCCTGTATGACGTGGCCATTGCCAGTTATCGGCATCGCCTCCGAATTTACCGATTGACGAAGGTGGAGCAAAAACCATTCTCACATCTTTAAACACTTCATATACGACCAAATAAAACTTATTCCCTGTATAGAAAGGAACTATACGTGCATTCAAAAACTCATTATTCTTGTATTGGCTCAAAATTTGAGTAGATAATGAATCAATGATATGATTTCTATCCTCTTCCGAAGTAGCATCGGTTATACCTACAGTTACCTGATCGGTAACATCTTCGGTTTTTTGAAGGAAAGACACAGTCAAGCCTTCAGTATATAATTCTTCAGGTTTCGACTGGCTTACAAATCCATCTTTCAGATAGTCGTGTTCTACCGAGCTGTGTTTTTGGATAGCATCGTATCCGCAATGGTGATTCGTAAAAATCAACCCTTCCTGAGATACGGCTACACCTGTACAACCACCTCCGAATATAACTACTGCATCTTTCAACGATGCATTTTTTTCACTATAAACACTATCAATAGGAAATGTAAATCCCAGCTCTTTCATACGAGCTGCACTTTGTCTGTTTAGCTCTTTCAACAGCCACATACCCTCATCTGCCTGAACAGAGGACAGCGAGAGTAAAACGCCTAGCAATAAAAAGATTTTCTTCATTTTCATTATTTAAATTAAGGTCTGAGACCCATTTGTTATTTCGAGATACGTACCAAATCAAAAAGTGACAATAGATGACAATAAACTCACCACACAGTTACAAAACTAACATCCGACAGCCTGACAGTGTACATTTTTGCCCTTTTCACAAACCACTGTAAATCAAATCATAAAATAGAAAAACATTACAAAAAATGACAAAAGTGACACTTTTCTTTATGCTTTTATTCTTTCTTCTGTTTATATCTGTTTTGTACAACTACTGTCCTCGCCTACAGCTTCATGGTATAGATAAATAGCCACAGTAAAAAACATTATTTTTTCTTTAGCACTTTACCTATAACCGGAATTTCGGACAAAGGCAAGTCACGCTTGATAAGGACAAAAAAGAATATACCGAATAGAACCGTATTAAAGGCTAAGCGTAAGGCTTCGGAGTCGAAGCGTACATAACAACTTATCGCATACAAAACTATAGCCAAACCAAAGTACAAACCGATTGCTTTAAAGTCGTAAGGCAGAGGTCTGTATTTTCGTTCGAAATAATACGAAAGAAGCATCATCACCAGATTACAGATCAACGTAGCCCATGCACTTGCCATATAACCGTAAATAGGAACAAATATAATATTCAGCACAATGGTAATTACACAACCGGCAATAGAAAATATAGCTCCAAAATAGGTTTTATCGACCATCTTATACCAGAAAGACAGATTGAAGTAAATTCCAAACAGAATATATCCCATCATGACGATAGAAACCACATCCAATCCCTCATAGAAGTCTTTACCTATAAAATGTTTTATTATATCCATGTAAAACATAACACCGAGGAAGATAATCAACGAGAAGATAATAAAGAACTTCATCGCCTCAGTATATGCTTTATCATTATTAGCATCCTTATTTTTCGCAAAAATAAATGGTTCGTAAGCAAAACGGAATGCTTGGGTAAACATCATCATAATGATGGCTACTCTTGAACATGCTCCGTAAATACCCAATTGGCGGAAAGCCTCCACCTTGTCTTCGAATAATAAGGGATATATTATCTTATCAACCGTTTGATTCAATATACCTGCTATACCAAGTATCAAGAGAGGAAAGCAATATTTAAGCATCCTTCTTAATAGATTAGTGTCCACAACATATTTAAAGCCTGTCAACTCGGGAAGTAACAATACAAGTGTTATTGCCGAACCTATCAGATTAGCCACAAATACATACCCTTCTTTATAGTGAGGATTGTAAAACCAGTCGATTAACGAAGGATTTGAGGTATAAATTTTAGGACAGATAATCAGAAAGAATATAGTAAATGCGATGGTTATAAAAATACTCAACAACCGAAGTGTTGCAAATCGGATAGGACGTTTTTTATACCTCAGATAAGCAAACGGAATAGTCATTACGACATCTATTCCGACCACCACAGCCATAATTGCAATATAGTCAGTATGCTGCCCATAGTCAAGAAACCCGGAGATTGGAGTCAAAAAGCTAAAGCAAAATCCAACAAACAGAATAGAGGTTGCAGTAATTGACAATAAAGTGGTCGAATATACCCGCATAGGGTCATCCTCACCTTTATTTACAAAACGAAAGAAACCTGTCTCCATACCATAAGTAAGAATTACAGCCAACAAAGCCGTATAACTATACACATTGGTCATCACGCCGAACTCTCCGGTGGTCAAAACCCGTGTATAAATTGGTACAAGACACCAATTTATGAATTTACCCAAGATACTACTCACACCATAAATGGCGGTATCCTTGGCCAGACTTTTCATCCCTCCTGCCATATTTCTGATTTTTTCGGATGCAAAGGTAATACAAATCATATGTATATTGTAGTTAATATTAACGAAATACAAGACTTTTTCATGCTCCCGTTATCACGACAACTAATGTGTAGACAATTATAAAAATCGAGCTATTAACATCAATTTATGATTTATTAGCTAACTTTGTAAAATATCAGATATTTTTATTGCATTAGCTTGTAAAACAGCTACAGTAAGTTACCTGAGAACATAGTATTAAATATCAGCTTCTACTGTCATACCACTAAAGCCTGAGAGAACTTTATATATGACATCCGGAAGACCTTACCAGAAGTAAAAAACATCGAAATGAGTTACTACCATTTAGCCGAATTGGTGCACAAAAGAGCAGCCAAATACAAGTCAAGTACAGTTCTTAAGTATAGAGATGCCAATGAAAAACGTTGGAAAACCATTTCTTGGACCCGTTTTTCTGAATACGTCATGAAAACGGCATGGGCTATGGCTGAGGCAGGAATAGATACTCAGGAGAATATCGGTATCTACTCTCAAAACATGTATCAATACATATTCACCGAATTTGGTGCTTTTGCAAACAGAGCCGTTGTGGTTCCCATATATGCGACAGCATCGCCACATCAGGTAGAATACATTGTTAATGATGCACAAATTCATACTTTATTTGTCGGTGAGCAATTTCAATATAATAATGCATACAAAGTACAGCAGCAATCTGAAACTTTAAAAAAGCTGGTAATATTCGATCCGAATGTAAAACTTCACCCCGAAGATCATACTTCGGTATATTTCAGCGACTTTATAGCTACGGGTGAAAACTCCGATGCCGAAGTGAAAGTTACAATCAGAATGAAAACAATCCGCGAAACGGACATTGCCTGTATTATTTACACCTCTGGAACTACAGGTGAGCCTAAGGGTGTTGTCCTTCTGCATTCGTCGTTCCTTGAGGTTTTCAGAATCCACGACGAGAGGTTGCCTCAGCTATCGAACAAGGATGTATCTATGAACTTCCTTCCTTTGGCACACATTTTCGAAAAAGCATGGACATACTATGCCATACATAAAGGTATGACAATAGCTATCAATACCGATGCCAAGGAAATACAAAAATCCATCAAGCAGGTAAAACCTACAGTTATGTGTAGTGTACCTCGATTCTGGGAAAAAGTATATCAGGGAGTTTTCGAAAAGATAGAAAGCTCTAAAGGCTTAATGAAGTGGCTATATACTGATGCTATTAAGACCGGAAAGAAATATAATCTCGATTATAAAAATAACGATATAAAGCCTCCTATTGGCAATGCCCTGAAATTCCACTTTTATAATAATACCATATTCCGCGTATTGAAAATGGTAATCGGTATAGAAAAAGGAATATTATTCCCATGTGCAGGCTCTCCATTATCCGACGAAATAAATATATTCCTAAAATCGGTAAATATTCCGATCATAATAGGATACGGTCTTACCGAAACTACAGCTACGGTAAGCTTTTACCCTCCCGTACACTTTAAAATTCATTCGGTAGGCTCGGTAATGCCCGGCTTGGAAGTAAGAATAGACCCATCAAATGATGAGATATTAGTTAAGGGTCGCACTATAATGAAAGAATACTACAAGAAACCCGAAGAGACGGCTAAAGTATTTACCGAAGACGGCTTCTTCAGAACAGGAGATTCCGGCAAGCTATTAGATGGTAATGTGATTGTACTTACCGAGAGAATTAAAGACTTATTCAAAACCTCTAACGGCAAATACATTGCTCCGCAAGCTATAGAGACTATCATTGCAAATGATAAGTTTATAGATATGATTGCCGTTATTGGCGATGAAGTAAAATTTGTAAGTGCTCTGATCGTTCCTAATTATGATGCCATCATCAAATGGGCTGAGGAAAATCAGATACCATACAATAAGATGGAAGATTTACTCCAAAACAAGGATGTTAACTCTATGATATCTGGGCGTATAGAAATGCGTCAGGCTGATTTGGCTCCTTATGAAAAAGTAAAACGTTTTACTCTTTTACCGGAACCGTTCACGATGGAATCGGGAGAACTTACCAATACATTGAAAATAAAGAGAAAGGTTGTTGTAGAAAGATACAAAGACCTGATCGAGAAAATGTACGCCGAGCAATAAATGGCAGGTATATATATACATGTTCCCTTCTGTAAAACAAGATGCATATACTGCGACTTTTTTACAAGAACCGACATGAAGCAAAAGAAGCCGTACGTATCATCGATATGTAAAGAATCTGTTCTTCGTGCCGATTACTTGGGTGGAGAAACTATCGAAACTATCTACTTTGGAGGAGGAACACCTTCGCAGCTAGCAATAGAAGATTTACAGTTAATACTTCGTACGCTTCGAAATACCTTTGAGATAAGCCCGCAAGCTGAGATAACTCTCGAGGCTAATCCCGACGATCTGAATGCAAGCTATATAGGTGAGCTCTTAACATCGGGGTTCAACCGATTAAGCATGGGTGTACAAAGTTTTGATGATGCGCAACTAAAGTTTCTAAACAGACGGCATTCCGCCCAAAGAGCAGTGGAGGCTGTAAAGCTGGCTCAAAAAGGTGGCTTTAAGAATATCAGTATAGACCTTATGTATGGTCTGCCCGACCTGACAATGGACATCTGGAGAGATACCCTTAACCAAGCAATCGAACTGAATATACAGCATATATCGTCTTACCACCTTATATATGAAACAGGAACTAAATTGTATCGATTACTGCAAAAAGGGGATGTAAGATCGGCTGATGAGGAATTAAGCCTTGATATGTTTTCTCTATTAATCGAAAAACTGAAAGAGGCCGGTTTTATTCATTACGAAATATCAAACTTCGCCAAAGACGGACTGGTTTCACGTCACAATACCTCCTATTGGCTCGACAAAAAATATCTGGGATTAGGTCCCTCGGCACATTCTTACAATCAGATAAACAGATGCTGGAACGTAGCCTCCATACCCAAATTCATTGAAGGAATAAAGGCTGATAAGCCTGATATTGAAGAAGAAATTCTGGATGCTCAATCTCGTTACAATGATTTTATTTTGACAGGCATGCGCACCATGTGGGGTATTGACCTCTCTGTTCTAAAAGAAAAATTCGGACAAGAAATGCTCGATTATTGTGAAGACAATCTTAAAAAGCATTTACAATCAGGCAATGTAATTCTCTCTGACAATCATTATAAGATAACACCACAAGGAATATTTATTTCAGATAGTATAATGAGTGACCTCATGTATGTCGAATAAAAAAGCACCTTAGCTGATATCAGCTAAGGTGCTTTTTTTATAGATATCTTTTTGTATCAAAAATCAAAACCAATTTTGAACGTTATAGCACCTAGATTAACTTTTGACTTCTCCCAACTGTAATCATTTTTAAAAATAAACCCATCTACATAATAATTTGTAAACCCTAAAATCAAATTAACACCTCCTCCAGAACGTTGAGCAAATCGTAAACCAAAACCCGAAAATGTATAAACACCTCTTAAGCTTTCTTCTCCAAGAGCATACCCAATCTTAAAATCAATCAAATAACCCATCTGTTCATTATTATTAAAATTGAATCTTGGATGTATGAACACAAGGTAAGACCCTCCTAACGACTCATAAAAGTAATTGTATCCCGCACCTGCTCCCAAATAAAAGAGATCATTAAACTGGTTACCTACAGAAAAAGACATCTCTATTCTATTCAGCTGTGATGATTCTACATTTATAAACTCTCGTGTATTTAATGAAAAACCTAAATCAAAAAAAGCACGAAAGCCTTTATCTAATGCATATTGATTATGATTCGTAGGATAATAATCATAATCCGGTTCGGAAGTAACTCTTAAAGGTTTTCTATATGTATTAGAACTCTCCGACTCCTCAACAACATTATTCGACACAGCTGGGGGGGTTACCTTTTTATACGCCGGATTCTCTTCAATACTCACAACTTCACTCATAAGATAAGTGTATAACTTACCATCCCCTGATTTTATTATTAAAAAATCATTTGGTACTATTTTGGTAATCCTACCACGAATAAAGTTTCCATTCTTGAGATGAACTATTTCAGGTAAATCTTGAGCATTTACGAAAATACTTACAAATAAAATTAATGTTAATAAGATTAGTTTATTCATTTTTTTTAGTGTTGTTAGTTTAAGGTCACAGACCTTTTTATTGCTTTGGCAAGTATTACAGATATAGATTGTTATAACTATAAAATACACCCATAAATTTTATTCTTTACTTAATATCCACATAAAACATTACAATTTCACAAGAAAAAGGTCATCCATAATAATATGAATAACCTTTTTCTTATATATTATTACAATGTTACACTTCAGCACCAAATTCCATTAAGAAGGCTTTGATGAAACCATCAATATCGCCATCCATAACAGCATTTACATTCGATGTCTGGTAATTCGTTCTGTGATCTTTTACACGACGGTCGTCAAAAACATAACTGCGTATTTGTGATCCCCACTCTATCTTCTTCTTTCCGGCTTCTACTTGCGATTGCATACGGCTTCGCCTCTCTAACTCCATATCATAAAGTTGCGATTTCAATAGGCGTATCGCATTGTCTTTATTTCCGAACTGAGAACGACTTTCCGTATTTTCAATTACAATTTCCTTTTCTTCTCCGGTTTCCTCATCTTTGTATTTATAGTGTAGACGAACTCCCGTTTCCACCTTATTTACATTCTGACCTCCTGCTCCACTCGAACGGAACGTATCCCATGTAATACTTCCCAAGTTAACATCAATCTCGATTGTATCGTCAACCAAAGGCACTACAAAGACCGAAGCAAAAGAAGTCATACGTTTACCCTGTGCATTGTAAGGAGATACACGTACTAAACGATGTACACCGTTCTCAGACTTAAGATATCCATAAGCAAAATCACCTTCAACCTGAATCGTTGCAGTTTTGATTCCTGCCTCATCACCTTCCTGAAAGTTGGTGATAGTTACCTTGTAGCCTTTTGATTCGCACCAGCGTTGATACATACGGAAAAGCATCGAAGCCCAATCCTGACCTTCGGTACCTCCTGCACCACTATTCACTTTTAGTACAGCACCGAGCTTATCTTCTTCCCGACGAAGCATATTTTTAAGTTCCATCTCCTCCAATACTTCTATTGTCTGGCTATAAACTTCGTCTACTTCTTCTTCGGAGGTGATTCCTTCTTTATTGAAATCGAAAGCCAACTGCAATTCTTCAACCGCAGCCTTTACTTTATTATAACCCGAAAGCCATCCTTTCAAACCTCTGATTATTTTCATCTGCTCTTCGGCAGCTTTATTATCAGACCAAAAGTCGGGATCCTGAGTTCGTATTTCTTCTTCTTCTAATTGGATTATTTTTGCATCGACGTCAAAGGTACCCCCTCAACGCTTGCTCGCGCTCCAACACTTCTTTGAGTTGGTCTACAGTAATCATATGCTATGATTGTTTAGTTATTATTCTTAAATTTTTCAGTTGGCAAAGATAACCAATTAATCCTAAAATCTTAATTCAATTGTTCTATCAAGTTTGCAGGAAGATAAAATGTATCATTTTTATCGATATAAACAGTTACCGAACCCAAATCGATTTCTTTTCCATTAAGATATGCAACCGATTTAAACGCAGGAACAACCAATGTATTCTTACCCTTTTTCACTGTTAATTGAGCAAAATCTGTAGATTTATCAATTGTATATTTAAGTCCTGCAAAAACATCCTGATGTTTGGCAAAAACTTCTTTCGTCATTTCAGGCAGACTCTCATCGAGCCCTAAAACATCTGACAGATAATTATTGATTTGAACATTGGTATTCATCCCCAAAGGCACATCTCCCTGAGGATGGTAAGCTGCTAAGAAAACCTCCTCACCGGTATGTCCCCCGGTTGTAAAACCAAAATAAGTACGACTATTCATAATATCAACAATAGCATGTCCCATATTGGGGCTGTCTGCTTTTTTCATATAATCGGCTTCTTTGTAGTTCTTAGAACTCAATAAACTTGCCAATTCATCTTCGGTAAGATCTATATCAGTATACTTTTTAAATACCGCTTTAAAATTTTCGGGTTTTTCTTGTAAAAGGATTCTCTCCAACCCCTCTCCTGTTCGCTTGTATTTCGATACACTTCCGAAAAGTTGATCTATAGTAGCCTTATCGTAACTCTTCAAATCTCTACGGCCGATAGTAAATCCGCTGTTTCCATGATCGGGAAGTATAATAACCGCAGTTTCTCCATCTTTCTTGGCAAAATCAATTGCTGCACCTACCGCTCTGTCAAAAGCCAGGTATTCGGTAATACAACCAACTGCATCATTCCCGTGTGCCACCCAATCGACTTTACTACCCTCTACCATAAGAAAGAACCCGTTATCGTTTTCGGATAAATGATCTATTGCTTTCTTAGTCATCTCTTCCAGTGAAGGAATCACAGAAGGGTCTCTATCTAAATCATAAGGCAGTTCGCGGTCTTGGAACAATGCCCAAACCTTATTATCTCCATCAAATGATCGGAAAGCATTTATATCATTCTGAATCAATGTTGTATTATTCTTTTTAAAATGGTCTTTGATATCATCTGTCAATATAGAATTACCTCCGCCAAACATCACATCCAGATTATTGTATGCTATTTGAGGAGCAATATACTCATATTTGCCACGAGCATAGTAGTGAGACGAGCAGTCAGCTGGTGTAGCATGAGGAAACTCTACTGTAACCACCATTCCTACAGCTTTCTTCTTCTGAATTTTAGCTGCTTCCAGAATAGTAACCAGTGGTTGATAAGCCATTGCAGGATCAACCTTCACCAAATCATTTTCAGGGTCGGCTACAGGATAAATCGCCACATTACCCGTACGCTGAGGCATCCCCGTCATGTATGCAGAAGTAGTCGGAGCTGAATCTCCGATAGGAGCATTAGATGAAAATGTTTTTACCGTCCCGCAAATATAAGGGTCGATATTTAAGTTCTCACCACCTAATTTATTGTATATCTGATACCATCGGGCAGCAGAAACTACACCGATAGAAGTTCCATCGGGAATCATTACAATGACATTTTTTACAGGTTTAACCGGTCTGTGATATTGCTGAGACCAAACCAAGCCGCACGAAAGAATCAGAAGTAAGGAACAAATCGTTTTTTTCATAAAAATAATATTTAGCAAAATACTGTATTTAAGGTCTCAAACCTTAGATCAATTACACAAAAGTACAGATTTCAGATCAATATTCCGCTCGAAAAATAGTAACTAAGTCTTTTATTAATCACTTAATCTCTCCGAAAATATTTCCGTATATTTGTATTTCAATATAAAACATACAATTTATCATGTCTGAAAAGAAACCATTAATACTCATTACAAATGACGATGGCTACACAGCCAAAGGTATAAAAGCGCTAACACAATCATTAATCGGACTCGGAGAAATAGTAGTTGTAGCACCCGATGGACCTCGTTCGGGAATGTCAAGTGCCATCACATCGATACAGCCCTTAAGATATTACCTGACAAAAAAAGATATAGAAAACGACATCACCATTTATGCTTGCACAGGAACTCCTGTAGACTGTGTAAAATTGGGGATAAGTGAAATTCTCGACAGAAAACCCGATCTTGTTGTTTCGGGAATCAATCACGGATCTAACGCTTCGATCTGTGTTATATATTCGGGAACAATGGGAGCAGCTATCGAAGGATGCCTTTACAAAGTGCCATCTATCGGATTCTCGTTATTAGATCATCATTATGATGCAGATTTTTCTCATACAGAAAAAATAGCACGTGCCTTGAGCGAAAGCGTATTAAAAACCGGATTGCCTAAAGGTGTTTGTTTGAATGTCAACATACCTCATTCAACAAAAGAATTAAAAGGAATGAAAGTTTGCAAACAAGCTCCCGGTCAGTTTGTCAAAGAATTCAAAAAATCGGCAGACGGTGCTGATAACGAAATATATTGGTTAACAGGATATTTTGAGAATGATGAGCCTGATGATACTTCTACCGACGAATGGGCTTTAGCAAATGGCTACGCATCCATCGTTCCTACGAAGGTTGACTTAACCGCTCATGAGTTAGTAGAGCAAATGAAAGGTTTGGAGAACCTAATCTAAGATTCCGAACACTTTTATCATACAACATAATATAACTATATGAAATATTTTCTTGTTGCGGGAGAAGCTTCGGGCGATTTGCATGCTTCTAATCTTATGGCGGCATTAAAGGTCACAGATTCTGAGGCAGAATTTTGCTTTCTGGGAGGAGACCTCATGCAGGCTCAAGGAGGCAAGCTTATTAAACATTACAGGGAAATGGCTTTTATGGGTTTCATTCCTGTTTTGCTCAACTTGAGGACTATTCTCCGCAATATGAAAATGTGTCAACAAGCCATTGTAGATTATCAACCCGATGTAGTTATATTAATAGACTATCCGGGATTTAATCTTAAAATTGCGAAGTTTGTTAAAACCAAAACCAATATTCCTGTTTATTATTACATTTCGCCCAAAGTATGGGCATGGAAAGAATACAGGGTAAAATCTTTCAAGAAATATGTAGACCAAATGCTCTGCATATTACCTTTTGAGGTTGATTTCTTTAAGAAACACAATTACAAAGTAGAGTATGTAGGTAATCCTACCGTAGATGCAATAGCCGATTTCAAGAAAAAAAACAAAGACGATTCGCGTGAGAAGTTTATACAAGAAAATAATTTAGCGGAAAAACCTTTCATTGCCCTATTAGCAGGAAGCCGCAAGCAGGAAATAAAAGACAATCTTCCTACCATGCTGGAAGTAGTCAAAAAGTTTCCCGATTATCAAGCCGTTATTGCAGGAGCACCAGGTATGGATCCTGATTATTACAATGCTTATATAGCCGGCAGTAATTGTAAAATCATTTTTGATCAGACCTATCGCCTGCTCTCTTATTCGGATGCGGCACTAGTGACATCGGGTACGGCAACTCTCGAAACCTCTTTATTCAGAGTTCCGCAAGTAGTTTGTTACAGAATGCCTGTACCTCACCTTGCACACTGGGCATTCAAAAACATTTTACATACACCTTATATTTCTCTTGTAAATCTGATTGCAAATAAAGAAGTGGTAAAAGAATTATTTGCCAAATACTTCTCGAAGGAAAACATCGAAGAAGAAATAGACAGACTTCTGAATGACAAAGCATACAGAAATAATATGCTGGAGGGATACGATCGTATTATCAATATACTAGGAGAGGCAGGAGCTTCTAAAAAAGCGGCAAATATTATTGTGAAAAAACTACACACTCACCAATAAGTTCTTACCATTAATACTTCTCAAAAGCAGATTTTTGAGGAAATACCTCCTTAAAGCTTCGGCGAAGAGTATTCTTGGCTCTTTTGAAGTCCAAAATCTCTACACTATCATTTAAACACATGATATCGTACTCCTGACGTACAATCTGGTCACATATATGAAGCAGCGAATGGTCTGTCAGATCCACACAAGTAGTATCTTTTACGGTATTATATGGATGAAAATTTCCTGCTGCCAGCTGCCAGTAACGGATCAACCACTGATTTACATCCGAATTAGATCTGAATTTCGAACGGCAGGTAAGATGCAATTTAGAGGTTGCCTGCGACCAAACATCATCATAAGTAGATTTCAAAAACGCATTAGGCAAATGAGGATCGACAAAACCCGAAAAATCACGCCATGGGTATAGCAATATATTGCTTAACAGCTTCAATCCATAATTCGGAGAAAACCACTTCTGCCAATGCTTCCTAATCTGCTGATGCTTATCAAAATATGAATCCAGCACGTCCAGATCATTGATAGCCATATGAATAATACCTCCGCTAGAAGGCTTGGCAGTCATGACGCCATAATCGCAAGGCAAGCCTTTCTTAAAGAAGCGTGACGGTTTCAGAGGATTCAAAACATATAAATCGTCATTGAAATAGATAAAATGCTCTGACAATGATTCTATACGATGCAGGTTCAACTCTATGGTATTTGCACTGAATGTAGGCAGGTATTCGCCGGGAATAAAGTCTTCGTGCTTCACCCAATTCAATTGGGGATGGTCGAGATTGAGCCATTCAGGGATATGCCCCGATGTTACAAAGTGAATTTTATTGACCCATGGCATAAACTTCTCTATCCCTCTGAACCAGTAACGTAGCAAATCCCAATCCCTAAAACGAATTGCATGAGTATCTCCTATAAGTGATTGACTGGCATATTGCCGAAAGCTTTGCTGCCATACTTTATCCTGTCCATCCACCCAAGGCAATACAATATCGATACCTGATGTATTCATTTATTTTTTGTAAACTATCTTAATAAGCATATTTTATTATTACACCCCTTATTTATAACCTATAATGTTATTGCATTTTCTATAGCAACAAAAGGTCTGCGAGCGTTACTCTGCCATAAATATAAACAGAATAATTTTATAAAAGTTTATACCTTTGTTTACATATCAAGCAATGCCAAATATTAATTGCTATATTTAAAAATTATAACAACTATTGGCATTACACTTACCATAAGAATAAAAAGGTCTGAGACCTCAATGCTATTTTGAATGAAAATTCTTTTATTAGGAGAATACAGCAATGTTCACTGGACTTTAGCTCAAGGATTACAAGCTTTGGGACATTCGGTTGTGGTGGCTTCTAATGGAGACCGTTACAAAAACTATCAGCGAGACATTGATATTACCCGCAACAGCAATAATTTAATTGATACAGTTAAATACATTTATCTTCTCAGTAAAAATTTCAGACAGTTTAAAGGATTCGATATTGTACAAATTATAAATCCCTTTTTTCTGGATCTCAAAGCAAGTAAAAACCTTGCAGCGTTTAATTATCTCAAAAAGCATAACGGAAAAGTATTTATGGGAGCATTCGGCAACGATGCTTATTGGCTGAAAGCTTGTTTAGATAAAAAAACATTTCGCTACTCTGAGTTTGACATTCCAAACAGAACAGAATATCTAGACCCTGCCAAAGAATTAATCAAAATTTGGTCTGATAAAGATAAAGTAAAAATAAACCGTGAGATAGCCGAAAATTCAGACGGTATCATTGCCTGCTTATATGAATACTTTGTTGCTTATCAACCTCAATTTAGGGAGAAGCTCACTTACATACCAGCACCTATCAACACATCGGAAATAACCTTCAAGCAAAGAAGCAAAGACACTTCTAAAGTCGCTTTTTTCATTGGAATACAAAAACTCAGAAACGAGATCAAAGGAGCTGACATTTTGTACAATTGTTTAAAAGAAATACACTCTAAATATCCGAGTGAATGCGTTGTCAACAAAGCTGAATCGGTACCTTATCATGAATACATAACGATGAGAGACCACTCTGACATATTATTAGATCAGTTATACTCCTATACCCCCGGTATGAATGCCCTCACGGCAATGGCTCAGGGTTTAGTCGTAGTTGGGGGAGGCGAACCGGAGATGTACAACCTCTTAAATGAAAAAGATAATCATCCCATTATAAATGTCCTTCCTGACGAAAAAGATGTTTTTGAGAAACTCGAAAATCTGATTCTAAACAAATCGAAAATTGCCGATTTATCGAGTAACAGTCGACTGTTTATCGAAAAACATCATGATTATATAAAGGTAGCACAGCAATATTTAGATATATGGTCAAAAGAAAAACTCTTTTAAGATAAAAAAGACAAAATTAAACCTTATTTCTTTACCTTTGTGACATTAAGGTCTCAGACCTTTTTATTGCTTTGGCAAGCTTAGTAACAATTGTTAGTTCTAATTAAGAAACATAGCAATAAAGTAATCGTATCTAATTTAAATAACATAAAATGAAAAAACTTTTTGTCGCATCGGTTGCTCTCTTGATGGCTGTATCAGCATGGGCACAAAAAGACAGCACGGTATCATCCGGCTATCAGTTTTCGGTAGTAAAACAAAATCCTATAACTTCTATAAAAAATCAGGGAAGCAGCGGTACATGCTGGTCATTCTCGGGTGTCGGCTTTTTAGAGTCTGAACTATTGAGGATGGGAAAAGGCGAACAAGATCTTTCTGAAATGTATATCGTACGCCGCAATTACGAAGATAAAGCAGTAAAATATATCCGTTTGAACGGAAGCCTTAACTTTGCACAAGGCGGTTCGTTTGCCGATGTTATTGAAACAATTAATGAGTACGGAGTTGTACCTGACGCAGCTATGCCCGGACTCAGCTACGGCGAAACGGGACACAAACACGGCGAAATGGCTGATGGTCTTACCGGATACATCAACGGCGTAATGAAAAACGGTAACAAAAAGCTTTCAACAGCTTGGTACAACGGTTTTACAGGTATCCTTGATGCTTACTTAGGTGCAAAACCTGAGAGCTTCACATACAAAGGAAAAAATTATACACCTCAAAGCTTTGCACAGGAGTTAGGCTTAAACAGCAATAACTATGTGTCATTCACATCATTTACACACCATCCGTTTTACGTACCTTTTGCAGTAGAGGTTCCCGACAACTGGCGCTGGGCATTGTCATACAATGTTCCTTTGGATGATATGATAAAAATCATAGACAACGCCTTAGAAAAAGGCTACACTGTTGCTTGGGCTTCAGATGTAAGCGAAGTTGGTTTTTCTCGCAACGGAATAGCTGTCGTTCCTGATGATAGTGCTCCCGAAAACATCGGTTCTGATCAAGCACATTGGTTAGGTTTATCTGCTACAGAAAAAACCTCAACTATCAAAAAGAAAATTGAACAAGGTCCTGTTAAAGAACTTGCCATCACGCAAGAACTACGTCAAAAGGGCTTTGACAACTACGAAACTACCGATGACCATGGTATGCAGATTTTCGGTCTCGTAAAAGATCAAAATGGAACTAAATACTATTTGGTAAAGAACTCTTGGGGTGAAGCCGGTGCTTACAAAGGGATATGGTATGCATCCGAAGCTTTTGTAAAATACAAAACAATCAGTTTTGTTGTAAACAAAGAAGCTGTACCTAAAGACATTGCCTCGAAATTGAAATATTAAGAGTTTAGACTGTAAGTAAAGTTTGACGAGAACATAGATAGGAGTGAAAAAAATCACTTCGCAAGCAATAAGGGCGTATAATCATACGCCCTTATTCGTACCGATCTAAATTAATCAGCCACATTCGGCACTTGAACCTGCCAGTTCTACATTTCGACCTTTTTCTATCTTTTATTGATATTTTTTGCCTATTTTTGTATCCATTTTTTCAAATTCGATTCACAGATATTTTTATCATTATGAGTTCAAAAGTAAGGGTGCGTTTTGCTCCCAGCCCCACAGGTCCATTACACATCGGAGGAGTACGTACAGCACTGTATAACTATCTTTTTGCAAAACAGCAAGGTGGAGATTTTATTCTTCGGATTGAAGATACAGATTCGCAACGTTTCGTTCCGGGTGCCGAGGATTACATCATTGAGGCACTAACGTGGTTAGGTCTGAATTTTGATGAAGGAACTCACATTGGTGGAAAATATGGTCCATACAGACAATCGGACAGAAAACATATCTACAGAGAATATGTGGATATTCTTCTGGATAAAGGTGCTGCTTATATGGCTTTTGACACTCCTGCCGAACTGGATGCCAAAAGAGCTGAAATCGAAAACTTTCAATACGATGCTTCTACGAGAGGTCAAATGAGAAACTCGCTGACTTTATCGAAAGAAGAAGTTCAGGAATTGATCGACAAAGGCGAAAACTACGTTATTCGTTTCAAAATAGAACCCAACGAAAATATTACTGTCGAAGACCTTATCAGAGGTAATGTGGTAATAAACTCTTCGGAACTTGACGATAAAGTTTTGTTCAAATCGGCTGACAATTTGCCGACCTATCATCTTGCCAATATTGTAGATGACCACTTAATGGAAATATCGCATGTGATAAGAGGCGAAGAATGGTTACCATCTGCCCCTCTGCATGTATTGTTATATAGAGCTTTTGGATGGGCGGATACTATGCCTAAATTTACACACCTTGCTTTACTTCTGAAACCTGATGGAAAAGGAAAGCTAAGCAAACGCGATGGCGACCGTTTAGGCTTCCCTGTATTTCCTCTTCTTTGGACTGATCCTAAAACTCAGGAAATATCTTCGGGATACAGAGAAAGCGGATATCTGCCTCATGCCGTTGTCAACTTCCTAGCCTTATTAGGATGGAATCCCGGTAATGATCAGGAAATTATGTCAATGGAAGAACTTATCAAGCTATTCTCTATCGAAAGATGTAGCAAGAGCGGTGCAAAATTTGACTTCGAAAAAGGAAAATGGTTCAACCATCAATATATTCAAGCTACATCAAATGAAGAATTAGCTAAATTATTTGCCCCTATTTTAGAGAAAGAAGGCATCCAAACCAATATTGAATATATCGAAACGGTTGTAGGTCTTATCAAAGAACGTGCAAACTTAATCTCTGACTTATGGGATCAATCTTCGTTCTTCTTCAAAGCACCTGATAGCTACGATGGGAAAGTAGTCAAAAAACGTTGGAAGGAAGATTCATCGGCTCAGATAGGTGAACTGTGTGACGTATTAAATGGAATTTCCGACTTTTCGGCACACAATCAGGAAGAAATTGTAAAGCAATGGATCGAAGATAAAGGATATCATCTAGGTAATATAATGAATGCTTTCAGACTGGCTATCGTAGGCGAGTCGAAAGGTCCTCATATGTTCGACATCACAGCTACAATAGGCAAGGAAGAAACTCTTGCCCGACTGAAAACTGCCATATCTAAAATCAAATAAGGTCTCAGACCGTTGTATTGCTTTGGCAGACATAAGAAAACTATAGTCTGTTATAACCCAATAATATATGATTAAATATTATCTTTTACTTACAGAGCTTAAGCATGTATAATTTTATAATAGGTCTTTACGCTTTTGTCGTATACATTATATCTCCTTTTCATAAAAAAGCTCGATTGATGGTGAAAGGACACAGAGATGTGTTCAAAAAACTTGAAGCCGAAATAGATCCCACCGCCAAATACATCTGGCTGCATGCTGCCTCTTTGGGTGAGTTTGAGCAAGGTAGACCCATTATTGAAGATATAAAGGCAAAACATCCGCACTATAAAATACTTCTCACATTCTTTTCTCCTTCGGGATACGAAGTTCGTAAGGATTATCATTTGGCTGACATAGTATGTTATCTGCCGTTCGACAGAAAAAGCAAGGTAAAGCGTTTTCTTAAGTTGGCTAATCCCTACATGGCAATTTTCATAAAATACGAATTCTGGTATAATTATGTCAACCAGCTAAATAAAAGAAACACGCCTATCTATATGGTTTCGGCAATCTTTCGCCCCAATCAGATATTTTTCAGATGGTATGGAAGACTTTATCAAAAGATGCTTCATTTCTACTCATGTATTTGTGTACAAGACGAAAATTCGAAACAACTACTCAATAATATAGGAGTAACTAATGTTGAAGTTTGCGGAGACACTCGCTTTGATCGGGTTCTCGAAATAAAAAACAATGCCAAACCTCTTCCCCTTGCCGAAGCATTCAGCAAAAACGAAAAGGGTGAAAAACAAATGACACTGGTCGCAGGAAGCTCATGGCCAAAAGATGAAGATATATTTGTAAAATATTTCAACGACACTCCAGAGCTGAAATTAATCATTGCTCCTCACGAAATACACGAAGCTCATTTAAACTATATCGAAAGCATATTGAAACGCCCTTCGATTCGTTACTCTAAAGCAACCTTAGAGAATGTACATCAATACGATTGTCTTATTGTAGACTCATTCGGTTTGTTATCTTCTCTATACAGATATGGAGAGATTGCTTATGTAGGTGGTGGATTTGGTGTAGGCATTCACAACATACTTGAAGCTGCCGTATATAGTGTTCCTGTATTTTTTGGACCTAACTTCAAAAAATTCCGAGAGGCTCATCAAATAATCGAAGAAGGTGGAGGATATCCGATTCAGGATGAAGAAAACTTCTGGAGTCTAATGAATGAATTTGTAGAATACCCTCAGGTCTTAGCTTCTGCCGGAAATCATGCAGGACGATATGTACAGGATAATGCGGGTGTAGTTACAAAGGTAATGCAGATTATTAATCTGAAAGACTGATCGTTTCTTCGCATTTAAATTGCTTAAATATACTACTTAGCGATAAGTAACTAATCAACGAGACCTACCAAAACAATTGGGCAATCACCAACATTAAGGGTGCAGTTGTTTAAAAAAGTCCCAGATAACAATTCCGGTAGTTACAGAGACATTTAACGAATGTTTTGTTCCATACTGAGGAATCTCAATACATCCATCGCAAGCATCCACTACGGCTTGTTGTACACCTTTTACTTCATTGCCCATTACTATGGCATATTTCTTTTGAGAATCTAATTGAAGGTCATCTAACATGGTACTGTTCTCGACTTGTTCGATAGCAAAAACAGTATATCCATTTTCCCTCAAACTTTCTACTGCATTTACAGTATCTTCAAAATATTTCCATTCCACCGAATGTTCCGCACCAAGAGCAGTCTTATGAATCTCAGGATTGGGAGGTGTTGCAGTTATTCCACATAAATAAATCGCTTCAACAAGGAAGGCGTCTGAAGTTCTGAACACTGAGCCTACATTATTCAAGCTTCTAATATTATCCAACACAACTACTAAAGGAATCTTAGCAGTCTCTTTAAATTCGTCGGGGGAAATCCTATTTAATTCGGTTATTTTTAACTTTCTCATAATTTGCAAACAGGTCTGCGACCTTTAATCAATAATCATTATACTAGCATACTCGACCTGACCTCCAACGGGTGGATTTCGTTTAGAGATTTTTAGTTCTATTTGTTCAATTTTAGGGAATGTGTTTTTTAACACTCTGACGATGCGTCCCGCAACATGTTCCAGCAGTTTTGACGGAATAGCCATTTCGTTTTTCACCAGATCAAAAACCGAAGCATAACTGATGGTTTCACCCAAATCATCTGACTTAGAAGCACTTTCAAAATCGACTTTCAGTTTCAAATTGATAATAAAGAGATTACCAACGAGTGTCTCCTGAGGAAAGACTCCATGATTGGCATACATCTCAACGTTCTCAAGCAATATGTAAGTTTCCATATCCTAATATATATATTAGTAGAAAAATAGAGGTGCAAAGCTAAGTTTTTTTTTTACATTTGTTATCTCATATAATCTCAATTAAGGTTTCAGTCCTTTTTAATAGTTTGGTAAGCATAGTAACCAGAGACCATTATGGGGTAAAATCCAACTATAAATATTTAATGTTACTTATAATTTGAAATATGCTAAATCGTAAGGAAATTGCACCGGCCCCCAGTGGCATGCATAATGTATTGTCAGCAGGAACTGTCCTGACTGGGAACCTTGTAACACAGGATGACATTCGTATCGATGGAGTTATTGAAGGCAATATCATCAGTCGCGGAAAAATCATCATTGGCAACAATGGTCATGTTTCGGGTGATGTTGAATGCCAAACTCTCGACTTACTAGGCAAGGTATCAGGCAATATATTATGTGAAGATACAATTGTACTTAGAGTTACAGCAAACCTCATCGGAGATATAACTACACAGGTTATAGAAATAGAGCCCGGAGCCCGCTTTACGGGATCCTGCAAAATGAAGAGCTAAATACTCAGTTAACAGTTATCGGCCAATAGCTAGCAATAAAATTGTTAAATGCTAACTGTTGCTTGTCAACTGATATAATTTCACTACATAAAAGAATACAAATCATGGCAAACCCAATACAACGCCATCTGGCTTCTCTAAGAAAGTTTCTTGAAGAAAAACAATTACATGCGTTTATAATCCCAAGTACCGACCCACATCTGAGTGAATATCCGGCTGCGCATTGGGCTTCGAGGGAATGGATTAGCGGATTTACAGGATCGGCGGGTACTGTCGTGGTTACACGAGATAAAGCCGGTTTATGGACTGACTCACGTTACTTTCTTCAAGCAGCAAAACAACTCGATAACACGGGTATCGACCTATTTAGAGAAGGCTTACCTACAACTCCAACTATTGAAGAATGGTTAATATCGGAACTCTCCGAAGGAAATAGTGTTGGTATAGACGGTAACGTATATGCTGCGAGCGAAGCTTTCCAGTTAAACGTCAAATTAACAATGAACGGATTGCATCTGATAACAGACTACGATCCTTTTGCTGAAGTTTGGAAAGACAGACCTCAGATTCCAACAAATACCATTTTTGAACTTCCTGTGAAATACAGCGGAGTTGAAGCATCTAAAAAAATAGCACAAGTTTGCTCTACAATAGAGAAACAAGGAGCAGATTCGCTTCTGGTAGCATCGCTAGATACTATTGCATGGTTATTTAACATCAGAGGTAATGATGTAAAGTGCAACCCCGTAGCTGTTTGCTTTGCTTATGTTTCAAAAAAGGAGACGGTAATTTTTATCAATCCAAAGAAATTGACTCAGGAAATGGGTCAGTATTTCAAACAAGAAAATATACAGGTAGCCGATTACGATAAGATTTTCGATTATGTAAGCTCAATTCCTGCACATACCAAGATTTGCTTACAAGGGTCCAAAGTATCTTTTGCTTTATATAATAAAATACCGAAAACAAGTCGGATAATAGACGTTCTTTCTCCTGCCGACCTCATGAAAAGCAAAAAGAATGAGACCGAACAAGAAGGCATTCGTAATGCTATGCAACGCGATGGTGTTGCTTTAGTTAAATTCCTCATGTGGTTCGAAAAGGCTGTACCAACAGGCGAAGTCGAAGAAATGACCATCGTAGACAAGCTAACCGAATACAGAAGTCAACAAGACTTATATGTAGGCGAAAGTTTTGATACCATTGCAGGATATGGACCTAATGGAGCCATTGTTCACTATCATGTAACGCCCGAAAGTTCGGCAAAAGTTAAACCCGAAGGACTGCAATTGATAGATTCAGGGGCACAGTATTTTGACGGAACTACCGATATTACACGTACTGTTGCTGTAGGAGCTTTAACCGAGCAAATGAAAAAAGACTATACGATGGTACTTAAAGGTCACATTGGTATAGCCACTTGTAAATATCCCGAAGGAACACGAGGCAGCCAAATTGATATATTGGCAAGAAAAGCGTTATGGGATAACGGACTCAATTATTTACATGGAACGGGACACGGAATAGGTCACTTCCTCAATGTACATGAAGGTCCTCAAAGCATACGGATGAATGAAAATCCAACTACATTACAACCGGGCATGGTAACATCCAACGAGCCGGGATTGTATCGGGCTAATCAATACGGTATTCGTATCGAGAATCTAGTATTAACAAAAGAAGATTGTGTAACCGAATTCGGAGCATTCTATTCTTTTGAAACGCTTACGCTTTGCCCGATAGATACTACACCGATAGTTAAAGAAATGTTGACTAAAGATGAGATATCTTGGTTTAACAATTATCATCAATATGTATACGACCGTTTATCGCCCAGTCTTTCTACTGAAGAAAAAGAATGGCTGAAAGATAAAACAAAAGCAATATAATATTACGCATGATGTAGGGGCGAACCTATGTGTTTGCCCGAGTAGGACAGACACATAGGTCTGTCCCTACGATAAAATGCAGTAATAATTTTCAGATTACTTAAAAATGGAATTAAAAAAATGGCTTTAATAAAAGAAGTTAGAGGATTTACGCCTCAAATTGGAAAAAATGCTTTTTTGGCAGATAATGCAACAATTATAGGAGATGTAATCATGGGTGACGATTGCAGCGTTTGGTTTAATGCTGTACTTCGTGGTGATGTAAACTCAATCCGCATAGGCAATCGCGTGAATATTCAGGATGGTACGGTTTTACATACCCTGTATCAAAAATCTACTGTTGAGATTGGCGATGATGTATCCATAGGTCACAATGTAGTAATACACGGCGCTAAAATAGAAAGCGGTGCTTTAATCGGTATGGGAGCCATTGTTCTCGATCATGCGGTGGTAGGCGAAGGTTCTATCGTAGCTGCCGGATCGGTAGTACTGAGTGGAACAATCATCGAACCGGGAAGTATTTATGCCGGAGTTCCTGCTAAATTCGTTAAGAAAGTAGATGCTGAACAAGCTAAAGAAATGAATCAAAAGATAGCTAAGAACTATCTGATGTATTCGGGTTGGTTCAAAGATGAAGAGTAAAGACTCATATCTTAATTATAGCAAAACATAAATACAAAACGGAGCTTTTTTATTAAATTGGCTCCGTTTTCATCACAAATAAAACACTAAACTGATAAACAATGAAAGCTAAATTTTTACTCCTACTCTGTATATTAAGCTGTTCATATTTTATGAACGCTCAAACAATGACTGTGGCAACATATAACATTCGTAATGATGCCAATTCGGACGATGCCAAAAACGGAAACGGATGGAAACAACGTCTACCCGAAGTTTGTAATCTGGTAAAATACCATAATTTCGATATTTTCGGTACACAAGAAGGGCTATATCATCAATTGGAGAATATGAAAGAACAATTGCCTGAGATGGACTATATCGGTGTAGGTCGTGACGATGGTAAGCAAGCAGGAGAATATTCTGCTATATTTTACAAAAAAGACAAGTTTAAGTTGCTCGATTCGGGAAATTTCTGGTTAGCCAATAATTCATCGAAACCCAATATGGGATGGGATGCCGTATGTATCCGCATCTGTTCATGGGGTAAATTTAAAGAAAAAACATCCGGAAAAGAATTCTATATCTTCAATGTACACACCGATCACGTAGGAGTTAAAGCACGCAAAGAGGGAGCTAAACTGATTCTCGAAAAGATAAAAAAGATAGCTGGTAAAAAACCTGTTATATTGACGGGCGATTTCAATGACGATCAAACCAGCGACAGTTATTTGTTGCTGAACACCACGCATCAGATACGTGATACTTACGAACTATCGCCTATTAAGTATGCTAACAACGGAACTTTTAACTCTTTCAACTTAACCCGAAAAACAGATGAGCGTATAGACCATATATTTGTCAACAACGACTTTAAAGTTATACGCTATGGCATTTTGACCGATATTTATTGGGATAAAAACAGTCTGCCCCGCATCCCTTCGGATCATTATCCGGTAGCAGCCGAAGTTGAATTCAAAAAGTAAAGGTTATAACCATCCATGAAACAGAAGATCAAGGAGTGGATAAACAGATATAAAACTGCCAAACTTAAATATAAGATAGCCATTCCGGCATGTACTATTTTAGTTATCTGGTATATCTTTTGTCTACCCTCTCCACTCTTTGATGTTCCATACAGCACGGTTGTTTCCGATAGAGAAAACGAACTCTTAGGAGCACGTATCGCCAACGATCAGCAATGGCGTTTTCCTTCGGTCGATTCCGTACCCGAAAAGTACCGCGTTTGCGTGACTCAATTCGAAGACCAATACTTCAAATACCATTGGGGAATCAATCCGGTTTCTCTTTTCAGAGCTATTAAGCAAAATATCACTCAAAAACGTATCGTAAGCGGAGCTAGTACCATTACGATGCAAACAATCCGCCTATCGAGAAAGGAGAAACGAACTTTCGGCGAAAAGCTTATCGAAATGATATTGGCTACCCGTCTCGAATTTTCGTATTCGAAAGACGAAATCATCAGCCTATACGCCTCCCATGCCCCTATGGGCGGTAATGCGGTTGGAATAGAAGCCGCATCGTGGCGATATTTCGGACATCAATCTTCTACCTTGTCATGGGCAGAAGCTGCCACACTAGCCGTGCTGCCTAACTCTCCTGCAATTATGCACTTTAGTCGCAACAGAGAAAAACTCTTAAACAAACGAAACAACCTACTTAAACATCTAAAGGAAAAGGGTATCATTGACGAAGTCGATTATGAGCTTTCGATAGCTGAACCTCTACCCTTCGAACCTTATGCTTTACCTCAAATTGCACCTCACCTTGTTACTAAAGTATATATGGAACAAGGCGGTAAACACATACGTTCCACCATCGATAAACGTCAGCAGTTACTTGTTGAAAATATTTTATCGAGATGGAATGCCGAATTTGCTCAGAATGAAATAAAGAATATTGCAGCTGTAGTTATTGATATTGAGAAAAACGAAGTGGTTGCTTATTGTGGAAACGTCAATTTCGAAAAAAGCATCTCAGCCAATCAGGTGGATGTTATTCAGGCACCACGAAGTACCGGAAGTATATTAAAACCATTTCTTTATTGTGCAATGCTTCAGGATGGGCAAATACTTCCCAATCAATTACTGGCTGATATACCGATCAATATAAATGGTTTCAGTCCTAAAAATTTTAGTCTGAATTACGATGGAGCGGCTCCAGCATCCGAAGCATTGGCTCGGTCTCTGAACATTCCTTTTGTAGTATCGTTACGAAAATACGGCATCCCCAAATTCTATTCTTTATTGAAAGATGCGGGTATGACAACTTTGTCACGTTCGCCTGATACCTACGGACTTTCGCTTATTCTTGGAGGTGCCGAAGGCAAATTATGGGATATTACATCCATGTATGCACATATGGCACAATCTTTGAACGATTACAATCGGGAGCAGCGTTACTGGAAGCACAAACCGATCTCGTATATCTACAACGAGGATAATAATGAACCGATTGAACGTATTACGAGACCATTATTCGAAGCCGGTGCTATCTGGCTGACCTTTGATGCTCTGACGAATGTAAACCGTCCTGAGGAGATCGACTGGAGGTCAATACCATCCATGCAAAAGATCGCATGGAAAACCGGTACAAGCTTTGGCTTTCGCGACGGTTGGGCAGTAGGAGTCAATCCCAAGTATGCCGTAGGTGTATGGGTGGGAAACTCTGACGGAGAAGGTCGTCCGGGATTAACAGGAGCACGTACTGCCGGAATGGTAATGTTCGATATATTCAATTCATTACCTGCCTCCCGTTGGTTTGTTACTCCGGAAAATGATCTTATAAAAGTAGAAGTGTGTAAAGAAAGTGGTATGTTGACAGGGGTCAATTGCCCCGAAACATCTGCCGATACAATATGGATTACTAAAAAAGGAACGGAAACCGATGCTTGTAATTTTCATATCAGGATAAATGTATCCGAAGATTATAAATACAGGGTATATGAAAATTGTGCCGGAAACAGAGGTATAATACAAACTTCGTGGTTTGTTTTACCTCCTTCGTGGGAATGGTTCTATAAGGAACAGCATCCGTCTTATCAGATGTTACCACCATTTTCGCCCGAATGTATGGACGAAGATCAGACCAAAACAATGGAGTTTATATATCCGTTTGCCAATGGAGTAATAAGTATACCCAAACAATTGGACGGATCGCCCGGTAAAGTGGTTTTTGAGTTGGCACATCGCAACCCGCAGACCAAAGTATTCTGGCATCTGGACGATACTTATGTAGGCGAAACTCAAAATTTTCATAAGAAAGAGCTAGCACCCAATCCGGGTAAACATCGATTGACAGTGGTAGACGAATCGGGTAGTTCTCTGGTTCTCAATTTTACAGTAAAATAAGATTATAGGCTCTTGCCTTTAATTAAATATACAGACTATTAACAACACATTTTTTAAGCACAAAGGGCACAAAGCTGATGTACTATGCCCACAAAGTAGTATTTGATCACTATTCAAAAAACATCCTTTGTGAAAAACTTTATACTCTTTATGTTTAAAGAAATGAACGAATAGGTAACCCAAAATGTTAATAACATAAACTAAATAAAATATGGCATTTATTGATTATTACAATGTACTAGGGCTAAAAAAAGATGCCTCAGCTGATGATATCAAAAAGGCATATCGAAAATTAGCACGCAAATTTCATCCTGATTTGAATCCGGATGACAAAGAGGCGCATCAAAAATTTCAGCAGATAAATGAAGCCAATGAAGTTTTAAGCGACCCCGAGAAAAGAAAAAAATACGATACATACGGCGAACACTGGCAACATGGAGAAGAATACGAGAAAGCCCGTCAACAACAAGCTCAAAGCGGAGGTTTTGGTGGAGGATTCGGAGGTTTTGGCGGCGGTGCAAGCTATAGTTATTCAGGCGATGACAGCGAATTTTCGGACTTCTTTGAATCTCTATTCGGAAACAGAGGAGGTTGTGGTGCACGTTCTGGAAGGTCTCACGGCTTCAAGGGACAAGACTATACAGCCGAACTGCATCTCAGTCTAAAAGATGCTGCGGAAACCCATAAACAAACTCTTGCCGTAAATGGCAAAAATATACGAATAACCGTTCCTGCCGGTATTGCCGACGGACAGGTTATTAAACTACCCAAACAAGGTGGACCGGGTGCAAACGGAGGTCCCAACGGCGATCTGTATATAACATTCGTTATAGCAGAAGACCCTGTATTCAAACGTGTAGGCAACGATCTGTATGTAAACGAGTCATTAGATCTGTACACTGCCGTATTGGGTGGCGAAACCCTTATCGACACTTTGTCGGGAAAAGTCAAACTGAAAGTTAAGCCCGAAACTCAAAACGGAACTAAGGTTCGATTAAAAGGAAAAGGATTTCCTGTATATAAAAAAGACGGGGATTTCGGTGATCTCTACATCACTTATAATGTACAATTACCAACAGGTTTGAATGAGGAGCAAAAAGAGCTCTTCAAGAAACTGGCTAGTTATCAATCAAAATGATATCACGATGAAAACAGAACTAATTATAATACAAGAATATTGCCGTAATTCACAGGTAGAACCATCTTTTATTGATCTGTTGGAAAACGAGGGACTAATAGAATTGGAAATCATCGAAGGTGAACAATATATAAGAGAGTCTCAGTTACCCGATTTAGAGCGTTTTGCGAACTGGTATTACGACCTGTCAATCAATATCGAGGGTATAGATGTAATACAGAACTTATTGAAAAAGGTACAGACTATGGAACAAGAGCTCTATTCTCTACGTAAATTACATTCGACCCGCTTCAGCGATATATGGGAAGATATAGACGAATAAAAAAAGGCATCAATTGATGTCTTTTTTTATTAAAGAGAATGCGGTTATTAGTCCTTATTCGAGAAGTATAATTTTATATTGTCTTCTAAAAACAAGATAGCAATTAATACTCCAAATATAACCAGAGTACCGATACCTAGTTCTTTTGATATAACAAAACTGGCAATCCATGATCCTGCTACTGCCAGTATTAAGAGAAAACGCCCTAAGGCTTTACCTTTCAACAATAGCAAACCTGAAATTAAGATCAACGGTCCTGCAATAAAATTCTCAATTATAACTTGAGTTATTAAATTAGGATTTTCATCAAAAAAGCCTCTTAAACCAATCAAGCCTAAGGCTCCGGCAACTAATCTGATAACTCCTAGTACAATCAGTACTATACTTACAACTCTTAATGACTTTGGTATATCCATTTCTTCAATACTATTTAGTGTGTTTAAAATCTATATGGTTGCTTTTTCGGCTGCATCTTCAATATTTTTCTCGGCTTCTTTACTCAACTCCGGATAAGCTATACGGGAGTGATATATAGTCATCAATTTCTCCTTGAATATATTCTTAGCAATCTCAATATCCCTAAAAGTAATAGGAGCATTTCTTAATAAGCCATCATGCATTTGAGAATCCACAAGCTTGTCGACCAAATGGGAGATAGACTCTTCGGTATATTCCTTCAAGCTGCGGGATGCTGCTTCTACCGTGTCAGCCATCATTAGGATAGCGGTTTCTTTGGTAAACGGATTAGGACCCGGATACGAAAAATCGGCTTCGCTTACATCCTCATCCGGATGTTCATTTTTATATGAATTATAAAAATATTTTACTTTTCCCGTTCCGTGATGAGTCGCTATAAAGTCTATTATCTGTTGTGGTAAATTATATTTACGGGCAATCTTTATTCCCTCAGGTACATGGTTTATTATTATTCTAGCACTCTCTTTATAAGAAAGTCCCACATGGGGATTCATTCCCGGAATCTGATTTTCAGTAAAGTAAGCAGGATTTGTCATTTTACCGATATCATGATATAAAGCTCCTGTACGTACCAGCGGTGCATTTGCTCCGATACGGGTAGCCACTGCCGCCGCCAAATTGGATACCTGCATAGAGTGCTGAAACGTACCCGGTGCCACTTCCGACAGTTGTTGCAGAAGGGGTTTATTGATGTTAGATAACTCAATCATACTTACTCCCGAAATAAAACCGAATACTTTTTCGCAGATATAAACCAATAAGTATGCAAACATTACAAACATAAAGTTAATCGCAAAATACAGGAACATCAAAGGATCTATCTGCTTAATATCGCCCTTAAGAGCCAAAGTAACACCGATATAAAGAGAGGCGTATGTGAGTAAAATGAAGAACGAAGATTTAATCAATTGTGATCTTTCAGATAAATCTTTCAAACTAAAGATACACATAAAGCCTACCGGAATCTGTAATAAAAGAAATTCCTGAGGAAAGGGCACCATCAACGAACAGATAATAGCCGTTATCAAGTGTATAAGCATGGCTGTACGTGAATCGATAAATGTACGTACCATTATTGTCGCCATAGCATACGGAATGATATATACATTGAATCCTAATTTGACAAATACTCCAGTCAGCACACATAGTACAACAATCATTGTCAACATAAAGAGGACGTTACGCCGATCGTAATACTCTCTGGGACGGAAAAATATCAGATACGTCATGAATGCCATTATAAGTGCCGCAATGAGTATAACATCTCCTACGACCATCCAATTTTTGCGGGTTCCCGATCCCTCTTTCTGCTCGGTAATCTTTTGTAAGGAATTAAGAATATGTACTGTTTTTGATGTTACAATTTCACCTCTATCTATAATTTTTTGTCCAGACAGAACATTTCCTTCGGCAAAAGGAACCTTCATCAATAGTTCGTCCTTTGCTTTCTTCGACAATTCATTATCTGCAATAACATTGTCATATAGATAATTATTTAGATTTAGCGATTGAATAACATACAATTGCAGGTTGTCAGGGAGGTCATTTATTAGTTTTTCGTAAGCCAGCTTCGAGGTATAGAAGGAATTTACATTACGAATAGTGGCCACATTATCTTCATTAATCAGATATAGCTGTTTTAGATTACTGTCTTCCAACTTATCGTAATCTGTGGCAGAAATTAACCCTGCCTGATAAATCTCCTTCATTTTCCGCTGCACATACTGAATATATGCCGCAGGAGTTTCGGCAGCTTGTGCATCATTCGTGAACAAGGTTATTGCTCGCTCCGACCTGAATTTATCGACACTATAATAGGGGATATATTCCTTTAGGATACTATCGCGTTCTTGTTCCAGCTGAGCCTCGTCCTTATAAATAGGAAAATCGAAAGGAGCAGTCACAAGTCCATACCTCCAAGGTTTACCTTCGCTTTCATTATAACTTACCTTACTCTCTCTGGGCGAGAAGTATGCAATAAGTATAATTGCAAATATAAAAAAGGTGGGGGTTGGTATTCTTAGTTTCTTATTTAAATATCCCATATTAATATAATTAAGTTTTCTGACCTGTTTACAGCTTTTTTGCAATAATGAAGTCGTTTTTCGATACTCTAATCGTACTATCTATTGTGATGTATCGTTATAGTAACTATTTACTATAAGCTTTAGTTCATATTTACCAAAAAATCGAAGTCGTCTTTTGATGTCAATTCATAGGGTTCTTTTCCAAACTTGAATATTCGAGCCGAGCGATCACCTATCAACGATAATTTTTCGTTTTCGAAATGCAGAATAGTAGACTCTCTCAAACCTACCACATAAATATCGGGATTTTCGATAATGAACTCATTTATTCTCATTTCGCGTGTTTCTCCACCATGATTTTCAGGATGAGCATCCAGATAGTGAGGATTCAATTGAAAAGGAACTAAATTCAATGTCTCGAAGCTTAAAGGTGCTACAATAGGCATATCATTTGTTGTTCTTAAAGTAGGACACGCAACATTAGAACCGGCACTCCATCCGATATAAGGCGTACCCGTATTCACCTTTTCACGAATAAGATCTATCAGACCATTTTCCTGAAGCATTCTGGTTAATTTCCAAGTATTTCCTCCACCTATCATAATGGCATCGGCGGTACGAATAGCTTCTTTTGCATTAACAAAAGTATGTATTCCTTTTACCTGAATTCCGACTTCTTGCAAACTGTCATTTACTTTTGCAGCATACTCGTCGTAAGAAAAAGTTACTGCTGCATAAGGTATAAACACTATATTGAGAGGTTTATCTCCTAAAAACTGCTTGATTGTTTGTTTAGGATAGCTCAAATATGGCTCTCCCGGATTAGTTGAATTGCTTAGTAATAATAATTTCATCATTATAATTATTGGTAATTTCTATACAAATTTAAGTATAATATGGTTGGCGTAGTGCATATTGCGAAATAAAGTTTAGTGATCTACCTCTATTTAAACTATCAAAGAGTACATAAACTCCTCAGACCAAACTATTCAAATCTTAGTTTTTTCTATATATTTGTCTATTAATAAGCAACAGTAAGTATTAAATACAATATTCATCAATCACAGCTGATAGTTGTACTTACACTTACTAAAACAACAAATAGGTCTGCGACCTTAACTGAAAAAATTAGATAATGGTTAAACATATTGTATTCTGGAAACTCAAAGAGGAAGCTCACGGAAATGACAAAGCTACAAACGCTTCGTTAATCAAAGAAAAGCTCGAAGCTCTTAACGGCAAAATTGAAGGTCTTGTTAAAGTAGAGGTAGGTATTAATTTTCTTGAATCTACTGCTAATTACGATGTAGCCCTTTACTCGGAGGTTGCTTCTAAAGAGGCTTTAGATTTTTATCAAAATCACCCTTTGCATCAAGCCGTATTACCTTTTGTGAAAGAAGCAGTAAGCAGCCGTATAGCTGTGGATTATGAAATTTGATACATGCAGGAAGAAATTATAAGAGATATTCGCAAGCGATGCCGTATGGCAATGAACGGCATTGCTTCGGCGAGCATGAGAGGTTACGGGCTTAATTACAAGCTCAACTTTGGCGTATCGATCCAAAAGATTAAGGAGATTGCTGCCCGTTATGAGTCCGATAGAGATTTGGCTGAAACTCTTTGGCTAGATGGTACTCGTGAATTGAAAATATTGGCAACACTACTCTACCCTATTGATTTGTTTACAATAGAAACTGCCAATCGATGGGTTGCACAAATTCCTAATCAAGAGATAAGAGAGCAGATTTGTGTAAACTTGTTTCAAACGACAGACTTTGCCGATGAGGTAGGTTTAGAATGGATAAACAGTGAGGATGAAAATGTAAGGTCTACCGGATATTGGCTTATTGTAAGACGTTTACTTACTAAAGCATTCAATCCGACCATACAATTAGATACATTTCAATACATTTGGGAGGATATCTCTTCTGAAAATACATCGTTACGCAATGCTGCAACTCTGTTTTTGAAGAATGCAGGAAAGGTTATTCCTCAATTGGCTGATCAAATTCTGGAAAAGGTTATCATCTTTAAAGATTCAGAAAATCCAATTAAAAAGGAGATATATGACAGCCTGTCATTTGAGTTTGAGTTTTTCTATGGTAACTAAAGAATATATCTAATCTCTTTAAAGCCAAACTTTCGGATTTCACCTGATTCTAGTCTTAAGACTAATATACCGGAGTCTTCTACATCGTGTATTTCTGCAAGGAAAGTAGTATCTGCATCTCCAAAAAGGTGAAGTCCCTCTTTTCTAAATAGAGATTGTTTATATTGATTTTTTATCACCTCAGGGGATTGTAGTTTCTCATAATAGAACATCAATCGCTCCAATACTTGCTTTAATATATCTTTTACGAGATAAGAATTACCTGTGATTTGCTTCAAAGATACGGGATTAGGAGCATTGCTGATAAAAGTGTCCTGATTGAGATTAATTCCGACTCCTATAATTGCCTTTTCGACCTCATCACCCATAATATCATTTTCGATAAGAATACCTGTTATTTTTTTTTCTTTCCAATAAATATCGTTAGGCCATTTTATAGATATATCAGCCGTGTATTGCTCAAGCACGTCTTTAATAGCCAACGAAATTATTTGAGATACGATAAAAGAACGATCAGCTTTCAAGCCGATAGGATACAGAATCGTGCTGAACATCAGATTTTCTCCCCTAGCCGATTCCCACGAATTGCCTTTCTGTCCCCGTCCGGCTGTTTGAAAATCTGTAAAAACTGTGCTTCCATTTAGTAACGGTTTTACATTACTGATGTTTTTCAGATAAAGGCTTGTAGATGTCACTTCTTCCAAGTAAATAAATAAAGGATCTTTCATGTATATTATTTTTCTATTGATGCATATGCTGCTTGTAACTTTTTCGGTAACTTCCTGATAACCTCATCTACCGAATGTAAGATGAGTTCCTTTATCAAGTCATCGGGGACATCGCTCTCCAAACAAATAGAATTCCATTCTAATGCTTTAGTATGCTGACCATTCACAACACCTTCATATTGGTCTCTCAACTCTCCCGACTTATCCGGATCGCATTTCATACTCACTCTAAACAATGCATCTTTAGGTTCAATATTTACGTAAGCAAACATTTTACCCATTACTTTAAAGACTAATATCCTATCGTCTAAGAAAGGAAACGATTCGTCAGCCCCTTTAACCGACAAACAAAATTCTCTCAGTTCTTCTATATTCATACATCTTGGTTTTAATCCATAGCAGCATATTCTGCTTGTTGCTTCTTAGGTAGTTTCTTAATAACCTCGGCTACTGAATGGTCTATCCAATATTTAAGTTCATCGTCCGGAATATTCTGTTCTATAAAAACAGAATTCCAGTGTTTTTTATTGGCATGATATCCGGGAAGTACACATTCATACTTCTCTCTTAACTCAACAGCCTTTTCGGGATCACATTTAAGGTTTAGCATAAAACCTTCGTCTCTTCGCTCCAAACTCATATAGGCAAACATTTTACCCATTACTTTAAAGACCAATACCGTCTCGTCAAAAGGAAAACATTCTTCTGCTCCCTTTATTGAGAGGCAATATTCTCTCACATGCTCTATATCCATATTATTATCAATTATCAGTCAACAGTTATCAAAAAAAGCTCCTCTAATTTTTAGCTGTCCATTATTACTAGTTTAAAGGTGCAAAAAAAGCGTCTTCTATATGTTCTATATCAATAGATCCTTTATTTATAACGACTGCTATTACATCAAATCTTGCAGGTTTATTTATATTCTTCTCATTCAGATAAAAGTCTGCCGCTGCAACAATCCTTTTGATCTTTGTAGCCGAAACAGCTTCTTCGGGATTTCCCCAATAAGCCGAAGACCGGGTTTTTACTTCCACAAAAATAATATATTCTGAGTTCGAAGCTATTATATCTATTTCATTCCTATCGTATATTGCATTACGTTGAATAATCTGGTAGTTATTTTGAACTAGATATGCTTCAGCTAACTCTTCACCTTTTTTGCCGAGATCGTTATGTTGAGCCATTTATTAAATTTTAGAATTAAATTCTCAGATCTTATTATCATTTAGGTAAACATAATCCTATAAACAAGTCTGTGATCTCAAATATAAATAAAACGCCGGAATTATTGGTTATAATTCCGGCGTTTACTGTTAGCTATTATTTGATATAATAAGTAAGTTTCAGTTTTTAGAAATTGTATTTAACACCAAATTCGACAGTGAAGGGGCGAATATATGTTCCCGACATTATCGTATTGTATTTAGATTCTGCGGCCTCTGTTGTAGTAATCAAGTCTCCATCAGGAATAGACCCCGATGCTCCACGTTGATTTAGTAAGTTCACAACAGTTACATTGAAATCCAAAAATTTGTTCAGTTTATAATTTGCTCCTGCAAAAGTTTCCCAACGACCTTCCAAATCCAATGTATTGGGTTTGTTAAAGTATTGTTTACTGAAATATCTGGCACTACCCCATACTCTCAAATTCTCCCATGTGTAACTTGGATCAATTTCCAACAGAACTTTTGATACACCTGTAACAATTTTATCACTAAAATCATATTCTGCGATTGTTCCGTCAGGGAATGCTACTTTTCCGGCAAAGTTCTTATACTTTGGCGATTGAACAGTCACCAATAGGTGAAGATTGAACCCTTTGAATGGAGAGGCAAGAATATCTGTAGTCCAGCCCAGAGTCTGAATATCATAATTTGTAATCTCACGTCTTACATCTGTTGGGTTATTGGGGTTCGAGAAGTTTACAGTTGTTCTGTACTCGTCGCGTTGAATGTAAGTAGCTTTAGAAACCAAGCTGATCATCGGATGATTGAAGTATACTCCAAAACCTGCTCCGGGAATCTTCGATTGTTTGATTTTAGGATCTTGTCCCACATTATAGTTTTCAAGGTGTCCTCCTTGTTCATTATAATTAACTTCTCCCAATAGTCCGAATGAGCTGGTCATCTTATAAACAGCATTCAACATAAATGCTTTGTTTAGCCAATCTTTATTGATCTTGGTTTTAGGACCATTCAGGTTATCCAGATTTAGTTCACGATCTTGGTAATCACCTCTTAAGTTTTGATACTCAAGTCTTGCACCTAAACTTAAAGTGAAAGCATCAGCCACATCCCATTTATCAGTGATAAATAAAGCTGTTTTATTTTCAGAACCATTGTGATACTCCAATCCTCCCGGCATATTGCCATAGTCATTGACCGGTGATCCGGCTTTTATCAGCTTTCGCGGATTCGCTGCAACCTCTTGATAATAGATTGCTCCTTCTGTAGCATATTTATTGATTTGGTAGTTCCATTGATTCAAGCCGATATTCCAGTCATGATTTCCAGATTTCTTACCTACTTCGAAGGTAGACATCAATGATTTCAGAGGTCTTCTTTTAGTAGCCAAAACAAGTACCCCTTGTACATCGTTTCCGGCATACGCCTCGCCGGTATCGGCATAGGTATACTTATCATCTCCCACAGTATTCACACCTGTCATGAGAGGTAAATAATTACCTATTTTTCCTGCATGGTAACGCGAAATCATATTCAGATGCAAGCCATTATCCAATGTATTCTTCCAAATAAAATCTAATGTATGAGACTCTGATCCGTAATCTTTTATAACATCACGATTTACATATTCTCCGGTAAAGGCATCTTTCAACATGATTTTTCCGGTATTTTCATAGTAAGAGTCTCCCCCCATTTTGAATCCGTCAATCTCTTCAATTTTGCCACCCTTTTTATACATGAACGGTGCATATGATTGACGAAGCCCTTCTGTATTGGTGTATTTATACATTGCAGTAATGGTACCTGTACCTCCCTGAAAAGAATAATCCTGAGTCAAGGCTCCTTTATACATCTGAGTTTTATCAGAATAATATTTAGGCAAACCTTGTGCTTTAAAAGCTCCCGGATCATAATTCAGATAAGCTCCTGCTGAGAATTTCAATCCCTTTTTATTCAACGGACCACTCAGATTAATATCACCACGCAACAATCCGAAATGATTCGAATTGAGTGTACCTACCCCATGAAGTTGGTCGGTACCCAAATTATCAAATGTACTTACTGAAAAGCCAACATCTCCAATTTTTATCGCGGTTTGTCCTAAATCAAGCAACTGCACTTTATTGATCATTATATCCTGACGCCACGCTTTAGTCGGCAGCTCAGGCCAGAAAAAGTAAACTACAGGCAATCCGTTCTCAAGAACAGTTGTACCCCCTACCGAAGCAGGAAGTCCGATATTCACATCACGAGGCCCGGTATTGTTAGCTGCATTTAGCATCACATTACGATCACTTTTGTGCTCTTCACTCTTCGTCTTCACTTTTAGAGTATCAGCAACAGCTTTCTCTTGTGCAAATGCAGTAGTACCACTAAGTAATCCTGCTAGAGCCACTAAAGCTCCTATGTTTCTATAATTTTTATTCATGGCTAGGTTTTTTAGGTATTAAAAAAAGAGAGTACCATAGATCGAAGGCAAATAAAAAAATCTCTCAATAAAAAGCTACAATCCTGCTCCTATGATACTCTTTCTACTTATTTTTTAGTTAGTATGTAATTATTTCAATCCGTATTTTGCTGTACGGGCATCTTTTATAACTCCTTTCCAATTAAGCCCGTATCCGAAATTATATAAATTGCCTTCCGTATCTTTATGGCACTCCATATCAAAAGGTACGTCTTCATATTGTTTTTCAACAGCAGACATACTTGCAGGCATTTGCATAGGCAGTAAGCCCGAAGGTTCTGACTTTCCGGATATAATATCCAAAACAGGTTGTTCTGTTACACTGAACCGAACAATAATACCGTCCACTTTATCTTCAAATTCATTAAAGATCATACCTCTTGAGACATTAGCAACAACGATAACCGGTTTATCACCCATCATTTCTTTGGTATCAAGTACTGTTTTCAAATCCATCGTATTAGATGCTGTTACAGTCTTATTTTTGTAAGAGCGATTTGTTATCGAAGGATCTACAACAGGGTCACCTGCGGCAATACTATGCTCGCGAGCATCAGTTGCTGTATAAGTTCCATACTGCAATGTGATAGGCACATAACCATTACCTCCTGCTTTGCGATCGTTCTTATCGTATCCTCCCCCATCATTATTATTATATGGACTGGAAATAAATACAATAGCAAAATCAGCTTGCGAAGGGTCTTCTGTTACATTATAATACTTTTTCAGCAATTCAGTATTCACCGGAGTTGTCAATCGTGGTTGTGACCAATTTCCCCACCAGTCTTTAACAGCCGGAATATATGTTTTTGGAATAAAGACAGTTTTCTTTTCAGTTATAGGTAATACATTATTTTTATTCTTCAGCATTACAATAGATTTTACCTGAGTATCATATCCCATTTGCATAAACTCGGGATTACCTACTACTTTAGCACTCTCCTGAGGATCCAGGTATGGATTTTCAAATAATCCTAAACGGAATATATTGAGAAGTAAGCGTACTGCCGATTGTTCAAATCGATTTCTTATGAATGCTTCTCCTTTTTCCTTCTCGCCCATTTTATAGGCTTCCAAGATAGGAGCAATTTCATTATTTCCTCCAAACTGATCCATTCCGGCCATAAGAGCTAAATAATGTCTCTCTGCAACTGTAAGGGTTTCTGTCCCCCAAGGTTTGCCTTCAAAATCACCGGGTGTTTTGCCTTCATTTTTTGTAATACCCCAATCTGTACACACAACTCCATCGTACTTGTATTTATCTCTTAGCAGATCAGTTATAATGTATTTGCTAAAGCCGTTCCCATAGTTAGTTCCGTCTTTCGCTTGATTGTACGATATGGTATAATAAGGCATTACTGCAGAAGCCATACCCGTTTTTCCATTCAATTTAAACGCTCCTTCTGTAAAGGGTTTTAAATGTGTTTCGAAATTACTGCCCGGATATACTGCAAATTTACCAAAAGCCCAGTGACCATCGCGACCACCTTCTTCAGGACCTCCACTTGGCCAATGTTTAACCATAGCATTCACACTCTTATATCCCCAGCCGTCTTTGATTTCATCAACTCCTGTTGATGTCTGAAAACCATCGATATAAGCACGAGCCATATCAGTTGCCAATTCAGGGCTTTCACCAAATGTCATAGATGCACGATACCAACGAGGCTCTGTTGCCAAATCGATTTGAGGTGAAAGAGCTGTGGCTATACCTAAGGATCTGTACTCCTGTGCTGCAATATGTCCAAATTGTTTCACCAAAGCAGGGTCAAATGTGGCCGCCATACCAAGACCATCAGGCCATACCGAAATATCTCCTCCGGCTCCTGCATTAAACTCGGCAACAGTAGAACCTGTTACTTGACCCGAGTGGCGTGGGTCGGAACTATTATTCGCAGGAATACCCAAACCAATACTTTCGACATATGCTTGCATTTCATTATTCCACTTGGCTGCAACTTCAGGGCTCTGCACCCCTACAATTAACACATGTCGTAAATTATCGTCTTTTAAAAATTTCTTTTGTGCATCCGATAAAGCCCAAGGCTGAAGACCACTTTCTTTAAATGTTTTACCATTATAAGTTCCGGCTGCAAAGCCTTTAGCATTAGCAGGTATTGCCTGATGACCACTATATAGCATCAAACCTGCAATTTGCTCTACCGACATTTGTTTTGCTAAATCTTTAGCTCTCACATCAGCAGGCAAGCGCCAATCTTCATACGGATCAAGTTTACCATTTTTATTGAGGTCTTTAAATTTAAGTCCGTTAACGGTTAAAATTGTCACCCCCGAATTAGGAGAATATCCCAGAGTAGCTCCTTTTTTATTAGTTACTACCTCATAGCTATTTTGGGAGTAGCCAAGTGCTAACATCGAGATACCCAGAATACTTAGATATAATTTCTTCATGATGTTTGATTTTAAATATTAAGGTTTCATTCAATTACTATGTCGCAAATGTATCATTTTATTTGCGTCTACAATACGCATGAGGTGTTATTTTGACGCAACATGTTTTATAACATACAGATTTTAACAAATCATTATAAAACATAAATAAGCACAAACTCCTTATTATTGCAACTGTAGATAAGCTTTTACAGATTTAGTATGTTATAATCTGACAAAAAGTATTAGTTTTGCAATTATATAGTTACAACGAAGCTGTAGATAAGCTCGCCGATTTGAGTAAGCCTATTTACAATAATATATTTACGGTACTTAAACAACAAAATGGTAAAATACAACCGAATACTGCTTAAATTAAGCGGTGAATCCCTGATGGGAGACAAACAATATGGTATAGACGAGAAGCGTCTATCGGAATATGCCACACAAATCAAAGAAATAGCCGAAATGGGTGTGCAGGTCGGTATTGTTATCGGTGGAGGAAATATTTTTCGCGGATTGAGTGGTGCCTCGAAAGGCTATGATAGGGTCAAAGGTGACCAGATGGGAATGTTAGCAACCGTTATTAATAGTTTAGGTTTAAGCTCTGCGTTGACCGCTATCGGGCAAAAATCACGTGTCTTAACAGCTATCCGTATGGAACCTATTGGCGAGTTATACTCTAAATGGAAAGCTATAGAGGCTTTGGAAAATGGTGAAGTTGTAATTATTTCGTGCGGCACAGGTAACCCGTTCTTTACCACCGATACAGGTTCTGCTTTGCGTGGCATCGAAATTGAAGCCGATGTGATGTTGAAGGGCACTCGTGTAGACGGCATTTACACCGCCGACCCCGAAAAAGACCCTACCGCAACTAAGTTCGAGAATATATCTTATGATGATGTATACAATAAGGGACTTAAGGTAATGGACTTAACGGCAACAACCATGTGTAAAGAGAATAATTTACCTATTGTAGTCTTTGATATGGACACCGTTGGTAATCTCGCAAAAGTAATGAAGGGCGAAAACATAGGAACGTATGTTCACGCCTAATCAGCAATAAAAACAGCAAATAGAAGATAATATTCAATAGGTCTGAAACCTTAATTTTCACGAAAAATGGCAGATATTAAAGAGTTAGAAAAGAAAGCTGAAGCTAAGATGAAATCGACTATCGAATTCTTAGAAGAAACTTTGGCTCACATACGTGCAGGAAAAGCAAATCCTCGTATCCTCGATGGCATAAAACTAGATTATTACGGCAGTATAACCGCTCTTACAGGCGTTGCATCTGTAAACACTCCCGATGCAAGAACCATCGTTATACAACCTTGGGAGAAAAACATGCTTGGTGAGATAGAAAAAGCGATCATTAACTCTGATTTAGGATTAAATCCGGACAATAATGGCGAAATGATTCGTTTATCGATTCCTCCATTAACCGAAGAACGTCGTAAGACTTTGGTAAAACAATCGAAACAAGAGGCAGAAGAAGCTAAAATAAGTGTTCGCAACGCCCGTCGTGATGTTATTGATGCTGTAAAAAAATCAGTAAAAGACGGTACACCCGAAGATGTCGCAAAAGATGCTGAAGCAAATATTCAAAAAATCCACGATAAATATATCAAAGCGATAGACGAATTGTTTGCTGATAAAGAAAAAGAGATCATGACTGTATAAGTCGCAGACTTTAATTCTAATATAAAATACAGAGTAAAGAATTTAGAGACTTAATAGCCTCTATTCTTTACTCTTTTTGTATCTTAGAGAATTGATTCAAGATAATATTTTATCAGAACTATTTATTGCTTTGGCAAACAAAAAAAGCAATAGATAGTATGTTTACTAAATGTGTCATTAAATAGTTACCTTACTCAATTATCCGTGAAATAAAAACCATATATCAATACGAACTAAAAACACAAAATCATGGCTACAATAAAACCCTTCAAAGGGCTACGCCCACCAAAAAGCATCGTCAAAGAAGTGGCTTCTCGACCTTATGATGTACTCAATTCGCATGAAGCCCGCTTAGAAGCTGAAAGCAATGAGAAATCGCTGTACCGAATCATCAAGCCTGAGATAGACTTTGATGAACAGGTAGACGAACATGACCCCAGAGTATACGAACGGGCATTGCAAAACTTCAATAAGTTTCAGAAAAAAGGATGGCTCGTACAAGATGAGCAAGAAAATTATTATGTATATGCTCAAACCATGAATGGCAAAACTCAGTACGGACTGGTTGTGTGCTCTCATGTGGATGAATACATGTCGGGCAAAATAAAAAAGCATGAGTTAACACGTAAGGATAAAGAAGAAGACCGCATGCTACATGTTAATATAAATGATGCCAATATAGAGCCTGTATTTTTCGCATATCCTGATAATAAAGAATTAGGAGACATAATCACCCGAGTAATATCGTCACCAACAGAATACAATTTCACCACTCCCGATAATGTAGGGCATCATTTCTGGATCATCGATAACGACAAGGACATCCGGGATATAACAAATATTTTCGCCCAAATCCCCTATTTATATATAGCAGATGGGCATCACCGATCTGCGGCAGCAGCATTGGTATGTGCTGAAAAAGCCAAGAAAAACCCCAATCATACAGGAAACGAAGAATATAACTACTTTATGTCTGTTTGTTTCCCTGCAAGTCAATTGAACATCATTGACTACAATCGTTTAGTAAAAGATTTGAATGGATTGACTCCTTCTGAATTTATAAACCGACTCGAGACCTCTTTCATCGTTGAAGAAAAGGGATCAGACATCGTTCGCCCAAACTCATTGCATACTTTCTCGGTATATCTTGATGGTAAATGCTACTATTTAACAGCTAAAGAAAACACTTATAATGATAATGATCCGATTGAAGGATTAGATGTTACCGTTTCTTCAAAATATATTCTGGATGATATTTTGGATATCAAAGACTTGAGAACTGATAAGAGAATAGATTTCGTAGGAGGTATCAGAGGATTAAAAGAATTAAAACAACGGGTAGACAGTGGAGAAATGGCTTTAGCAATTGTTCTTCATCCCGTTACAATGGAGCAACTGATGCGGATTGCCGATTCAAACAATATTATGCCACCTAAGACTACTTGGTTTGAGCCTAAACTAAGATCGGGATTGGTCATTCATAAGTTGAGTTAAGTAATCATACTGGAATAAATCATTGTTCGCACTTAATTTATACCTTTACAGACGAAAAGAAAAGTATAGACAGAATTTTCAACAGGTAATCATTTAAGGTCTCAGACCTATTTATTACTTTGACAAGCATAATAGCAAGAGACAGTTATAGTTATAAAATTCGACTATAAATATTTAGTGCTACTTATTTACTTAATTCATCTATACAGAATACAAATTTAGGATTAAAAAATAATGAAGAAGTTTTAATGAAAGGATTGGTTATAAAAAATACCGGAAGCTGGTATCTTGTACGCACGGATGAAAACAAAAACGTAGAATGCAAGATAAAAGGCAGCTTCAGGCTGAAGGACATAAGAAGTACCAATCCCATAACAGTAGGTGACAGAGTATCCATCATCATGAATGAAGATGGAACGGGGGTCATTACTGAAATACAAGATCGTAAGAACTATATTATCAGACGATCATCCAACTTATCGAAGCAGTCGCATATCATTGCTTCGAATTTAGACTTATGTTTTCTGATAGTAACAGTCTGTAAACCGATCACGACAACTGTATTTATAGACCGGTTTTTAGCCTCGGCAGAAGCCTATCGTATCCCTGTCAATCTGTTATTCAACAAAATAGACATATACGATGAAGACGAAACCGAATATATGGAGGCTTTAATAAACTTATATGAATATATAGGCTATCCATGTTACAAAATATCAGCAAAAAACAGTACAGGGCTAGATATATTAAACAGCAGGCTTAAAGACAAAATAACGCTATTTTCGGGACACTCAGGTGTTGGGAAATCTACTCTTATAAATGCCATTGTACCCAATTCAACATTAAAGACAGGCGATATCTCAAATTATCACGGGAAAGGGATGCACACTACGACCTTCTCCGAAATGATGGAACTTCCCCAAGGCGGCTTTATTATTGATACTCCCGGAATCAAAGGCTTTGGAACAGTAGATATGAATCCTGAAGAAATAAGCCATTATTTTACTGAGATTTTCAAATTCTCACATAATTGCCGATTCAACAATTGCATGCATACAAACGAACCGGGGTGTGCAGTAAGAGAAGCTGTCGAAAATCATTATATAAGCGAAAGCAGATATAAATCATACATTAATATCTTAGAAGACGAGACTGATGACAAATACCGAAAATAGGACCACCATAAAATTTAGACTGGATCTTAAATCTTTTTTATGTTTTTTGCTTATATTTGTTATTGAGGTTATTATAGCATTGTTTGTAAAAGATAGTATCATTCGGCCTTATGGGGGAGATATCTTGGTAGTTATTCTGATGTACTATTTTTTCAAAAGCTTTGTAAAGATGAATCCCCTGCCTCTGGCTTTAGGTGTTCTGCTCTTTGCATACGCTGTAGAAATCGGACAATACTTCAACCTCGTAGAAGTTTTAAATATGCAGGATAATGCCATCATGCGAATTGTAATAGGTTCGTCATTTAGTTGGGGCGATATCTTTTGTTACACACTAGGTGCTATTATATGTTTATTTATAGATAGAAAAGAATTGAAAGCAATTTCGTACTAAATGATTCAGCAAAGAAAAAAAGATTATTTACAGAGGCTTATCGAAGAGTTCTTTGCCAAGTTACATGAACTGGCTAATGAAAATAAGAATTCGGATTCCAACTCGACAGAGAAGAAACGTATCGTAAGCGAGTGTTTTTTTCTTTTCAATAATGATTTTAATATCAGTCAGGAAGATTCGTCTGAAACCATCGTAATAAAAATTGGTGACAATGATCTGATAGAGCAATATGCCAAACTTTTACAAACCAAATATGAAATAAGTGATATAAAAGAGATATATCAACTCCACACAGCTCTTGACCTCATAGAGTATCTGGAAGCTACGGATACAACATATTCTTGGAACAGAACCATCTTGAAGGAAGATATACTTAGACTACTCGACGCATGAAACATTTAATGGAACTTTTTTCCGCAAACAACTTCATCTTAGTATTTCAATTGCTGTATGTACTTACGGCAATCGGAGTAGTAATTGTAGTTATTTCGGAAAACCGAAATCCATTAAAAACAATAGCATGGGTACTCGTTCTGTTGCTTTTACCTTTAGTAGGGCTTATTTTCTACTACTTTTTCGGAGAAGACCATCGTAAAAAAAGGTTGATATCCAGAAAAATGCACAAAAAAATAAATCGGAAAACGCTCGAGCGGATCGAATTATTAGAAACCCTCAATCCACCTGCAGAGTATAAAGGTTTGATCAATCTACTAAATAAGCTGAAAGATACCCCTCTTTACGGAGGCAACAAAATAACTTTCTATACCAACGGTACTGATAAATTTAATGCTCTTATCGAAGAGATAAAGAAAGCAACAAAATACATTCATCTACAGTACTACATCTTTATGGATGATGCGATAGGAACAAAGATAAAAGATCTTCTTATCGAAAAAGCCAAAGAAGGATTAGAAGTCAGAGTTCTTTATGATGATGTAGGTTCGTGGACTGCTAAAAGAAAGTTCTACAAAGAAATGGCAAAAGCGGGTATACAGGTTACTCCCTTCCTGAAAGTTGCATTTCCACTATTAACCAGTCGTGTAAACTACCGTAACCACCGTAAGGTTGTGGTTATTGACGGCGAGGTGGGCTTTATGGGTGGAATGAATATTGCCGACAGATATATCAATGGAGCTAATGGCGGAGTATGGCGTGACAGTCACTTTAAGCTCGAAGGAAAAGCTGTACATGGCTTACAAACGTCTTTTATTATAGACTGGTATGCATCGCGATCAGAGTTTCTGGTTGCCAATAAGTATTTCCCTCCCCTTGCAGCCGCAGGGGATAACCTCATGCAGATTGCAACCAGCGGACCTGTTGGCGAATTTAAAGAAATACATCAAGGTATATTTCAGGCAATAACCAACGCCAAAGAATATGTTTATATACAAACTCCTTATCTGATACCTACTGATGCCATTATGCTTGCCATACAAACAGCAGCCATGAGTGGTGTGGATGTACGTATTATGATCCCTAAAAAATCGGATACTACATTTGTTAGTATTGCCTCTCAATCGTTTATTAAAGACTTTTTGGATACCAAAGTTCAAATATACTTCTTTACCGGCGGGTTTATTCACTCCAAACTTATTGTTATAGATGACGCCCTTACCATAACGGGATCGGCAAATATGGATGTACGAAGCTTCGAGCATAACTTCGAGATTGATGCCTTTATTTACAATAATGAGACGGCTTTAACTGCCAAAAATATTTTCTTTGATGATATGAAATCTTCCGAACTGGTCGATCCCGAAATATGGGAGAAAAGATCACGTGTCAGACGTTTCTTCGAATCTATTTTCAGACTCTTTACTCCTCTTCTATAAAATGAACTATCAAGAAACCCTACAATATCTGTATAGCCAACTTCCCGTTTACCAAAATGTAGGAGGGAGTGCCTATAAGGAAGGCTTGGATAACAGCCTAGCTTTAGATAAGTACTTTAATCATCCGCATAAAAAATATAAAACCATACATATTGCAGGTACTAATGGGAAGGGGTCAACCTCTCATCTTTTAGCTGCTATACTTCAACAGGCAGGGCATAAGGTCGGACTTTATACATCGCCCCATCTTGTTGACTTCAGAGAACGGATACGGGTAAACGGCAATAAGATATCCCAGGATTATGTTGTAGATTTCGTAGCGAATCACAAAAGCCACTTCGAACCTATACATCCTTCATTCTTTGAACTAACTATGATGATGGCTTTCTGTTATTTTGAAGAACAGGAAGTAGACATTGCCGTGATTGAAGTAGGCTTAGGAGGACGATTGGACAGTACAAATATTATCACTCCCGAACTATCGGTTATTACCAATATAAGTCTCGATCATACGCAGTTTTTAGGAGATACTCTCGAAAAAATAGCCAAAGAAAAAGCCGGTATTATAAAACCATACATTCCTGTCGTTATTGGTGAAGCCGAAGGCGAAGTACGTAAAGTATTCGAAGAAAAAGCTCAATCGGTTAATGCACCTATCATATTTGCAGAAGATGAGAATTGGATATATGCTGCCGATAAACTGGACAACGGTTCGTGGTTGTTTCAAACAAATGCTTTTCCAAATCTGAAAGGCGAATTGGGTGGTTTACCGCAGATCAAAAATGCGGCTACTGTACTTTCGTCTATCGATGCACTTCGCAAAAGAGGAATACACACTACTATTCAGTCGGTTTATAGTGGTTTTGCTATGGTTACCGAGTTAACCGGACTTATGGGCAGATGGCAGATCATACAACAAGAAAATCCTAAAGTAATTTGCGACACCGGGCATAATGTAGGAGGAATTAAATATGTATCGGAACAACTCCTTTCTGAAACGTACAATCGTTTACATATTGTAATAGGTATGGTCAATGACAAAGACATAAGCCATGTATTAGAACTCTTACCTAAAGAAGCAATCTATTATTTCACAAAGGCGCATATTGCAAGAGCCTTAAACGAAAAAGAACTTGCTCAGAAAGGTTCGGCTCTTAAACTCATAGGAAACACCTTCGAAAGTGTTGAATCAGCCGTTAAGGCGGCTCTTGCCAATACTCAATCCGATGACCTTGTATTTATCGGAGGAAGCAACTTTGTTGTGGCAGAAGCTTTGGAATGCTTCTAAACCAAATTTTATCTATACAACTAAACATTTAACCCTCTTACGTCATCAAGCCTTCGTAGAATAACAACACCTATGAAGCCATAAAAACATACGTTTTGTATCAAAATTAAATTTGTTACATTTAACTCGACTTGTACCGTTTACAAACTTCTCTAATATTAATCTCCTCAGAAACAAAACCCTCCAATATCTGTTTATAAGTGTATAGAGTTTAAACCTTAACAATATTCTTAACCATTTCGTAACATTTCCTTGATGCCATTGTTGCAATTCTCCCATAATATTGCAACAAATAAAAGAAACTAAAGAAAAAAGAAATATGAAAAAATTACTATTTATTCTAGCAGCAGCTATTTCATTGACAGCCTGCAACTCAAACAAAGGCGAAACTGCAAAACTATCGGGAGCAGGAGCAACATTTCCGGCACCATTTTACAACATCGTATTCAAGAAGTTTTCTGAAGCATCAGGTAATAATGTTACTTACGGAGCTATCGGTAGTGGCGGAGGAATCAGAAGTTTAAAAGACAAAACTGTAGACTTCGGTGCAACCGACGTATTTTTATCGGATGAAGAACTGAAAGAAATGGGAGCAGATGTAGTTCACATTCCGACAGCATTGGGAGCCGTGGTTTTATCGTATAACCTACCTGGAGTTACGGATTTAAAACTAACTTCGGAAATTATATCAGACATTTTCAGAGGAAAAATAACCAATTGGAATGATGCTAAAATAAAAGCTGTAAATCCTGATCTGACATTACCAAATAAAGAGATAACTGCTGTTTATCGTTCAGATGGCAGTGGAACTACTTCGGTTTTCTCCGAATACATGGCAAAAACCAACGAAGCATGGAAAAATGAAATAGGTAGCGGTAAATCATTGAAATTTCCGGTAGGAGTAGCAGCCAAAGGTAACCCGGGAGTAGCCGGTATCATTTCAGGAACAGAAGGTTCTATCGGATACATCGGTTCAGAATATGCATTGGCTCTGAATATTGCTTCGGCATCGGTTCAAAACAGTTCGGGTAACTTTATTGTAGCCAATGATAAAAGCATCTCTGCATCCGCTGAAGCTGATCTTCCGGACGATACAAGACAAATCATTACCAATTCATCTAATCCTGAGGCATACCCTATAAGCACTTTTACTTGGATTATTGCTTACAAAGAACAAAACTATAATAAGAAAACCGAGACACAGGCCCGTGCATTAGTGGCATTGTTTGATTATGTTATCGGTAAAGAAGGACAGGAGATCGCAGTAAAAACGCATTATGCTCCCCTACCTGCTAAAGCTTTAGAGAAAACTACAGCAATCATAAAATCAATGACATTCGACGGCAAGCCGATAGAAGTGGCTCAACCTGTTGCACAAAACTAATACAGAGCGAAAAATTTCTCGCCTGAGTTTTAGACGGGCGTATAACTATACGCCCCTATAAATAACAGAAAGTACTAAAGACATCAACAAGTCGGAATGAAAGACAAGATTTTTAAATCAATATTATTTATAGCGTCATGCCTTATTTTGGTTTTGACAGCAGGGGTTATTTATGCTCTGGTTACACAGAGTATAAATGCTTTTTCTGCCTTTGGATTATTCAATTTCATTGGTTCGAGCAACTGGGATTCTGTGAATAACGACTTCGGAGCTCTCCCTTTCATTACAGGCACACTCATAACCTCGCTTCTGGCACTATTTTTCTGTATACCTTTTTCCCTTTCTATCGCATTATTCAATGGCGAGTATTTCAAGAAAACCAAGATAGCCACTGTAGTTAGTTCTATTGTTGATCTTCTGGCAGGAATACCCTCTATTGTTTTCGGTTTATGGGGATTTTATGTTCTACGCCCGATACTGATCGACATGGGATTCAGTGCACAGGGATTCGGCGTATTGCTGGCTTCCATAGTTCTTGCTATAATGATTATCCCTTACGCATCGTCACTCAGTACCGAATTTATATCGATGGTTCCGAGTGAACTCAAAGAGGCTGCATATAGTTTAGGTGCTACTAAAATGGAAGTTATCAAAACCGTTAGTTTACCCGTGTCTATGTCGGGAATTTTTGCAGCATACATTCTGGCACTCGGCAGGGCTTTAGGTGAAACAATGGCAGTAACCATGCTTATCGGAAATACCAACAATATACCCACCCATTTATCCGATACAGGAAATACAATGGCAAGTATTATTGCCAATCAGTTTGGAGAAGCAGATGGTTTGAAATTGAGCTCGCTGATGGCTATCGGATTATTATTATTCCTGATAACAGCAACTATCAATTTTATAGCCAAGTACATATTGAAAATCGTAAATAAATGAAAAAGACACTATTTTCAACCTCACGATACAGACAATTAAAAAGTAAATTGTTCTTTTATACTGTTTGTACTTTTTGCGGAATCACCATGATTCCACTCTTCCTCATCTTGTGGGAGTTAATAAAGAAAGGATATAAACAATTCAACTTTAGTTTATTTACAGAAGTATCGCCTTCGTCAATGGACGCCATGTTAGCTAAAATAAGCGGCGAAGCTATTCCCGGAGGTATTTTGAACGGGCTTACAGGTACACTACTCATCCTTTTATTGGCTATGATTATAGCCATTCCCGTAGGTATCCTGACCGGAATATATCTGGCGGAAAATCAGAAAAAGACATTCAGCAAACTGATACGAAGCTTATCGGACTTGTTACAAGGTATTCCATCTATCGTTATCGGTATTATTGTATATGTATGGGTTGTAAAACCAATGCACAGTTATTCGGCTATTGCCGGAAGTATAGCTCTTGCCGTAATGATGCTACCCATGATTATCCGTGCAACGGAGGAAAGCATCAAGATGCTGCCCACCTCGCTCAAAGAAGCCGGTTTAGCATTGGGAGGCTCATATACATCCGTGGTATTAAAAATTCTTGTACCTTCAGCCTTCGGAGGGTTATTTACCGGATCGCTGCTGGCAGTATCACGTGTAATGGGTGAAACTGCACCGTTATTGGTTACTGTGTTAGGGTCATCTACCGTTAATTGGCACATAACCGAACCCACTAGTGCAATTTCGTTGCTTATCTGGGAATTTTATAACGACCCCAATCTGGCTCCACTGGTGTGGTCATCATCATTATTACTTTTGTTAGTTGTACTTGGTATAAATCTTTTTGCTAAAAGCATTGCTAAAAAATGGAAAATTCAATAAATAACGATAAATATATTCTCGAGTTAAAAGACGTTTCGGTATCTTACAATCCCGAGAAAAAAGCGGTAAGAGACGTAAATGTTGCTATACGCGAACATACGGTTACAGCTATCATGGGACCTTCGGGATGCGGTAAGAGTACCCTTCTGAGAGCTATCAACAGAATGCACGAACTGTACCCCGACATTAAAACAACGGGAGAGATATTGCTCAAAGGCGAAAACATCTTCGACATGAATGCGATGCGTGTAAGACGTCTTGCAGGTATGGTATTTCAACGTCCAAACCCTTTCCCTACAATGAGTATTTATGACAATGTTCTGGCAGGATACAAATTAAATAATATAGGGCTCAGCAAACCGGAGAAAGACGAAATTGTCGAAAACAGTCTGAAAAGTGTTGCTCTTTGGGACGAAGTAAAAGACTCGATGACCCAAAAAGGGAGCTTCCTTTCGGGAGGACAACAACAGCGCCTCTGCATTGCCCGTGCCATAGCACTGAAACCTGAGATACTATTGATGGACGAACCCACATCGGCTCTCGACCCTATATCAACTAATAGAATCGAAGACCTGATCCTTGAACTGAAGCAACAATATACCATAGTGATTGTGACACACAACATGTCTCAAGCGGCTCGGATTTCAGATAATTCGATGTTTATGTATTTGGGGGAACTGATAGAATATGGCACAACTAAACAGATGTTTACCAAACCTAAAGACAAGCGTACCGAAGATTACTTAACCGGTGTATTCGGGTAAAAGTCACAGACTTTTTTATTCAACTATATCCTTAATAAAATTTATAACTGAATACAATTAAAGAAATATGACAACCAATATAAAACTAAAGCAACTAAAGGTATTACTTAACGATTTTGAGCTACTCTCACGTACTGCTTTATTGCAAATGCAGATTGCCGAAAAGGTATTGCAGGATTCAAGCCTAAACGCTCTTTATGAAGAAGCCGAAGCCAACGAAATTATTATGGACAGGCTCGAAATAAAGATCAGGGAAGAGGTCGTTTTCTCGATCTTTCAATTCTCACCTAAAGCTGCCGATCTACGATTGATTATCACCTATCAGGATATAACAACAAACCTAGAAAGGATTGGCGATATGTTGCTGAATGTAATTCATTACACCAAAACAACCTATCAGCAACAACCCGAATTCGAAGAAGAAAAGAAGCAAATATACAAGATGCTTAAATTGGTGGACGAAATGCTCCGCAATGCAATTTTTTCATTCTCGAACGAAGATACCCGTCTTGCCTATCAAGTTATAAAAGACGATGATAAGGTAGACCATCTTTTTTATCAGATCAGCGAATCGCTACAAAGCTCTTTTGCCAATAAGAGTTTGACAAAAGAACAGATTATGAATATAATGCACACCAATGCCATATCTCAAAATCTGGAACGGATTGGAGACAGTGCAACCAATATTGCCGAAGCCACAATATATCTAACAGAAGGTAAAGACATCAGACATGGAAACAACGAATAAAGATATTTCGATACTTATTGTTGATGATGAAGTAGATATCAGGGAGATTTTACAGTTCAACCTCGAAAACGAAGGTTATAAAATAGATCTCGCCGAATCTGCAGAAGAAGCCCTTAAGAAATTAACTTCCGATCATAAACTTATCTTGCTTGATGTGATGATGGGAGGAATATCGGGATTCAAAATGGCCGATCAGCTCCGTAAATCGGGTAATTATACCCCCATCATATTCCTGACAGCGAAAGATACCGAGAACGATATGCTCACCGGATTCTCTATCGGAGGAGACGATTATATATCGAAGCCTTTTTCAATAAAAGAAGTTATCGCACGGGTAAAAACAGTATTGAAACGTACGTCGTCGCCCGCTCAGTTAACCCAAAGTCAGGTATTGGTTATTGGAAACCTGAGCATCGATATGGACATGAAAACGGTTACCGTAAACAGCAAACCGATAGACCTGACAAAGACCGAATTCAATATATTGACTCTTTTAGTAAAAAATACAGGAAAAGTATTCTCGAGAGCCGATATCCTTGCCAAAGCATGGGAAGGGGATGGTATTGTACTCGAAAGAACGGTAGATGTGCATATAGCCCGTTTAAGAAAAAAAATAGGTGTATATGGCGATCATATTATTAACAGGACAGGCTATGGATACAACTTTGTCTCCGAATGAAAATTTTGCATTATCTATATCACCTATAAAAACAATGAGACGCAATGAAACTAAACTATAAGCAACGGATATTCGGGTTTATGTTCATACTGTTTGCTTTCTTCTCGATATGTATTATTATATCGGAACAAAAGCAGGAGAAAAAATACAGAACGGAAGCCCTTGAATCGAAACTGGACAGTTATGTCGAAATCATTCATCAATATATTGCACTCAACCAATCGGGCGATGGCAATATGGCACATGTCGATGAGCTGATTAAGATCTTACCGAAAGAAATAAGGGTTACCATTATAAATGGCGAGGGAAACGTACTTTACGATAAAGATGTTGCCAACGTGAAGACTCTGGATAACCACCTCAACCGACCCGAAGTAAGAAAGGCTCAGTATCAGGATTTCGGAGCTAATATTCGTATGTCGTCATCAACACAGCACGAATATTTATACTACGCCAAATATTTTCAGACTTATTATATCCGGGTGGCTTTACCTTATAGTATAGAAACTCAAAGTGCATTGAAGGCTGATAACTTATTTATATACATCGTCATATCCTTATTTATCATAGTACTATTCTTAGTCAATATAGCAGCTAACCGCTTTGAGAAATCAATCACTAAGCTGAAAGACTTTACATCGAGAATAAAAACAGGCAAACCGCTTCCTGAGGATACTAAGTTTCCTGATGATGAGCTAGGCGACATAAGCAAAGAGTTGGTACATATATTTAATGAAATAGAGAAAAATAAACGGAATGTTGAAGTAGAACGTGAGAAGCTAATCCAACACTTTCAGTATTCTGAGGTTGGGCTTTGTATATTCAATGCCGAATTTCAGAAAATATATGCCAATACTCATTTCATTCAATTTCTGAATCTTATAGCCAATCGTCCGACGTTTGATGTTAATTCATTATTCGAAAACGATGCATTTAAACCTGTATTGGATTTTCTGAATACAAGGCAAAAAGATCATAATTACTCTGCTTCACAATACGAAGTAGGCGGAAAAATCCTGTCGATACAAGTGATTGTTTTCGATGACAAATCGTTCGAAATAACAATCAGAGATATAACCAGAATAGAAAAAAACCGTCTCTTGAAACAGGAGATGACCAATAATATCGCACACGAACTCAGAACTCCTGTGACAAGCCTGCGTGGCTATCTTGAAACTTTAAACGAGCAACATTTACCCGAAGACAAGCAAGCATTCTTTATCAGCAGAGCCTACCTTCAATCTGTCCGCTTATCCAACCTCATCGAGGATGTAAGCCTTATCAGTAAAATAGAAGAAGCACCTGCTCAATTTGCTATGGAACAGGTAAACCTTTCTCTTTTGCTTGACGAACTAAGGATTGACATGGCAAGCAAGCTAAAAGAAAATAACATAGCCCTTTCTATTTCGGTAGATAATGATTTGGTTATACATGGTAACTACACCTTACTATATTCGATATTCCGCAATCTGATGGATAACTCGATAAGTTATGGAGGATCCAATATAGAAGTACATATCAACAATTATATGAAAGATGATAAATATGTGTATTTCTCTTTTTACGATACAGGAAGTGGTGTTCCCGAACAATATCTAGGTCGCTTGTTTGAACGGTTTTATCGTGTAAACGAAGGACGGACACGTGATTCGGGAGGATCTGGACTTGGACTATCCATCGTAAAAAATGCTGTACTGCTTCATAAAGGCGAGATTCAGGTTAAGAATCGATTGGATGGAGGCTTGGAATTTCTGTTCACTTTGAAGCGATAAAAGCGATCTATTTATATCTTTGCTTTTTATAACGATAGAGACGTAATTAATTGCGTCTCTATCCTAAATATAAGAATCTATGATAATAACTATTTCCCCAGCCAAAATACTGGATTTTGAAAGTCCTGCAACAATAGAGAAAAAAACAAAGCCTCATTTCGAAAAAGATGCCGATTATTTAAACGACATACTAAAGGATTTATCAGCTAACGAAATAGGGACTTTAATGAACATCAACCCTAAAATAACACTTGATGTTTATCAGTATGTACAATCTTTCGGTATGGGTAGAGCACCGAAAAAACAAGCTGCTCTTGCCTATAATGGAATGGTATATCTGGGATTAGACAGTAAAACCTTTAGCGAAAGCGACTGGGAGTTTGCTCAAAAACACCTCACTATCTTATCAGGATTATACGGGGCATTAAAGCCTTTGGATGTGATACACCCTTATCGATTAGAGATGCACACCAAAGTGGTTAACGACAGAGGGGGTGATCTATATGCTTACTGGAAAAAGACTTTGACCGAACACCTAGCTAAACAGCTCAAAACCAATGGTAATATTTGGCTAAACCTAGCTTCGAATGAATATAGCAAAGTAATCGACAAAAAAGCTCTTGGTAAGAATGTACGTATAATAACACCATCTTTCAAACAAGATACCCCGAAAGGCTACAAGCAAATAGTAGTATACGCTAAAAAAGCAAGGGGATTGATGAGTCGCTTTGTAATTCAGAACCGGATTACAACGATTGAAGATTTAAAACACTTCGATACCGAAGGATACTCTTTTTCGCCTTCCTTATCAAATGGCGATGATTGGGTATTTATCCGCTAGGGTCGCAGACCCTTTTGTGGCTCCGCATAGTATACATGGGACTCTGTAAATTAATAAAAGGGTCTGCGACCCTTAACGTTTGCTTTTGAAGAAGTCTTGCATCAATTGGGCACATTCCTTTTCGAGAACACCCGATACAATAGTAGTTTTAGGATGTAATGATTTGGGAGAAATCAATGAGTAGCCTCTTTTAGGATCAGCAGCCCCATATACGATGCGAGTTATCTGCGACCAACCTAAAGCTCCTGCACACATCGGACAAGGCTCTACTGTTACATAAAGAGTGCAATCAATAAGATACTTTCCACCCAATACATTGGCAGCGGCAGTGATAGCCTGCATTTCGGCATGAGCCGTAACATCATTTAATGTTTCCGTAAGATTATGAGCTCTGGCTATAATTCGGTTCTGACATACAACAACTGCCCCGATAGGCACCTCGTCTTTCTCATATGCATATTTAGCCTCATTAAGAGCCTGACGCATAAAAGACTCATCGTTTAATATCGTTGTTGTCATCGGCGCATTTCATTTTCTCCGAAAAGGGTCGGATAATCCAGTTCGAGATTCTTGAGAACGTGAGCCAACACAGTTTCTCGCAACCAGCGCGATTTATTGGATATCTTATACTTCTTCATGTATAAAGATATCAGATTATACTCTTCGTCACTCAACGAAAAGTTTGCTTGCTTGGTACGAACCGCAGCTATCTGTTTCTGTTTTGGCTTCATCGGTGCAAAAATAGCTTGCTTTAAGCGAATATAAAAATAAATAGAATAATTTTACGTCTATATCTATATAAACTTGCAGTAATGGATAAACAACTTCTCAGATCTTTTTGGCAAAACATCCTTACCTATAATTGGAAATTGGGGATTCTGCTGATACTTTTATTCGGTATACCCCGATTTATTATCGTTCTCGAAGCCAATATTTCGGGAAGTTACGGTTTGGTATCTATTATATTTATGCTCATGTGGATCACCCCTTTTATCCTAATGAATAAAAAAGGCAGAACGTATATCGGCATAAGAAAACCTCAGAATTACAAATGGTTACTCTATTCTTTTCTGATTGGATCCGCCTTTTGCTCATTCATGTTTGTCAGCTCGCATCTGTTATTCGGAGATTCCATCAGCAATAGTTTTGTATATATTTCAAAATCATATACACTTCCTACGGGTGAACTAACAGCAATTAACAAACTGATTCTCTTCGTAACATTTTCTCTTACAGGAATGACTTTTAGCCCGATCGGCGAAGAGTTTCTATATAGAGGTGTTATTCACGGGAGTTTTGTAGAAAGATTCGGAGAACAAAAAGCATCCTTATTCGACAGTCTTGCTTTTTCGATCACTCATCTGGCACACTTCGGTATTATCTACAATTTAGGCAAATGGGACTTTTTATTTTTCCCTGCTCTGCTTTGGGTATCAGGTATGTTTATTTTAAGTCAATTACTCTTTAGATGTAAGCAAATGACCGGTTCTATATGGGGAGCCGTAATCGGCCATGCAGGTTATAATTTTGGAATGATGTATTGGATCTTCTATCATATATTTTAAGCCGATGAAAAGAGGACACGCCGATTTACCGCTGCATTACGGAACTGTACCGCCTTGGCTTGCACAACGCATGAGCCATCTCGGTGGGGCTATTGTAGAGGCTATTGTTATTGAATATGGACGCACTGCTCTATTACAAAAGCTGAGCGATCCGTTCTGGTTTCAGTCCTTAGGCTGCGTATTGGGTATGGACTGGCATTCGTCAGGCATTACGACTTCGGTTATGAATGCTTTAAAGAAAGCAATCAATGTACGTTCTGCTGAATTGGGCGTATATATCTGTGGTGGACGTGGCAAAGCATCACGTCAGACTCCTACGGAGCTTATAGCTGTTGCCAACCGAACAGGATTAAACGGAACAGAACTTGTTACAGCCAGCCGCCTATCTGCTAAAGTAGACAATACCGCCATACAAGACGGATTTCAATTATATCTTCATTCTTTTGTTGTGACTGTCGAAGGCGAATGGGCAGTTATTCAACAGGGTATGAACCCCAATGAAAAGATGGCACGCCGCTATCATTGGATGTCGGAAAACGTAAAATCTTTTACCGAAGAACCCCACTCCTATATTTATGGAAAGAATCAAGGATTGATACTGAATCTGACGGACAAAGATGCACGCCCTTTAAAATCGGGTATATTAGATTTGACTAAAGAAAATCCAGATAAATTGATGCGAGAAATATCTTTAATTATGCCCAATCATCACGAGGTACAAGCAAAAGATGTCAACCTGAAACGATTGGGAGCAGCTCTTGCTTTAGCCCACGAAACAAATGTACAGGACATAGAATCGCTTTTACTATTGGAGGGTGTAGGACCTCGTACCGTACAATCGTTGACCTTGGTAAGTGAGGTCATACATGGTTCCCCCTCTCGCTTTTCGGATCCTGCCCGATTTAGTTTTGCTCATGGTGGTAAAGACGGTCACCCTTTTCCGGTTCCTTTAACCATATATGACGAAACTATCGAAATATTCGATAAGGCTGTTCACCTCTCCCGATTGGGAGAAAAAGACAAATCGGATGCGTTAAGAAATTTATCCAAAATTGCTCAGGAGATGGAACGGGGATTTACTCCTAATAATAATTTTGATGCTATCGTTCAAAAAGAAAGAGACGAGTCATACCTTTACAGAGGTAAAACGGTCTTTGGTGATGCTAAAAAGCCCGATAAACCTAAAGGAAATATTCAACTCAATTTGTTTGATTGATCTGATTAACAGCCCTTATCTATCTTTAGAGAAAAGGATCTTCTTTTTTGATGATTTTTTTCATGCAAACATCTTGTTTCAGTAAAAAAAATATATATCTTTGCACCGCAAACAAAATGGTGATTGTAGCTCAGTTGGTTAGAGCGCCTGATTGTGGTTCAGGAGGTCGCGGGTTCGAGCCCCGTCTTTCACCCTCAGCATAAAAGCATTCTTGATTCATTTCAAGAATGCTTTTTTATTTCACTATTTTTACATACGTTTGTAATAATAAAATATACAACTAAAGGTCGCAAACCCTTTTATTGCTTTGGCAAGTATAATAACTAAGTCACTAAAAAAAAAACATCACATATGACTAAAAAATTACTAAACCTGACGAAAGTAGCCTTATTAATATTCTCAATTTCTTTTTTATTGGGATCATGTACGAAGGATAACTATATAACTCCAGAAGGAGAATTTGCATATGTACTCCTTAAAGATAACATAACTATAAATGCGAATCAATGGACTTGGGATGTTACAACTGCACGATATAAAGCCTCTGTGTCTTTTCCAGAATTACGGAAAAATGATTATGAAGCAGGGATGGCAGTAGGAAATATATTTATAACAGGTAAAGACGGGAAGGAAGGTGTTTATCCTCTGCCTTATATAAGATCTTACTTTGATTCTGATGGTTTTCCATTTACTGAGACTATTTCATGTGCATTATCATATGACAAAAAGAATGTTGAATTCTATATAGAACCATCTGACAAATTCGAAGATCCTGATGCTCCTGATACATATTATTTTAAAGTTGCTCTTATTTTCAACTTCATTTACTAAAGTTAGAAGTATATATTATATTAACGCCTGTAAAATTACAGGCGTTTTCTTTTTCTAATCCAATTCTAATCTTGCCTTAACAAACATCTAATACACCTCAAAAACGCCTCTAATCTTAGGACGATATATTTGCAACACAAAATATTGATTCCGAAAGATGAGAAAATACCTATTACTACTAGTAAGCATTTTAAGTCTAGCCAATAGCTACGCACAAGAACCGCAAGTGCTAAAACTTTCAGCCGAACAGGTCGAAGCATTATTCCTAAAACAAAACCTGCAACTTATAGCCGAGCATCTGAATATTGATTTGGCAGATGCCGCCATTATACAAGCTAAATTATGGGATAACCCCGAAATATCTGTCGGACAAATCAACCTATGGAGTACTGACAGGCAACGTGAGGGCGAAAAAGAAGTGATCCCTCCCCTATTCGGTTCTTTTGGACGAAATACTCAATTCTCGGTAGAACTGAGTCAACTGATTCAAACCGCAGGCAAAAGAGGAAAGCTGGTAAAACAAGAAAAGGTTTCTAAAGAAATAGCTATTCAGGAGTTCGAAGAAGTTTTCAGAGGACTAAAAATCGAACTTCGTAAATCAATCAACGAAATCGTCTATCTACAAGCTTATCAAAAAGTTCTCGTACAACAAGAAGAGTCTCTAGGACAACTAATCACAGCTTATCAGAAGCAAGTAGCACAGGGTAATATAGCCAAAAGCGAATTACTCAGATTGCAATCGTCCTTACTCGAATTAGAAAACGAATCAAACGATATCCAAATAGACCTTAACGAACAGCAAAAAGGTCTTAAAACACTACTCAATGTTACTCCTTCGGTTGTCATCGTGATAGAAGACAACGCACAAACTGTACAAGACCCAAACAATTTATCGTTAGCTAATCTGCTTGACATGGCTTCAGAATTTCGTCCTGATGTAAAAGCTTCAAGATTGCAGACGCAGTTTCATGAAAAGTCGCTGGCATACGAAAAGGCTCAGCGTATTCCCGACCTTACTGTAAGTGCAAATTATGACCGTTATGGTGGTGTTTGGAAAGATTTTGTTGGCTTTGGTGTAAGTTTCGATATCCCTTTTTTCAACCGTAATCAGGGAAATATAAAGGCTGCACGTATCAGTCGAGATCAAAGTATTCACCTGGCAGAACTTCAACAAAATCAGGCACAACACGAAGTAGCCGAAGCTTATGGCAACTATGCTTTAGCCTATCGGTTCTACAAGCGTGTAAGCGAAAACAGTTTGCTATCGGAACTTGACGGCATGCTCACCGTATATACTAAAAACCTGCTGAATAAAAACATCAGTATGCTTGAATTTATCGACTTTATGGATTCTTATAAAACCAATAAAGAAACCCTTCTGTCGGCTCGTAAAAAGGTAAATACACAATTCGAGGAACTACAATACACGGTAGGATCGGATATAAAATAAGGCTATAAGTAATCGAAAGAACTAAAACATATGATAAAGAGACAAATCACATTCACCGTCGCAGCTCTACAAATACTGCTCCTTGCATCTTGTGGAGGCAAGTCTGATATAAACAGCGGAAATAATAAGCTGGAAATTAAGCAGGCCTTTCTTCAAAATGTAAAAACAACCAAAGCCGTATTGAGCAACCAAGAGGAAGAATTAACTCTGACAGGAAAAGTTGAATATGACCCCGACAAGGTTATCAATTACGTACCTATGATCGGAGGAATTATAGAGCGTTCGTATTTTTCTCTAGGCGATAAAGTCCAAAAAGGGCAAACACTTCTCGACATCAGAAGTACCGAGTTGAGTTCCCTGCAATCGGAACGTGTTGGTCTCGAATCGGATGTTAAGATTGCAGAGCGTGAATTAAAAACCGCCAAAGCCATGTTTGACGACAATATGCTGTCTGAAAAAGAACTGATGGAGGCACAAGCCAAACTAAGTCAGGCACAAGCCGCATACAGTAAAATACAAACCGATATGTCGGTATTCGGATCTAATAAAGGAAACGGAACATTCTCCATCAAAGCTCCCATGAGTGGCTATATTGTCAGCAAGAATGCTTCATCGGGAAGTACTGTATCAGCAGACGGCGACCCTTTATTCATTATTGCAGACCTAAGTACTGTATGGATTACGGCCAATGTATATGCAAGTAATCTGCTGTTTGTTAAAGAAGGGCAGGAGGTGAAAATTACCACCCTATCCTATCCGGGCGAAATTTTCTATGGAAAGATAAACTCATTGTCACAGGTATTTGATCCTGAAGAAAAAGTTCTTAAGGCTCGCATCGTGATGCCCAATAAAGACCTGAGGTTAAAACCTGAAATGTCTGCCGTAATCAGATTAAAGAATGAAACTCATAACAAACTGGTATCAATTCCATCAGAAGCATTGGTTTTTGATAACGACCGCTACTATGTAGTTGTTGAGGAATCACCGGATAATTTTGTATCGAAAGAAGTTACCCTCAGCGGACATCACAACAATGTATCTTATGTTACTTCGGGAATATCAGAAGGAGAAAACATAGTTATAAAAAATCAATTACTGATATATACTGGTCTTAAAGATTAATATATAGAACTGCTTACATATTCAGGCAAGCATAACAATCATAAACTAAACTGTTAGTGCTTTTCAATATATCATAAAACATTACTAGATATCTATATAGTATGCACAAATTTGTAGAAAATATAATAGCATTTGCCCTACGTAATCATATACTTGTACTTTTTCTGACAGGTATACTATTTATAGCAGGTATTGTATGCTACTTAAATACGCCTATTGAGGCCTATCCGGATGTAACCAATACCCGTGTCAAGATTATTACTCAATGGCAGGGACGTAGTGCCGAAGAGATCGAAAAGTTTGTAACCTTACCCATCATGCGGGAAATGAATACTATTCCCCGTAAAACAGATGTACGCTCGACGTCGTTATTCGGATTGTCAGTAGTATCTGTTGTTTTCGAAGATGGAGTAGATGATTTCTACGCACAACAGTATGCCTCGAACCGTATGCAGGGGCTCGAACTACCTGAAGGAGCAGAAGCGGGAATAGAACCTCCATCGGGTGCAACAGGAGAAATATATCGCTATGTCATCAAAAGCGATTTACCCATACGCGAAGTAGCTGCTCTTAACGAATGGGTCATCCAACGAGAACTATTATCTGTACCCGGAGTAGCCAGCATAGCTAGTTTTGGTGGAGAAGAGAAGATGTTCGAAATAAAAGTAAACCCTGCCGAACTCAACAATTACGATCTGTCTCCTTTAGCGGTATTCGAAGCCGTTTCGAACAGTAATATAAACGTAGGTGGAGACATTATACAAAAAGGAAGTCAGGCATTTGTTGTCAGAGGCGTAGGGTTACTCGAAAGCGTAGAGGACATCGAAAATATCCTTATCGAGGTAAAAGGCGGTACCCCCATCCGTGTAAAACAAGTAGCATCGGTAAGCGTTGCTTCAAAACCCCGGCTGGGACAAGTAGGTCTTGACGGAGATGATGACGTAGTCCAAGGTATCGTAATCATGCTTCGGGGACAAAACCCGAGTGATGTAATTGTCAATCTAAAAGAAAAAATAGCAGAACTTAACGAAAGAATATTACCCGAAAATGTAAAAATAGAACCTTTTCTCGACCGCACAACTTTAGTGGACTCCACTGTAAATACAGTTATCAGAAATTTGCTCGAAGGCATAATCTTGGTTTCCATAGTGGTATTTATCTTCCTTTTCAACTGGCGAACAACTCTGATCGTAGCTACAGTGATTCCACTATCGTTTTTATTTGCCATCGTTATGCTCCGTATACAAGGATTACCGGCTAATCTTATTTCGATGGGGGCTCTCGACTTCGGCTTACTTCTGGAGGGGACACTCGTTATAGTCGAGATTATTTTCGTGGAGATGGAAAAACGATCTGCTTTACTTCAAGGCAGGTACGAAAATACGTTGAAAAGCGGACTTATCAAGAAAAGTGCCGGAACCGTTGCATCACATATTTTCTTTGCCCAATTGATTTTGGTTGTGGCACTGTTCCCCATCTTCTCATTCCAGAAAGTAGAAGGTAAAATGTTCTCACCACTCGCTTTCACATTAGGATACGCACTTTTAGGATCTCTTATCCTTAGTTTAACCTATGTTCCCGTGATGTGCAAAGTTCTATTGACAAAACCTTTGAAAGAGAGAACTAATTTTATCAGCCGATTTTTCACCTCAACTTTATATAAGATATACGAGTTCGGTACACGATATCGGAAAGGAACCATTATTGCGTTCTGTATCCTATTATCGTTATGCGTTGCCAGATTCTGTTATTGGGGTACCGAATTTATACCAAGTATGAACGAAGGAGCAATCTATATCCGTGCGACTTTACCGAACAGTGTGAATCTGGACGAATCGGTAAAGATCACCAAACAGATGAAAAAGAAACTGCGAAATTTCGGTGAAGTGGAGTTTGTTCTTTCACAAACAGGACGCCCTAATGATGGAACCGATGCTACAGGATTTTTCAATATAGAGTTTCATACTCAATTGAAACCCGAGAAAGACTGGAATCGCAAAATAAGTAAAGATGATCTGATTAACGAAATAAAGGATTCACTCGATATATATCCCGGTGTTATCTTTGGGTTCAGCCAACCCATACAGGATAATGTTGAAGAATATGTTGCAGGAGTAAAAAGCTCATTGGTTATCAAAATATTCGGGAACGACCTGCACCAGTTAGAGGATCTTGCCAATCAAACGGCAGCTTCCATTAAAGATGTTAAAGGGATAGAAGATGTAAATGTCTTTAAGAGTATAGGTCTTCCCGAATTACAAATCAAATTAGACGAAGCACGCATGGCTCGCTATGCAGTATCTATGGCAGATGCACAAGCTGTGGTAGAAATGGCTATCGGAGGAAAATCGGCGACTAAATTCTACGAAGACGAACGTACTTTTGATGTAAATATCCGTTTTCAAAAAGAGTATCGCGATAATGAAGACAAGATAGGTAATATTCTTATTCCAACGATGGATGGAAAACAGGTTCCTTTAAAAGAGATTGCCGATATTACTTTCATTACAGGCCCTACATTTATTTACAGGGATGGTAACAGCCGATATGTTGGAATAGGATTCAGTATACGTGATCGCGATTTAGGATCTACCATTGCAGAAGCTCAAAAGAAAGTAGCGGAAAATGTGCAACTGAAACCTGAAAATAAGATGCAGTGGGCAGGTGAATTCGAGAGCCAACAACGGGCAACCAAGCGTTTGATGGTCATTGTTCCTGCTGCATTACTACTGATATTGTTTCTTCTTTATATGAACTTCGGCACCATTAAAGATACCCTTATTGCAGCCAGTGCCATGCCTTATGCCTTTATTGGAGGATTTATATCGTTATGGGTAACCAATACGACATTCGGAATATCGGCAGGAATAGGCTTTATTATTCTGTTCGGTATAACGGCAATTGATAGTATTCTGCTGATTGCATTGATGAAAAGTAAAATGCAAAGAAGCCATAACCTACGATTGGCTATTGACGAAGCTGTACACAGCCGGGTAAGACCGGTACTGATGATTGCCCTTATGGGATCAATGGGATTATTTCCGGCAGCCATGTCAACCGGAATGGGTTCTGAAATACAAAGACCACTTGCTATTATGATCGTAGGAGGGATACTGATTTGTATGTTATTATCGTTTACCGTCTTGCCGCAAGTATTCTACTTTGCTTACAGACGAGATAAAAGACTAAGATAATCCCCCTTTATTACATTGATAAGAGACAGACCTATGTGTTTACCCGTTGAGGACAGGCATATGGGTCTTCTCTACAACTAAAGAATGTTAACAATAAATAGGTGTAATTTGCTAAAAAAGAAACTAACCTCAATAAAAAAAATATTATTTTTAGATTTCAAACTAAAATAAACTGTTTATTGTTGTATTCCATAGTTATAACTAACTTTAGCTATTATACTCACCAAAGCAATAAAAAGGTCTGAGACCTTAATCAAATGGCTGTTTTATGGAGTTACTTCTCGTAGAAGATAATATACGCATCAGCGAGTTCATGGTTAAAGGACTTGTGGAAAGTGGCTTTTCAGTCGTTCTGGCTGAAAATGGAACTGATGCACGAAGCCTGATCAGTCAACGGGAATGGGATTTGATTTTACTGGATATAATGCTACCCGATATCGATGGTATAGAGCTCCTACAATACACACGCTATAAAAAAATCAATACCCCTATTCTCGTTGTCAGTGCTTTGGGCGAACCCGATGACAAGGTAAAAGCTCTCGATTATGGAGCCGACGATTATCTGGCAAAACCTTTTCATTTCAAAGAACTGATTGCTCGTATAAATGCTCTGACACGCAGAGCCAAATTAAATTACAATACACCCTCTGAAATACTTGAATGTGACGATCTTAAACTTTATATAGACGAACATCGCATAGAAAGAGGCAATACCGAGATAAAACTGACCCTTCAGGAATTTAAGCTACTTAAAATTCTGATGGAGAATAAAAATAAGGTACTGCCCCGTAGCCAGATTCTCGATTCGGTATGGGGTATCAACTATGATTCAAATACCAATGTAGTAGATGTATACATATCGTATCTGCGAAATAAAGTTGATATCGAAGGTCATACCAAATTGATAGAAACAATCAAAGGAAGAGGATATATGATTAGAACTCACAATGAATGAGGTATCTGATTTTCAAATAATACTGCACTAGATACTTATTGTTACTCAACATATGAAAGTACAAACTCGTTTAAGTCTGTTTTGCTCTATTGTATTCGGAGTGGTTTTTGCCATACTATCTCTCCTTATCTATGGATTATATTATAATAATGTTGAAAAATCTATCTATCAAAGCTTAAAAAAAACAGTTCAGATTACCGCTCTTTTTTACCTCGAAGAAGATGAGCTAAATAGCAAAGACTTTGCTAAAATTAGAAAGCAATTCGAAGAAGCGGTTTCTGATTCTTATTATCAGATATATAACGAAAACGACCAGGTTAGTTATGGAGCTAAACCTGCAGATATTCCACCACATATACTCGACCGTATACGTAAAGAAAAACAGTTGTCTTTTTCGACCGATGAATTTTTATGTAATGGGATTTTCTATGAAGATAACCAAGGTGATTTTGTAGTCATCACTAAAAAGAAGAAAGAAGATCTCAATGAGCAAGTAAATCAGCTTTTATGGGTTCTCTTAGCAGCTTTTGTAATAGGACTATTAGCCATCATAGGATTAAGCAGATGGGTTTCACATGTGGCGTACCGCCCATTCAGAAAGGTAATAGATCAGGTAAATAGCATCTCAACCAAAAATTTGGATGTACAGATAGAATCACCACAGACCAAAGATGAGTTACAGGATCTTACCGATACATTTAATGAACTTTTAAATAAACTATCCGAAACATTTATCATACAAAAGAATTTTGTGAATTATGTATCTCACGAATTTAAAACACCTTTGGCTTCGATATTGGGCAATCTCGAAGTCTTTTCGATAAAAGACCGTACCCCAGAGGAGTATAAACAGCTATCAAATAAATTGATACAACAAATTTATCAATTAGAGGAAATATTGAATATCTTAATTGTTATATCTGATCTAAGGGAAGATTCAGACATTAGAGCACAAATAAGGATTGATGATCTTATATGGGAAATAATAAGCAAAATATCAAACCGTTATACAGGATCAAAAATTAGAGTAAACGTAGATATCCTTCCCGAAGATGAACAGCTATTGTCTATCAATAAAGATAAAACACAGTTACTTATGGCTATGTTTAATCTGATAGAAAATGCAGTAAAATACTCTCAAGGGAACACTGTGGATATTCAACTCTCGAAAAAAGAAGATAATCTTTGCATAGCAATTGCTGATAAAGGAATAGGTATACCTTCCGATCAATTAGACAATATTAGCAAACCATTTTATCGGGCAGATAATACCAATAAAATACAAGGCAGCGGCATCGGATTATCGATAGCCTTACGTATTCTTGAAAAAAACCGGATCAAGTATGAAATTATCTCAGAAGAGAATAAAGGAACTACAATTATCCTAATTTTTTCGGGTACTTAAAATATTTACAAGAGAAACCATACCTCACATTTATACCTGATCGATGTCTGAATCCAGACGATAAAGATCAAAACCTTCAGCCCAATAATCTTTAACTATTTCTCGGATCTTCAGTCCGAACTTTTCATAAAAAGGGTAAACCAATTGTGATGTTCTGACAGAAATAGTTTTTATACCATCAATCTCTTTCATTTTTTTGATCCTAAATCTGGTCAATGCACTTCCATACCCTTTTCCCTATTTTTGGGTATCGAAAATATCCCACGAAATTCTCCCTGTTTCTCCATCGTCCGACAGGTTGAATCCTCCGCACCCTACTATCACATTATCGACCTCTACCACATAATAATTATCTGCATAATTATCTAAATAATAGATAAGGTCACACTCTTCATCGGGAGAAAAATACTCCGGCGTATTCAATCTCAGCAAATCTATGATTTTCGTCCGATCTGATTCTTTATGCTTTCGTATAATCATATTAATATTAAGTACTGGAAAATAATCTGTAAGAATACAAAAATAAAGGTTTACAGATAAAATAGAACAACAAAAAGAGAGTAATGAATAAATAAAAATAGATATTTGTGTCAATTATAAAGGAATCGAGACGAACCATTACCCATTACCGATTGTTCTTCTCTGATGAGTAATCATAATTATGAACAATTTTATCTGATTAAAGCAGGATGATAGAGAAAATAATAAAATATCAGGTAATAAATTTACGCTATTTGCTTATTGTCCCTTTTTTACTATCCTGCATATTAGTTACAGCTCAGGATACGGAACAAAGCAGGCAGATAATAAAAAATATTCAAGATCTATCCGAGAAAGACAGCCTTCCTGATGCTAAAGATATTATTTTAAAGGTTATAGAACAATATGGTGAAAAAGGTTATAAGAGTGAGCCTTTTTATTTTCATAATCTCTATCGAAAAACATCGGTTGATGCTGTTTTGAACAAAGATTCTATAGAGTCTCAACTTGCTCATATGCGAAATAGTTCTGACCTTATATCGAGATTTGTTATCAGACCGTTCGATTTTTCGTTTCAATATGCACGCTCTAATGGCAAATCGGATGAAGCAAATGTGACCGTCTTATTGTTTGAAGACTATAAATCTATATTTGCAGATAACCTTAACAAAAAAAGAGGACAGACCATTCATGCGTCACAAAATAACGGAATCTTTGAAACTATTGGACATAAGAATATTTCTTATTTTCTGGACGAGATATTTGGGGATATAAACCTTTTTAAGGAGACCAATGACATTATGTTACTTGCTTTTAAGGGACCACTCCACGAATCAAATACAGAAACTTATACGTATAAATTACTTGGACAAAAACAAATCGATGGTCAGACCTGCAATGAAATTGCATTCTTCTGTACTAATATGAAAGAGAATGCCTTTGCCGGAAATCTATACACTTCCATTGGAGAAAACCCGAAGCTAATAAAAGCTCAATTTACATTCAATAACAGAGAGAGTGCTAACTTTTTAAAAGATATACTCTTAACCCATAGTTTTAGTTTGCAGGATTCAATCATTATTCCCGTCAAGCAAGAAAGTATATTATTAATAGGAGACGATGCAAACAGAATGATGGCTGCCAAACGGACGGACATCTTTCTCAATTATAATTTTGACAAGCCTGACCAAAACATAAGATGGGGAGTCAGTAGAGAAAAAGGCTATTTTAGAAGAGATACTACTTTTTGGACAACTATCAGACCCATACCTTTAACTAACTCACAAAAGCAGATCGGTAATTTAGAACAGGCTGCAGACAGCAGTAAAAGGTTCAGACGATTAGAAAGAGTCATTTCATTGGTTCTCAGTGGCTCTTACAGCCTTGGCGGAATAGAGGGGCCGGTTGAACTCGGACCTTTAACCCATTTTTTAAGTTACAACGATATGGAAGGGCTAAGGATCAGAGTAGGAGGAAATACCACCATCAGATTCTCTGATCAATTTCAGTTGGGAGGATACATAGCCTATGGAACTAAAGATACCAGAGTAAAACACCAAGCCAATTTAGTATATTCGCTTTCTCCTAAACAGAAATATCTTTGGGAATACCCTAAAAAATTATTCTCTTTTACCTATGCATCGGATCTAAATATTCCGGGGCAGGATATGCTATTGATGAACCGAGATCATTTCGCACAATCTTTTACTCATGCTCCAACCAATAACATGTCGTTACAAAGAATTGGATTATTGACATTTGAGAGTGAGAACAGCAGTAACTTAACATATAAAATAGGTGGTAAGATCACCTATGACAAACCTTTAGGTGTTGTACAATATGTAAGAGCTATAAGTCCGACGGATACTACCGTTATCGACAATATAACAAGCAGCGATCTTATACTATCGTTACGTTTTGCTCCGGGAGAAAGGTTTATTCAAAGAAAAGAAAAACGAACAGCTATTCGTAGAGCTGCTTTCGAACTTGATGTTACCTACCGCAGAGGTATTAAAGGGTTATTTGGTGCTGATTATGGATATAATGCTGTTAATTTTAATCTTTTCAGAAGATTTGATTTTACTCGAAATATTGCTCAGGTAGATACCTATTTATCAGGAGGCAAAATCTGGGGACGTGTACCATTTCCGCTTTTATTTATACCTGAGGGGAATCAAAGTTACGTATTTAACAGCAGAGCGTACAACGTAATGAATTTCTATGAGTTTGCTACAGACCGTTTTATAGCAGGTAGCGTTAATTCGACATTCGATTGGTCACCCATCCGATTATTCAACCCCAATAATAAAATAAAAATATGTGTGGGATCGAAAATAATATACGGACCGCTTTCTGAAGAAAATGATCCAGCATATCATCCTGATCTTTTCATGTTTAATAATGGCATCAGGGCTCTGGGTAATACGCCTTATGCCGAATTTAACATCGGGTTAGCCAATATATTTAATATGATCCGCATTGATTATTCTCGCAGATTAACATACCTCGATTCGGATGACACTACAGAGGGAAATAAAATAACAAGGGGAACTATTTTATTTTCGGGAAGTTTCTCTTTTTAGTTTCTAATACCAACGTAGTAGATTACCATTTTAAACCAATATATTTCGAATGCCTAGTAAAGTTTTCAAATAAGCAAGAAGCTCACTCTCTTGTGAAAACTTCATTCAAACCCACAGATAATATACTAAAAATATGCAATCTATAGATGGGAATCTGCTGAATATCGGAACACATAAAATTCCTGTCACACGTAATTTTCGGGATAAAGTATTAAATGTTATACTCAATAACAAGTTGACTTCAGGACAAAAGAGATAAAAATGTAGCTCGGCAACAAAAAACCTAAAATTCTCTTAGCAGTTAATTAATATTCAAAAGCCTCTTAAACAGAGAATTATTGGATACAATTATGTTTCCCGATCCTTTTAATTCCGTATATAGTCCTAGTCCTTCAGATAGAGTAGCCATAGGAATATTAACATCAACTCTGACTTCTGATTTATCATCTTCAATTGAATATATTCGGGCAACCGTTCCCTCAACTTCTTTTCCTATATGATCCTGAGATCCTTGCAATTCTATTTTCACTCTTTGTCCAGACTTTACTTCATGTATCTTTTTGCTATTAATATAACCTGTTGCATATAGTTTTTGGACATCTGGGATAACAGCAGAAATAATATCATCTTTATTTAGAAAAGAGTTTTTCTCACAATTCGGGATTAAAGTACCCGAAGTATTAGCATGTATATCCACTAAAGTTCCATCCTTTGTTCTCAAAAAACCAATCACTTGCCCTTGTTTTATATGATCAAAAGCTATCAGCTCAATAATTCCGGCATCAGGCGCTTTTATTATCTCATTTTCAGGCATACCTATAATATTTACCCTAAGAGGTATAGTTTCGGGAAAAGTCAATAAATTAGCTATTACAAAAGCTACAGCTATAACAATAGCAATAATTGCTATTCCTTTTCGTAGAAGTACAGGTGGCACTTCACCTATAATACTTCTCACTTTCTCGCTACGCAATTCAACGCTTTTTCTTTCCTGCAAGTTCTGATTCATATTAATTTCCTAATTCTAATTGGTTTTTAACTAATTGGTAATATCTACCTCTATTTTGAGTTAATGTTTCGTGGTTACCCTGTTCCACAATCTCTCCATTATCAAGAACAACAATTTGGTCTGCATTTTTTACGGTACTTAACCTGTGTGCTACGATGACTACTGTTTTTCCTTGATAAAATTTCTCGAGGTTTTCTACAATTTCTTTCTCATTATTTGCATCCAGAGCATTTGTAGCCTCATCGAAAAATAAAAACTGAGGATTTTTATATACTGCACGTGCTATTAACAAGCGTTGTTTTTGACCTTGGCTTAATCCCTGACCTTCTTGCCCTACAACTGTGTTATAAGACAAAGGTAATTGAGTTATAAAGCGATCAATATTTGCTACTCTCGCAGCATGCTCTAATTTCTCAATATCGATTTCATCATCTGAAACAGCAATATTTCGGGCAATAGAGTCTGAAAATATAAAACCATCCTGCATTACTGCTCCACACTGGCTTCGCCACCAGGTAAGATTAAATTCATTTAAAGAAGAATCCCCTATAGTAATACTACCTTCCGAAGGAGAATAATTGCTCAATAAGAGTTTTATTAACGTTGTTTTCCCACTCCCGCTTGCTCCTACGATTGCTGTAATTTTCCCTTGAGGTATCTCCAGATTAAGACCATTTAATATTTTTTTAGAGTAAGGCCCTTCGTATTGAAATACAACATTCTTGATATGAATTACTTTCTTTAATTCATCCGAAGTTTCTACTACTGTTGTTTTGCTATCATTTTCTTCATCTTCTTTATTATGGATTTCATTCATCCTCTCCAAACTGATACTTACATCTTGCCATTGATAAATGAAATTCATTATTTGCTCGATAGGAGAGTTTAATTGCCCTATAATATATTGAGTAGATAACATCATACCCAATGTAAGTTCTCCATGTATAACAGCTGTTGCTGCAAGAATTGTTATCAGTATGTTTTTCGCTTCATTGATACAGATGCTTCCTGCTTCTTGTGTCTGTTGTAACGACAAAGATTTGAGATTTACATCAAAAAGATCAGCTTGTGTATCTTCCCATTCCCAACGTTTTCGTTGTGCACATCCTTGTAGTTTGATCTCTTGCATACCATTGATTAATTGGTATGTTTTACTACGATTTATAGCTTGTTGCTCAAAATATTTGTAATCCAATATCCTCCGACGTTTGAGAAAAAAGAATATCCAAATACCGTACATAATACTACCAATAGCAAAAACGGCAAATATCTCCAGACTGTATACTAATAAAACTATTCCAAATATAATAAAGCTAAATAAGGAAAATACAAGGTTTAATGTTTGTGCTGTTAAAAATCGCTCTATACGGTTATGGTCGTCAATGCGCTGCAAGAGATCTCCCAATAATTTGGTATCGAAGAAACTCATCGGAAGTTTCATTAGTTTGATGAAAAAATCGGAAACTAGAGATATGTTAATACGCGTACTTATATGCAAGAGTATCCGTCTACGAATGAAATCAATACTTGCTCGTCCCAAAAGTAACATTAGCTGAGCGAGTAGCACCAACCAAACAAAGCTTATATCACGATTGCCGATACCGGCATCTACAATTGATTGAGTTAAGAAGGGAAATATTAGCTGTAATAAACTACCAACAAACAGACCTATTAGCAATTGAGTAAAGAACCTCTTATACCTCAGAAAGTATTTCCCCAAGAATTTCAGTTTGTTACTAGGGGTCACCTTCTTTTCGCTGGCTTGTTCATAAAATAGGTTGGTTGGTTCTAGCAATAATGCAATGCCTTTTTCTTCGCCATTAGATTGTGTACTCACCCAATGACGGGTAAATTCCTGTTGCGTATATTGCAGTAAGCCCATTCCCGGGTCGGCTACAAAAACAGTATACCCTTTCTTTTGTTTTTTTATTTTATGAACAACAACAAAATGATCCTGATTCCAGTGAGCAATACAAGGAAGAGGTGCTTTTTCTGCAAGCTTTTCAAAAGTAAAACGTCCTCCAAGCGACCGAAATCCTATTTTTTCAGCAGCTTTACTAATTCCCAGAAGGGACACCCCGTCTCTACTTACAAATGTACTACTACGGAGAGTTTCTAGTGAGAAATCACATCCATAATGTGAACTGATCATCTTTAAGCAAGACGGACCACAATCCATTGCATCTGGCTGAATATATATTGGAAATTTTTTCATAATATTTATTATTAATCAAGAGATTTAATGCCTGTATCCGAATCTATATTATTTAAAGTCTTTTTCGATGTATGTGCTTTTTTCCCAAATGAAAAATTCCATGCAAATTTCAAATAAAGCATATGCCCATTGTCTGCAATATAAGTCCACGAGGTTTCGGGCTTCAAGTCTGATAAACTCTTACTACCGGCACTCCATTTGTTTTTAAATGGATAACTCATACCAACCCCAAACTTAAATGAGTTATGTGTGTATCCTAAATCTATTGACTGCCAATCTTCTCCATAGTTAATAGTTTCTCCCCAAAGTTGATTTGTTCTCAAATAAATACCCATATTCAAATCAAATTTTTTATATGCAATATTTGTCTCAATATCTCCCCAATGATTGGTGTAAGAATGTGAATATGATTGCCCATTTGACTGATAATAATCTATTCCTCCGGTTAAACCAATACTCCATATATTTTTTATTAATTCTACATTTACATTCAGAAATCCACCAAGTCGCTGAAACCTCCTTTGATTGTCAGGAATTACCAGAAGCTTATCATCCTCCACATAAATATTATCCATAATAGGACGGTTATAATATGTATATCTTAGATTCAAACTTGCATTTACAACTCCTTTATGATAACTGAAAATAAAATTATTATTATAGACATTATAAGGTTTTAACGCTGAGTTACCGGTAGTTGAAACTAGACTGTCAACCTGTTGAACAATATCACTTAGCTGGCTTAGCGAAGGTGCTCTTGATATAACTGAAAAGGCATATTTAACAGTCAGATTGTCTCGTATTTTATATGATAACTGAGCTGAAGGTCTGAGTGAATAAAAAGTATAACCTTCATCTTCTTGTTGAAACCACAATCGGGTTAAACCTAAACCAAATGAATATCCTATCTTTTTTATGCTTCCCTGTATTTGAGCAAACACATAAGTGTCTGTATTCTTTAAATCAACCTCTCCGATCGAACTTCCGGTATATTTATTATTAGCATAGCCTTGAGTATGTTTCGCTCCAGCTGTAAAAAGCTGATTCTGAATCTTTCTGTCATAAATCAGTTCCGAAATGAGTGAGTATTTATCTCCTTTGATCTTATTATGTATATCCGTTAGGTTCTCAATTTCATTTGACTCCATATATAATCTATCATTATCTGTTCTGATATACGTTCCAACCATATTGAATGCCAACGATTGTTCATTAGGGAGATTATACTTAAAAAAGACATCTAGAACCGGTTTATTAGAATGAAGACTATTAAAAGTTGTCGACAAGGATGATGCATTATTATTTATATAATAGTTTTTACTTCTATAATCATTATTAGCATCCCATAATTCATTTTTCAGAAGAATATTTAGGGTATACTTGTCTTTGGATAATAAATTATATAACAAATTTATGGTATGAACCTGATAATTAAAAGGTGTTCTTATTCCATACTGTCTACGAATAATAGTATTATCTGGAATATTAAATGTCGTTGTTTTATCTATCCATCTATCTTCATAATCTCTATAACTCAAATCATAAGAGATTCCAAACTCTGAGTCTTTATAATTCATTCGGCTAGCTACCTGATGGTTTCCAAATCCTGTAAAGAGAGCATTTGTCAAATCGGCCATAACATAACCTCCTGTTCTTCTTTCCTTTAGAATAACATCTATAATAACTGATGCATCTTCATTTCCAAATCGAGCATCTAATGCATTATATGATTCCACGCGTAATATATTCTCCGCTTTTAAAGACATAAGCTCATTGATCTCTGATCTGACACCATTAATCCGAAGTTGTACATTACCTCCATCAGCTGATGAGATTACCCGATTAACAACATCTACTCGAATATCAGGAATTGGCATTTTATTCAAAAGATCAAAACCCTGAGTTGATGTTTTTAATTGTAGGCTACTTGGCAACAATATTTGTTTATTTACTTTATTAATTACGGCATCGGCCGTAACTACAACTTCATTTAGTATTTCAGAGTTCTCTGTTAAAGAAATGGTACCAATATTCATTTTTTTGTTCATTTGAGGAATACTAACATACATATCATTATATCCTAAAGATTGTATTTTCAGCAAGTAATCTCCTGAAACTATATCTGATATATCAAAAGTTCCATCGGCCAATAAATTTGCACCCCTTATATATAGAGAATCACTACTCAAAAGCGTAATAGTAGCATAATCAACAGGAGAATTGTCCCTATCAACAAGTATGCCTGTGATATTTAAATTACCCGATTGCGAGAATGCTGATTGGGAAAAAGATATAATTGATAATAAAAAAAAGAGAGTGCGCATAATATCAGTTTTTTCAGTTTTGTTCGCAATAACTTAAAATTGTATCTTCGAATTTAAAACCATTAGCTCTACCTGTACAATAAAACTTCGGTTTCTCTAGTCCATTATCTTCAAGACGCCGACTACATGGTCCCATACAAAGAGGAAGATATTTACATTTCAAACATTTATCATTTTCAAAAAGAGGCTGTTTATAATATTTTCTCTCAAAATCATCAATATTCCACTTTATTGTACCATCGCCGTTCAAATGTCCTAACGAATTTTCATGCATACTATTTTTAGCTGTACATTTATAAACATTTCCATTAAACGAAATCGTATTGTAATACTTCTGACTTGCATAACAAGGAACATAATTTGAGTTGAAATCAATGGCATTTTTATATCCTAAATCAGCCAATAGATTTAAAGCTTCTTTCAACTTACTCCTATCATCTTTCACTTGCACAACCTGCCATATTTTCCGGAATAGAAAAGTAATCTTATGCTTATTCGAAGAATGAATAATCTCATTTATCTGATTAATAATCCGTGCAGGATATAGGTTTTGATCATCATAATTTATCCGTAATGTAATAGATATATCTTCTATTTTAGAACAGAGATAATTTAGATTGTTTAGAATTGTATCAAATGAAGAACTCTTCTTAGATACTCTAGTCTTATTATGGTGGTCTCTATCTCCATCAATAGTTATTTGAAAAGAAGTGAAATTATAATCAATCATCTGATCTATAACCTCAGGATTAACTAAATAGGCATTACTTGTTGCTGTTGAAAAGAATGGAATATCGTATTCTTTGCAAATCTTCCTTGCAAATTCACTAATTGGTTTAATCACTTTCTCGAAGTACAAAAAAGGCTCTCCGCCAAACCAATCAACATTTAAGGATGTTATTTTTTCATGTTTTATCATGTGTTCTATATGATTGCACACTCGAGAAATCATAGATTCAGTCATCATTCCTTTTACATGACTCTGAACACAATACCAACATCTAAAATTACATTCAAGAGTAGGTAGCAGTACAAGTTTATAATTTTTCGAATAAACCTGATTATAATAATGCTCTCTTATAACGTCAATCTCATTTACAACTTCATCATTTATAAAATGACCTTCGAGTAAATTGGTATAAAGATTGGGCAGTTTATCTTTATAAGATTCGGGATGATTTAGAACATGTGTTAAAGCATCTGCTTTTTTCGAATTTATTGAAAAGTGCTTTAAGCTTATTGCATTAAAACACAAAGTTTCATCTCCTCTTTGTATAAAAAAATTATAGCCACTTTGTTTCATAAATTATAGATGTTGTGTAAAGTTTTCTATTAGTTTATAAAGAGGGCAATTGCCCTCTTTATAAAGAATAATTAATCATTTCTTATATCTGACTCATAGCTTCATCACCAATACAAATCCCAGTGTTATTATTACCTGCAGCTCTGCTACCACCCTTGAGTTCTGTTTGCTCTAGATCATTTAAAGTTTCAGCATCTAATTCTACATTAATCAACTCCTGATCTTTAATTGTTTCTTTGCTCATAATATTAATTGTTTAAATTTTAAATATTTCTTTGTGTAATTCTAAATTATCTCTCAGCTGCACCAATGCAGATACCTGAATTATTATTACCTCTGGCAGTAGCTCCACCTTTCAACTCTGTTTGTTCTAGATCATTTAAAGTTTCAGCATCTAATTCTACATTAATCAACTCCTGATCTTTAATTGTTTCTTTGCTCATAATATTAATTGTTTAAATTTTAAATATTTCTTTGTGTAATTCTAAATTATCTCTCAGCTGCACCAATGCAGATACCTGAATTATTATTACCTCTGGCAGTAGCTCCACCTTTCAACTCTGTTTGTTCTAGATCATTTAAAGTTTCAGCATCTAATTCTACATTAATCAACTCCTGATCTTTAATTGTTTCTTTGCTCATAATATTAATTGTTTAAATTTTAAATATTTCTTTGTGTAATTCTAAATTATCTCTCAGCTGCACCAATGCAGATACCTGAATTATTATTACCTCTGGCGGTAACTCCTCCTTTTAACTCTGTTTGCTCTAGATCATTTAAAGTTTCAGCATCTAATTCTACGTTGTTTAATTCTTGTTCGTTAATTTTTTCAGTTTTCATAATGTTTGTTTTTAATAATTTAGGTTACCTACTCTTTCAAAGCTTTTCGGTTTTCGCTTATTTATAATTAATTATAGTTTTTCTTATTAGAAGTGTTTAAGAAAGAGAGCCGGCGTTTCATTATAAAAAATAGAATGATTTTTTTCTTCTCTTTCGTTAGTGGTTTCTCTACGCCATCCACCTTTCACGATACCCATTTCCATTTCTTGTAGAATGTCCATATCAAAACTGCTTAAATCTTTTATTTTCATAATCGTATTATTTTATTATTTATTTGATATTGCAAATGTAAATTGCTTGAAAAAAAAATTAGGTTATCGAATTGCTATCTTTATGTTATCTAAAGGTTAATTCGCTTAATCTTCAACATAAACAGCTTCGCCATTAACTACAACCCAACGACCTCCACCTTTAATCTTAAGTAATTCACTATTATTTAGAATTCTCATTGTGCTATTTGTAAAGTTGAGTTTCATATTCTGTTATTATTTAATTGTTTGTAATTTGATATTGCAAAGTAAGCCTTATAGATTTAGACAATATGTTATCAAAAACATATATAATGTTATCTGATTGTTATTATATTTGTATTCTAATAATTACAAACTTTACTTATGGGAAATCAGTTTATAAAAATAATAACGAGTATTGCGCTCATTTCCATACTCGTACTACAGGGAATATGGCTATATAGCACTTATAATCTACTAGAAAAAGAACTTGTAGCCAGATTAGATAAAGTTTTAAGCAGATCCATTGAAAAAGAAGTATATATACGCTTTGATTCTCCAGGAAGACATAAATCCAATGGTAAGGTTATAAAGGGTGCCCAACCCAAAAATGATCCGGATACAAATGCACTTGCCTTTCAAGAGTTCTTGGCTATAGAAGGAGAACCGCTAAATTTTATTCAATTAGACAGTATTTTCAAAAGTGATTTAAATAAAGATGTAGGTCAAATTAGCTATTCATTAAGAATGATTGATTCTACTGGTAATGTTTTAATGTCAAGTGAATATGGAAACATTAAAGATATTGAGTCTGCTTTCTACACAAAAAAAATGCCTGTAAGAATGGATAATTCTGTTTTTATTCAAACAATTATAGCCTCACCCTACAAGGTTATTTTTGCAAAAATGCTCTTACTCCTTATTGCATCAGGAGTAATAGCCATTATAATAGGCTATTGCATATTTTTACAAATAAAAATTATCATCCGGCAAGATCGAATTGCTGAAATTCGACAAGACTTCACATATGCCATGATTCATGATATGAAAAACCCACTTACGACAATATTGATGGGAACTCAAACACTGAGAACAGGAAAACTGGATGATAAACCGGAATTAAAAGACCAGTATTTCAATATTCTTGTTGATGAAAGTAATCACCTTCTAGCCCTATCAAATAAGATATTGACAATTGCGAGGTTGGAACATGATAACATGAAGCTAACGAAGCAGCAAGTTGATTTACCTAAAATAATACTTAGTTTACTCGATAAATTTAAGATTGAACAGCGGAAAACTATTATTTTTAATACTAACTTCAACGATATAGAGTATGTATACGCTGATCCTGAATATCTATCAGAAGCAATTAGAAATCTAATTGAAAATGCAATTAAATATTCAACAGATTCTGTCAGCATTAGCATCAATTGTATTTTGGAAAACCAATTTGTAAAAATAAAAATTCGAGATAACGGAGTCGGAATTTCATTAAAAGATCAGAAAAAGATCTTTGATAAATTTGAGCGTGCTTCTTTTACAAATAACTCTACCGGACCTGCCGGCTTTGGATTAGGTCTTAACTATGTATACCGTGTAATAACAGCACATGGAGGTGATGTTACTGTAGATAGTATACTCGGATCTTTTAGTGAATTTACAATTAGCTTACCTAACACTGATGAAAATGATAAAACTTCTATTGGTTGAAGATGATATAAATCTTGGCTATATTATTAAAGGCAGTCTTCAAGAAATAGTTGGAGGATACGAAATTATTCTAGCCCAGAATGGAGAAGAAGGATTAAAAGCCTGGAAAGAGCACAGCCCAGATCTGATTGTTTCGGATGTCGAAATGCCAATTATGAGTGGGCTAGAAATGGTTCGAATTATCCGCCAGTCTGATGTCGAGACTCCTATTATATTTGCATCGGCCAGAAATTCATCTAAGGATGTTACTTCCGGGTATAGCTCCGGAGTAAATAACTATATAAAAAAACCTTTTTTACCTGACGAATTAGATGCTCATGTAAAAGCCTTGATGAATTTAAAAATCAGCACTAAAACAAAGTCTACAAACAAAATATACAGTCTTGGTATATATATCTTTGACCCAGAGAGATATTCTCTTGAGTACAATTCTCAAAAACAACTATTGACATCTCGAGAGGCGGGAATACTACAAATGCTTTGTGAGAACAAATGTGAAGTCGTTAAAAGAGATGATATTCTCCTGAAATTTTGGGGTACTAATGATTTCTTTACATCAAGAAGTTTGGATGTATTCATTAGTAAAATGAGACGTTATTTATCAAATGATACATCTATTTCTATAAAAACGATAAAAGGGGTTGGACTCATTCTTTCTTGCGAATAAGCCCATATTAAAGAGCAAGTTATATTGATTTCTTATTAACAATTTGCCAGTAAGCTTTTTGATTTCTGCATTAAAGGATTCTTTATGGAGGAATTTACAAACGAATCATAATATAGCAACTTAGCCAAAAGTCTGATTTTGAATTGTAAATTATCACCAAAGAAGTTATCTTCTAAGAATGTAAGGATATCTGCTATATCATTCTGATAAAAAAAGAGTTTATCTTTACCAAATGCTAGCAAGTAAACTTGTTCATAAAATTCTATTTCATATCTTTTATCTACCATTTGATCTGATTTTTCTCATTAATAATCTACCACAAAGAAAATCAGATTAAGTCAATTAGAATGTTATCGGAATGTTATTTAAAACCAACTTAAAGTTATTATTCAATATTCCGATTCTGAATATAGAATCAAGCAACATTATAATTATGCAGCTTAATTAATTATTAGGCAATTAAAGATTTTAGCTACCTTTACTAAAAGAAAATACATGATACATGAAATTTATTATAACAAGGCATATATACTAGAGGCAACAATAATCCAATAGCTAAAATAGCCGAACTTTTTAAAAGATTGTATTATTAGAAAAGTTATTGAAAGTGAAAAGAACAGATCGTAAGTTCTGAATTCTTCTTCCTAATTATAATAAAGTATGGAAAGTATCATAATAAAGAGAGTTAGTCCAAACGACATTAATGAATTGCAAAAAATTAGTAAACAAACTTTTAAAGAAACCTTCTCTGCCGGAAATACTGAAGAGAATATGATAAAGTATTTAGACGAAGTTTTTTCTTTAGATAAACTAACTTCAGAACTTAACAATATAAACTCAGAGTTTTATTTCGCCATATCAGATAATAATATACTTGGCTATTTAAAACTAAATTTGGGGCAATCACAAACTGAATTAAAAGACAATAAAGCTCTCGAAATTGAGCGTATTTACGTATTAAAAGACTCTCACGGAAAGTCTGCCGGACAATTACTTTATGAGAAAGCCTTAAAAACCGCTAAACAATTAAAAGTCAATTATATTTGGCTGGGTGTTTGGGAAGAAAATCCAAGAGCAATAAGCTTTTATAAAAAAAACGGATTTGTAGAGTTTGATAAGCATATCTTCGTATTAGTCAATGATGAACAAACCGATATAATGATGAAATTGCAACTCGAAGATAAGTAACAATAGACAATCCTTATAGATTGCCCATCGAGTTTACTACCACGAAAAAAGACGAAAACATCAGCTACTATCTATATTGGTGGAATCTTCAATACGAGGTTAAAGTTTTATTAGAGAATCCCCCTCTTATATTATACATAATGAGAACTGCAAGTAATTAAATTGTAGTTTTTTATTTGTAAATAATACAAGCTTAACTCGCTTTTTTCGCTTAAGTATTGTAAATATATTTAACTGGCATTGTATAATAATTTTACACTTAGAGAATACTTCCCTCTATAAAACCCTACTGATCATCATTTTAAATTTTTGGCACAAATTTGGTATTCCAATTGACAGAAGATTTTTCAGACGAATAATATCATGATAGCTATATTTCGCAATTTCCTGCACGTAACAAAGCGGTTTAAGACAGCATCGGTATTGAACATACTGGGGTTGTCGGCAGCATTAGTAGTATTTACTATTTGTGCTATACAAACCTATTATAATTTAACGTTTAACAAAAGCCTTAAAAATGCAGATAAGCTATATCAGCTTTCGATTTTTCAAGACACTAATTATGGAAGATGGTCTGATTTTGATATGTATTACAAATACTCGGAAATTATCAGGATAAATCAACCCCAGTTTAATTCCACCAATATGGTGCGTGTCCTCAACTCGTCGGCTTCGAGAGTAAAGTATAAGAAAGATGGCGAAAGTGTGAGTACTAAGATATCTATAACAAATGTAGAACCCCAGTTTTTAGATATCATCGGATTAGATATTCTTCAAGGCAATGGCCATAGTGCACTGGCGGATATAAACAAAGTAATCATTAGTGAAAAAACTGCTAAACGGCTTTTTGGAGACAAAAATCCGATAGGAGAACTTATATCAATTTCTATGCCTATAACCCTTGAAATAGAAGATGGGGTGAGTAGTTCGCGAGAGGATATAGTTATGCCTATATCTGCTGTTTACAAGGATTTTCCAACAAACACGAGCTTTGATAACGGAATATTTACTCGTCTGGTTCCGGATAGATTTGAGCGATTTAGCTCCAGCGGTGGCAGCATCCAGATGGATGGCAACTTTAAGACATACTATTTATTAGATAATAATTTGACAATTAACGATCTGGACAGTATTTTATCAGATAAAAAACTACTTGATTTAATTTATCTAAATGCTCCTCGTATAGAGGATATTAAAGATCAGGCAGGAGAAGGAAAGTTAGAGGTTTTAAAGAAAGGTCTCACTTTAACCCCTTTGCACAATATACATATCAGCAATCCTGAAACGGTACCACAAAAAGCTAAAAGCTGGTCTGGTATTTTGGCTCTAATAGTTATAGGCATAGCAACGCTATCAATTGCCTATATTAATTTCATGAATTTTATTACTGCAATGGCTCCGATACGAATCCGATCTATTAACATTCAGAAGATATTAGGAGCAAGACGTATTTTGTTAAGAACTGCAATTTTTTTTAGAAACTCTGCTATTTACATTCACCTCATTTGCCATAGCTTTATTTGTTATTTATTGTATAAGTACCAGCAGTATTACAGAGCTTTTCACTGCCAGCTTGTTACTAAAAGATAATCTTGGACTTCTCACAGGGTTAGCCATTACTCTTACCCTAATCAGTATATTCGTTGCATTATATCCTTCGTTCTATTTAACCTCATTTAATCCTGTAGCTAGTTATGGCGGTGCAGGAATGGGAAAAGATGGAAAACTAATGAGAAATGTACTCACCACTATACAATTTACAGCTGCCAGTGTGCTAGTACTTGTTACTCTCTTCATTAGGCTGCAACATGAGTATTTCAAATCGTACGATCTAGGTATGAATTCCGAGAATATCCTAGTTGTAAATAATAGCAACTTAGATTTCGAACCTTTGATAAATAACGCTGATTCTTATATGCAAGAAGTTACCGGAAAAGGAGGAATTATAAATAGCACTGCAAGTAGTTTTCGCTTAGGATCTGAGCTACCAAGATATGGGTTTATGGTCGAAGACAAACAAATATTGTATTCAGTAATCGAAGGCTCAGAGAATTTCCTGCATTTTTTCGACATAAAGATATTGGAAGGAAAGGATAATTTTGTAAATAAACAAAAGGAGAAAATCGAAGTCGTAAATCAAAAGATGATAAACTTATACGGGACTGAAGTTGTAGAGAATCAAGTCACCAATGGAAGTGCTATTGTGGTCAGTGATTTTAATTTCAGGCCTCTATATGAAGATATATCACCATTAAATATAATACTACATAACGATCCTAAATATTCGAATATATATTTTAAAGTAAGTAACGAAGATGTAGGTTTATCAATCAAAATTTTGGAGACCACATGGAAGAAATTTACAACAGCACCTTTCGAGTATCATTTTATGAATGAAATAGTCGATAGTCTTTACAAGCAGGAAAGTGATCTGGCATCTCTACTTTCCATCTTCTCTTTGACAGCTATTCTCATCGCTATTATGGGTGTTTATGGCTTGGTTTCATTTAACTCGAAGTATAGAGCCAAAGAAATAGCTATCCGAAAGGTACAGGGATCGACTACTAAACAGATTATGTTATTACTTAATAAAGGAATGCTGGCACAGTTTGCTATAGCCTTTATCATTGCCACTCCTATAGCATATTGCATTGTTGATAAATGGCTCGAACAGTTTACTCATAAAACCCCAATATATTGGTGGATATTCCTAGTGGGGGCACTGATTGTATTGTTTATTGCTATTCTGACAGTAAGTATGCAAAGTTATCGTGCAGCCACAACAAATCCGGTCGGTGCATTGAAGAATGAATAAAAGATATCTATAATGGGAGCGCCATATTTACTTCTGTCGAAAGTGAAAGTCTAATGCATTATTTTGAATAATAATTCACGCAGAAGTTCTCCATCAGGGGTCGATGGATTATCTACACCCTTGCATTTTGCATCATAGGTTCTTAAAAGAGACATGATTTCCATAGTCTTAAAAGCATTGTAACTCTTCAGTGCAAGTACATAATCTTTTGCTTGATAACTGTTTCTAAAACCAAGTTCAGCAGCAATGCCATTCTCGGATTTGTCTTTTGCCCAATAACAAATCATCAGATTACTAAAGAAATTAAATAACACAACCAGAGTTACTATTAAAGGATTATTTTTAGGATTTTTCTCAAAGTAATCAGCAATCTGATTCGCTTTAAAAGTATTCCTCTCCACAACTGCCTTCAAAAGCTCGTAGTTATTAAAATCCTTGCTTATTCCGATATTACGCTCGATCAGCTCGGCTGTAATACGTTTTTCGGCAGGAGGTATTGACAGTAGTAATTTGTCTACTTCATTGACAACTTTACTCAGATCGTTACCTAAAAAATCGGTCAGCATTTGAGCCGATTTCTGGTCGATTCCTAATCCCTTTGTACTAACAAAAGAAGTTATAAATGCAGGCATTTTATAATCGGGAATCTTTTTTGATTCAAAGACAACACCACATTTCTCTATACCTGCATAGAGTTTTTTACGTTTGTCTATAGTTCCGTTTTTATAGTTCAGTACCAATATGGTACTAGCCAGAGGATTTCTCAGATATATTTCCAAATCCTCAATTTTCTTTAGCCCCTGAGCCTCTTTTACAACAATCAATTGATGATCTGACATCATCGGAAAACTCCGAGCCAATGTTATTACAGTCGCTACATCGGTTTCCGATCCGTAGAGAATTGTTTGATTAAAATCACGCTCCGTTTCGGGAATTACCTTGTCCAAAAGGGCATTTGTGAGATCATCAATATAATAAGGTTCGTCCCCCATCAAAAGGTAGATGGGGTGAAACTTACGTGATATTATATCTTTTTTAATTTGTTCGAATGACATCTTTTATCAAAAGTCTTCGAAACGAAGATGTTTTACTGTAGATCCGTTATTTATCAATGTCGTCAAAGCTTTAATCCCGATCATTACATGTTCGTTCACAAAATTTTGAGTCACTACACTATCGCTCTTTTCAGTTTTTACTCCGTCCGAAATCATGGGCTGGTCAGATACCAAAAGTAAAGCTCCCGTAGGTATACCATTGGCAAAACCACAAGTAAATAATGTTGCTGTTTCCATATCAACAGCCATAGCTCTGATAGAACGCAGATAATCTTTAAATTTATCATCGTGTTCCCACACCCGACGATTGGTTGTATAAACTGTTCCGGTCCAATAATCTTTATTGAAGTCACGTATATTAGACGATAATGAACGTAACAAATTAAATGCCGGTAATGATGGTACTTCAGGTGGAAAATAGTCATTGGATGTACCTTCTCCTCTGATAGCAGCAATAGGAAGGATATAATCGCCCAATTGATTATGTTTTTTGATTCCTCCGCACTTACCTAAAAACAAAACTGCTTTTGGTTTTATGGCACTCAACAAATCCATAATAGTGGCTGCATTTGCACTACCCATTCCAAAATTGATGATAGTAATCCCATTGGCCGAAGCATTGGGCATATTTCCATCCAATCCTAATATCGGAACCTTGAAATGCTCTGCAAATATTTCGACGTATTTCGAAAAATTTGTCAGGAGAATATGTTTTGTGAACTGCTCTAGTGGTCGTTTAGTATACCGAGGTAACCAATTGTCTACAATTTCTTGTTTAGTCTTCATAATAAACCTATTTTTGTTTTATACAAAGAAGCTCTATTTCCTCTTCGGAAGAGATCGCTTCTTATGGTGTTATTACCAAACAAAGATAGCAAAAATGTTAGAACTAAATTTACCACCATATACTCCAAAGATAAAAAAAAACGATAAGCTATACATTTGGGATCAAATACGCTCCAAATATGTGGCTCTTACACCTGAGGAGTGGGTAAGGCAACATTTTATTAACTATCTGATAACAGAAAAACAATACCCCCCATCTCTTATTGCAAACGAAACCCAGATATCACTTAATACGCAACGAAAAAGGTGTGATTCGGTAATATATGACAATAAGCTCAACCCTTTGGTCATTGTAGAATATAAGTCTCCTGATGTAAAGATTACTCAGGAAGTATTCGATCAGATTGCCAGATATAATATTGTACTTCGGGTTAAGTATCTAATTATATCGAATGGAATGGAACATTATTGCTGCTGTATCGATTATGATAATCTTAGCTTCGAGTACTTATCTGAAATACCTCTTTATACAGCTTTAGAAAAAAGCCTCTAAAAAGAAATGAGGCTACTCAAAAGAATAACCTCATGCTTTCTTATAGCCCACAGTTGGTCTAATCTAAAGGAAGTAATGTACTTACACCTATTCGATTCCATGCATTGATAGTTATAATTGCCATAATAACCTCTGCCAGCTTTTCTTTGCCGAGTAGAGCTTCTGCTTTTTGATAGGTCTCTTCCGAAACTCCCCCATCGCTTATCAAAGTTATCTCTTCTGTCAAAGTAAGAATGATCCTTTCACTTTCTGTATATAACTCAGTTTCATGCCAAACATTCAACAAATAGATACGTTGTTCTGTTTCTCCTAATTTCCGTGCATCTCTTGTATGCATGTTAAGACAATATGCACAGCCATTTATTTGTGATGCTCTGATTTTTATCAGTTCTTTTTCAATTGGAGACAATGATGTACCATGTAAATATGTTTCTAATTTGAGCATCGCCTTATAGGCTTCCGGAGCAACCTCATGTATTTTTATTCTTTTCGTTTCCATAATTGTTTGTTTTTTTGGTTAAAGCGAAGTTAAACCTATTCTAGTCTAATAAGATTAAACTGGTTTAAGAAAACAATATTGAATAGAAGTATTAACTTAAAACAAAAGAGCGGTTACCCCTCAAAGGATAACCGCTCTTTCATTTATTGATTTTATCTAATCTTTTTATTTCACAGAAACAGGTCTGTCGGCTTTATCAACTCCAAAAGTTTTTGAAGGTTGAGGTCCCATTTCAAATTCTAAAGTACCACCCGCAACTACGTCTTTATGATTGATATAAGATTTAGTATAAGGCTTACCGTTCAACTTAGCACTTTGAATATATTTATTCTCAGGACTATTGTTGGCTGCAATCACTTTAAATGTTTTTCCGTCTCCCAGATTTATAGTAGCTTCTTTCATCTGAGGGCTGCCAAAGATATAGTCGCCTCCGGCAGGAGCCATCGGATAGAATCCTAATGCCGAAAGAATATACCATGATGACATCTGACCCACATCTTCATTACCGCTCAATCCGGCAGGTTTGTCAAAATAAAGAGTAGTAAGTACTTCACGTACTTTTTCTGCCGTTTTCCATTGTTGACCTACGAATGGATACAAGTAAAGAACTTGATGACTTGGCTCATTTCCATGCGCATATTGTCCGATCAATCCGCTAATGTCAGGAGAAGCTTCTGATCCCATATCTCCTTGTATAGTAAACAATGAATCAAGTTTTGTTACGAAAGCTTCTTCGCTTCCGAATAAGCTAATCAAGCCATTCACATCATGAGGAACCAACCAAGTATATTGCCAAGCATTACCCTCGGTGTAATCATCCTCACGGTGAGTAGAATGCAATGGATTAAATGGTACACGGAATGTACCTGTAGAAGAAAGACCTCTCATAAACTGAGTCTCTTTATCAAAGTAATTTTTATAAGACTCACTTCTTTTGATGAAATAATCGTAGTCTTCGGTCTTACCCATTTCTTTTGCAACCTGAGCAACACTCCAGTCTGCGATAGCATATTCTAAGCCTTTAGCAACAGACTCGAATGTTTTTTCTTTATCGTAAGGAATATATCCATATTCTTTCAACCAGTTAAGACCTCTTTCGTCCAACATCATCGAAGTCTTCATCGCCTCATAAGCAGCTTCTTTATCTTTATCAGCAACAAAGCCTTTCAAGAATAAGTCTGCCAGAACAATAACTCCCGGATTACCCACCATACAGTCGGTTTCGTTACCCATCAAATGCCACACCGGTAATTTTCCCTGTTGTTTAAATATTTCAATGAAAGTACTGGCTACATCTTTTGCCAACTCGGGATGGATAATAGTTTGCAACGGCTGAGCTGCACGATATGTATCCCAAAGTGAGAAAGTTGTATAATTAGTAAAATCATTGTTGGTGTGTACTTTCTTATCGGTACCCCAATAGTCGCCATTCACATCAGCAAATACCGATGGAGCTACCATAGAGTGATACATTGCAGTATAGAAATTGCGAAGATCGGTTTTACTATCCGATTTCACCACAATCTTATTCAGCTCTTCATTCCAAGCCTTATCTGCATTAGCAACGGTTTTTTCGAAATCCCATCCGGGAAGCTCTGCTTGCATGTTCATCTTTGCATTTTCGATACTCACCGGCGACAGAGCAACTTTAGCATATATTTGTTCTCCGGTTTTAGTAGGAGCAAAAAATACCTGACCATAGATTTTACGCATAGGGGTTTTAGATCCTTCGTAAACTGCAGTAGTATCCGATAAAACAAATTTAGATATCGGTTTCGAGAAAGTCGCTGTAAAATAAACGCGTTGATCGTTTGCCCATCCCTTAGAGAAGCGATAACCCGAAATTACACTGTCATTTTCCTGAATCAAAGTAGCATCTACAGGCATATCCCACCCGATACCATGTTCCAGGTCAATAATAATTTTAGGATCTGATGACTCAGGGAATGTATATTTATGAAATCCCACTCGTTGAGTTGCTGTCAATTCCACATCGATACCAAATCGATCCAGATGAACCGAATAATATCCAGGTTTAGCTGTTTCTTTATCGTGTGAAAAGTAAGAATAGATACCTGTTGATTCGTCAGGAAGTGTACCTCTTGTTAATTTAACATCTCCAACGGCAGGCATGAATGAGATATCGCCTAAATCGCCAATACCTGTTCCGCTCAAGTGCATATGTCCGAAACCGATAATGGTAGAATCGCTGATATGATATCCCGAACACCAATCCCATCCCTGACTATGCTGAGTAGGTCCTAGCTGTACGAATCCAAAAGGAACATTGGCTCCCATAAATACGTGGCCATGATCGCCTGTACCAATGTAAGGATCAACATACTGTGTCAGATTTTCAAGTTCAGCTTCTTTTTGCCCTTTTTCAGAACAAGCAATCGTACCCAGCATCAAGCCGGTACAAATACCCAATCCGAGAGCGTTTCTCATGATTTTTTTTGTTACCATACTTTAGTTAACTTATTTAAGATTTATGTCAATTACGCTAATTCGCATTATATTAAGGTCTCAGACCTATTTATTGTCCATCCAAGTATAACATTGATAGTTATTGCTTTAGAACACGACATTAAATACTTTCTTTTACTTATAAATAGGGAAAGAACTGCAATTTACGCCTTTTATTATGTCCCTCGGTAAAAATAGTAATAATTTTCCAAACAAAATGACAGTTTAAAGCCCTGATTATACTTTCAGCTCTTATTATTAGCTTAATCACTCACTTACACTAAAGTGACAAAAGTTATACAATTAAGCTACAAAGGTTACAAGATACAGTACAATTATGCAACTTTCTCAAATTACTAATAATCAGATAACAAACCCACAAAAGGTGACAAAAATGACAAAAGTGACACTTTTTATGTTGCTTTTTTATTTCCCTTCAAACCTAATACGATTTAAACTTGTACTCTTACCTTTATAGATAAACTAAAGTCTCATACCTCTTTATCAATTAGATGAATACAGCAAATACAACCAGTTATAGTTGAAGGCATACCATCTCCCAACTAATCATAAAAACACTAATTAAGCTCACAGAACTATTTGTTACTTTGGTTAGCAAAATAACAACAGAGTATGATACTCTTTTAGAGTCTCACTAAATGTTTGCTTTTATTTAAAATGCAGATTTAAAACTACGATTTCAGAAATAGTTCCGATACGATACTGAGGGCCGGCGAGTCCTAGTCCCGAAGTAACATAAACATGTGTATTATCTTTCTTTTTATAACCATGACCGACTTCATATATCAGACTCATCAATAAATTATTGGGAAACAATTGTCCGTTATGAGTATGTCCATAAACAGCAAGGTCTGCCTGTTCATCCGATTCTTCAGATAGATTTTTAGGTTCATGATTCATCACAATTACAGGCAATTGCTTATCAACATGCTGCATCAGCTCAGTTAATGGTTTTCGATGTTCGGCATGATCGTCTTCTCGACCTACAATATAAAATTTATCAGCTATATTTATGGTCGTATCTCTTAGCATGGTCATTCCAGTCTCGGAAGTTAACCAAGCTATTTTCTCTTTCGAATTTAATCTGTATTCGTGATTACCTGTAGTCACATATACTCCATAAGGAGCTTTTAAACGTTGGAACTCCTCCCCCATCCTCTGATCTACCAATGGAGACAGATCATAGTCTATAATATCACCAACCAACAGGATAACATCCGGCTTTTGTTCCATTATTTTATCCACATACATACTCAACACCTTTTTATCAATCAAATGTCCGACATGTATGTCTGCCACCATCACGACTTTAAGAGTTTTAAGCCCTTCTACTTTTTTATCAACAGCTAAATCCATCGTTGTTACAACAGGATGCCAAAAGCGATAATGTCCGTATGTCATCGAAGAAATTACAATAACCAGCGATAGTATGCTATATATTCTTCGGAATGAAACCTTTTGTAAGTTTAATCTTCGGATAGGCTGAATCCAGCGCCCTAAAAATTTAACAAAATCATAAATCAGTAGTAAGGCCGAAGTATAGCCAATAAATATCATCCATGAAGTTCCAATCAACAAAATAGGCTTCAAGATAGCAGATGGTAACATAACATTGAAAATCAATCCTATCAGATATACGATAAGCTCTATTGCAAACAGCGATGCATAAGGAATTCTGTATACTTTACTCTTGGGTAAAAGCTGCCATCCTCGTACAAATACATATACATTAAATATAAGATGTACTATAAGTGCTTGAAATAAGAAGACTTTCATTTCGTTTTTACTTTAATTACAGCATATTCGGACTGTGTTCCTATACGGAATTTTCCACCCCAAAGCCCCATACCCGAACTTACATATATATTTGTATTTCCTTTTTTCAAATACCCATACGAGTCTTCATAAATCATATCGGTTATCAGCGAAATAGGCCATATCTGTCCTCGATGTGTATGCCCCGAAAATTGAATATCTACCCCTTCATTTTCAGCTTCTTCTAAATTATACGGTTGGTGATCTAACAAAATTATGGGCTTCGATTTATCTAAAGAACCAGTTAATGCTGCAAGAGGTTTTCGATTCGGATTCGACTTATCATCTCGTCCGACAATATAAAACATGCTATCAATTAAAACAACAGAATCTCTGATTAGTTTAATGCCTGAGTCTTCTATGAATTTCGAAGAAGCCAAAGCTCCGCTGATATACTCATGATTGCCCATAACGGCATATACTCCGTATTTCGATTTTATCTTTTTCAGATCATCCGACATATTCTGTTCAATCAGCGGTCTGACACTACTATCTATAATATCTCCTGCAATAAGAACAATATCCGGATTTTCTTTATTGATAAGCTCTACCCATTGTTGCAGCTCACTTTTACCGATGCCATATCCTAAGTGCATATCACTAAGTGCCACTATAGTAAGCGAATCGCCGGCTCCTATGGTTTTAGTAATTTCGATAGGCAGATCGACCCGTTCTTTAATGCGGTATTTTAAATAACCACACAGCATCAGCAAGCCGATAAAACCCACTGTCAAGCCAAAACTAAGCCAATTATCTTTGGTATATTGGTTCAGTGTATCCCGAGGTACAAGATGGGAGGCACGAATCAAGTCGGTGAGTAAATTAAAAATAAGAACATAAATAAAAATAAAGACCCACGAGGTTCCGATTATATATAAAACAGATGTTACTCCGACCGGAAAATGCTCCCCTGCCAGAAATAACAAAAAAATAGAACCTATCAATACTACAGCTACCCCGATCAATAACGAACGCGTTAATACGCTTAAAGGGATAACCGTCCAAGCTCTGTAGAAAACATAATAATTACCTGCTAAAAAAAGTAAAAGAAAAATGATAAAAAAAAGATATTTCATAATCAGTCAGAGCTTGATAAAAATAAAATCCTATACTACACATCTACATCTGTATGTGCCATGAAAAAAAAGAGTAACTATAATGTTACTCTTTATATTTTAGAGGGATAAGGATTATCTCCTGCTCCCCAGTGCGATAAAGATATAATAAATAAGAGTGGCTAAAGAACCTAAAGCAGCTACAACATATGTATATGCAGCCCACTTTAGAGCATCTTTTGCTTTATCCTTATTAGAATCTCTTACGATACCGGCTGTATTAAGCCATACTAAAGCACGATTACTGGCATCAATTTCGACAGGTAATGTCACAAAACTAAAGATGGTAGTCATTGCAAACAAACCGATACCAATCCATAATAATATAGGGAAAGTATTGATCATAAATATACCTGCCAATAATACCCACATAACCCATTTCGAAGCAAAGCTAACCGTTGGCACCAAAGCCGATCTTAAAGTCAAAGGTCCGTACGCCTTAGCATGCTGTACAGCGTGTCCGCATTCGTGTGCCGCAACAGCAGCTGCCGCCACACTATTACTATGATAAACACCTTCGCTTAAGTTTACCGTTTTGTTGCCCGGATTGTAATTATCCGTTAGCATACCTTGGGTCGAAACTACTTGTACATCATATATACCATTGTCATGCAGCATTTTCAATGCAACATCTCTACCTGTCAATCCGCTATCTAATGGTACCTTTGAGTATTTTTTAAATTTGCTTTGTAATGTTGCCGAAACTATCCAGCCTCCTAAAGCAATTATACCGAATAAAATCCAACCGAAATACATAATCTTACTATTTTAATTAATAACCTTTTCTACCTTATAATTATCTTTATCAAAAGATATGCCAAAGATATACATATTAATTGTTTGTAAATTTGATAATTACTTAAAAAAGGCTAATCAGAGATTATACGAAATATTGACGTTTAATAGTCTGATCACGATCAGGTCCTACTGATACAATACTGATAGTTACATCTAACTCTTCCTCCAAAAAATTGACATAGTCTATAAATTCCTGAGGAAATTCTTCTTCACTCTGCATTTTTGTCATGTCCATATTCCATCCGGGAAGTTCCTTGTATACAGGTGTTACGTTGTCTCCTATTTCGAAAGGAAATTCGGTTGTTTCTTTACCATCGATTTTATAGGCAACGCATGCTTTAATAGTCTCGAATGTATCCAACACATCGCTTTTCATCATAATCAGTTGAGTCACCCCATTGATCATTATAGCATAACGCAATGCAACCAAATCAATCCAACCACAACGGCGGGGACGCCCTGTTACCGATCCAAACTCAAAGCCTAGCTTGCGAAGTTTGTCACCCGTTTCATCGAACAGCTCTGTAGGGAAAGGACCACTACCTACACGTGTGCAGTATGCCTTGAAAATACCAAAAACTTCACCTATATGGCTGGGAGGAATCCCCAAGCCAATACATGCTCCCGAAGAGATCGTATTAGATGAAGTTACAAAAGGATAAGATCCGAAGTCGATATCCAGCATAGTGCCTTGTGCTCCTTCTGCTAAGACCGATTTATGTTTTGACAAAGCATTATTGATATAATACTCGCTATCTACAAATGTAAATTCTTTTAATTTTTCAACACCTTTAAACCATTCTTTTTCGATTTCAGCCAATGAACTGCAATCGAAGTTATATTGATTTAGTATTTCCAGATGTCTGTTTCTTACCTGTTGGTACTTTTCATCGAAACCGCATAAGAGATCTCCCACTCTCAAACCTCCACGTCCTACTTTCTCAGTATATGTAGGTCCGATACCTTTGCCGGTAGTTCCTATTTTAGAGTCTCCCTTAGCATTTTCATAACAAGCATCCAATAAACGATGTGTAGGTAAAATAAGATGGGCTTTCTTAGAGATCAACAGGCGTTTAGTCAGATCATGCCCCGACTTTTCAAGAGACTCAACTTCACCTTTAAATAATGCAGGGTCTAGTACCACTCCATTTCCGATGATATTTATCTTATCTCCTTGAAAGATACCCGAAGGAACCGATCTTAAAACATATTTCTCACCCTCAAATTCTAAAGTATGACCCGCATTGGGTCCGCCCTGAAAACGAGCTACTACTTCATATTTTGGAGTTAATACGTCCACTATTTTGCCTTTACCTTCGTCACCCCATTGCAACCCCAGTAGTACATCTGCTTTCATTTCTTTTTATTGGTATTTATTTTATTTTCTTCTGATTTCTTTGATTTCTTCTCACTTTGTTGCTTTTCTTTTAAGCACTTGGCACATGTTCCGTATATATACATACTATAATAGCCAATCTTAAATCGGGCAAACCTTTTTTGCTGTGTCTGAGTAAATGGTGTTGCATTTTTATATTCCTTCACCTTCCCACATGTAGTACAGATTAAGTGATCATGGTTTTCAGCACCATATATACGTTCATACTGAGATATATTTGCGCCAAACTGATGCTTCACTAACAAACCGCAATCCAATAACAATTCGATTGTATTGTACAGTGTAGCTCTGCTAACCCGCATACTTTGGGTATTCATTGTTTGAAAAAGCGAATCGACATCAAAATGTCCTTTTGTAGAGTAGATATGATCAAGTATGGCAAAACGTTCGGGCGTCTTGCGATGTTTATGCTGATTGAGGTATTCAGTAAACTTATTTAAAACCTGTTCTTTTATCTTCTGATTATCCATTTTACCAGATCAAGAATAACAAATATACACTTTTTTAAGCAAAGAACAATTTGAAACTTTATTATTGAGAACATAAAAAAACACGAAGAGTAATTTCTTCGTGTTTTTTTATATTATAATTATTCAATTATCAATATCCAGGATTTTGCTGTGTAGCAATATTTGGATTGGCATCAATTTCTCTTTGAGGTATTGGCCATGCTAATCTTGTATCACCAGGTTGAATAGTTTGCCCTAAAGCTCCGGTTCCGGTAGTAGCTGCAATAATTGGCAAATGCAATCGTTTCAAATCATGAAAATAATGTCCTTCAAAAGCTAGTTCTTTGCGTTTCTCTAGAAGTATAGCATCGATTAAAGCTTGTCCGGTAGCAGTTGTTGATGCCGCTGTAGGAAGAGCTCTTTGTCTTATTGCGTCCAAATATTTACGAGCTGTAGTCTCATCTCCTAGTCTTGCAGCTGATTCCGCTGCAATTAGATACATTTCAGAAACTCTAAGCATGCTATAATTATCCAAACCAGGTGTTCCTCGACCAGGATATTTACCTTCTACATAAATATTATCTTTTTTAGATGCTGCCTCACCATTTACAAACCAACCCTTTCGAACATCACCTTCGGCATAAAGAGCCGGAAACTTGGGTTCCACCAATAGATCTCCATAACCAGCTTCAATATAGATATATCCTAAAGCATTAGTTCCTTGATTATCCACAAGATTATGAGCTAAAGTGAATATTGACTCAGAGGTATATTCCTCCCCCCAAGAGGCCAGATATTTATCGTTGGGGATCAAACTATATTTAGGGATTACCAACTCAGCATACTCTTTAGCTTTGGCATAGTTACCCATATAAAGATATACCCTTGCATATAATCCATTTATAGCATTAGGAGAAAGCGTATAAGGTGCAACTTGACGCATTTTAGTCACAAGTTCAGCTGCCTTACCTAAATCTGAAAGAATATTAGTATAAACCTCATTCACTGTATTTCTTTTAGGTTGCCCTGTTGCATCATGTTTTGTTATATATGGTACACCTAAATGAGAATGATCAGTAGTAAAATTATAGTCTTGAGCATACATCCGAACTAAATCAAAATGTAGTAAAGCCCTAAGAGCATATGCTTCACCAACAATCTGGTTTACAGCAGTCTGATCTCCAGAAATTTTTGCATTTATTATATTATTAGCCCTGTTTATTGTATTATATGTTTGATTCCAATAATAACCAAAGTCTGCTGTTGACACACTCCATGACCAAGCTGCCTCTGAAGTGAATCGATTAGAATTAGTAGGAGAGGCTTTTACGTTATTAGTTAAAACATCACCGTAAACAACAAAGTCACGTCCATAACTATAATAATACTGTAACCCATCATAAGTTCCAACTAATGCTGCTGTTGCACTTTGAACATTATTTATAGCATTTGCGGAATCGACAGAAGAACTTGGCTTCAAATCCAAGAAACTATCACAGGATTGCAGTGATACGGTAGCAATTACCGCTAAAGCAAACATTTTAATATATTTATTCATAATCTTTTCTTAATTTAAAATAGGTTCAAGAACTAAGATTTAAAAATTGTAATTAAAACCAAATGTCATGGTTTTAGCAACAGGATATCCAAACCATGGGTCTCCGTTAATTCCAACTTCAGGATCAAGTCCTTTATAATCTGTAAAAGTCAAAAGATTCGTTCCTTGGAAATAAATACGTAATCCTGGTACATTTGGTAATGTATAGCCGATATTTAAATTTCTCAAACGGATAAAAGAACCATCATATACATATCTAGTAGACATTGGAGCATATACTGAAGGAGATACACCATAGATAACTTTTGGAACATCTGTTATGTCTCCTGGTTTTTGCCATCTATTCAACACATCTGGTGATTGATTCCATAAACCTCTAGCACCAAAAGCATTCACCATGGCCAAAGTCTGGTCTGAAATCTTATTACCTTGATTGAAGTAGAACAATGCAGACAAGTCAAATCCCTTATATTTAAACGTATTTGTTAAACCTCCAAAGTATTTAGGAGCGGCAGATCCAACAATTCGTCTATTAGCTTTTGAAATACTTTTTACTTTACTTCCATCTTCCGCATACCACATTGGAGCGCCATCGTCTGGGTCTACGCCAGCCCATTCATAAGTATAAATAGACTGAACATCTTCCCCTTCACGTTTGATTCGATTTGTAGTAATGATATCTTGTCCACCGTACAGTTCTGTTACTTTATTCTTATTATGACTTATATTGAAGCTAACAGTCCATTCAAAATCTTTAGTAACAACAGGAACCCCTGATATTGTCCATTCTACTCCTCTATTTCTCATACTTCCCACGTTTCTCATTGCTGTGGTAAATCCGGTAGTAGAAGATACTGGGACACGGAATAGTAGATCTGTTGTATTCTTATTGTAGAATTCAAGAGTTGTAGATAATCTATTATTAAAAGCAGAGAAATCTACACCTACGTTAAATGAAGCTGTTGACTCCCATTTCAAATCATTATTAACCATCTGCAATGGGTAAATACCTGATACTCCATTATAATTGGCTCCACCAGAATATAATCCTAATGCAGGGTGTCTTCCATCAAGTTCTGACCCAGCAGTCGTAAAAGTAGTAACATCTGAATTACCTGATGTTCCATAACTAGCTCTTAGGCCTAGATTTGTTAACCATTCTACATTTTGAAGGAAATTCTCCTGACTCATTCTCCATTGTCCACCAACAGACCAGAAGTTTGAATATAGATTGTCTTTAGAGAATCGAGAAGAACCGTCTCGACGGAAACTTGTTGACAAAATATATTTGTTATCATATGCATAGTTTACTCTAGTGAATAAAGAAAACAGTCTCACATGCTTATAATCACTTTCAGCTGTAACAGGATTGGCTCCTGCTGTCAACTCTTGAAAATCGGGAGTAGGAAAACCTTCCGAAGCAGCAATTTGATAGCGATAAGAGTCATCATTTGCTTCTTGTCCAACCATTACATTTAAATTATGAACTTTATCAAATACTTTATTATAATTCAATGTATTAGTAATGTTCCAAACTAAACTTTCTCCTCCTGTACGTGTAGCACGTCCTCCAAGAGTAGATGCTGTATTACCGGGAACCCTTGGATCATCCCACTGAGCCTCATTCACTTGCATAAAGTCAACACCCCATTGTGTTTTAAAGGTCAACCCTTCCAGAAGATCATATTCTACAAAAGCACTCTCAATAACTCTATAAGTTCTAGAGTTAGCATAGTTATATTTTATATTCGCCAAAAAATTTGCAGATAAAACAGTTAACTTCGTTGGAACTCCGTCTATTTCGCCTGGATCAAGAGCTGGTATTATAGCTGATGCCAATACTGGATTAGAATAATAAGAACTTGTTGTTAATGGAGTTTCTTGCTTAGTCAAAGATAGAGTACTACTCAATCCAAATCTAAGTTTATTTGAGTAGGCATGAGTTATATTGAATTTGTTCGAGATACGATTCATAGCCGATGCCTCTAAAATACCTTCTTGATTAAAATATCCTGCTGAAACAAAGAATTTAGTTTTCGCATTACCTCCATTTGCAGAGATATCAAATGAATAGGTAGGCGCATCATTTCTATATGTTCTATCCATCCAATTAAAATTATACGAATTTCCATTTGCATCTTTAGGAAAAGTATCAAATAAATCCTGTTGAGCTTCATCCAAAGAACTATACCCTCCACTATTAAACAAAGCCTCTGTCATATATTCAGTATATTGAGCTTTGTTCATTACCTTAAAATTATTGGTAGCTCTTCTTGACCAGCCATAATTAGAAGATAAAGAGAATCTGGTCTTGCCATCAATCCCTGATTTAGTGGTAACTACCACTACTCCATTTGCTGCACGAGCTCCATAAATAGATGTAGCAGAAGCATCTTTCAACACAGTTATGCTTTCGATATCATTCGGATTTATACCAGCCAAAGCATTCGAATTATCAGAATAAGTAGTCTCTCCGGTAGAAGTCAATTGTCCAAAGTTACCTGTAGCAATAGGAACTCCGTCTACAATCCACAAAGGTTCAGTACCTGCATTCACAGAACCAAGCCCTCTCACAACTATCCTCTGACCTGCACCAGGTTGTCCTGAAGCTGCTTGAGTAAGCAAACCGGCAGAGTTTCCTTGTAAAGCTTTATCTACTGAAGAACTGGTTATGTCTGTCAACGCTTTAGACTGAACAGTAGTCGCCGACCCTGTAAATGTAGCCTTCTTAACCAGACCATAACCTGTTACTACAACCTCATCCATCAACTTAGAATCATTTTCTAAAATGATCTTAAGGTCTGTTCCGGCTGCTACCTCTTTGGTTTTCATACCAATAAGAGAAATCACTAGCGTTTTCTTATCTGATGGGATATTCAAAGAGAAATTACCATCGATATCGGTCACTGTTCCTACAGTTGTACCTTTAGCTACGACTGAAGCTCCAATCACGGTTTCACCGGTATCATCTAAGATTGTACCTGAAACTCGTGTTGTTTGAGCTACTGATAACCCGACACTTGCAATGATACAAGTCAAAATCATTATCAATTTTTTCATAAACACTACTTTAAATTACTCAATTATTTTAATATCAATCAATTATCTACAAATCCAAGGGAATTCTTTTACATTATTTCACAATGGGAGTCGCAAATGTATATTTTTTTCACAAAATACACAAAATTTGCCATGTTAAATGTTAGTTTTTCTTTATTTAAAAAAGATATTAGATACAAACGAAGAGCCCCTACTCCATATTAATAGAGTAAAAAATGAAAAATAACATCAAATTGTCAAGAAAATCTCAAATGTATATTTATACAAACAAAAAAAACCGTCAATCAAAAGACCAACGGTTTACAAATTAACAGATTACTCCAAAATCGTTTCTCACAAACACTTCAAAGTGTTAAGATACGACAATAAGAACCCTAGTATTTAATATTTTTATACAATAATCGGCATTCATAAGCTTCATTTAACCGAAGCAGCATTGATTCACGACTAGGAGGATCTGACATATCGTTAGGATAAAAAACTGAGAGGATAGAAAATAGCGATTCATCATCGAAAGATTCAATAGCAGCCTGAAAACTCTCTTTATCTCCATTCTCCATATATAACAATGCTAACTTTTCATGAGATTGAGCTGATTCTGTTATTTCAAACAATCTTTCCTGACATTCAATAGCATTTAGTAACTCGTCTTTACGAAGATATACCGAAACAAGCTTCTCCAGAACTTCCTCTGCATTCTCCTCATTAAGGGTAAGAGCCTTTTTATAAAAAATCTCAGCACCTGACGGAATATTTAATTTCAAATATACTTCGCCTGCAATCATATTTACGTCAAAAGAATCAGAGTCTGCATTCAACGCCTTATCTATAAACTCTACTGCCTCGTCAATCTTCCCCTGCAACAAATAGGCATGTGCCTTTTTAGCCATTGACTCAGGTGTCTCGCCAACCAAATCTTCATAAGCAAAAAGAGCTTTCAAAACATCTTTATATAATTCAAGGCTCATATAGCATTCTGCCAGAGAAAGATATAACAAACTTTCATCCGGAGACATTTTAATACATTCTTTCAGCATTTCAATGGCTTCTTCTGACCGCTCAGACAACAACAGACAATGGGCTTTTAATTTGAGAATATTTATATTAGCCTCATCCAGAGCTAAAGCAAAATCAAAAGCGTCAATCGCTTTCTCAAAATCTTCCTCAAGGGAATATAACTTACCCAGCATTATCCAGCTATCTATTGAATAAGGGTCTGCATCCAATATCTGATTACAGACTATAATAGCAGAAGCGAAATCAGATTTAACCTCATAAGCATATGCAAGGTCATTAAGCACTTCAATATTATTAGGGTCATACTCTAAGCTCTTCTCAAAATAAAGAATTGCCTCATCATAATACTCTGCCCCTACATAAAGAAAACCCAATTCCGATAATATCACATCCAGATCGGTATCTTCATCACTTAATATCTCAGCCGTCAATTCATATGCTTCTGCATACAAATCTAAGTGAAGCAAACACTCTATCTTCAATAGATAAAGCTCAAAATCATAAGAAGAAAATCGAGAATTAAGATAATGTAAAGCAGTAGTGTATTTGGCATCATAAACCAAATACTTCCCAAACCTCAACATTAAAGCCTCATTATCAGGATGAATACTCAGCCCAAGATCAACTATCTCACGGGCTGTTTCAATATCATCCAATTTATCATAGTACTCAGCCAAATCATCATATTCATCGGCATCAAAGTACATACTCTTACCCGTCAGAAGCATTTGCTCATAACGGGCTAGTAAATCAGAGATATCACGTTCTTCCATAAACAATATATTTACTTATCTTTCATTTTACTCCATGAATCTTTTAGTGTAACTGTTCTATTAAACACTAAATGATCGGGAGTAGAGTCTGGATCAACATTAAAATACCCAATCCTTTGAAATTGAAAATGATCGTAAGCTTTAGCTTCTTTCAAATAAGACTCTGCTTTACAGCCTGTTTTCACAATCAATGATTCGGGATTCAAAAAGTCTCTAAAATCACCCTCTTTTTCATCTCCCGGATTTTCCGATAGAAAAAGACGATCATACAAACGAACATCCACATCAATGGCATCTTCCGTTGACACCCAATGGATAGTCCCTTTTACTTTACGGTTACTTTCTGCCATACCACTTTTGGTCATCGGATCATATTCGGCATATACCTCTATAACATTTCCGGCTTCATCATGTTTACACCCTGTACATTTTATTATATAACCATGTTTCAAGCGCACTTCCTGTCCGGGAGTAAGGCGGAAATATTTTTTAGGAGCATCCTCCATAAAATCATCTTTCTCGATATATAGTTCACGAGAAAATACCACTTTATGGCTTCCTGAATTTTCATCTTCGGGATTATTTTGTGCATCCATTATCTCAGTTTGACCTTCGGGATAATTCGTCAATATCAGTTTTATAGGATCCATAACAACTGACACACGCGTTGCCCTTTTATTCAGGTCTTCACGAATAGCATATTCCAACAAAGCAACATCTATTACACCATCATATTTGGTATAACCAATCCTGTCAATAAAGTTACGTATCGATTCGGGCGTATATCCTCGTCTTCTAAATCCGCTAATGGTAGGCATACGAGGGTCATCCCAACCGTTTACCAATCCCTCTTTCACCAATTGTAAAAGCTTGCGCTTACTCATCATTGTGTAAGTAAGATTCAAACGGTTAAATTCATATTGAGCCGGACGATAATCACTGGTAGCCAATTGATCTATAAACCAATCATAAAGAGGACGATGAACCACAAATTCCAAAGTACAAATAGAATGGGTAACACCCTCGAAATAATCACATTGCCCGTGAGCAAAATCATACATCGGATATGCATACCACTGGTTACCTGTACGATGGTGAGCTTGTTTGATGATTCTATATATTATAGGATCTCTAAAATGCATATTAGAAGAAGCCATATCTATTTTAGCTCTCAATACCATACTACCCTCTTCAAAAACTCCCTGATTCATTTTTTCAAATAAATCCAGATTTTCTTCAATCGAACGGTCTCTGTATGGACTATGAGTTCCGGCCTGAGTAGGAGTCCCTTTTTGTTTTGCAATTTCTTCTGCCGACTGCTCATCAATATAGGCTTTACCCTCCTTAATCAGTTGGATAGCAAAATCCCATAGTTTAGGAAAATAATCGGATGCATAATATACATTTGCCCAATCGAACCCTAACCATTGAATATCCGCCATGATAGAATCGACGTATTCTACATCTTCCTTCACCGGATTCGTGTCGTCGAAACGAAGGTTACATATACCGTTATATTTCTGCGCCAAACCAAAATCTAAACAAATTGCTTTTGCATGTCCTATATGCAAATAACCATTTGGCTCAGGTGGGAAGCGCGTTTGAATACGTCCTCCGTCTTTTCCCTCTTGCAAGTCTTTTTCAACTATTACTTCTATAAAGTTTAGACTTTTCTTTTCTTCTGTTGGCGTAATTTCTGACATTTGCTTATTCTTAGTTATGTTTTTTAATTATTAGGCGTTAAATCAGATCCGGACTCGGACGATATAGTGTGAGTTTTTTGATCTTCTAAAGCTGCACTTTCCTGCAAATAACTACTATATAGCTGATAAAACTCATCAAACTTACCATTCTGCCTGTATTTATTCATAATCTCCTGGGCTTCATTATACAATTTTCCGGCAGCACCCAAATCATTATCCATAGCTGAAATATTCGATAATCTCGACAATTCAGCTGCTTTCTGGGCATCATCCTGTATGCTTGGCTCTGAACAAGCCATGAAAAACATACTGAAAAAGATACCAAACAACAAAACTAACTTAGATCGACTCATTTTAAATTTCTTTTTGACAAAGATAAATAATTTCAATACAAACTAGACATAATTACAAAAGTGAAGTTACAAAGTCACAGACCTTTTTACAATCCCGGCAGATACAACCGAGATAAAAAGTGATAATTCTGGAATAAAACAATACTTATTTTAGCGAGTATACAAATCGCAACTTCTTAATCAACCTACCTCAACACGAGCTATTACATATACCAAATACCTAGATTAAGCTATAATCGATATATAATATCATTATTTATTGCGATTGACACCAAGGTCTCGAATCTTGACCTTTGCAACTCTTTTCTAATTTATATCAATTTTAACTAAACCATAAATAAAATCATGTTCAAAAAAATTAATTTTTCACTTTTATTGCTTTTGATATGTGCAACATATGCTTCAGCACAAAGAGTGAGAGGAAGTGTTTACGACGAAAACGGAGAGCCGCTCGTTTCAGCAACAATTGTGATCGAAGGAACTAATTACTCGACCCTCACAAATGACAATGGAGAATTCAGATTCAAAAATCTACCCAACGGTACATTTAAAATTTCGGCCAGCTTCATCGGATACGATTCAAAAAAGCAAGAGGTTACAATAACAGATGACTCCAGACAAACAATACGTTTTGATTTAAAAGTAAGTAATACATTAAATGAAGTTGAAGTCTTTGGCGAACGCCATAAACAACCTGAAAAGCTAGAATTGATCACCCGTATGCCCTTACGCCCAAGTGAGCAGATACAAACCATATCGGTAATATCAGAGAAAGTGATTGCCGAACAAGGTGCTTTAACCCTTACAGATGCCTTACGAAACGTACCTGGGGTTACTCTTTTCGGTTCATACGGTGGTGTAAAGGAAAGCATGTCAACTCGTGGCTTCCGTGGAATACCTGTATTGAAAAATGGCGTAAGAATGGACTCTCAGTTTCAAACAGCATCCGGTGTAGTAGATATGCAAGGTGTAGAGAGTTTACAGATGATAAAAGGATCTGCTGCGGTAACACAAGGTGTTATTACCGATTTAGGAAATGCAGGCGGCGTTATCAATGTGGTAACCAAAACTCCTAAATTTGTAAATACCGGTGAAGCAACCCTTAGAGTAGGCAGTTGGGGTGAAGTACGCCCAACTTTTGACGTGCAAACTATATTGGACAAAAACAGAACTGTTGCTTTCCGTTTGAATGGAGCATATGAACGTGCAGATAACTACCGTAAATATGTATCATCAAGCCGCGCATATATAAACCCATCTTTAGAATGGCGTCCCGATGATAAAACCACAGTTAATCTTGAGCTAGACTATTTGAATGAAGATGCAACTCCGGTAACAAGTACAGTAAACCTTGCAGATATTGGTACAGAAGCCTTATACGAGATGCCTTTCGATAAGTTCTTAGGATTTAAAGGTATTGACAATGTGAACACAAAGATGTTGACTTATTCGGCTCGTTTAAACCGCATGATTACTGACAAGTTAAGTATTAGGGCTGCTTATTTCAACTCGTCTTATAACTTCGACAATACATCTACAGGACTAGCCACAGTAGCAAAGAAAGGAAAACCTGTTGATTATGAGATAAGACAGCGTACGATATCCCGATCTCAAAGAGATGACAAGAATACAACATTCCAATTAGACTTCATCGGAAGAGACGTATATACAGGTACAATCAAACACACTTTTCAGCTCGGTTTTGATTACCGTATAGCTGATGCCTTTACGACAAGTTTAGGTTCTATGGTGGTTGATACTATAAATGTTTTAAATCCGGTGAACAACACACCTCCTTCTGCCGATAAAATAAAGAAAAGCGGATTAGGCAAGGAAGCTGATCCTGTAAGATCTAAATATTCGACTTACGGATTAATGGCTCAGGAAGTAATGACCATAAACGATTATCTTAAATTAATTCTAGGGATACGCTACAGTTCTATATCGAATCTGAACGCTACAGCAGGAAATGAGACAAGAGATGCATGGAACCCAATGGTAGGGGTAATGGTGACTCCGATTAAGAATGTAAATGTATTCGCATCTTATACAACAAGTACAAGTCTAAGAGGAGCAGCAAGTATACTTACTGACAGCATTACAGAAGCAGGCCCTTCAGTTACTAAACAATTTGAAGTAGGATTCAAATCTGACTGGTTGGGAGACAGACTTCGTTTTAACTTTACTTATTTCGACATTATTACTGAAAATCTAACCAACAATGAGTATATCCCCGGAACAACTAATACTACCGGTTATGTATACAAAGCAGGAGATTTAAAAAGAAGAGGTGTTGAAGTTGAATTAAACGGACGTATACTAGATAACTTGCAAGTCATGCTAGGGTATGCTTATTTAGATGCAAAATATGAAAACAGTCCTTCTTATGTAAACGGATCGGCTCCGATGAATGCCCCAAAACACACTGCCAATGGTTGGATACATTATACTGTAGACAGAAGTACATTAAAGGGCTTATCTATAGGTTTAGGAACATATTATGTTGGAAAACGTCCTGTTAATGAATTTAGCACTGCTTATGATGGACACATCTATGCTCCGGGCATTAAACCATTCGATATGCCTGCGTACACTACTGTAAATGTTCAGTTGGGATATACAACAGGTCCTTTTACTGCCCGTGTATTTATGAATAATATATTTGATGAGCTAGGATATAATTCTTATTTCCGTGGAGGATATATCAATCAAATTGACCCTCGCAATTTTGCAGCAATGGTAGCTTATAGATTTTAATGAAATTTATTTTTCATGAATAATTTACTAAAAAGGTTTCGCTCAAGAGCGAAACCTTTTTATTTCAATCACCATAAATAGTGATTGAACCGTTACAAATTCATCATTAATTGCGATTGCAGAGTAATTGAGTTACTCCTACCTTTGCTAACGTTATAATATAAATATTTTGACTTTAAATATAACTTACTGACTTAATGACAAAGTGTATCCGATGTTTTGAATAACAATTCAGAACATCGGTTCATTTTTTAAGGTCACAGACCTTTTTATTGCTTTGCTATGGGCATAATATAGTCCATACATCAAATTCTAACTTTTACTTAAACCCAATGACAACTCGAAAATTCTTCAAAAAAGTACATTTATGGCTATCTCTGCCTGTGGGCTTAATAATTACAATAATTTGTATTACAGGTGCCATCCTTTCATTTGAAACAGAAATCCTCGAAGCATATTATCCCGAACGTTACTTTGTTGAAGAAGTAAAAGATAAAAAGATACCTATCGACCAACTAATACCGATAGTCAATACGCAACTCAAAGACAATACAGTTTCGGGTATAAAAGTAAGCTCCGACCCCAAACGTACCTATATAGCCTCTCTATCCAATGGATTCCGCATTTCGGCTTTTGTTGACCCTTACACGGGAGAACTAAAAGGAACATACAGTTTCAGAGACAGCTTTTTCTTCACGATGATGTCATTACATAGATGGCTTATGGACGGATCGCGCACATGGGGTAAATACACCGTTGGTATAACTACTATATTATTTGTATTTATCCTCATCAGTGGACTTGTATGGTGGGCTCCTACCGATAAGAAGAAGCTAAAAAGCCGATTCACAATAAAAACGAAATCAGGATGGAAACGCTTCTTTCACGATCTTCACGTTAGTCTTGGAATATATGTATGTGTGTTCCTGCTCATTTCTGCACTTACAGGACTGATGTGGTCTTTTGAATGGTATAGAAATGGAGTGTGCAAATTATTCGGAGTAGAAATCCCTGCCGAAAAAGGGGGACACGGTGGCGGCGAAAGAGAGGGCAAAAAAACAAAAGAAATAAATTACCAATCGTGGCAAATGGCTTTGGATAATTTAGCCAAACAAGTCCCACAAAACGAATACATCACTATATCAGATGGTTCAGCAACAGTATTGGATAAATCGGCGCCTCATTTAAGAGCTACAGATAAATACACTTTGGATAATAATTCGGGCGAAATTATCAAAGCATCTCTTTTTTCGGAGCAAAAATCGGTCTCTAAAATAATGTCATGGGCTTACGCTCTGCATGTAGGAGCATTCGGAGGGATTATTATACGCATTTTGACATGTCTGGCTTGTATCATCGGAGGCACATTACCACTTACCGGATATTATATATTTTACCTAAAAAGTATTAAGAAAAAACCAAGAAAGAATAGGTCAACACCACTTGTATCCTAAGCTTTTATAAAACTGAATCAATCTTTTGTGATATTTGATTGTTTTTGATTACTTTCGCACGGTTAAAACATTAATCGAGAAATTGATTTTCATTTATGTTTCGAAGATTAAGGTCTATTGCTTTGACTGATGAAATAACTAAAGGCAGTTATACTCATCGGAGTAGCAATAAATACTTGAAATTATTTATATGAGCAAACAGGATAAGAAAAAAGGAAAAGATTCAGGAAATAAGTCCAAAAAGATTGTGAAATTGCTGTGGATAATATTTATTACTGTAATATTAATTACGGCTACAGTTTTTACACTTATTGCCAGTGGAGCTATAGGCTACACCCCACCCATCGAAGATTTGGAAAATCCTATCGACAAGTACGCTTCACAAGTATACTCATCTGACAATGAACTACTAGGAACCTACTCTCAAAGTAAAGAGAATAGAATATATTCGAGTTACGATGAACTATCTCCCTATTTGGTGCAAGCTCTGGTTGCTACCGAAGATGCCCGTTTTTACGGACATTCGGGTATAGACGTATATGCAGTAGGACGTGCAGTTGTTAAGCGTGTTATTTTCCAGCAAGAAAGCGGAGGTGGAGGTAGTACCATTTCTCAGCAATTAGCAAAACAACTTTACTCACCTCCTGTAGATGACGTTGTAGACAGGGTGCTTCAAAAACCAATCGAATGGGTTATTGCCGTTCAACTGGAACGTAACTATACCAAAGAGGAAATCATCAATTTATATCTTAATAAATTTGACTTTCTTAATAATGCAGTGGGTATACAATCGGCTGCTAAGGTGTATTTCAATAAAAAGCCGAAAGACCTTACAATAGAAGAAGCGGCAACCCTTATCGGGATGTGTAAAAATCCGTCTCACTTCAATCCCAAAAGAAGACCCGATGCAACAAGAGGGCGTCGTAATGTTGTGCTGGAACAGATGTATAAGGCAAATTACATTACTAAAGCCGAACTGGATTCTTTAAAAGAATTACCACTGGTTCTTGATTACGTAAGAGTAGACCATAAAGATGGTTTAGCTCCTTATTTCAGAGAATATCTACGTGTGGCAATGACAGCCAAGAAACCCGATCGCGACAATTATGCATCATGGCAACAAGAACAATACACGCTGGATTCTCTTTCATGGGAAACAGATCCATTGTACGGATGGTGTAACAAGAATAAAAAAGCAGACGGAAAACCATACAGTTTATATACTGACGGTTTAAAAATATATTCCACTATAGATTCTAAAATGCAAACTTATGCAGAAGAAGCTATGAAGGAACATTTAAGCAAAGACCTGCAACCATTATTCGACAAGGAGAAAAAGGGACGCTCATACGCTCCGTTCTCTTCCAGTGTTGCCAAGCAAGCCGATTCTCTGATCTACAAATCGATGAAAGTATCTGACCGCTATCGAAATATGAAGAGAGAAGGTTATTCTGATAGTGAAATACTTAAAGTGTTCAAACAACCTACCGACATGAAAGTATTCTCTTGGTCGGGAGATGTAGATACAACCATGACCCCATGGGATTCGATACGTTATCACAAAAGTTTCTTACGTGCCGGATTCATGGCTATGGAACCTCACAACGGTCAGGTTAAAGCTTACGTAGGTGGAATTGATTTCAAATATTTCCAATATGATATGGCAAGCGTGGGACGCCGACAAGTAGGTTCTACCATAAAACCATTCCTGTATACACTGGCTATGGAAGAAGGTATGACACCTTGCGACCAGATGCTCCATGTGCAACAAGTGCTGATCACCGAAGATGGCAAAGAGTGGTCGCCACGTAACGCTTCATCTTCACGAGTAGGCGAAATGGTATCTATCAAATGGGGATTACAAAACTCGGATAACTGGGTAACTGCCTATCTGATGAAACAGACATCCCCCTACTCTTTTGTGCGTACCTTACATTCGTTTGGTATTACAGGAAAGATAGATCCCGTAGTATCTCTTGCTCTAGGGACTCCCGATGTATCCGTATCCGAAATGGCAGGAGCTTATACCGCTTTTGTTAATAAGGGAATCAGATCATTACCATCCTATGTAACCCGCATAGAGGATGCTCATGGAAATGTTATTGCAACATTTGAACCTCGAATGAAAGAGGTATTTAATGAGATGACCTCTGTAAAAATGCTTGATATGTTACGTGCCGTAATGGACGGAGGTACAGGTAGCAGAGTTAGATATAAATATAATCTGAGAGCTCCAATGGGAGGTAAAACCGGAACAACCCAAAACAACTCGGATGGTTGGTTTATGGGATTCACGCCTAAATTAGTTACTGCAACTTGGGTAGGTGGTGAAGATCGCTCCATCCACTTCGACCGTACAGCTCAGGGGCAAGGTGCCAGTATGGCTCTTCCGATCTTCGGATTATTCATGCAAAAGGTATATGCCGATCCTACTTTAGGCTACTCGGTAGAAGACCAATTTAGTAAAGTGACCGGCAATCCGAATCCTTGTGCAGGATCAACTGCTGACGGAGAACCTCTTATGAATGCTGCTGATATTCAGCAAGGAGGTGGTATTGACGACATGTTCAACTTTTACTAAACTGCAATGCAATGAATGAGATCGCGATTCTAATCATAGCTCATAAAAATCAGCCCCAGCTCGAATTACTGTTGAGTAATTTAGCAGATGATTTCGATTTATATGTTCATATTGATAAGACGTCAGCGATAAACAAAGAAGAACTTACAGCTAAGTATCCTAATATCCGGTTCTACTCGAAACTTCATGTCGTATGGGGAGGGTATAACTTATCAGCATGTTCTCTCTTTCTCTTTCAACAGGCTTATAAACGAAACTATAAGTACTATGCATTGATCAGTGGTCAGGACTTACCATTGCGATCAAATGAAGAGATCAAGAATTTCATCTATAAAAATGACTCCAGCTATATTGTTTCAGACAAACTGCCAATAAAGCATTGGGCTTATAATGGAGGAATAAACAGATACGAGCTTTATTGGGAGCATGACATAACAGGCAATAGCCTTTGGGATACTTTTCGCAGGAAGCTGATCGGTAATATCCGAAAGATACAACTAAAATACAATACAAGAAGACCTTTCTACAAAGGAATGGATGTTTACGGGGGATCGAACTGGGTACTTCTAAGACAGGATGCAATGGATTATCTGATCTCTTTTATCGACGAAAATCCACGATTTATGAAAAGGCTAAAATACTGTTTCTGCACCGATGAGCTATGGATGCAAACGATCTTAGCCACATCAAACTGTAAAATAAAAAACGAACATATCACTTATCTTGATTGGGGTACGGGACCTGAATATCCTCGTACTTTAAGAATAGAGGATTATGATAATATCCGAAAAAACACCTGCCCATTTGCTCGAAAATTCGACAGTGAAGTAGATAACGAGATTATTGAAAAATTACTGGATTCACGTAATTCTAGCATATAAAAATAAAAAGCAAAGGTTTCAGACCTTTGCTTTTTATTTTTGACAAAACCGCTTATAATGATTTGCTTTATTTTATGGGTTTCAAATCTAAAGTATCTGCTTTATCAACCAGATATTTATAGGCGGCATCATATTCATTAGGTATTACACCATCTAATATGGCATCCTTTATGGAAGATTTAAGCCGACCAACCATCGCTCCCTGAGGAATATTGAAAATCTCCATAATTTCTTCACCCGAAATCGGGGGCTGAAAATTACGCACATGATCTTTCTCCTCAATATCTTTCATCTTCTGACGTACTATTTCGAAATTCTTCAGAAAACGGCGAACTTTATCAGGATTCTTCGAAGTTATATCTGCCTCACATAAGGTCATCAGATCTTCAATATCATCTCCTGCTTCAAACAACAAGCGTCTGACAGCTGAATCCGAAACCACATCTTCAACCAAAGTAACAGGACGCATATGCAACCCCACCAACTTTTGAACATATTTCATCTTTTCATTCAACGGTAATTTCATTTGACGAAATATACCGTGAGTCATTTTCGCTCCTACAAAGTTATGATTGTGAAAAGTCCAACCCAATTTAGGATCCCAACGCTTTGTTGCAGGTTTAGCAATATCATGAAGAATGGCAGCCCAGCGCAACCAAAGGTCATCTGTTTTTCTGGAGATATTATCCAGCACAGCCAATGTATGATAGAAATTGTCTTTGTGCCCTATTCCATCCTTTGTTTCAGCCCCCTTAAGAGCAACGAGCTCCGGAAATATAAGTTCTAACAAGCCAGTTTTATCAAGCAACAAAAAACCTACAGATGGCTTGGGAGATAATACTATTTTATTTAATTCATCAATAATGCGTTCCTGAGAAACAATACTGATACGCTCTTTATTCGCACTGATAGCGTCAAAAGTCCGACCTTCGATATCGAACCCGAGTTGGCTCGAAAAGCGTATTCCGCGCATCATTCGCAAAGGATCGTCACTAAAGGTTATATCAGGATCAAGAGGTGTACGAATAATGCAGTTCTCCAGATCCTCCAACCCACCGAAAGGATCAAGCAGTTTACCGTAATGTTTTTTATTCAAACAGATAGCTAATGCATTTATCGTAAAATCGCGGCGATTTTGATCATCTTCGAGTGTACCGTCTTCAACAAAAGGTTTGCGGGAACCTCTTTCGTACGATTCTTTCCGGGCACCGACAAACTCTACCTCTATATCTTTGTGCTTCACCTGAGCAGTTCCGAAGCTATGAAAGACCGATAACTTAGTGGGTCGCCCCAAACGTTTGGCAACAGCTTGTGCCAAATCAATCCCTTTACCTACTGTTACCACATCTATATCTTTCGATTTGCGATGCAGGAATATGTCTCTCACATACCCACCGATTGCATAGCACTCCAATCCCATTTCATCCGCACATTCACTGATTATATCAAATATCTTTCCCGAAAAATGCTTCTCTATATATTTATTGTCTAAATAATTCATCAAGTATTCTTAAATATGTATTGTTCTATTTTTATTTGCGGGAGCATAGCTATACGTCTGACCGATACGTGACAACCAGACAGTTTCATCCTTACAACAAATAAAAAGGTCTGCGACCCACAGTACAAAATTACAACAATAAGGCGTACTTGCGGCAAAATAATATTATTTTTGTAAAAAACACGTTGGTTATGAAGAAGACTAAATATATTTTTATCCTACTTTTGGTAGTATTGGGAATAGTATCATGCGGAGAAAGGAAAAACTCTTTGGCAACAGAGTATCTCATCGATATACATTCGTTATATCAAAATGGTAAATACGAAGCTGCACTTCAAAAGATAGACAGTATTCAGATTTTATTCCCCAAAGCATTTCAGGAGATAAAAGATGCATTAGCGCTAAAACAAGAAGTGAGAAGGGCTTCTGACGAAAAACAAATAACCAACTGTGATTCTCTGATTGTTGCCTATCAACCAAAGATTGATTCTATAAAGAAGCTATTCACCTACCGAAAAGAAAAAGAGGATGATTATGGTGTATACATTCCTAAAACTATTTCGGGCAACACACCTAATGTCACCACTCTACGATCGGGCGTTAATGACAATGGCTCCATGTATATCGAAAGTGTATATATCGGTGGACAGATACACAACAGTATAAAGGTAAATACCAAGGATGGCAAATTTGCAGAGACGCTACCGATTGAAGGCGATGGCTTTGTCTTCAGATTCAACCATATGGGCAAACAATACGAGATAGTTCAGGCAACATCTGTTCATGATAATGGTCTGGCGAATTTCATTTTCGCTTATGCAGATAGTCCGCTTACTGTAACTCTTAAAGGGAAAAACACAACATCATTTGCTCTTCCCAACATTCAAAAGAAAGCAATTGCAGACTCTTACCAGTTATCAAGATTGATGCTTCAAAAAGACAGTTTAGCTACAGCCAAAGACAAAGCCCAGATGCGTATAAAATATTTGAATGCCAAAAGAGACAGTATTCCCGTAGTATTACCTAATTCACTTCAGGAGAAGAAGTGATTTTACTTTCGCAATCTTTTCGTCATCGGGCAGAGTTGAATCTATCCAATGAATATTGAGTCCTCGCTTTTCCATGCCCCTAAACCATGTCATTTGACGTTTGGCAAACTGATGAATGGCTATTTCGAGTTCAGAATACATTTGTGTATAAGAAATTTCTTTGAGAAGATATTGAGTTACGAACTTATACTCCAATCCGTAGTACAAGATATCTTCGGCAGGAACTCCTGCATCAAGCAGCGATTGTACTTCTTCGATCATGCCTTCTTCGAGTCTCGCTTTCAATCGGGTCGAAATTCGGGTACGTCTTAACTCACGATCAATATCAACTCCTATAATCAGGCTGTTTAATGGAGGATATTCATTACAATCGGTTTCATTAACTTTTTTATATTCCTCTATTTCAATAGCTCTGATTGCTCGCTGAGCAGTATCAACATCCGTATTATTGTGTAAAGATTTATAAGAGGCAAGTATAGTTGTCAACTCGGCTAAAGACTTGCCTTCTAATTGTTGACGAAGCTCTTTGTTCTCAGGAACATTTATCAAATTATACCCTTTCAGTACCGATTCGATATACAATCCCGAACCTCCGCACAAGATGGGTAACTTATTCTTTTCTTTTATCGATTTATAGGCCTCTTGAAAGTCATGCTGATATTCATATATATTGTATTTATAGCCTGCATCACGTATATCTATCAGGTGATAAGGAATAGGTTTACCATTAACAACATAGTCAGATAAATCTTTACCTGTACCAAGATCCATCCCCCGGTATACCTGACGCGAATCGCCACTAATAATTTCTGTATCCAGATCATTAGCCAGCTTACAGGCAAAAGAGGTTTTTCCTGATGCGGTAGGTCCTAATATTGTAACTAAATCGAATAAACTCATACTATAAAATAAGTCAGCTTTAATGCTATCGACCAAAGGTATCTATTTTCCTTCGGATCATAAACAGTTTAACGATTTTAAGATTACCGGCCTTTTTATTAAATTGATCAGTAACTGATAATCTGAAAGAAAGTGTCGCTATAAAGATATTCTTTATATGACGTTAACCACATTAGACTCAATTTAATAAAAAAAACAGCTATATTTGTATCCAATAAGGTATCGCGCCTCTCACATTATTATCTTTAGCATAACAGATTAGTATTGTTGCACTTGAGATAGTAGTATTAAACTTAAAAACAATTGATCCTCAAATAATGAATGACGTAAAAAACTTAGTTAATCACATAATTGCTGCTTGCCAGGATAAAAAAGCTAAAAACATAGTAACTATCGACCTTTCGGAACTCCCCGGTGCTATTTGTAAATATTTTGTTATTTGCGACGGAAATACTCCGATGCAAGTTTCTGCCATTTCGGACGAAATAGTAAATAGTATCAAGAAGAAAATACAGGACCGACCTATTACTACTGACGGCTTGAAAGAAGCCAGATGGGTAGGTATCGATTATGGCACAGTTATTGTTCATGTATTTATACCGGAACTTAGAGACTTTTATGATTTGGAACACCTGTGGGCTGATGCCAAAATTGAACGGATTCCCGACATAGACTAAATTCCAAGAATGAACAATCACTTTTTTTAGATGTTATTCAATACACGGAACATAGCATTTAAAAAAATCTAAACAATTAGTCAGTTCCTGATTTTACTGTATGGAAAAAAAAGATAATAAAAATTTACTTCAGAAAGGTGGAAAAGGACCTAAAATTCCCGTTTCGAGCTACTGGATATATATCATTGCTTTAGCGTCTATAATTGGGATATACTTCTTCTCACAAGACGCTGTAGTGAAAGAAGTCGGATGGTCTGACTTTCAAAAATACACAGAAAAGAACTATGTAGAAAAAATTGTAGTATTCAATAAAAAGAATTCACTGCAAGCCTATATACGCCCCGATTCGGCACAGTATATCTTTCAGGAAGGAGCTGCCAAAATGGGCAAAAATCCTTCTATCATAGTTAGTATTCCTTCGGCTGACAAATTTTCTGATTTTTATGATAAGGTCATAGCCAACAACCCATATAAGATTGATGTGAGCTATGAAACAGGAAGTGATTTTACGGATATTCTCGTAGGATTATTACCTTTTGTTCTACTTATCGGGCTTTGGATATATATTATGCGCCGTATGTCGGGAGGTGGTTCCGGCGGAGGTGGCGGAGTATTCAGCGTCGGAAAATCAAAAGCTCAACTATATGACAAAGGTTCACCCGATGCCAAAACGACATTTAAAGATGTAGCCGGATTAGCCGGAGCTAAGGAAGAACTTGAAGAGATGGTTGAATTCCTTAGAAACCCGACAAAATATACCGAAATCGGTGCAAAAATACCTAAAGGAGCCTTACTTGTAGGCCCTCCTGGAACAGGTAAAACCCTATTAGCTAAAGCTGTAGCAGGTGAAGCCGACGTACCTTTCTTCTCTATGTCAGGATCTGACTTTGTCGAAATGTTTGTGGGAGTCGGAGCTTCTCGTGTGAGAGACTTGTTTAAGCAAGCTAAAGAAAAAGCACCTTGTATCATCTTTATTGATGAGATCGACGCTATAGGTCGTGCCAGAGGAAAGAACCCAAACATGGGATCTAATGACGAGCGCGAAAACACATTGAATCAATTGCTAACAGAAATGGATGGCTTTGGTACTAACAGTGGAGTTATAGTACTTGCTGCAACCAACCGTGCTGACATTCTAGATAAAGCGTTGCTTCGTGCAGGTCGTTTCGACCGTCAGATTTATGTAGATCTACCCGATATTAATGATAGAAAACAAATCTTTAAAGTTCACCTTCGTCCTATAAAAATAGACGATTCGGTTGATCTGGATTTCCTTTCACGCCAAACACCCGGTTTTTCGGGAGCTGATATTGCCAATGTCTGTAACGAAGCTGCTTTAATAGCTGCCCGTAACGGTAAAAAAGTAGTAACAGAAGGCGATTTCACAAGTGCTATCGACCGTATAGTTGGAGGACTTGAAAAGAAAAGTAAGATAACCACTCTTAATGAGAGAAAAACAATAGCTATTCACGAAGCCGGTCACGCAACGCTAAGCTGGTTCCTTGAGCATGCCGATCCGTTGGTAAAAGTTACCATTGTACCACGAGGTAAAGCACTCGGTGCAGCATGGTATCTACCGGAGGAAAGACAAATCACGACGAAAGAGCAAATGCTGGACGAATTGTGTGCTTTGTTAGGCGGACGTGCTGCAGAAGAAGTCTTCATCGGACATATATCTTCGGGAGCAATGAATGATTTGGAACGAGTTACCAAACAGGCTTATGCCATGATTTCATACATGGGCATGAGTGATGCACTTCCTAACATCTGCTATTATGATTCTTCAGGGCAAGGATATGGATTTACCAAGCCATACAGTGAAGAGACATCGTTACTTATTGACAAAGAAGTACAGGCGATGATCAATTCTCAGTATGAAAGAGCCAAGCAACTCCTTAGAGAACATACTGAAGGCCACAATAAGCTGGCTGATTTATTACTCGAGAAAGAGGTAATATTTGCGACCGATCTGAAAGACATCTTCGGAACACGACCATGGATATCTCGTTCCGAGGAAATCCAAAAAGAAGTGGAGCGTAATACGGCTAAAGCCGAGGAAAAAGAGAAACAAGAACAAGAAGCAAAGTTAACCGAAATAGGTTCTTCTACAGGATTAGTTGCCGAAGAAGATCAGTCAGAGTAACTTTTTTAAAATAAACAAAAAAGGTATAGTTTTCACGAGCTATACCTTTTTTATTATATTTGCAGTCATAATGCATAAAAACAGGGTTATTTTATAGCTTACTTTCAGAGTATACTAAGTACCATAGTTAAAAGCATAACATAATATTAGTATTGTAATTTTATTACATATCATAAAAACTATCAAATAAGTGTTGAATATAAAGAATCTTGGACTCCGAATTGCCACAGGTATCGTATTTATAGCTGTCTTAATGGCGGGAATTTTATATAATCAATACTCTTATCTGATCGTATTTTCACTGATTACCACCTTAGCCCTGTACGAATTCTATGGATTACTTTGCAAGACCAAAAATGCAGAGTTAAATCGGGTCTTAAATACATTAGGAGGTCTATCTCTTTTTATTGGCGGATACTTCTTCTTCTCTTCTCCCGATAAGCAACTTATTACTCTGGTTCCTTACGGAATCTATATACTTGCATTATTTATCTCCGAACTGTTTTTAAAAGGAACTAACCCGATTCAATCATTGGCATATGCCGTATTGGGGCAAATATATCTAGCAATTCCATTATCATTGCTCAGCTATCTTGCTTTTGGTTATGATATGGATAGTAGGTCATACCATTATGCATTTCTGCTTGCTCTATTTGTTTTTATATGGGTCAATGATTCCTTTGCTTATCTCACAGGATCTTTGTTCGGAAAGCATCGGATGTTTGAGCGAATCTCTCCAAAAAAATCATGGGAAGGCTTTATCGGAGGTGCAGCATTCACAATTGCCGCATCGGTTATTTTCGCGAACTATTTTACTCAGCTTCCGCTTTGGGGATGGATTGGTTTTGCTATTGTGATGATTATTTTCGGAACACTAGGCGATTTAGTCGAATCTCTTTTCAAAAGAACTCTTAATGTAAAAGACTCGGGAAATATACTTCCGGGACATGGAGGTATTCTCGATCGCATAGACAGCGTTATTTTTTCTATTCCTGCCCTGTTTATATATGTAGAGGTTATATCTTTCTTCATCCATAGATAAATCGAAAGCTTTATTACACTCTCTTGTACCCTACTTTCATCCGACAACCTAAAAATTGTCTCTTTGGCTAAATAGGCTAAATAGGCTAAATTGTAATTTCACTTACATCCCCTTTGTTTACAATATTCTTTTGAATATTGCGTATTATTTGATATGCAGACGAAAGTATCTTCAATTTTAACATCAATAGCAAAAATAGATTCTATTTATACACTATCGATAAAAAAAGATCTTCGTATTTTTGTACATTCGCACACTTATTCATTTTATACACCATGATCATGAAAAAACTATTCATCATCTCCTTTTTACTTTTGTCAGTTATGACCATGTATGGTCAGGATTCAGACACAACCTTACTTCGAAAACTAGTAGAGAAACAAGTATTAACTCAACAGGAAGCTGACGAGATAATGCTAAAAAATCAACCAAAAACTCAAAAAAAAGAAACAGAATTGATTCCCCATAAAATCAGGGAAGCTTTTAATAGTCCTTATGTAAATTTTGGAGGCTATGCATTATTGATGTATAAATACAGTGATGTTTCGAATGTGAAACATGATCTAAACCCCCGACTTGTTTTCATAAGTATGAACGGAAAGCTTAATAATAATATCGGTTACACCGTTTTATTCGATTTTGCCAATCCTCTTGTACACGAACTCTATGGTATATGGGTTCCATCTGATGCTCTCAATTTAAAGTTAGGACAGATGAAAGTGCCTTTTACTATCGAAAACCAATTTTCACTGACTCAATTAGAGACTGTATATAATACTAGATCAATCTCTAGCCTAGCAAGTATGGCTGATGATGTTATGAAGCTACAGAATGGAAGAAATAATGGAGGACGTGATATAGGTATCAATGCCTCGGGTAGTTTAATCAAAATGAAAGGTTATAACTTGTTCGAATATGGTATCGGTGTGTTTCAAGGATCCGGTATATCTTCTCCTGAAAAAGATAATTACAAAGACTTCTCGGCTCAAGTACTTTTACAACCCATAAAAGGATTCCGCTTTGGAGGTAGCGTTTACTTTGGCTCTGCAACTTATACTTTGGACAAAGAAATTGCACCCGTAGCCACTCATGTCAGAGACCGTTGGGCACTAAGTGCCGAGTATAGAGGTGACAGATTTTATGCACGTTCGGAGTGGCTTCATGGAAATGACGGAGGCATTAAAAAAGAAGGGCTTTACGGAACAGTTCTTTACAATGTGGTTCCAAAGAAAGTAAATGTAACAGGTAAAGTAGACTACTTCAATAAAAATAAGGATACTAATGCAGAAGTAATTGATTACACTATCGGTGCTAATTATTATTTCTACCAACAATGCCGGGTGCAGCTCAATTACACTTATTCTGATTACTCAAATAAATGGGCAGCACGTAATTCTAACGTTGTATACGCTCAATTCCAAGTGGTATTTTAAAGATATAATTAAATCTTACAATAACGAAAGGATAGTATCAGTGAACTACTGATACTATCCTTTTCTCATTTACAAACCAGATAAAGGACGATACAAATAGATGATTATTTACTACTTTTGCACCTGAATGGGTTCTCTGAACTATTTATTACTTTGGCTAATGCTAAAACAACAGACAGCTCTGATTTTTAAAATGTATCAGTAAATACTTTAATCACTTAAAAAACTAAGCCTCAATGAAGAAATTCTGGAAATGGGTCCGCAATATCATTATATGTCTTTTCGTATGCAGCATTCTACAGGTGCTGATATTTAAATTCGTTCCCATATATTATACACCTTATATGGTAACTAATAATATTGCTCAGTTATTTACGGAAGGAAAAATTGACTGTGAGCATACTTGGGTACCACTTGAAGAAATTTCGAAATATTTGCCTTCAGCAGTTGTTGCTTCCGAAGATAATTTATTTATGGATCACTCCGGATTCGATTTCAATCAAATAGAAAAGGCTCAGAATGAAGCTGAAAAAGGGAAACGGGTACGGGGAGCAAGTACAATTACCCAGCAGACCGCAAAGAATGCTTTCTTATGGCATGGTAAATCGTATATCAGAAAAGGATTGGAGGCTTATTACACAGTGTTGATAGAGTTACTATGGGGTAAGAAGCGTATTATGGAGGTTTATCTGAACTCTATAGAAATGGGAGAAAACATATATGGGGCAGAAGCTGTAGCTCAAAAGCATTTTAATAAATCGGCAAGTAAACTTACTGCCGGAGAATGTGCATTGATAGCAGCAACACTACCTAATCCCAAAAGATTCAATTCGGCAAAACCTTCTAATTATATGCTCAAACGAAAAGCTAAAATACTTAGCTTGATGAGTAAAATTCCACCTGTGAATTTTGATTAAAAATGATAGAGAATTCTGATCTTAAAACGAGGCTTTTATTTTTCGATACAGAAAAGCCTGCATTATACCACGCATACCCAGATAAGTAATAAAGGCAAACCAAAGAGCATTATTCCCCCAACTACTATATAAATAATAGATCACAAAAAAGCAGGTAGCAGCTACAAACATAGAATTTCGCATCTGTTTGGATGCTGTAGCTCCAATAAATATTCCATCCCAGAGAAAAGCAGAAAAGCCTGCGATAGGAATCAACAATACCCATATCTGATATTCTTTACAAGCGGCAATCACATCCACCTTGTTGGTCAGCAATTGCAATATCTGATCCGTGAAAAGTCCATATATACAAGTAAAGAAGACAGCAAGTATAGTCCCCCAAAGAAAAAGATATTTTATTAACTTGCTTAGCACGTCATGCCTTTTAGCTCCAATAAACCTGCCGGTTAATGCTTCCGCAGAATAAGCAAAGCCATCCATGATATATGAAAACAAGGTGAACATCTGCATCAACAGTGCATTTGCAGCCAAAGTCGTATTCCCCATTTTAGCAGATGACGATGTAAAAAAAGTAGTAACAGCTATAAGCAGCATTGTTCGTAAAAAAATATCAGAATTAACTCTAAAAAAAGGAATGAAGGCAGCAATATTATTTAATCTATCGAAATCTAAATTCAGTCTTACCACCTTATATTTGAAGTACCAAATAGTAAATGCAATCAAAAAACCCATAATTTGAGCAATAGTTGAGGCCAAAGCAACACCTTCGATATCCATATTCAAAACATAGACAAAAACCAGGCTTAAACTAATATTGATTATATTAACAGCTATGGCAATATACATAGGTGTGCGGGCATCCTGCATACCAACAAACCAGCCTGAGAAAGCATACATACCCAATACTGCCGGCGCTGCCCATACATAGATATGAAAATAATAACCGGCATACAACCGCACATCACTACTGGCTTTAATTACCTTAAAGGCCAGATCGAATATTATATTCTGAAACATGATAATCAATAGCCCTGCAAGCAAAGCAATAAGTAAAGAACGCAGTAAAACTGTAGCGGTTTCTTTATTGTTTTCGGCACCATATGCCTGAGCGGTAAAGCCACTGGTTCCCATTCTTAGAAAAGAAAAACTCCAGTACATAAAATTAAAGATGATACTGACTGTTGCAATTGCTCCAATATATACTTCGAGGCTCAGATGTCCAACAATAGACATATCTACCATACTTAGAAGAGGTACTGTTATATTGGATATTATATTGGGAATGGCAAGCCGTAGTATATTCTTATTCATTTCTAAAAAGAGTAAGGTCGTTGACCTCTTTTATTTATTAAAAAAATAGAAGCAATTTTAGATTTTTACAAATTTAGTATTTTATAATAACTTTCCTATTTGTTAAAAATTAAGATTCATTGTAATAGCTTATATGTCAATGCTCGAATAATTCTCAGAAAATCTTAATATCTTTGTCTTTGGATAAAAGTTTAATCTGAGGTCTCTGACCTTTATATTATTATTGAATAATCTTGTTACAAAAAAATTACTACTCTTAATTTTTATCTGAACTAATTTATGAATACAGTTAAATGTTTCGCTACACTTCTTCTCAGCTTGTCTTGCTGTATTACATACGGACAATCTGATCCAATATTGATGAAAATCAATGGTGAAAAAATCACGAAATCTGATTTCGAATATGCCTATAAAAAGGCAAATAATACAACTTCATCAGAGAGTCAATCGATTGATCAATTTCTTCGATCGTTTATTGATCTTAAACTAAAAGTAGAAGAGGCTAAATCATTACAATTAGACCAGAACGAAATATTCAAAATAGAATATTCCAGATATCTAGAACAATCACAAAACCCATACATAACAGATAGTATTTCTCCCGAGATAGTTGCTCGAAAAATATATGACAGATTAGGTCAAAATATACAAATCAGCCAACTTTTCATTGCATTTCCTACAGAAGATGTCTTCCCTAAAGATACACTTGAGGCATACAAAAAAATCGTATCCATAAGAGAATCAGCCATAAAAGGAAACGATAAGAAATTTGAAGAACTAGTAGTCAAGTTTTCGGAGGACAGTGTAAGTAGAAAATCTAGCATACCAGGATATCTCGGTTGGAAAACAGCTTTAATGCTCGATCCGAAAGTCGAAGAGGCGATGTATACAACTGAACTGGATTCAATATCGCAACCGGTAAGAACCAATAAGGGATATTACCTCATAAAGGTATTTAACAGACGTCAGGATTTAGGCCAAATTAATTTATCCCATATTTTCTTTCCTTATCCATATGAAGACTCCGACACAGCTCAAAAAGACAGTGTTCGCAGTCAAGCGCAAAAAATATACGAAGAATTGCTGTCAGGAGCTAACTTCGCTCAAACTGCAGCACAATATTCTTTAGATCAGCAAACTGCCTCAAGAGGAGGTGCCTTGGGATGGTTTGGAATCAGCAATCCTTTACCTCCGGTATTTGAAGAGCCTCTTTTCAGTCTGAGAGAAGGAGAAATATCTCAGCCTTTAGAAATGGACTATGGTTTTCATATCTTTAAAATAGTCAACAAAAGCTACCAGCTCCCTTGGGAAAACTTGAAGGAACAAATAATCAAGGCTATTTCTCAAGATGACAGAAATGAGTTAATCAAAAAGCTAAAGAGAGAAAAATTAGTAAAGGAGTTTCCTTATAACCTAAATTCATACGTATATAATCAGTTAGAAGCTATTGCCAGCACCTATCATATAGCAGATTCTAGTTATTTCGAAAAAATAACACCTCTGGACGACCTGCCTCTACTATCTATAGGCAACAAAGAGTATAAGGTTATGGATTTTGTGGATTTTTTAGCGGAAAACCCAAATACGAACTTTACTTTGTCAACAGATATTTTATCTCATAAAGTGAACGACTTTATCCTTCGGAAACAACAAGAGGTGCATAAAGCAAGTTTAGATGAAAGATATCCGGAGTTTCATCACTTGACCACAGAGTATTATGACGGGATTCTATTATTCGATGTCATGAATCAGGAAATATGGACTAAAGCCCAAAACGATACAAAAGCTCTACAAGACTTGTTTGCTGAAAATCCGTCGAAATACCAATGGGAATCACCCAAGTATAAAGGATATGTTATACATGCTAAAGATAAGAACACTCTTAAAAAGGTAAAGGAATTAATCAAGAAGTATCCTGATCAGGATGCTTTGGGGCCAATTTTGACTCAACAACTAAACTCCGATTCAATAAAAAATATTTATATAGAAAAGGGTCTTTGGGGAAAAGGTGAAAATGGTTTTATCGACAGAAAAATATTCAAGATCAAAAATAACAGAGAAATCATAGGATATCCTCAATTTGTAGTTTCAGGAAAATTGGTCAATAGCCCTGAAACCTTCGAGGATGTAAAGGGACAAGTAATTTCGGAATATCAAACTATCTTAGAAAAGGAATGGATAGAATCTCTTCGCAAAAAGTATAAGGTAGAAATAAACGATGATGTTCTCAACAGCTTGAAATAAAGCAACAGTTTTTTCATCGTTTCATTGTAGCTAAATGGGTAGAGTAACTCCTATTTTTTCAACATATACGAATGATCAATAAATAGGTCTAAGACCTTTCACTTAATATAAAATACTATATTTATATTTCTAAAAACAGCAAAATGATTAAACAGAGAAAAAAGATATCATACTATATTATACTTACGGCATCGATTACGCTCTCCATATTTGCTGCCTGTTCCTCTAAGAAAGAAGCAAATCCGGATAAAGCTAACAACCCTATAGTGTCGGTAAACCAAAAAACATTATACCAATCCGATATAGAAACTGCGATTCCCGAAGGATTAAGTTCGGCAGATAGTACAGCAGCGGCAGAGGCGTATATCAAAATGTGGATTAATGACGAATTGATTTACGAAAAGGCTAAACAAAACGTAACAGATCAAGACAAAATAAACGAATTGGTCGAAAACTATCGTCAGTCCCTTACCGTATTTACTTATCTGGAACAACTTCTTAAAGAAGAATTATCAAAAAAAATATCAGATAAAGACCTCAAAGAATATTATGATCAGCATCCGGAAAGTTTTGAGTTAGAGTCTAACCTAATCAAAGGACTATTTTTAAAGATACCACGTTCATCCAATGAAGTCAACAATTTCAGGCAGTGGTACCAATCGACTTCGGAAGCATCTAAAGAAAAAATCGAAAAAGCTTCTTTCCAGAATGCCGTTATCTACGATTACTTTTATGACCGTTGGGTCAATTTCGATGATATTGTAACAAACATACCAACTCCTATAACTAATGTTGACCAGTTTGTAAAGGCAAATAAAAACTTCGAGACACAAGATTCGTTATACGTCTATCTTTTGCATATCGAAGAGTATGCTCCATCGGGAACTACGGCTCCTTACGAATATGCAAAACCTCAAATAACGGATATTTTAATCAACAAGCATCGCGAATCTTTCTTAAAACAAATCGAAACCGATTTATATAAGAAGGCGACAGACAATAATGAGATAAAATTCTACCAGAAAAAGGAAGAAAAACCAAAGAAATAATAAGCAGGCAAAGGCTTATAACTTCTTTTAATATATTCGAAATATAACTTCAACCTATTATTGCTATATTTACGCCTCTTTTAATAATATACAAGGATGACCGTTTTAAAGAAAGCAGTACTTTTTTTTAGCTTATTAAGCTTTATTTCATTTAATTTGAAGGCACAAGACAATGTTATTGATCAAGTGGTTTGGGTAATCGGAGATGAAGCTCTTCTTAAATCAGATGTAGAGGGAGTAAAATTACAGATGCAACTTGAAAAAGAGCATTTTGATGGTGATCCATATTGTATAATCCCCGAACAATTAGCCGTTCAGAAACTATTTCTACACCAAGCAAAGGTAGACAGTATTGATGTTGGTAACAATGTCGTATCAAGAACTGTCGACAGACGTATAAATAATGCCATAGCTTCTTTGGGGTCGCCAGAAAAACTCGAAGAATATCTGGGTAAATCGATCAATCAGCTTCGTGAAGAATGGAGGGAACAAGTTCGTGATAACGAAATTGTGACTGAGGTTCAAAGAAAAATTGTAGGTAATATAAAGCTTACTCCTTCCGAGATCAGAAACTATTACACACAATTGTCACAAGACAGTTTGCCTTTTATAAATACGACAGTAGAAGTAGAAATCATCACCATGAATCCTACTATACCTATTACAGAGATAGATGCAGTTAAAAATCGCTTAAGAGATTTTACGGATCGTATCAATAAAAAGGAATCGAGCTTTTCGACACTGGCATTACTCTACTCTGAGGACATAGAATCTGCGAAACGAGGAGGAGAACTTGGTTTTATGCCTCGAACTCAACTTGTTCCTGAGTATGCTAATGCTGCATTTATGCTGAATGACCCAACAAAAGTCTCTAATATAGTAGAATCTGAATATGGTTTCCATATCATACAGCTTATCGAAAAAAGAGGTGATCGTATAAATACACGACATATTTTGCTTAAACCTAAAGTTCCGGCGGAAGAGTTAAAAAAAACAACTGTACGCATGGATTCTTTATTAGTTGACTTAAAAGCTAATAAGTTTACATTCGAAGAGGCAGCAACCCATATTTCGGCAGATAAAGATTCTCGTAACAACAAGGGGCTTATGCTAAATAAAAGTGAATACAGTAATTATTCAGGTACAGCTCATTTCGAGATGAAAGATCTACCTCAGGAGGTAGCCAAAGTTGTAGATAAAATGGCTGTCGGAGATATTTCTCAACCCTTCACGATGCTTAATAGCAGCGGTAAAGAAGTAGTTGCTATTGTAAGATTAAAAGAAAGAATAAATGCTCACAAAGCCAACCTTTCGGATGACTATCAGGTAATGAAATCGATTGTTGAAGGAAAGAAAAGAGAAGATGTTCTAAAAAAATGGGTACAAGAAAAAATAAAAACTACCTATGTGAGAATTAATGATGATTGGAAAAATTGTGATTTCCAACACGAAGGCTGGATTAAATAAAACCCGACTCTTTACGAGAGCCTAAGTCTTTTATTAAAAGGTACAGCATTAACATCTTACATTACTCAAATTATAATAAAAAGGTTCGAGACCTTAATTTACATCTTTGCTACAACAAGTATAATCTTCTTATAGCAATCACCTGAAAGATGAATAACGATATAAAGAATTCTCCAAGAAACAGGCGCAAAATGCACATAGCAGCTATTTTGTGCCTGCTTATTATATATGTTTCGGCTCAGGCTTTGGTACAACAGAAAAAGCCCCAGCACCCGATTGGTCCTCAAACAGCCGCATCGGCAGGTAATAAGAAAGTTATACAATTAATAAAAGCATTAACTCTCGATAAACGTATTGGCTTTGATCCTCAGATATTAATCGACAGCGTAGTCTTGTATCACGATGGTGCCTTTATGTATTGTGACAGTGCCTATCTCGACGAAGCGACCAATCAGTTTGAAGCATTCGGTACGGTACGTGTCGAACAAGGAGATACACTCTTTCTGTATGGCAGTTACCTGCAATACGATGGAAATACCCAACTGCTAAAAGTTAGAAATAATGTACGATTAGTAAATCGTGATGTAACCTTGTTCACCGACAGCCTCGATTACGACAGGCTCAATAATATAGGATACTACTTTGATGGAGGAATGCTTGTAGACTCTCTCAATGAGCTAACGTCATACTGGGGACAATATGAGCCGTCGAAACAGCTTGCTTTATTTAGAGACAGTGTAAAACTTACCAATCCTAAATTTGTAATGTTTACCGATACTCTCTTATACAATACCAATAATAAAGTTGCTACCATATTAGGACCTACCCGAATAGAATCTGACAGTGCTATTATATATTCAACAAAAGGATGGTATGACACTAATACCGAGCAATCATTATTGTTAGACCAATCGAGAATTGTAAACAAAGAAGGAAACAGAACTCTTATAGGAGATTCCATATCGTACCATAAAAAAGAAGGTTATGGAGAAATATTCGGTAATATGTTTTTACAGGATACTATCAAAAAGATTATACTGACGGGCAATTATGGTTTTTATAACGAAATTACCAACTATGCTATGGCTACCGACTCGGCTCGTGCCATTGAATATTCTCAGCCTGACAGCCTTTTTCTGCATGCCGATACTCTTAAACTTATTACCGATTCGGTATATAGAGAGATTAAGGGTTATTACAATGTTCGTTTCTATCGTACCGACTTGCAGGGTGTATGCGATTCGCTGGTATTTAAAACCAAAGATTCTATTCTGTACATGTACAAAAATCCGGTTCTATGGAATGAAACAAATCAGATATCAGGAGATTCCATTAGTATCTTTTTCAATGACAGTACAATTGACAGAGCCCATATAAGACCTAATGCTTTTTCGATAGAACAGAAAGATTCCACACATTTCAATCAACTCAAAGGACGAAGCCTAAAAGCCTTCTTCGAAGATAAGCAGATTAAACACATATTGGTTGAAGGTAACGCCGAATCGATATTCTATCCTGAAGAGAAAGACAAGTCGATGATGGGAATGAATCAGACAGAAAGTGGTTATCTGTCTATTGATTTCAAAGATAAGAAAATAGAAAAACTAAAGCTCTGGCCTCAATCCACAGGAAAAATGATCCCTCTTTCGGATTTGAAACCCGATCAAGGTAAACTCCGGGATTTTGAATGGCTCGATTATATACGCCCTCTTGATAGGGATGATGTATTCAGGAAGGTTAAAAGAAAAGGAGGAAACAGCCCCGGCAAACGACGATCCAATAAACCGGCGGTCGAGACTGTCGAATAGGCTCTCCAAACTGACTTTACCTTTAGTAAAGGTATGTTTCCGACACAGACTATAATCACGTTATAAACTGTGTAATACGTAACGAAACAAAGCTAACTCAACGACTAAAGCAATGAATGATATTATACATTTACTACCCGATTCGATAGCTAACCAGATAGCAGCGGGTGAAGTTGTACAACGCCCGGCATCTATAGTCAAAGAGCTTCTCGAGAATTCTATTGATGCAGGGGCAACCAGCATTCAACTTATAATAAAAGATGCCGGACGTACACTTATACAGGTAATAGATAACGGAAAAGGTATGTCTGCCACTGATGCTCGACTTGCCTTTGAAAGGCATGCGACATCCAAGATTCGTACTGCAGAAGATCTGTTCGCTCTTCGTACGATGGGGTTTCGTGGAGAAGCTTTACCATCTATTGCAGCAGTAGCACATGTTGAGCTAAAGACAAAACGCAAAGATGATCAAGTGGGTACACATTTGGTTATTGCAGGATCTGCTGTTGAAAAACAGGAAGAAATAGCCTGTGCAGATGGTAGCAACTTTGCCATCAAAAATATCTTCTTTAATGTACCTGCACGCCGGAAATTTTTAAAATCGAACGAAACCGAACGTAAAAATATACTTACTGAACTAGAGAGGGTTGCGATGGTAAATTCTGAAATTGAATTTTCGTTTATCGAGAATGATATAGAAGTTATCAAATATCCGGCTTCCAACCTTAAGCAACGTATTATAAGTGTGATTGGAAAAAGCTTCAATCAACAACTGATTTCGATAGAAATAGAAACTACCATCGCTAAGATATACGGTTTTGTAGGTAAGCCCGAATCGGCTCGAAAAGCCCGTGCTCAACAATATTTCTTTGTAAATGGCAGATATATGAGGCATCCTTATTTTGCTAAAGCTATCACATCTGCATTTGCACCATTGATTCCGGTCGGAGAAAATCCTAATTTCTTCATTTATATAGAAGTCAGTCCTGATACAATTGATGTCAATATACATCCGACCAAGACAGAAATTAAGTTCGAAAACGAGCAACCAATCTGGCAAATACTTGCAGCAACTGTAAAAGAGGCTTTAGGCAAGTTTAATGAAGTACCTACTATTGATTTTGATACATTAGACGCCATTGACATACCTATACATAATCCGAATACTAATGCTACCCGTCCACAGATAAATGTAAACCCTGCATACAATCCTTTTAAATCATCATCAGGAGGACAAAGCTCCGGCAGTAGCAGCTATCAGCGTCCTAACTTCGATTGGGAAAGTTTATACAAAGGATTCGAAACTGATACCAATATAGAAAGTTCAGAAGTTAGAGAAGCCATCGAAATAAGATCATCAGAGTCTGATTTGTTTGAAGAAAACCCAGCCTCATTACACTATCAATACAAGAATAAATATATCCTGACATCAGTAAAATCAGGATTAATGATGATTGATCAGCGCAGAGCACACGTACGTATATTATTCGATCAGTTCCTCCAAAATATAAAACTCAAAAGAGGCATTTCTCAACGAACATTATTTCCAGAGATTGTAGAATTCTCATCTTCAGAAGCCGCTATGATCCCTTACTTGCTCGATGATATTGAAGCTGTGGGCTTCGATCTCAGTAATCTTGGTAATAATTCGTATGCTATAAATGGTGTGCCTTCGGAAATAGACAAGATAAATTCGGTTGAACTTATCCATAATATGGTTTCTAAAAGTATCGAAACCGGAAGCGATGTAAAAGAAGAGATACAGGAAGCATTAGCATTATCACTGGCCTATGCAGCAGCAATTCCATATGGACATAGGTTGACGAATGATGAAACAAGCGATATCGTAAACCGCTTATTAGCATCACCATCACACAAATATACACCTGATGGAAAGCTGGTCATTTCAATTTTAGATGATATTGAAGTAGATAAAAGATTTAAATAAATATTTAACCATTAAAAACAGGCACCAGTACACGAATTAACATATTCATATCAAAAAAATGTAAATATTTTTTAACCAAAGAAGTATAGTTACATCTTTATTTTATTATGTTTGTAATCACAAACATAACTAATTATGAAAAAAACACTCTTTTTTGGGATATTAAGCACTCTTGTGCTTTTAAGCTATTCATGCAATAGTGATGATCTGCCTAATACATCAGTAGATGAACTCTATGAGGTAACATTTAATATCAGCAGTTTCACTTCCGAGGTTTCAGAGATGTCAACAAGATCAACTCTGGCTGAGAGCGAGGTTAAATATCTTCGCTACGTTATTTTAAATAAAGCTGTACCTATCAATCAGGTAGTTGAAGAAAAAACATTAGAAGGAGCCGCTATAACCTCTCCTCTGAAACTCAAATTAAGAAAAGGTAATTACACGATCGGAATTTTTGCATCTGAAAAACCTATTGTTGCAAACAAAATTCCAGCTAACCCCGGAGGTCTGACAGGAACTGACTATATTGATGCAATTGCTATTGAGAACTTAACAAACCCAAATCAATTTCATGGTTCGGTTGATATTGAAGTAGCAAGCGCTGATATCCAGAAAAATATTGAATTAAAAAGACCTATCGGTAAAATTACACTGGCAATATCAGATCTTGATAAAGCTCCCAATAATGTACAAACGATCGTACCAATACTTGTGTTAGCAGGTAACGAATCTCAGTATGATTTCACTTATTTTGCTCCTGGTTATATTGCAACAAATAGTGGAGCCTCTATCTTCCGAGGACAGAGTGCGACAGCCATGTCAACTAATTATGCTTGCATTAACAGAAGTAGATTTATTACGATTGGTGAAGATAATCCCTTTGATTTTTACTTACCTCAGACCATAAATATAGATTATCAAGCTGGTCCTAAACCTTTCTCGAATGCCCGGTATGATTTATATCTACAGGGAGTTACAACAAACAAAGCTGAATATCAAAATATTATTCTCCTTGAGAATCCGGAGTTGCTACTTACTGAACCTACTTTTATAAATGACCCAAATGCAATGAATCCGAATATTGTCTTTATGACTTGCATCAAAAGAGGACTTGTTGTAAAACCAAATGAGCAGGTAATTATTAAAGGGCAACTTTTCAGAGACAGCGAACTCTCAGTTGTTGTAAACAATACATGGGGAGAAACAGCCAACACCAATTTTTAAGTAGATTCTTATAAAATATAAAACATCCGATTATGAAAAAAATATTCTTCATATTTTCCATTATATCTTTAGGTATGTTGTCTTCATGCAGTAAAGATGATACCAATGTCCTAACGGAAACTCCCTCATTAATAAATAAGCAGAAAGTAGTACTTAATATAACGAATACTAATGACGCAAACAATTATACGAGAAGTACAACTGAAGCAGACCCGACCATAAAGAAAGTAATATATGCTGTTTACAAGACTGGAGACGGTATCACTTCAGGTAATGAAGAGTTAGTGTTGAAAGACAATGTCGAGGTTGGCAGCACTCCGGTATCCGCTATCAGTTTAGATTTACAACCGGGTAAATACCTGATTACTGTATTCGCCTCGGGTAGAACAAATGCCGAGATGAAGACTTATGAGGAAACCGGTAAGACTATATTAAAAAATTCATATTTAAATACCTCCGACTTAACCAGTCCTACAGAGTTTTACGGAACAACTAATATAGAAGTTGTCAGCCAAAGTGTTAACGCCAATGTTACCCTACAAAGGGTAGTAGGTAAAGTCGAGATTGTGATAAAAGACCTTAACAGCCTTCCGGCAAGTATAACATCTGCAACTCCGGTTATGAAAACTTATACAATAAGTAGTAATTGGGCTGATATAGCACCAAGCAATATGAGAATGACAAATATTGATGCCTCAATCTTCAGATTATCGGATTTAGACCAACCTAGCCCGTTTGATCAATTGACGCTTAGTAGAAGCTTATTTTCAGCTCACAATGAGAACAATCCGATTGTATTCTATTGTATGCAAACAGCCACTAATTTTAGTGCAGAGAATTTCAGATATTCTACTCCATTTCTTTATATTCATCTTAATCCTCAGAATGGTAACCCATCCAACACAATTTTGATCACTCCTCAATTGAAAGTGTATCCGAATAAGATAACCAGATTTACGGGTACTATCGTTGGTCAGAATAACCAAGGGTTCACGATGTCTGTTGTTGACCAATGGGGTAATGATACCGAAACTGTAATAGTAGACAAAGTTCTTTAAATTTGAATAATACTAAAAAGAGCCATAGGAATTCCTACGGCTCTTTTTTATATCATTTAAAATCCTAGTTATTCAAATAGTCTTCAGCATTCACGACCGTAGCATAAAAATAGCTTAATGCTGCTAAAAACGCTTCGTGTACATTCTCGCCAGGAATAGTTTTTCCATTAAACTGTAAATTGGGAGCCGCACATGCATCACCTATAACAGTACAATTGTAACCCAAATCTTTGGCTGCACGTGTAGTTGCATCAACGCACATACTTGTCATCATCCCACAAATAACAAGATCCGATATACCTTGTTCCTTCAAATAAGCCTGAAGCTCTGTTTCTCTAAAGCTATTGGGGAAATGTTTTGTAATTACTTTCTCGCTACTCAGAGGAGCTACTTCCGAATGAATCTCTACACCTTGTGTACCAGGCACAAAAAATGTAGAACCCGGACGATCCGAGATATGTTGTATATGTATAACTGGCAATCCTTCTTTTCGAAATTGCTCCAATACTGATTTGGCGTTTAAGACCGCTTCATCACTTCCTACTAAAGGCATATTTCCTCCCGTAAAATAGTCATTCTGTATGTCTATTATAACCAATGCTTTTTGTTGTGCAGTCATCATTAATGTGGTAATTAGTAATAATACAATTAAACTTATCTTTTTCATTTCAATCTATTCCCAGTGTTAATTTACAGATTTCAATTTCTCTTTCGTTACCCGTATTCTTACCCATGACATCCGAAAGCTTCACTGCTTGAAGAAACTCTCCTTTAGGGTTCGCTTTTATAGCTGATAGCTTAATCACGATATTCAAAGGTTTGACACCTACATCATTGGTAAAATAAGTACCTATTCCGTATGTATCGTGCACACGATCTCCCACAAAGTCTTTGATTCGTTTTACTTCTTCCAGATTTAGCGAATCACTATACACTATGGTTTTAGATGCGGGATCAATCCTGTTTTCTTTATAAAATTGAATTGCCTTTTCTGTAAATTCAATAACATCACCGCTATCGCAACGCACTCCATCGAATAGTTTAGCCTGTTTCAAGCTAAATGATTTGAAAAAAGAGTCTGTTGTATACGTATCGGTTAATGTAATCCCTAAGCTTCCCTGAAAGACCTCTACCCAAGCTTCGAGTGCCTTTATGTTTGCAGCTCGATAACCGAACAATGCTCCGTGATACATAAACCACTCGTGCGGCATAGTACCGATAGGTGTAGTATTGTGCTTCATTGCCAGATATACATTGCTTGTTCCTTTGAAGTAATCTCCCGAATTTTCGCGAAGTGCTCCTACCACTTTATCGTGTACATCGAATGAGAAACGACGACGTGTACCAAAATCCGAATAATCGGCTTTCATTGCGACCAATCCTTTCGCTTTCTCTACAGTCTTTTCTTTTACACCCTGTGGAACCTGCTCCGTCATTATAAAATACAATTCCGAGATCATTGCCATAAGCGGCACTTCCCAAAGAACGGTACGATACCAATAGCCTTCGATAGAGACTTTCAAATCGCCACCTTCTTGTGTTATCAGAACTTCATCCGGATTGTATTGATATCCTTCGAGAAAGTCTATAAATGCCGGATCGAAGAAATAACAACGTCTTTCGATGTATCGCTTTTCTTCTTTGGTCATTTTCAGCTTTGTCATTGCTACAACCTCTTCTTTAAGACGTTCAGCAAAACCTTCCGGAAATTCGGTATGACCCCTATTTATAAATTCGTATCTTACATACGAACGTGGATACAGTTTTTGAATAGCTAGCATTACAGAAAACTTATACAAGTCGTTGTCTGTAAAATGTTTTATAATCATAATCGACTGTGTTCGAGGTCTCAGACCTTTTTATTACTCCGGCAGATGTAACTGCCATTATTTAGATATAATAGATTAAATCCATATAGATTTACTTCTTTACTAAATAACACCGTAAACCTGATATTGTTATTTCTTAATTAACAAAACTACATTTTCGACATGATGCGTGTGTGGGAACATATCCACCGGCTGAACTTTCTCCACCTTATATTTAGCATCCAACAGATTCAAGTCTCTTGCCTGAGTTGCAGGATTACAGCTCACATAAACCACACGTTCGGGTTCTGCAAAAAGAATCGCTTCGATTACATTATCGTGCATACCTGCACGGGGAGGATCGGTTATAATCACATCGGGCTTACCATGTTCATTGATAAAATCCTGTGTCAGGATATCCTTCATATCACCTGCATAAAACAGGGTATTTTCTATTTTATTATTTTGCGAGTTGAATTTTGCATCTTCAATGGCATCCTCCACATATTCTATACCTACAACTTTTCGGGCATTACGAGCCACAAAGTTAGCTATCGTTCCCGTTCCTGTATATAAGTCATATACAAGTTCATTACCTGTTAATCCGGCAAAGTCACGAGTTATTTTGTACAGATTATAAGCCTGTTCGCTATTGGTTTGATAGAATGACTTAGGACCTATTTTGAATTTCAGACCTTCCATCTCTTCATATATATAGTCATTTCCTTTCCATGTCAACACTTCCTGATCGGTTATTGTATCGTTGGCTTTTTGATTGATAATATACAATAAAGAAGTTATTTGTGGGAACTTCTCTGCAATAGCATTTAGCAGGTCTTCATGTTTCTCTTTCTCATCATCGTAGAATATCACAATCACCATTAGCTCTCCTGTAGTAGATGTACGAATGATTAAGGTACGCATCAATCCTCCTCTGTTTCTCAGATCGAAGAATGTATATTCTTTAGCATAGCAATATTCACGTACGAAATTACGCAGTTGATTAGATACATCGTCTTGCAACCAACATTTATTAACCTCTAACACCTTATCAAAACAGCCGGGAATATGGAAACCGACCGCATTCATATTATCGAACGTTACTCCTGACTGAACCTGCTCCCAAGTCAGCCATTTTTTATTGGAAAAAGTAAATTCCAACTTGTTTCTGTAAAACTCTGTTTTCTCAGATCCTAAGATTGGTTGGATCTCCGGCAAATCAACTTTACCGATGCGAGTCAAGTTATCCTCTACTTGTTTATGCTTGTATCTTAATTGCTCCTGATAAGGAAGAATCTGCCACTTACAACCTCCACAAACCCCAAAGTGTTCACAAAATGCTTCGGTACGTATATCCGAGTATTTCTCGAAACGAACAGGTTTTCCTTCAGCATAGTTCTTTTTCTTACGGCTCAATTGAAGATCAACAATATCACCGGGAACTACGAAGGGAACGAACACGATCATGTTATCGATCTTGGCAATAGCCTTACCTTCGGCAGCAATATCTACTATCTCCACTGATGGATATATAGGTTGGGGTTTTCTATCTTTTCTCATTTCTATTTAATTGATGCTGCAAAAGTAATATAAAAAAGTAAGAAGCTTATATACATCAAAAAATCCCCAAGTAAAACTTGAGGATTTCTCTGTATCATGATTATGCCATTCCGGCTTTTTCGGCGTCCATCTTTCGGGTAATCTTTCCATAGATAACAAGGGCAATAGCCGAGACCAGTCCTATACCAAAGAAGAAAAACCAGATATAATGTGCATGTTCTGTAGCTGCTGCATATGCTTCGGGAGATGAAAACCCTTTCGGATCGGGGCAATATCTTTGCAATAAAAATCCCGAGATACCAAACGCAAGCAACGACGACACAAACGAGTGTAAGTGACTGAATCCTAAGTAAAGTCCTTCTTCTCCTTTAGGTGATTGGAACGAAAAATACTCCAAGAAACGGGGCGAGATAAAACATTCCGCCAACGCCTGAAATGCAATACCTACAATCATCATAAAGGTTACAGGGTGAATAGTACCGAACAGTAATTCGTTGCCCATCATAGAACCTCCAGCCATGATAGCCGCAGATATAGGGATGATAAACATACCCACTGTCATGGATGCTAGAGCCGAACGCTTTTGCATTAGAGTAGTTACCAAATTGACCAATAGGAATACGACCAACGGATTTACGTTTGCAATCCATCCGGGAGAAGCCTCCTGCCCTACCAAACGAATTACATATTTAGGCATGGTGGCATACATTTGTTGTTGTACCATCCAGAAACCGCTGACAATAAGGATAAGAACGATTAAACGTCCGTTCATACACACTTTTCCTAATGCTTTCAATATATCGGAGAAGGTTTTACCTTGTCCTGATGTATTTGACGACTGGTAAAAGAAATATACAGCAACCAGAGCCAATAGAGTCATCGAAGCCGAGAAATAGTTCAGATATACCAAACCTAAATCTCCCAAACTCTTACGAAGCGGGTCTACTACCGTTTTTCCTGTAAAAGCTCCAATATTTACCATCATATAAAATATGGCAAATCCTCTCGCACGAGTGCTTTCAGTTGTTTCGCGAGCTACCGTTCCCGAGATTACCGATTTTATAAATGCTCCACCAATCACAATCAATAGAAGGATAGGTACAATTGCCCATCGTTGCGAACTTTCGAGAAGTCCTGTGAACGTAGTGTCATGACCAAAGGTAACAAAACCTCTTTCTTCGAAAAATGAAGAGAACATACCTTCTCCCGTTCCTGCACCATAGCTAACCAAGCCTGCATTTTCGAACATGGTAGGAAATATCCCCAGACCAAAATATCCGACAGTAAGTAGTGTAAAAGCTATAATAATGGATGTACGGAATCCTATTTTATCAGCGTATGCACCAACAAATGTAGGGAGGAAGTAAAGCAATGCGGAAAATGTTCCTGAGATTAAACCCGATTCAACATCGGAAAAACCCCAAACATTGGACAGATAAATAGTAAGAACGATGAAGACGGCATAATAAGCCAGCCTTTCCAACAATTCGACGGAGTTGGCAACCCAAAAGGCTTTAGAGAATTTAGTCATAATAGTCTAGAGTCTGTTTTATATTTAATGTTATTGATATTTAAGACATTTAAGGTATCAGTTCCTAAGTTGACAGCAGGCTTACAAAGCCTATACAGTCTCATTACAAAAGATGACAATCGGACTATAAAAAGAGTACATTTTCGTCACCCATACAAACCATTGAAAGTCAATCACAAACCCTTAAAAACATTACAAAAATGACAAAAGTGACACTTTTTTCGCTTGTTCTTTTTTTCTCGGCCTGTAACTTTCAGCAGTGTAATCATTCCCTTAATATATAGATAAATAAGAGAGTCTAATTATTGACGATTTCCACCTTCTTTCTTTCAGCAATAAAAAACAGAAACCTTAAAACGGTTTCATGTAGTAGGTGGCAGCTATAGATATAACTCTGTTGGCCGACCTTGAAAAAGGATCTGTTTTATGACTGCTGTAAATATCCGAAAATCCCATATAATAACGTCCCTCTAAGGCGAAATTACCGGCTCCCGTACGTAGCTCAAAACCCAGTCCGAAAACTAATCCGTAATCGAATTTATTCTGAACTTTTTGATTATAATGTTCCCATGCTTTTGATTCATCATAATCTGATGTTGATAAATCCCTTGTTTTTTGTTCACCGACCAAAAAGCTAATCTGAGGTCCGAGATTTACAAAAACGCGCTTTTTATCTCCAAAGTAGATATGCGTAAGAAAAGGAATCTGTATATAAGCTAACTTCTGCGTAAATCTTGAAGAATCTGGATTTTCTACGGGAAATTTTTGCTCATACCCTTGTTGGCTGTAATTTAGCTCGGCAATAAACCCTAAATTTTTCTCCGAAATATATCGTGCTGATACTCCACCTTTATATTGTTGCAACATTTTAGTATCCAGTCCTTGACTTGGATCAGTAGTTACAAAACTCATATTGGATAAGTTGACTCCAAAATTGGCTCCAAAATTCCATTCGGGAGTAAATTTAGTTTGAGAGTATCCTTTCACGCATATTAAAGCGAAAAGTAAAACAGCCAAGGTTCTTTTTATCATTTGCCGTATTCTATTTTATCAACGCTACCATTCGCTTTGTAATGAATTATATAAAATCCATTGTTCATATAGCCGCCATTCACATTGGTTTTATCAAAATTAATAGGAGTTTGCAAGGCAGGTACTGATACTGAATTGACAGCAGACTCGAAGTTCTTTCCGTATTTAAGCAGTGCTGTAAGAAAATAAATTCCTGTATCATATCCTAAAGCAGCGTATTTGGGATAAGTATTAATTAACGATTTGTTATTATACCATCTCTGATAATTCGACACAAACTGTTTGGTTTTGTAGTCGTCATCAGATAAATAAAACGGAGTAAATATATACGTATCGTTTTTATAAAAATCATTAAAGAACTGAGCATATGTCTGCCATTCGGTATATCCGAATAATGAGATACTGGTATTAGGTTGCTCTTCTTTTATCGAATTGAGAGCAGGCAATAGGTTTTGCAGCAATTGGGCTGAACCCGAAGCGGCCACTATGACATTTTTGCGGTTGCGATCTAACGCCAAAGATAAGTTGGATGTCAGATTTTGATTGGCTGCAATAGAATTAGCCTTCATCCCTCTTTGACTCAATTGCATATTCAGGGCAGAAACAAAATCTTTTTTGTCATTACTTCCACCACTTTCTGTTACATAGATAACATTCGCATTGCCAAACATATCTGCAAATGCTTTTGCCGTATTTGCATACAGTGTCTCGTGAGGTGAGTTTAATTGAAATATTTGATTATTCTTTTGAGTTTCGTCTGTTTTGGTTGGAAAAGGAATGGCGTATTTTATTCCTTGCTTTTTGGCAAAATTAGAAATTACATCTATCTGATCAGAAGAAACCCCACCGATAATAAGGTCTAAATCCTTCATTTCGTAAGTATCCAATAAGCTTTTGAGTTTGGTAGTCCCTGTTTCAGATCCCATATCAAAAACATATACATTTGCCGAAAGCCCTTTTGCTTTCATTTCTTCCAAAGCCAACAAGAAGCCTTCGTAATACTCTACAAATCGGGCACTTTTGCCTTGTGATTTATTCAGGAAAGGAAGAACGACACCTATCTTAATAGCATCAACATCTCTCAATGTACTTACCGGGGTCTGACCGCTTGGAGAAGATGAGACACCACTTCCGCTTTGTAAAGTCGGTATGAGAATAGTCATCCCCTGCTTCAAACCGTCTTTCAATACAGGATTAAAGTCCGTTAAAGCTTCGGGAGTTGTATTGTACTGTTTTGCAATACCGTAAAGTGTTTCTTTAGCAGCAACATTATGTTCTATAAAATGGCTTTTCGAAGCTGGTGCAGGCGTTATAGGTGCTTGTGCTGTATATTTTCCGGTTGGAATAACCAATGACTGACCTTCACTTAAAGGTTTCACTTTCAATTCGGGGTTAGCATTTACCAGATCATCCACTTTTATATCGAACTGTTTAGCTATCGAATAGAGTGTTTCTTTCGATTTCACTAAATAAGATTTGCCTGATGCACTTGCTATTTGTGTTGAAGGTGAGCTTTTTGTAGGTATCTTTATTTCTTCACCCAGTTTCAGCCCTTTATCCGACTGAGGGTTCAAAGCATAAATGTCTCCTACCGAAATATTATATAAGCGTGCTATAGAGTAAGCAGTTTCGCCTTTAGTGACCGTATGCTTTTTATATTTTCCATTATCTTGCAGAATTTCAATTTTTAAAGTCGATGCATGAATCCCTTCTGTTGCAGACATAGAAAATGTAGTTGCTATAACCAGATAACAACCTGCAATAATGGATTTAACGTATTTAAAGTTCATTTGAGTGTGTATTTATTATTGTAGAAACAAAGGTATAAAAATTAGTGATATTTTTCAGTAAGGTATATGACCTATTTGTATTTATCCCAAAGTGCCGATTCTATTACACGACGACTTGTTTCTATTAAACCCGGAATATCAGCCTCAGTCATCCCTGCAGTAGAGATGGGATCGTGAATGACTATTTCCAAGTCCTTTCCCGGATGCATGATTCTCGAATGTATTTTCAATATATCGTAGGGTCCATTTAAAGTTATGGGAACAATAGGCAATTGCATCTGAGTAGCTATGATATATGCCCCCTTTTTGAATCGACCCATTTTGCCCGTATACGTACGTTGTCCCTCGGGAAATATAGCCATAGAAACACCTTCTGCCAATTCACGCTCGGCTTTGTCTATCGTTTGACTCAATGCACGTGTATTGGAGCTGTCTACAAAAACATGCCCGGCTATTTCTGACGCCTTTCCTACAAATGGAATGTTTCGTAACTCGTACTTTTGCACCCATTTAATATTCTGATCCAAGTATCCATAAGTCAAAAATATGTCAAATGCCCCCTGATGATTAGCCACAAACACATAAGACTGATTGGGATCTATCTTATTATTGTGCCGAACTTTTATTCTACATAATGCAGCTCTACAAACTATTTTCGACCAGTATTTAGGAGGAACGTATCCCCAAAACTTATTATTCCCGACGGAGCAACCCAGCATAACCAGAATTGCTGTAGCAACAGTAGTCACAACAAGAATCGGAATAAATATCAGCCATTGATATAAAAAGGAAAGAATAGCTTTCATGTTATTCTAAATCTAGATGTTTTCATTCAAATAAGCAAAAATACATTTTTTTACTCTTTCATGAAACAAGGGTTCCTACCTTTTTATTACATATATCCTTATGAAGCATAGTTATCAAGACATTCCGGAAATAAAATAGTAGTTATCTCGATCAGTGGTTGATATTATATGTTCAATTAAATTGTCTTTTTCTACGCACAATCAAAGATTGCTTGTATTCCTTTTGCCCAAAGCCACAAAAGGAATCAAAAAGGCTTTGTGCTGCGTGGCTCGCCTGTCTGACTTTAGCTTGCAGGCTAAACTAAACTTATTGCCTTTCGGCACGTTTAGTTTTACGCCTGCTTTGCTTGTCAGCCAACGGCTGTGCCTCTGATGCACTGGGGCTGACGCCTGCAAATGGCTTTTGTCCGTCAGGCTTCTCGACCTTGGCGTTTGCACGGGGTACCCGCAGGATGAAGAAAGCGTTAAGAAACAAAAGGATATCAATAGTAAATGTTTTCTTTTGTTTTAGCTTTCGAGTCCGTAGCGGGTCGGGCAAAGAGGCTCAGTCTTGATCTTTTGTTTCGTTTTGCATCAAGGCAAAATGAAAAACAAACCCAAAGGGTGCGTTAGGAAAATTGAACATATAACATGGACTACTGACTCACAACAACTACAGCTGATCAATAAAAAACTGATTGGAGATTACCATACACAGTTAAATTCTTACATTTGCCATGTTTTTCACATCTATATTATGGAAGAAGATTTAAGAAGATATAACCCTGAAGGTTCGGAATTACGAAACTTACAACTCAAAATGCTTGACATTCTGGAGACCGTAACATCTATTGCCGATAAACATAATATACCCTATTGGTTAAGCGGAGGTACTCTTCTGGGAGCAGCGCGACATGGAGGTTTTATTCCTTGGGACGACGATATTGATATTGAATTGCTTCTGCCTGATTATAAAAAATTACTAAAGATTCTCCGTAACGAACTTCCGGCAGACCTATATCTGCAAACTCCTAAAGACAAAGGGTATCGCTTGCTGTTTTCGAAAGTAAGAGATCGAAACTCTGTCGTATGTGAAGAAGATGATGCTTTTGACGATTATACGGAAAAAGGAATCTATATAGATATTTTCCCGGAAGAGAGGAGCTATAAACCCTTAAAGAATATTATTGATTTTTTTTACGGAAGATCTTTTCGCCGACTAAAACGAGGAAAGCCATTCCATTCTCTTACTTATTTTTACGAGTATACCTTATCTCTCGTTCTATATCCTATTGGAATTATATTAATAGGCTTGGCACGCGGTTTATGTGCAATAACGCGACCTGATAATATTCTTCACAGCTATGGCATTGGCAATACTACCAATCACCATGCCAGTTATATGTTTCCACTTAGCAGTATTGTATTTGAAGGAAAAACATTTTCGTCGCCCGGTAATACACATGCTTACCTTACAAAGCAGTACGGAAATTATATGCAAATTCCCCCCGAAGACAAACGAGCAACTCACCTTTTAAAAGTCAGTTATATAAACCGTTAAGCCTTTATTTATTTAACAGTTTATTTATAGCATCCTGTATAAGGGGTTTCATAATAAGGTAACCTTCTCTATTAGGATGCACCCCATCCTCACTATATTGGGGGTTAAAAGCTCCGTTCTCATCAGCCAAATGAGAATAATAATCTACATAAGTTAGATTATTAGCTTCGGCATATTTCTTAATACACGAGTTTAATGATTTTACCTTTGCCGGTGCACCTTGCACCTTCCTACTCCAATCGAATGTCACAGCAGGAAGAACAGAAGTTAGAATAACTTTTATATTATTTGTTTGCGCCAGATCGACCATCGAAATAATATTATCCACGGTACGTTCTTCGTCATATTCACCCGTATTTTCGGCAATATCATTTATTCCACCACCTATCACAACAATACAAGGATGCAAATTAATTACATCTTCTCTAAAGCGACCTAAGATTTGAGGTGTGGTCTGCCCGATAATCCCTCTGTTGATATAGTGATTGGAAGTAAAGAAAAGAGAGTCGAACCCAAACCAGTGTTTAGTTATAGAATTACCTATAAATACAACCCTGTTGGAATCTAAAGGTTGTTTCAGCAATGCTTCATTTTGTTCCTGATAATAATGAACTAAAGCCCATTCCTTCGCTTGTTCTTTTCTCCGGTCTTTCATGAAAAAGAATCCGGCAACTAAAACGACTACACCAACAAAAACTAACAAATAAACAACAGAACTTCTCTTCATATACAATTCAAAACTACTGATACCTTAAAGTTTCTTCAATACAATATTTCTTTTTACCGCAGCATTAATCTGAGCAAAGAAATCTTTGACCTCTGTGTATTGAGAACGGTTATAGCGTCCCGATATTATATCAATATCCTGAATATAGACAATTTTATCACCATCCACCTTCGCTTTTGTCTTTATAGACCCGAATGCTGTGTTTACATCCATATCTTTAGGCAAAGCCTCTAATGTATATGTTTGAGGGATAGTAATAGTTATAGTATCCGATTCCGAAAAGCCGGTTCCCAAAACGATATCCAAGTTGCGGGTAGATGCTGTAAGGACATTAAAACTGGTTTTAGCCAAGGGACATGCAGGTATAAATAAGCGGCTTCCTGTTCTATTCGCAAAATCAGGGACATCAACAGCTGCTTCGACACGTGTAGAAGGAAAGACCGACTTATCTTCTGACACCACAAATTTTCCGATCTTCACCTGTGGAAGCTTCAGATTGCCATTGATAAATTTTAAAATCCTCTCAGTATCATTCGATCTGAAACCATAAACAGTACTTTCATACCCATCCAGATACTGAGTGAAGGCGGCTTTGCCTGTTGCACTACCCTCCTCGCTAACCACAACCTCCACTACGGATTCCTGACGATTTTGCTTATCCGTATAAGAAGGAAGTCTAACAAGTTGTCCTCCCTTCTCGGACACCACAATGGCATTATGTCCCGCTATATCTTGATGAATATACCCAAAAGGCAATGTTTGGCTTGTACATTCGAGCCAAATGCTATCGTTCTTCTGAGGCACCATTAATATAACATGGTTTAATTGATAAAAACCGGGAAAATCGGGATATAAATCCTTATCCTTTGCATCCAAACGTATCACACAATAGTTAGATGCTATCCCCACCGAAGTGAGCATGGCTTTCATCAGATTGGTTAAGCCTTTGCAATCACCGAATCCCATTTTCGAAACAGTCAAAGCATCTATAGGCTGATAACCTCCAATTCCGAGTTGTATACTCACATAACGAGTATTCTTCTGTAAATAGTCGTAAATAATCTGAACCTTCTCTTTATCCGTCTTAGCCCCTTTTACCATATCTTGTAATTTGGCAGCTAAATCGGGTGATAACTGATCTCTTCCTTTCAGCAGATTGGCAATCCATAAGCCATAACTATTCCAATCTTTCATATTGCCGCAGAATGAGTCATAACACATATCTACAGGAGCAGTCATCATAACAGGCAACACTTCTCCAATAGAAGGACTGAGAGGCTCTCCCAATATTGCCTTCAGATTATTTAGAGATATGGAATATATGTTTTTATCGCCTACAGTTTCTTTCTTCAAACTTCCTCCAAAGTTATTCCGTTCACGCATTTCGACATTCAGAGGGGTTTCTATTCTCAAGTCAGACTTTTCCACTGACACAAAGTACCTATCCTGAGGTGCAAATACAGGGTACGAAGCTATGCCGTTTTTCCATTTTTCCTGATAGGTATACTCTACCGTACAAGGATAACTGGGCAAACTACATATATATGTTATACTGAAATTATCATCCGTACCTGCCCCTTCCGATACCGAAGAGAATCTTAGATCGCTCTTCTTTATCTTTTTTATAACATTACCTGAAGCATCTCGTATTGTTCCCGAAAAATCGGAAAGTTCACGAAATTTATCACCGTAGAGTGCGAAGTGTGCAAAACCATCACCTAATTTACTTAGAATAGTGACTACTCTGGTCACCTTATAGGTTGCATGATTAACATCGTTCTGAATAAAAACTTCAGAATTTTCTCTGACTACAGCAGATGCTCCTTGCTTAAGGCTGTCGGCAATAGCTGCTACCGGATACTTCGGATCATCGGCTCCAAACAACAGTGCAGGCAATAAACTAAAGCAAATTGCCAACAACAAAATTTTATGGAAATTATTCATAGACAGAATTTTACTGTACAGTTTTCTTAAGAACAATTTGTTCTGAGTTTTTCGAAATTATTTTAGCGAAAAACTCACGCAATCCGGGATACAGATCTTGCCCTACCATCAGTTCTTTTATCTGAAAATGATATTGCAATGAAATAAGGCTTCCGGTTTGAGCTACTCTGTAAGTAAATACAAGAGCATCATCATCTCCAAACACAAACTTCTGAGAAGTTGGCAATTCTTCTACCGTATATCCCTCAGGAATTGCGATGGTAACCATTTGCTTGTAAGTCTCGAGATAGTCAAAATTCACCGGAAATTTACGTTCTTCTTTCGTAAACGGATTATCGGAAAACAGTTTATCGATCATCGGGCTGATATATATAAACTCATCGCCCAAGACAACATCTTTTATCAATTTGTATTCCATCTTAACATCGCTTCCAGCTTTACTCTCTCCCGATATCGTAAAATCTTCAACCTTTCCGTTCAATCTGCCAGCCAGTTTCTCAATATACTCATTCTGATCTTTGTGATTGAAATAATCTACTTTAAAATCATAAGATGAATTACCTCTTCTAAAATCGGCAACAGTGCTTACCTGCCCTCTGTCATCAAACAGAATTTGTGCATTCATCAATGTAGCTCCCGAAGATGTGGTCGATAAATCTATCCAATCAGGATTATTTTGAATCATAACACGGGCTCTTGTCACCATACATTTTTCAGGAAGAAGATTCCAATCTCCAAACTTAGCAGAAGCATCGGTATAATAATAAAGAGTATCTATTTTTAAACCCGTAATTGTATAATTTAAAGCCGTGATAGATGGATGCGCAACAGGCAAATGTCCGTTTCCACGTGTACTCAATATTACAGGAAACGCATCAAAGCCACCTGCTTTAAGAGCATTAATAAGTAAAAAGTTCATATCGGCACTATTTCCGACACCATCTTTCAATGCATCTTTCAGACTATTGGGATAGAATGCATTTTTTTCGTTCCATTTAACTTTACTCTTCACCAAGTCTTGAATAGCCTTCGCCTGAGCTAGCGTTAAATCAGACTTGGTTATTTCGTCTTTAAAAAGTCCTGCTTTTTTCAAGTTTCCTCCAAAATCTCCAAGACCAAATAATTCTTTATCGATATCTGCCCATGTGGTAGTGATATTCTTAATAGTTGTCCATGGATATCTGATGCTTTGCAATTCGAAACTCACTTTACTAATATAATCATCCAATGACCACAAGTAAGAATCGTTTTTAATGGCCGGTAAATCTTTTCCTACAAATTTCATTTCCTGAGCACTACAACGCACATTATCCATTTGCATGCGGCCCGAATCGTCTTTATACCGCACACTGAAAGTCTCATTTACAGGAGTTCTCTTTGTAATAATATTTTCATATCCCTGCATATTCACATTATAATAAAAATATTCAGGCATCGTTATTTCATAAGAAGTATAAGCTGTAGGAACCCATGTTTGAAATACAAAGTCTCTCAAATCATAGAAGTACATCGATGTAATAGTATATTTAAATTCGACAACCGAACCTACTTTGGCAGCAGGCATGGTAAACTTCTTCAATTTCCACTTTCTATCTGTGGCCTCATCAAAAATAGCGTCTTTCGATAATTTTGTTTTAACAATTTTTCCATCTTCCAGATTATACGTTGTACCATTCAATCCGGTTATTTTCTCTCCTGTAGTATTTGTTTCCTGATAAAATGAAATATTCTGGTTGCATAATTCCAGTCCTTCATTTTTAAGGATTTTGACTTTCATCTGAAGCGTATATTCAAACTGGAAGCCTAATAATTCACTGTATACAAATCGTGTTTCCCCTGTTTTAAGAAGAACAACTGCAGCTGCTGTAGTATCTTGAGGATATACAGTCATGTTTAATTCATCCATTGTTGCCTCCCCGTATTTTGATTGGGCAAAACAGACCTCCCCCAAAAGGAGGAACATTAAAACTAAAAGGCTTGAAAGTGTTTTCATCACTAGATCAATGTTATTTTGTTTAAATTTGCAAATCTATCCAAAAAATGAATAAAATACACTTTTTCTAACAAAAATTTATCAACAACCAACAATTGTATTCCTCAATCGTATTGAAGCGTAAAAACACAATAACATCATTCGTATACGAAGAACATCGAAAATGTGAAAACCAGAAGAAGCTATATAGTTTATATTAACTTACATTGATAGCCCTGATGATTTTGAAATATATAGTTGATGCCTAAATCACACCTTAAACAACACGAATACAAGCAAACCACTCTAAATAATACAATTAGAAAAACATTCCGAAGGTGCGACAAGCAAGTCGGAATAGTTTTTCAATAAACCACATATATGAAAATTCATTTTTAATAGACGAGAAAGCATTGCATTTCATCAATTATTTCTATATTTGAAGATCACTCATTTATAAAATAGTTTAATATGATTTATGCAATAATTTTAATTGTGCTGGGGCTCATTGCTACTTTATTCAATAAAAAGCCTGTAAATAAAAAAGCAATAACCGTCAAAGCTTGGCTTGCACCCTTGTTTATTATCTGGGGAACGGTAGGAATTGTAATTCTGAATACTATCAGATACAGTGTGATTGATGAGAATGCAACATACTGGGCTTTGCTGATTTTAGGTAGTTCGATCGAAATAATTATAGCTCTGTTCTTTATTTACAGATCGATAAAATTAAGGAAGAACCCTCAGCCGGATGATAAGCTTTTTCTACCCCAAAATATTCTGGGTATTCTTGCCATCTTGACCGGTATAGCAACCATCATCGTTAAATAACGATATAACGGCATAAAAAATAAAAAGTCCCTTAAGTATTACGCTTAAGGGACTTTTTCATATAGATCAGAATGGTTTCTCGACGTGTGCATAAGGTACTTTGGCGACAATTTTCCAGGTACCATTAAATTTAAGCAACGAAATATAATCAGTAGCAATCAATTCACTATTTCTGAATAACAAGACTTTAACGGCGGCGGCATTACCTGTAACATCAATCGACGCAAAATCATAGGTTAGTGTTCGCAATTCGGAATTTCCCTTATTGTCAAGCTTATAATCATCTACTGCTTTCTTCCATTCCAAAAGAGGAAACCTCTTCAATTCCTCACCATCTGCCGAGAAGATTGCAAAATCAGGATGAAATAACTCCAACATCTTATCTGTCTCCAGTTTATTGGCTACTGCATTGATGTATTTCTCTTCTAACAATTCTTTAATATGTTGTCTTTCCATATCGATTATAGTTTCGGTTTGTTGTTTCGCTATCAGGGGTGTCATAAATAACACCAGAGATAGTATTGTTAATAGTTTTCTCTTTATCATTATCTTCATGTGTTTCGAATTATTTACTTAATTAGTTGTTAATCCTCCGTCTACAGCCATTATTGATCCGGTAATCCATTTGGCCTGTTCCGAAGCTAAGAATAAAGCAGCTTCTGCAACATCCTCCGCTTCTCCGATTGTTCCCATAGGATAGATAGTTTGGATCATTTCCTTAAACCGTTGCTGCTCATTAGGCGAAAGCTTTTCGATATTCAGATTTAACTGTGGAGTTTGGATGCTTCCCGGTGCTATAGCATTTACACGGACTCCTTTTTTACCTATCTCGAAAGCCAGCGATTTTGTAAAAGAATCTATTGCTCCCTTGGTTAAAGAATAAGCTGTAGAATCTCTTCCCGATAGCATCCGGTGAGAGAAATAAGATGAAATATTGATTATATTTCCTTTTGTCTCAATCAGTGATTCCAGTAAATATTGAGTCAAAAAATAAGTCGCTCTTATATTTAAGTTCAGGTGCATATCTAATGCCTCTTCACTTGTTTCCGAAAAAGGAATAAAGCGTCCAATCCCTGCATTATTCACCAATATATCCACTTGTGGAATTGCTTTCAAGATCTTCTCCGATACAGTTTTAACGGAAGAAAGTACACCTAGATCAGCTGCAAATATGTGTACTTCTTTTCCGATTGCTGATAATTCGCGTTTTACTTGTTCCAGTTTATCCTCATTTCGGGCAACAAGTACGATATGAGCTCCATTGACTGCAAACATTTTAGCAATCGCTAAGCCAATACCATCGCTTCCGCCTGTTATTACGGCGTATTTGTCTTTTAAAATTTGTCTATCCATTTTATTTATTGTTATTAAGTCCTCAGAACTATTTATTGCTTTGGCTGTAGGGGTGAACCAATGTGTTCACCTAATTAAGACAGACACATAGGTCTGCCCCTACCAACAATAATGTGTCATTAAATAGTTGATTTTACTTATATTACCTCTGTATGATAAGTAACTGATACAGCCTCAAACAATCCTAAAGAGAAACACTCTTGAGTATATTCACTTTTCATATGTAAATCGAGAGATGCCTCGTCTTTAAATATTTCCCAAAGGATAAATTCGTCCGGCTGTGCTTTATTTTGAAATATCTTGAAAATTTCGCATCCCGGCTCTTTTACGGTTTCATGTACCAATTGAGAGACTGCAATCTTAAATTGCTCTATTTTATCTGCTTTACATTTCAGAACTACTGTTGATTCTACTTTTCCGCTATCCATTCTTTTTAATTAAATTACATTATGAGTTTTTTATCGGCAATCATTGTAAATAATTTACAATTGCAAATTAAGGATATATTATTTAGATTTGCAACAATAATTGTAATTAATTTACAAAATGGAAAAGAAGACAGATTTATCCTTTGATTTTGAGTTTCTTGACAAACTGATTGTAGGCATCGGCGAAGTATCGCAGATAACAGGTATTCCTACAAGGCAAATCAGGTATTGGGAAGACAAAGGCATCATTACAAGCCTTACTGAGGAAGAAGGGAAAAACCGCAGATACGATTATAAGAACATCAAAAGAATGCTCTTAATCAAAGAATTGCTTGACGAGGGATACACTCTTGATGCTGCAACAAGCAAAATTCAGAACCGAATGGAAATGATAGAAGAGACTCTTAAGAAACTAAAGAGATAATATTCAATAAAAATATATCCAAACGGAAAGGCTTTCTTCCATTTAATTCAGTAATTTTGACGACTTAATTAGGATATCATCTTTATTTCAAATACACTATGGATTTTCTTGAACTCGCAAGCAGAAGACAAAGCACCCGCAAATACGATATAAACAGGCCTGTAGAGCCTGAGAAAATCGAACGAATTATTGAGGCTGCACGCTTAGCACCTTCCGCATGCAATGCACAGCCCTGGCATTTTGTGGTAGTAAACGAAGCCGAATTGATAGATGAAGCTATTGATGCTATTTCAAATCCAGCCGAAGGAGAAACCCAGCCGGTACACTTCGTCATTGTTGATGAACCGGAGTTAAAGAATAAGGTAGCCGATGCTGCATCTGCACGGTTATTAGGGATGAATCATTTTACAAAACAAGCTCCCATACATATTCTTCTTGTTGAAGAAAAAGTCAACCTCAGTTCCGGAATCGGAGGTGTTATTAAAGACAAGCATTTTGCTTATGTCGACATAGGTATTGCTGCTTCTCATATATGCCTTGCTGCCGAAGCCGAGGGATTAGGCAGTTGTATACTGGGCTGGTTCAACGAATCGAAGATTAAAAAATTATTGAATATCCCCGATTCGAAAAGGGTAATACTGGATATACTCATAGGCTATCCTGCTCAGGAATTAAGACCTAAGAAACGTAAATCTACGGACGAAATAGTATCATACAATACATATAAGAAATGAAACTTTCTCAAAAGCAAGCAGGGCATATAACTATGTTCTGCGTTGTATCTTTCTTTGCGATCAATATTCCGATCAGCAAATATTTACTTCAAGCGGGATATATCAGCCCATACGGACTGACTATTGCCCGCATGGTATTTGCAACTATTGCTTTTTGGATAGCTTCGCTTTTTGTGACCAAAGAGCGTATTGACCGCAAAGATCACATCACCATTTTTCTGGGAGGACTTTTGGGAATTACTTTCAATCAAGGACTTTTTATTTTCGGATTGAGTAATACCTCTCCCGTTGATGCATCCATAATCACCACAAGCACTCCGCTTTTCGCCATGGTTATTGCTGCCCTTGTTCTAAAAGAGCCTATAACAACCAAGAAAGTTTCGGGTGTATTATTAGGCGGAATCGGTGCTATTTTTCTGGTTTACACAAGCCACCATGGAGACGTATCCACTGATTCGAGCACTATCGGAAATATTGCTGTAGTATGCAGTTCGCTCAGTTATGCTTCTTATCTGGTTGTAACACGTCCTTTGAGTGCAAAATATTCGTCTATTACACTCATGAAATGGATGTTCTTGTATTCTACCATCATATTGCTTCCATTCCTTTATAAAGATTTGGTGAATGCTCCATTGTTCTCGCAATCCGAAACATTGCCTTATATTCTTATCAGCTATACATTATTGTTTGCAACATTCATTGCATACACACTTATCCCTGTGGCACAAAAAAGAATCAGAGCAACTACCATTTCGATGTACAACAACCTGCAACCTCTTATTGCATCATTTATAGCCATTGGTTTAGGGCAGGATCACTTTTCGGGTACTAAAGCTATATCGGGAATTATGATTCTGGTAGGTGTATATCTGGTTACGCAAAGTAAATCGAGAGCCGATGTGGAGGCCGAACAACAGACAGCAACTTCAGAAAGTAAATAAGACTTTTCACTATCACCCCTTCTGATACTCGCTAGGTGTAATATTAAATTCGGTTTTGAAACAAGACGTAAAATACTTCGGGTCTGAGAATCCAACGGAATAAGCAACCTCTGAGATCGAGATCGATTTGTCTTTAAGCATCTGACAAGCATGTTTCAAACGGATATTACGTATAAATTCTATCGGAGACAATCCGGTCATAGTCTTTATCTTACGATACAGAGACGATTTTGACATATTCAAATACTCAGCAAAAGTATTTACATCAAATTCGGTTTCCGAGAGATACTTCTCTATAATTTCTATTGCATTCTTTAAGAACTGTTCATCAAGAGTCGGATATTCGAGTGTTGAGATGTTTATTTCCACATTCGACTTAAATTCCTGCTGCTTGTCTTTCTTGTTGGCTATAAAATTATTGATCCTTGCCTCCAAGACCTTCAAATCGAATGGTTTCGAAATATAACCATCGGCTCCTGCGTTATAACATTCGATACGATCGTCCACACTATTCTTTGCTGTAAGCAATAAAATTGAGATGTGGCTTGTTTCTATATTCCTCTTCAATGTACGGCAAAGTTCCAGCCCATCCATTTCGGGCATCATTACATCACTGATAATTATATCTATATTCTCCGTTTTCAGAACCTCCATTGCTTCTACACCGTTCGAAGCTGTAAGCACATGGTAACGCCCTGATAAAATTTTGCTCATCGTATGCAACAAGTCTTCATTGTCCTCTACAAGTAATAGGTTCGCATTACCCTTGTTGCTATTCAGATTTACATCTTCCCATTCTTCTATAGGTGGGAAATCGAAACTTTCATCTACAATAAGTACTTGTGACGATTCTACCAATTCGAAGTCTTTAAAACTCTCTCTATCAACCGGAATCTTAACGATAAAGCTTGTTCCCTCATTCAATCGGCTTTCCGCAGAAATAGTTCCATGATGCAATCCGACCAAATCTTTGGTCAACGAAAGTCCTATCCCATTGGTTTCGCTTGCATCGGTTCGGCTATTGTAATAGAAACGGGTAAAGACATTATTCAGGTCTTCGGGAGCAATCCCCACCCCACTGTCACTGATACTGATTTTTAACCACTCATGACCACCCTCATTTCGAAACAGTAATTTCACTTTTATACTGCCATTCTGAGGTGTGTATTTAAAAGCATTTGATAAAAGATTAAATACTACTTTATCAATCTTATCTGCATCAAAATAAGCCTGCTTCGAATTTACCTCCGACGAAAAAGTAAAATCAATTTTCTTCTTCTGAATCAACGGAGAAAAGTGTGTATAGCAAACATCTTTTATAAAGGTTACCACATCACCGCTTGTTATTTTGAGCTTCATATTGCCACTTTCAACCTTTCTAAAATCGAGAACCTGCTGTAGCAAACGTTTCAAACGATTGACATTCGAACGCATAATCGCATACTGCGGCAACTGCTTCTTTGATGATGTTTCAATATCATCAATCAGGCACGAAATTATAGTCAAAGGAGTAAGAAAATCATGCGAAATATTGGTAAAATAGCGTAGTTTGGTTTGAGTAAGCTCCTCCGACTTTTCTTTTTCAATCTGGGCTATTTTCAGTTCATTACGCAATTTTAAACGATTCTGAACAATCCGCAACGCCCAATAAAGAATTATTAAAACAAGAATGCTATATATAAGATATGCCCACAAGGTTTCATAAAATGCAGGAAGTTTCTCGATCTTAAACATAGTAACTTCACTACTCCACAACCTGTTTTCGTCTGTGGCTTTTACATAAAATGTATATGATCCTTTTCCCAATTGATTATACGTTGCAAACTGGCGGTTGTTGCCCGTATATACCCAATCATCGTCCACACCTTCCATTTTATACGCATATTGTATCTTTCCCGGAAAAGTATAGTTGAGAGACGAAAAATCAATTTCTATATTTCTGTCATCGGGATAAATAGTCAAAGTCTGAGAAATTGCATTAAACCGTGAATCGGAGAATCCTTGAAGTACCGATTGATTTTGAATCTTAACATCAGTAATCAACACTTTTGATGGCTTGGGATTTTCCGATAATTTATCGGATGACGCAAAAGAACTTATACCCCGATTACCTCCAAAATATATTTTATCGGAACCACTCTTAAAATACGAACCTTTCAGAAACGAATTTACAAGCAATCCATCCGATACCGTATAATCTCTCGAAGCTCCATTTTCGGGATTATATTCGGTAATCCTCTTGTTAGTAGATATCCAGATGCGATTGTAATTATCTACTACAATATCAAGAATAGCTTCGCCAAACATTCCGCATGACTTCGTATAATCCGTAAATGAGTTTTTACTTTTATCATATACTATAATATTCCCCTCCTTGGTTCCAATCCAGATCCGATTACTTCCATCGGCATATATCGACTGTATATTATCACTGATCAGGTTATCCGATTTTTCATTGTAGTTTCTTATTTCAGAATTGCTGTAATCAATACCATCAGCGGATGTGAGTTCATACACTCCACTATTCTCGCTACTAACCCAAATAGAACCCTCACGATCTTCGGTTATACCAGTCAATGCCCCGAAAGAACTGTCAATATGTACAATTTTATCCTGACCAAAAGGTTTCATAAACAGTCCCCCCGAAGTAACAACCCAGATATTCTTTTTCCTGTCCTCAAAAAACATTCGGGGAAGACCGGGGTTAGACTGATACAAAGCCAGATTAATTTCTTCTTCTATGGTAACTACTCCACCTTTTCGATTCAACACATATATAATAGGTTCGTTCTCTAGCCCCGCCCAAATATTATCTGTACTTGTAAAGCCTTTTATACAAGCTGTATTTCGAAACCCTTGAATATCTCGAAGCCGGGGAAAATCGCTAAAAAGTTTTATTTCTTTCTGCTGGGGATAATAAAGAACCAGCCCCAAACGGTTTTGATTTAACCACATCACCCCGTCTCTATCTTCATAAATAGAGGTCACATTGGGTACTACACCTACCTTTTGAGTTATGACCTTTAAAGGATAATTATGAATCTCTGGCTTATTGAAATTTATAGTCAACGCCCCTTCACTGAAAGCCCCGATCCAGAGATTACCACTTCGGTCTTTAATAATTTCACTGAATATATTATTTGTCTCTTTAAACAGGTGCGATATATCAGCCTGCTTTACCGATCCGTCATTTGCGTATTCGAGAGCATACAATCCCGAAAATGACATCGCCCAGATATATCCTTGCGAATCGTCCTGCACTATACTGAAGAATGTATCTTCGGGTTGCTGCCGTTCTTTATTGAAAATCTTCTGACTTACGTACATATCCTTCCCGCTTCTGGAAGGATAGAATTTATAAATTCCATCGCCCCATGTACATATCCAATATTGCTTATGATTATCCAGAAATATGCGAAACGGATTATTGGTTGTTCCTATATTGGGATAATGAATAAAAGAATCGTTTGTTTTATTGTATTTATGCAGTCCGCCTCTCCACAGTAATACCCAGATATTCCCCTCCGAATCTTCGGTGATAGAATTCACCCCGTTAGAGGGTAGCGAAGCGTTTGTTGCATCCGACGTATAATGCTTTATCCTTTTAAAATTAGAATCATATCTATAAATACCATTTCCCACACCCACCCATATCGTACCATCGGAGGCAGTCAATATAGACCGTATATGTTCTCGCCTGATAAGCGAATCCTTTAAATGAACGATCTGAAAAGTTTCCCTATTCAAGATATTCAGCCCCTCTCTGGTTCCTATCCATAAGTTATTATTCTTATCTTCCGAAATACAGGTAATCTCATTATTTGTCAATAGATTCGGATTATTCAGATTCGACCTAAAGGTCAATAACCTATAGGCATCATATCTGCATAAACCATCTAAAGTGCCAAACCAGATATACCCGTCCTTATCCTGAAAAATCCGTTGAACCGAATTTGAAGGAAACTGAGCCATAACTGGTATAGGATTAATAGAAATGGGATTTGAATATAAATCGGATATTACTCCCAGAATAAAAAAAACGGCAATAAAAACAGACTTGTGTCTTAGGTTTAAGGTTAACATCAGTAAGGGGATTTTTGATAAAGGTTATCACAATATTAGAAATAATTTTCTTGAAATAGTATATAGATAATTCAAAAAAGGAGGCCTTTATAGGTCTAAAGCCTTAATTGACCGATTTGTTATCCTTCGAGTGAATGATTTGTCTACCTCTATATAAAATTTTGGATGTATTTTTGTTTATCACTATATTAGATGTCCAATACTTTCTACTGTTTACCGATAAAACCAAGAATCGAAATTCAAGTTGTCAAGATATAAAATACTTTAAATTATTAAACCATGAAAAAAAACATCTATCTGCTTCTATTTGCAGTCATCTGTGGTAATCTATATGCCCAGAACAATATACCTGACTGGGAGAACCCCGAGGTATTTGCTGTAAATAAAGAAAAAACCAGAGCTACCTCCCTGCCATTTGCGGACGAAACTTCAGCTCTAAAAAATGAGTTTACATCTTCACCTTATTTTAAGTCGCTGGACGGAATCTGGAAATTTTATTGGGTACCCAAAATCAGCGAAGTTCCTGCCAATTTCTACAAAGAAAACTACGATGTTTCGAAGTGGGCGGATATGAAAGTTCCCGGCAATTGGGAGTTTAACGGACACGGCATCCCGATGTATGTAAATGTTGGATTCGGCTTCAAAGCAAAACCACCTCACATCGACAGAGAAGATTCCCCCACAGGAGCTTATCGCAGAGAGTTTACAATTCCTGAAGACTGGGATAGTCGCCGTGTATTTATCCACTTCGAAGGCGGAACCAACTCGATGTATGTATGGGTGAATGGCGAAAAAGTAGGATATACAGAAAACGCAAAAAGCCCTGCTGAATTTGATATCACAAAATACATCCGCAAAGGAAAAAACACCCTTGCTTGTGAAGTACACAAATACAGCGATGGCTCGTATCTCGAAGATCAGGATATGTGGCGTTTAGGCGGTATCAACAGAAGTGTATATCTATATTCAACAGATCAAACACGTATCTTGGATTTCTTTGCACATCCCGATCTGGATAAAAATTATAAGAACGGATTATTCTCTTTAGACCTTGTATTAAAGAACTATACCAGTTCGGCAAAAGATCAAACCGTAGAAGTTGCCATATTGGACAGCAATGGTAAAAAGGTGTTCAACAGCAATCAAAAAGTAAATATTCCTGCCGATAATACAGCAGAGACTACCATCAAAGGAACTGTTTCGTCTCCCCTTAAATGGACGGCTGAAACTCCTAACCTATACACTTTAGTTATAACATTAAAAGACAATAAAGGCAAGGTTATAGAATCGACTTCTCACAAAATCGGATTCAGAAAAATAGAAATCACCGACGGACAAGTTTTTGTTAACGGCAAGAAAGTATACTTCAAAGGTGTAAACTTACACGAATTCAATACTCAAACAGGACAAGTAGTAAACCGTGAGGTGATGATGCGCAATATTCAGTTGATGAAAGAACTGAACATAAATGCTGTGCGTACTTCACATTATCCTCAACCTCCGCTTTGGTACGAATTGTGCGATCAATATGGTATCTATTTAGTAGCCGAGGCAAATATGGAGTCGCACGGTTTGGGGTATGGACCTGATAATGTATCCAATCTACCCGAATGGCTGGGTGCTCATATGGATAGAATAATCCGTTCGGTTGAAAGAGACAAAAATCACCCATCCGTAATATTCTGGTCGCTGGGGAATGAATCAGGTAACGGAAAAGCCTTTTTCGAGATGTATAAATGGGCTAAAGAAAGAGACAACAGCCGCCCTGTTCAGTATGAGCAAGCACATCAGAAAGATCCGAATACCGATATTCTTTGTCCGATGTACCCATCTTGGGAATCGATGAAAAGGGATGCCGCCAGAGACTTAGGTCGCCCTTACATTATGTGCGAGTATGCTCATGCCATGGGTAACAGTATGGGGAATTTCCAGGAATATTGGGATTTGATGCGTAGCAGCAAAAATATGCAAGGTGGTTTTATCTGGGAATGGTACAATCACGGTTTCAAAACTCAGGATGAACAAGGACGCCCTTATTGGGCATACGGAGGAGACCTTAAGGGATACAACAAAATGAATGATGGCAACTTCTGTATTGATGGTATTATAAGTCCCGATCAGAATTACCTGCCTCATACTCATATTGTAAAAAAGGTATATCAAAACATTCTGTTCAAAGCTAAAGATTTAAATAATGGTATTATTACTGTAATCAATGACTTTAAGTTTACAGACCTAACCAATAAAAATTACACTTACAAATGGGTACTTCTTAAAAATGGAAAAGTATTCGGTGAAGGCAATTTTGATGCCGTAATCCCTGCTGATACTCAAAAGGACATTAAACTGAATCTACCAACAATCACACCCGAAGCAGGAGCAGAATACTATCTGCAAGTATTTGCTTATAATAAGGAACAAACACCGTTTACCCCTGCAGGATTCGAGGTGGCTAAAGAAGAATTTGCATTCGATTCGAATAATTACTTTACACCTGCAACTTATACAGGTTCTTTAAACGTAGAGAAAGGGGAAGATAAGATTACTGTAAAATCGGGTACAATTAGTTACGAGTTCTCGACTAAAGACGGCAAGAGCCTTCTCTCTGTAGAAAATGACGGAAAAAGAGTATTTCGTGAACTTCCTCGCTTGAATTTCTGGCGTGCTCCTATCGATAACGATTTCGGATCGTGGGAACAATACGCCTTACGTATATGGGATGCGGCAGGACAAAACGTTATTTATACATACAAAGGGTCTCAGGAAAACGGTGGTGCCATATCATTTAATTACGAAGCAAAGCTCAGAGGTATTGAAGCCAAAGTTGATTTCACTTATACCGTAAACAAAGACGGAAGTCTTACTACTGATGCTCATTATAAAGCCTTATCAAATGACCTGCCCGAAATGATGCGTTTCGGTATGCTCATGACTCTACCCCAAGAATACAATGACTTCACTTGGTATGGTCGTGGTCCTTGGGAGAATTATGTAGACCGAAACGGCGATACCTTTATGGGCGTTTGGAACGGTGCTGTTGAAGATCAGTATTATCCATACATCCGTCCTCAGGAAGGTGGTAACAAAACCGATGTACGCTGGTTATCCTTAACAGACAAATCGGGTAAAGGCATCCTTATAAAAGGAGCACAACCCTTATCGGTAAGTGCGACCAATAATCGGCCAGAAGACCTTGATCCGGGAATGACTAAGAAGCAACAACATGCTTCCGATGTATTACCTCGTGAAGAAGTAGTTCTTTGTGTTGACTTATTCCAACGTGGAGTTGCAGGTCTCAATTCATGGGGGGCAAAACCTCTGGATGAATACCGATTCAGCGATAAAGAATACAAGTATAGTTATACAATCAGTATTTTGAAATAAGGTCTCAGACCTTTCTGGATAAGTTATCTATTTCTCAAAGCCTCACTTCAAACAGTGAGGCTTTATTTATAAAAATGTCGAATTTACAACTATGAATTAATTATACTCCTCTTTTGAATTATTCATACACTATCTGTTATTAATGTCTTTCACATCTTTGCTTCCATCAAGAAGACAATAATAAAAAGGTCGGAGACCTTAACAAATAGACACTATGAGAAAATTCAGAACATTTTTTTTATTTCTTATTCCTCTTTTTACTTTCTCCTATATAGGATGTAGTAATAATAAAACCGCCACACAGTCAGAATCGAACTTACCCACCCGAACTGAGGTTATCGAAATCATTCAAAAAGTAAACGGAAACTGGCAGGCATCACACCCCAATCACGAAAATTCATTCTGGCATCGGGCAGCCTATCATACTGGAAATATGGCAGCTTACGAGGTTACCAAAATTGAGGATTACAGAGCTTATTCCGAAGCGTGGGCTGAACATAATCTTTGGATGGGGGCTCAATCGAACGATACTTCGAAATGGAAATACAGTTATGGAGAAAGTGACGAATATGTGCTTTTCGGAGATTTCCAGACTTGTTTTCAAGTATATATCGACTTATACAACTTGAATCCCGATGAGAAGAAAATAGCCAGAGCTAAACAAGTAATGGAATACCAGATGTCAACACCCAATAACGATTATTGGTGGTGGGCAGACGGTCTGTATATGGCAATGCCTGTAATGACTAAACTCTATAAACTTACTGATAACGAATTGTATCTCGATAAATTATACGAATACTTTTCGTTTGCCAGAGACTTGATCTATGACTCCGAAAGTAAATTATTCTATCGGGATGCCAAATATATTTATCCGAAGCATAAAACTGATAACGGTCTAAAAGACTTTTGGGCAAGAGGCAACGGGTGGGTTTTCGCAGCCATGCCCAAAACGTTGGAAAATCTCCCTGAAACCAATGCACATCGGGCAGAATACATCAAAATCTATCAGGATATGGCAAGTGCCATTGCAGACAGTCAACAGGAAGATGGTTCGTGGACACGGTCTATGCTCGACCCTCAACATGCACCGGGACCTGAAACCAGTGGAACGGCTTTTTTTACCTATGGTTTCTTATGGGGTATAAACAATGGAATTCTTGATAAAGCAACCTATTTACCTGTCGTAGAAAAAAGCTGGAAATATCTATCGGAAACAGCTTTACAACCTGATGGTAAAATTGGATATGTACAACCCATTGGAGAAAAAGCAATACCGGGACAAGTGGTAGATGTAAATTCAACTGCCGATTTTGGTGTAGGAGCATTTCTTCTGGCAGCCTCCGAATTAGTAAAATATCTGGATAAGCAGCAGTAAACAACACAAAAATTCAACTTACTATGAAAAAGATTCTCACCTTACTTTTTTTCGCTTGTACCTGTTATTCTGTGCAGTTACAAGCAGCAGAGCCAACTCCCGACCGCACTTATTGGGCAGATCTGCTTTATAAAATATCCGAGCCTGTATTGAGTAATATGAGTAAAGGCGAGCTCGTAAAAAATATGCAGGTAGAAGTAAGCCCCACGTGGGATGGTCGCCGTACCAGAGTAACGTATATGGAAGCTTTCGGACGCCTGATGGCAGGTTTAGCACCTTGGTTAAGTCTGCCCGATGATAATACACCCGAAGGAAAACAAAGAAAGCAACTGAGAGAATGGGCTTTAAAAAGCTATGCACATGCAGTAGACCCAGAGAGTCCCGATTATCTGCAATGGGATAAAGAAGGACAAGCTCTTGTAGATGCAGCCTATGTAGCAAATAGCTTTTTAAGGGCACCCAAACAATTGTGGGAACCTCTGGATGAAGTGACAAAAAAACGCTATGTTGACGAATTTCAAAAACTACGTTGGGTAGATCCACCCTATACCAATTGGCTGTTGTTTTCGGCTATGATAGAAACATTCCTCCTGTCAATAGACGAGCAATACGACGCATACCGCATTCACAGTGCCATTCGTAAAATAGAAGAATGGTATGTGGGAGACGGATGGTATGCCGACGGCACCCATTTTGCATTCGATTACTACAACAGCTATGTTATTCAACCGATGTATGTTGAAGTTCTGGAAGTATTGGTTGCCAAAAACAGAATGGTAAAACAAGAGACCTTAGATATTGCCCGCAAGCGTATGCAACGATACGGACTTATTTTAGAGCGTTTTATATCACCCGAAGGATCATTCCCTGCTTTTGGGCGATCTATGACATACCGCATGGGGGCTTTTCAACCGTTAGCATTATTATCGTGGCGACAAGAATTACCCGAAGAACTAAGCGAAGGGCAGGTTCGCAGTGCAATGACATGCGTTATGAAAAGAATGTTTGAAGCTAAAGGCAATTTCAATGAGAAAGGATTCCTTCAACTGGGATTTGCAGGACACCAGCCCAATCTTGCCGATTGGTACACCAACAACGGAAGTTTGTACTTGACCTCCCTCACATTTCTACCGTTGGGACTACCTGCTGATCATTCGTTCTGGACATCTCCCGCTGAAGATTGGACTGCTAAAAAAGCTTGGTCAGGAGAAGATTTCCCAAAAGATCATGCTATCGGATTTTAAGGTTTTAAATCTTCACGACCATATTATAACAACAGATTTTATTCTCTGCTAAACAAAAAAGGAGTTGATCTATAATTCAACTCCTTTGATCTGATTCTCCCCTATTCTCCTTATTCCTTTTATCTAGTTTTGGGAAAATTAACCTCAAAATCCATACTACAATGCTGCATAAATTAACCTTCGTCTTAACATCACACTTATACCAGATACGACTTTCCAAAGACCAAGTTATCCGCTTCTATTCATCTGACAGTTAGCAATACATGTTACCCGAATCTAAATACACATTCTTAAAAGTTACCTAATATTTATCCTTTATTTTAATATCATGAAACAAACAACCTCTTCAAAATCTAAAGACGAGACCGATGTGACTCGTGCATCAAAGATGTTTTTCTTATGTATGATGCTCTTGGGGATCGCTCTATTCCTTCCCCTTAGTGCATATGCTCAACAAAATTCTATTTCGGGAGTGGTTTTAGATGCTAGCACCAAAGACCCTCTTGTTGGAGTTTCGGTAGTTGTAAAAGGCACCACAACAGGAGTACTTACCGATTTGGATGGAAAATTTTCCATTTCAGCACCTACCGGGTCAACACTTGTTATCTCATATATCGGTTTCGAAAAACAAGAAGTTGTCATTCAAAATCGGTCTTCGATAAATGTATTACTTAAAGAAGACAGCCATGTTTTGGATGACGTAGTGGTTGTAGGATACGGTGTACAAAAAAAATCGGACGTTACAGGTTCCGTCACATCCGTTTCCAAAGACCGTCTGGCAAAGATACCTGTAACCAATGTTCTGCAAGCGGTGCAAGGAGCAGCAGCAGGAGTAATTATTGCTCAACAATCTTCCGTTCCGGGAGATGCACCTTCGGCACTGGTCAGAGGACAAAATTCGATTAATGCCAATTCCGGTCCTTATATTGTAGTAGACGGTATTCCTATTTCGAAATCAGGAGGAACCCTTAACGACATCAACCCGAGTGATATCGCCTCTATGGAGATTCTGAAAGATGCTTCGGCTGTTGCAATTTACGGTACAAACGGAGCAAATGGTGTAATTCTGATTACAACCAAACGAGGAATGACAGGTAAACCTGTCATTCGATATAACGGACATGCCGGTATAGAATCGATGGCTCATATCCTAGAGCCTCGCAACGGAGAAGAATACCTTCAAAAATTTGCTGATTGGATGAAACAAACCGGACAAACCCAAACAAGTCCTGTTCCCAATTATGGCGAAGAAGAAAACTACAAAGCCGGTATTACTCACGATTGGATTGACATGGTTTCTCAAACCGGCATTATACAAGATCACAATGTCAGTATATCGGGAGGAACACCTGAAGTCAAATATTTCTTATCGGGTGGATATATGGATCAAAAGGGGGTTTTACAAGGTTACAATTATAAACGAACCAGTATTCGCTCTAATCTGGATGCCGATGTAACCAAATTCTTAACCATAGGAACTTCCTTATTCTTAACAAACCACAATAGAGACGGAGGACGTGTAAATCTACTCAATGCTTCTGCTATGAGTCCTTTCGGACAACCGTTTAATCCGGATGGCAGTTATAAAATATATCCGATGGAACCTGAGCAATTATTCTCGAACCCATTCTTAGGGCTAACCACAGACAGAGAACGCCGTTCTTTCAATGTGAACATGAATGGATATGCAGAAGTCAGATTCTCGGGAGTATTAAAAGGATTGAGATACAAATTCAATGCAGGATATGTTTATCTGCCTACTCGCGAGTCGAGCTACACAGGACGAGATGCCAACGACAAACTGGGGACAGCAAGCATACGCAACTCCGAAACAAACAGCTATACTATAGAAAACATTGTAACATATACCCGTGATTGGGATAAACATCATTTCGACTTTACAGGTCTTTATGGTGCTCAACAGCGTAAGTTCAACGAGTCAACGGCAGGAGCTGTAGGCTTTGTAAACGACTTACTTTCGTTCAACAACTTAGGAGCAGGAGCAACGCAAACCAGCAAATCGTATGCCGACAAATATTCGGCGAACTCGCAAATGGGACGTATCAATTATTCGTATGACAGCAGGTATTTGTTTACTTTAACTGTACGTCGTGACGGCTCTTCGGTCTTTGGGAAAAACACTTCAAAATACGGTACATTCCCTTCGATAGCTGCCGGTTGGAACATCAGTAATGAAAATTTCATGAAATCGGTTACTGCCATAGATAATTTAAAAGTCAGACTTTCTTACGGTAAATCAGGTAACGAAGCCATATCTGTTTACAAGACTATTTCGACAGCCTCGAACAACAAAGTACCTTCTAACGGAATCGGTGAAACGGGAATGCTTTTAAGCAACCTCGGAAACTCCGATCTGGAATGGGAAAAGACAACCGGAGGAAACATCGGAATTGATTTCGGTATACTTCGGAATCGTATTACAGGAACCATAGATATGTATAAAAGCAATACTACCGACCTGCTATTATTACGGTCGATACCGCTCGTTACAGGATACACTCAGGTATTTGATAATCTTGGGGAAACTTCTAATAAAGGGATAGAATTGACTTTAACTACACGTAATATAGAAACACGTGATTTCGGGTGGGAGACCACTGTCGTCTTCGCCGCTAATAAAAACAAGATAGTAGACTTATACGGTGACAAGAAAGATGATTTAGGCAACAGATGGTTTATAGGACACCCCATCAATGTAGTGTATGATTACAAAATGGAAGGGGTATGGCAAGAGGACGAAATCAGTGCAGGGCTTCACAAGAAACAAGACCCGACAGCAAAAGCCGGTGACCTGAAGTTCGCAGACCTGAATGAAGACGGACAGATAACTGCCGAAGACAAAACTATATTGGGACAAACTGCTCCTAAGTGGACCGGAGGTTTAACCAATACCTTTCGCTACAAAAACTGGAATATGAGTATTTTCCTTCAAACTGCTCAAGGGATGACCAAAAACAATGCCGACTTAAATTACGTGGATGAAACCGGAAAAAGAAATACTCCGCGTGAAGTGGGTTACTGGACTCCCGAGAATCGCAGTAATACGAGGCCTGCCCTTTCATACAACAATACAAGGGGGTACGGATATGCTTCTGATGCCGATTATATCCGAATCAAAGATATTACCGTGAGTTATGTATTCAACCCCGGAGTACTGGATAAATTTAGCATCAGTGGTTTGACTGTTTATGCCAGCGGGCGAAATCTTCACACATTCACGAAATGGATAGGATGGGATCCCGAATCACGTCAGATTACCAGAGGATCGAGTAGCTGGGACAGCAATCTGAATGCGTATAGAAGTTGGGAAGATAATTATCCGGTAGTACGCAGTATCGTATTCGGTATAAATATCACGCTTAAATAATCTAAGCTTTACGAGCTTAATTTTTAATTACTCAAAAAATATCATCATGAAAAAATGTATAATATTCATCATATCAATACTATCTCTGACCTATTCGTGTAGTGATAGTTATCTGGACGAAACTCCCTACTCTTCTTATACACCTGAGACTTTAAAAGACTCATTAGGAATCGAGGCATCAATTATCGGGCTTCACAACCTGTATGGCACGATCTGGACTTGGAGCGATCAGCAAGGGTGGTTAAGCGTATGGCAGGTGGGGACCGATGTTGCCAGTGCTGCCCAAGAGCAAGGAATAGAAATTCCATATTATGACTATACCAAATTGACATCGTCCGATAGAGCAGCTTCTTTTATTTGGGAAAAGTGCTATGCTATTATCAATAATTCCAATAGTATTATTAACGATATGGAGAACTCGTCATCATCGGTAAAAGGTTTGAGCGAGGGAGGTAAGAAAAGAGTCAGTGCCGAAGCCAAATTCTTCAGAGGATATGCGTACAATATGCTTGCTACCCTTTTTGGCGGTGTTCCTTTGGTTACAGAACCTACGACAGGAGCCAAAACCGATTATGTGAGAGCATCGTTGGACGCTATAAATACGCTTGTTGTTTCAGACTTAACATTCAGTACACAATACCTGCCCGATATAGAAGCTGTGCCGAGCAATTCGGGAGGTAAACAATATGGAAGAGCCAATAAATATATGGCTATGCAATTATTGGGAGAAGCGTATATCAGAATAGGGAAACCTGAACTGGCAGAACCTCAACTTCAAACAATAATATCGAGTGGAAGGTTTAAGCTAATAAAAAATCGCTACGGTTCTAAAACCGATCTTCCGGGTGATTTTTATCACGATATGTTCATATACGGAAACCAACGGAGATCTCAGGGAAATACCGAAACATTATGGACATTTGAAGTGGAAAATACCAACACCGTTCCGGGTGGATATACCGGTGCTCCTCAACAAAGACGTGTTTGGACTTCTGCCTATTACAACATCAAAGGAATGGTATTATGTGATTCTCTGGGCGGCAGAGGGCTGGCTCGTTTACGCTTAAGCGACTGGACTAATTACAGGCTGTACAAAGACGGTGATATACGTAATTCGCAATATAATATCAAGCGGAAAATGTATATCAACGATCCGGCTAATGCTAACTTCGGTAAAGAAATACCATATGTAGGAACTGATACTATTTACAACTTATGTCCACACACTACCAAATGGGGAGCTTTTGATCCGAATGATACTTTCGGATGGTCTACTGTTAAAGACTGGATTTTGATGCGATTGGGAGAAACTTATCTGCTACTTGCCGAAGCTCAGTTTAAGCAAGGTAAAACAACGGAGGCTGCCAATACAATCAATGTGCTTCGCGAACGTGCATTTCCTAATTATCCGGCACAAGGAAAAGTTTCGGCATCCGATATTACACTCGATTTTATACTTGATGAACGTGCCAGAGAGCTTATCGGTGAAGAAAACCGCCGCATGACATTGATGCGTACAGGAACCTTAGTCGAACGGGCTAAACTGAATACCACCAAATATAAACCGATAGTGGGGATAAGCAAAACAAATCTTCTACTGCCTATACCTCTGACTGAAATTCAATTGAATAAAGATGCTGTATTGGAGCAAAATCCCGGATATGATTAAGCCGGTAAATAAATAAAATGGTACAGGGGTTTCTCTTCACTGGAAAGAGAAATCCCATTCCTTAAAAACTATCTCTCTCAATCGAGACTTTATTCTCTTAAAGAATAATCAATATGATAAAGTTAAAATATCTCTTAGTAGCCTTCCTTTTTATTCTTGATGTAAATGTTTCGTTTGCCTCTACTTCTTATATAGAATCTCCACCGGGAAATAATAATGTCTCTTCGCACCAATCATTCCAACCCGGAAAAATATGGACGGATACAGATGGCATCCACATAAACGCTCATGGGGGAGGAATGCTTTATCACAACAACAAATACTATTGGTTCGGAGAAAATAAGGGAGAAAAAAGCAACAATGCCTTAGTGGGTGTTATGTGCTATTCGTCAGATGACCTTTACAATTGGAAAAACGAAGGAGTTGTCCTTCCCGTTGTTGAAGGTGACGAAAACAGTCCTATTGCGAAAGGCTGTATTATAGAACGACCTAAGGTAGTGTACAATGAAAAGACAAAACAATTTGTGATGTTCTTTCATCTCGAACTGAAAGGCAAAGGATACGAAAGTGCCCACGTAGGAATTGCAACAAGTGATAAACCAACCGGACCATTTCGGTTTGTGAAATCATACCGTCCCAATGCAGGATATTTCCCTATAGATATGTCTGAGAAGCAAAAGAGCTCTAAAGTTACACCTGAAAATTTCCCTAAGTGGTGGACTAAGGAATGGACTGCCGCAGTAAAAGACGGAATGTTTGTCCGCCGTGATTTTCAAGGAGGGCAAATGTCACGTGATATGACCGTATATGTAGATGACGATGGCAAAGCCTATCATATATATTCGTCGGAAGAAAATCTGACTATACAATTAGCTGAACTGACTGACGACTACCTGAGTCACACAGGCAAATACCTGCGGATAGAACCCGCAGGTCACAACGAAGCTCCTGCTATCTTCAAAAAAGACGGACGTTACTTTATGATTACCTCAGGATGTACAGGCTGGGCTCCTAATGCTGGACGTTTACTTGTTGCAGACACTATCTGGGGGTCTTGGAAATTATATCCTAATCCGTGTGTAGGCAAGGACTCTGAACTGACTTTCCATTCACAGAGTACCTATATATTACCTGTTGCAGGCAAGAAGGATGCTTTTATTTTTATGGCAGACCGATGGACTCCAAAAAATCCGATAGATGGCAGGTATGTATGGCTACCCATTCAGTTTGAAAATAATTTACCAGTATTGAGATGGTTAGATAACTGGACTTTAGATATCTTTGATTTATGAAAAACCTTATTATACTTATTCTGGGCTTATTACCTCAACTTATTTATTCACAACAGTTAGTGCCTGTTGGTCATGGATGGGCAAACAATTCGGTGAATGTAACCGTATTCCGAAAAAATTCGCTCGTCACATACAAAGACACACAATTCATAGCCTACTATGATAATGATGGTTGCTTAATCTTAGGTAAGAGAAAACTTCCTAAAGGAGAATGGATTCTAGATAAAACTCAATATACGGGTAATGTGAATGATGCCCATAATTCTATCAGTATTATGGCTGATGGTGACGGATATCTGCATGTGTCTTGGGATCATCACGGACACCCTCTGCGCTATGCTAAGAGTATTGCTCCTCTATCTTTAGAATTAGGCGATAAACAACCGATGACACGGGAATTGGAGGAAAATGTCACTTATCCTGAATTTTACAAAATGCCTAATGGAGATTTGATATTTATATATCGGGATGGGCAATCGGGAAAAGGAAATCTCGTCTTAAACCGCTACAACGTAAAAACCAAGACATGGAATCAGTTACAGAAAAACCTGATCGATGGCGAAGGCAAGCGCAATGCTTATGCCCAATCGTGCGTAGACGATAAAGGTGTTATCCATATTTCGTGGGTATGGCGTGAGACTCCTGATGTCGCAACCAATCATGACCTGTGTTATGCAAAATCATTAGACGGAGGTATAACATGGATGAATTCAATGGGAGAAAAATATATATTACCGATAATTGCCGAGACATCGGAATATGCAGCATTGATTCCTCAAAACAGCGAACTGATCAATCAAACTGCAATGACTACCGACAGTAAAGGTAATCCTTACATTGCAACTTATTGGAGAGAAAAAAACTCTGATATCCCACAATATCATATTGTTTATAACAAGGATCACGAATGGAAAGTGCTGAACCTTAATTTCCGAAATACATCTTTCTCTCTTAAAGGGGGAGGAACAAAACGTATACCTATTTCACGCCCTCAACTGATAGTTGACACTAAGGGTAAAAACACAAATTTATTTTTACTGTTTCGGGATGAAGAAAGAGGCGGAAAAGTCTCGATGGCTATTTGCAAAGATATTAATGCAAATACATGGAGCATCGATGATTTAACAGATTTTTCGGTCGGTTCATGGGAACCCTCTTTTGATACTGAACTATGGAGAAACAAAAAACAACTGCATATTTTCGTTCAGAAAGCAGATCAGGTAGACGGAGAAGGCAAAGCTGATATAGCACCTCAAAAAGTACAAGTATTAGAAGTCTATCCATAAGATTAGAGGGTTATGAATCTCATTAATAATGAACAATAGAGCTATAGGGGATGTTAAAAGATAGGATGATAGGAGAGTAATTATTTATCTGGATTACCTTATGCCGAAGGTAAACTTAAGGCGGCACGTAGGGACAAAGATGATAAAGAAATTTGTATCTTTGTTATTCAGTCTATAAGATAGATTCGACTTCCAAAGAGAAGTAAATTTTATCCGTCTTAGACTATACAGAGATTATTATTAACATCAAATAGAGAAAAAGAACTATGAAACCTACATTATTTGTACTGGCAGCCGGAATGGGTAGCCGATATGGTGGACTAAAACAGCTCGACGCTTTGGGTCCTAATGGGGAAGCTATTATGGATTACTCCATATACGATGCATTACAAGCAGGATTTGGTAAAATTGTATTTGTAATACGAAAAGCTTTTGAAGAGGAATTCAGAAAAAAGATTCTCTCAAAATACGAGAAATCAATACCTGTAGAAGTAGTGTTTCAGGAATTGGATGACCTGCCCGAAGGATTTACTCCCAACCCCGAGAGAGAAAAACCATGGGGTACAAATCATGCGCTGTTGATGGGTAAAACGGTTATTAACGAACCATTCGGAATCATAAATTCTGATGACTTTTACGGAAGAGAGAGCTTTCAACTCTTAGCAGGACAACTCCGAAACATGGAGGGTAAAACCGCTCATTATTGTATGATGGGGTACATGTTAGGCAATACATTGTCGGACAGCGGATCGGTAGCCAGAGGTATCTGCGAAGTAGACAAAGACAATATTCTTCTCAAAATAGTAGAACGCACCGAAGTAAAAAGGGCAGAAGGTACTCCTCAGTTTAAAGACGAGGATGGTACTTGGAAAAATCTGACCGATACAACACCTGTATCTATGAATATGTGGGGATTTACTCCCGATTATTTTGACCTTTCGGAAAAGTATTTCGTCGAATTCCTAAAAGAAAATAAAGATAAGGTGAAGGCTGAATTCCTGATCCCGACTTTAATAAATACGCTGATCGAAAAGAAACTGATCGAAGTGAAAGTATTTAATACACCATCCAAATGGTTTGGTATTACGTATGCTAAAGATCGTCCCGAAGCTATTTTGAAAATAAAAGACCTTGTAGCAAATAAGGTATATCCTGATAAACTATTTTAAGATCACAGACCTATTTATTGCTTTGGTAAGTGTAATAAATAGTTATGCATTACTTATATCAGAATAAAAGATAAGAAAAAGAGGAGAGCCAAACGGTTCTCCTCTTTTCACAAATACCCAAAAGAAACCTATCACTTTAATACACCTTTTAGTTGTTTTCTAAATTCTTTTTTCTGCTGAGTGCCTCCAAAAAATAATAGTCAGCATATACAATCGGAGCATCAATCTCATCCGACTTTGGATAATTTCCTGTCGAATGCAGCAACAAGAATCCTTGCGCAGTACCCTCCTGAGCCATATAATTATCAATCAGATTACTCAATATGGTATCAGCCCATGTTGTATATTTTTCCTTGTTCGTACTACTATATTGTGCCAGCTCATACAAAGCCGATGCTATAACACAAGCCGCAGAAGCATCTCTCGGAGCATTTGGTATAGATGGATCATTAAAATCCCAATATGGAATCAGATCGGCAGGGAGATTTTTATTCGAGAAGATAAACTTGGCAACCTCATCCGCTAATTTCAGATAATCAGCATTTTTCGTATAACGATAAGCTATTGTAAAACCATACAATGCCCATGCCTGACCTCGTGCCCATGCCGAAGAATCGGAATATCCTTGATGGGTTTGTTTCTTCTCAACCTTACCCGAAATGGTATCGTAGCTAACCACATGATAAGACGAATAATCGTCTCTGAAATGGTTCTTCAATGTAGTCATTGCATGCTTATCTGCAATATCGTAGTACTTTTTATTACCCGTAGTTTCAGCCGCCCAAAACAAAAGCTCTAAATTCATCATATTGTCTATGATTACAGGAAATTGCCATTTATCGGCATTGTGATCCCACGAACGGATAGCTCCGATTTTAGGATTGAATCTTTTAGATAAAGTTTCTGCCGATTGCAAAAGGACATACTTATAATGATTGTCATTTGTGAGCCTGTAACCGTTCCCAAAAGAGCAATATAATTTAAAGCCAAGGTCATGTGTGCCTCTGTCCATTTTCTCACCCTCAATAAGAAGTGATTGCTTATTGGCTTTCTCTTTCCATTGATTGTCCTTTGTATAACCATATACATACCACAACGATCCGGGGAAGAAACCCGAACACCAGTCTCGAGGCGTTACCATTCTTAAACTTCCGTCCTTTTCTACTGTTCGGGGATTAACCAGATTCTTTTTATCGGTTGTAGCTAAAACTTTATCCATACACTCAAAAGCATAATCGTACTGACGTATTGTAAAGTTGAATACTTCATCTATCACATCGGGAGCACCAAAAAGTAATCGGTTGCGATCGGACATTTTTTGTTTACTATACTTTTTATAAAGAGCCAAGTAATTTTGTTTCGATGGGTCTAAAGCCACAATTCGATAAAGATCCTCACACAATTCCTGCTGTTTGCCTTCCCATCCGCTTATTTGTTGATATGGCCACTCCGAAACTTCTTTGCCCAAATAAGCAGTAAGGAAATCGACTGCCTTATAAAAGGTTCTACCATCCGAAGATTCCGCTTTGTTGAGTTCTTTCCCAAAATGTTTAGCAATGGCAAACATATCTATCATGTGACGGATATTGTACTGCGAATAACCAAAAGCCAATGTTCGACGCAATTCTTGAGGTTGTTTTCCATCGGGTCCTATTTGAGTGAAAAGTCGTTTTTCGACAAATTCATCTACAACTTTTTGTGCACCTTTATCGTTACCCGAAAACAAGTGGTATATCGCTAACTGAACATCGTATGCTAAAGCATGATTATTTTTGGCGTTGCGTTCTTCAACTCCCTGTTGGCTGATTTCGAACCACTTTGTGAACTCTCCAAACCATTTTTGAAACCCGGCTTTGTCTTTTGCAGTATAATTCTTTGAGCCTTCGAGAAGTTGCACACTATTCAGCATATCCACAAACGAATAGGTGTCAATCAATCCCATAGGACGACCTTTGGAGTCATTTACACCGGGAACGAACTGTGCATAATTAAGATTGGGATTCATTTTAGTTTTCGGATCTAAAAACCAAGTACGAAGAAATTCCACTGCCTTTGCAGCATAACGTTCGTCACCACTGAAAAAGTAAGCCAATGACAATGTATTTACAGCATTAGCCATCTCCCCTAATGGGTTTCTGTCATAATTCTCTAATTCGGGATTAGATTCCCCATCTCTATGTATATAAGGCAATCCGTCTGCTTTTGCAGGATCAGGCCAAACATATCTGCTAAGGCTTACATAATCGTGTTTATCGCCACTCGGAGCTATTGCTTTTTTGTCTGTAACCGATAGTGTTTTCTTCTGCATAACCTTATCAGCATCCTGCAAAAGGTCTCTATAGGCACTCGAATAAGTGAGCGAATGGATATTTGCTTTAACGGATGTCATTGTGTTGATATCCCATATCCATTGAGCATTAACGGTGGATATCATTCCCAGAAAAAGCAGGAATAAAATATACGTTTTTTTCATAATTAAGAGTTTAAGGTCTCAGACCTTGTTATAACTTTTAGCTCAGAAAGTGAATTAAGTAACACTGAAAAATAATAGAACTCTATATCGGGTGGAGTAGAACTCCACCCCTACAAAAGGTGTCCTCAAATACTTTCGACTACTTATAATTTTCTAACTTTTAATGCATTTATAAATGATTTTCCTGAAAGAGAGATTAATTTGATTTCGATATAATTTTGTTCGGACACTTCTACAATGAATCGTTTTTTATCTACTCCGTAAAATCCGACATTTCTTGCAGGATTTACTTTTGATTCTACCACTTTTCCGTTAATAACAATATCGAATACATTCTCATTACTGACTGCCTTCTGAGAGTTTTCGCTCAGATCATAAGCTACTTTTTCTTTAGGGAGGAATATATCCGAAAAAGATAATTCTACTTCATATCTTCCTGCGGGAACATCAAAACGGTATTGGTCGGGAGATTCCCGCAAACTTTGATACAGAGGATTATCTGCCGTGCCCATTATTTGTGCTACAGTTTCAGCTGTTTTCCCTCCGATAAATCCCCAGCTTCCGGGTTTATATTCTTTATCGGGAACCCAAGTAAGATTGCTCTCCGAAGATGTGAAAAATGAAGTACTACCTGCATTTATGGCAAGTTCAAGTTTTTCCAGATTCTGATTATTCAAGACTTCGGGTACCGAGTTAAACGAGATGGTTAATCCTGTTTCGATTGGCTTTCCTTCAAACACACCTTTGGCTGTAAAAAAATGTTCTCCGTCTGTAAATGGAACACTCCATGTAGCTGTGCGATTGTCACATTTCTTGATTCCGAGTGATTTTCCATTTTGGAATAACTCGACCTCATCCATATTCGAATATACTTTCACGGGTTGCATACAAGGCTCTCCCGTACGAGTAATACCTGTTCTGTTTTGCCAGTCGTGAGAAGCAATATGAATAACAGGAATATCTTTTCTATAAAAAGACTTGAACAAAAAGTACACATCTTTAGGGGTCCTATCCGAATATACAAGTCCTTTGTTATTGATTCGAGGCATAGATTCGTCACGTGCTGCCGACCCAAAATCAATAAAATTCCAATAAGTAGCACCACTGATATATTTTTCTTTCTCGATCACGGGAAGATAATGTTCGATATACTCCTGCTGATATTCGATACTGAAATCGAATCTCTGAGGGGTCAAAGAGTGGATACGCTTGTCAGAGCCTGCACCGTATTCGCTTACAATTTTAGGATTATCGGGGTGCTTTGCTTGCTGATCTCTCAAGAATCTTTCGAATCCTGTAAAGTCATCCGAATACCAACCTTGATACAGATTCCATCCTATAACATCCACAATATCATTAAATCCGGCTTTATTATACGAATCGCTTCCATGAAAAGCCATTGTACTCGGGCGATACAGGTCTTCTTCTTTCAATACTTTTTCGAGATGATTAGCCAAAGTTAAGGCTCGATCAGTAGGAGCTTTCAATGCATCTCCCTGATATTTACGTTGTGTCATCAGCAATATTTCGTTCATATATCCCCACATAATAACCGAAGTATGGTTGTAATGCTGGCGAATCATTTCCCGAAGCATGTTTTCGCAGTTTGCGGTAAAATCTTTATCCTCTGCCACGATATCAATAACGGGAATTTCTTCCCATGTCAACAGCCCTAATTTATCGCACTGTTCCAATATGGCATCATCTTGCGGATAATGAGAAATGCGGATAAAATTCACACCCATATCTTTTATCATCTGCATGTCACGTCGGTGCATCTCGTCACTCAAAGCATTGCCTATTGGTTTTTGATCCTGATGACGGCATACTCCATTTAGTTTATACGGTTTTCCATTCAGAAAGAAGCCTTCTTTACCATCAAATCTGTACCAACGAAATCCGGTATTGTTATTGACCTTATCTAATACTTGCTTGGTTTTAGGATCATAAATGGATGTTTCAACAGCATATAAATTCGGATGCTCAGGCGACCAAAGCTGCGGATTATCAATTTTCCCTGTATAAGAAAACGAGTTTTTTGAATTAGGTTGGATCGTGATTGTATTCTTATCTGTTTTGGCAATCTTACCCTGAGGGTCTTTTATAGTATAGGTTACTTCTATCTTTTTAGATTGCGATTCGTCATTCTTCACATTGCCACGTATGGTATAAGAAGCTCGCAACTCCGAAACGTCTTTAGTATCAATATATACTCCGTTTGAACCAAAATCGGCAAGGTCGAAATGTTGTTTTGGTGTAGTAATCAACCACACGTCCCGATAGATTCCGCCGAAGATTGTAAAATCGCCGGAAACGGGAGGTACATCTGTCAATGAATTATCGACTTTAACGGCTATCTGATTATCTTTGCCAATCAAACAATAGGGAGTAATATCAAATGTAAACGATGTATAGCCACCTTTATGCTCTCCTACAAAACTGCCGTTGACATACACCGAAGCGACTGTATTTGCAGCTTCGAAACGGATAAAAACCTGCTTATCTTTATATTCATCCGATAAATACAGGTTTTTACGATACCACCCTATACCTCGGTAATATTGCTTATCAACATAAGCATCACTATTCCAAGTATGGGGTATAGATACATGCTCCCATTGCTTATCACTGAAATTGGCATCGGATGACTGAGGTATATCTTGTTTAATAAACCGCCATCCGTCATTTATGGTTTTCAGCTCTCGTTGAGCACTAAGCGTTGATGGGAACGATACTAAATAAATTAAAAGTGTGATGACCACAATGAATGGTGTCTTGCAAGTTTTTTTCATCCGATAGTTTTTAAGAGTTAAGGTCTCAGACCCTTTACGTAAAAATAAGAGAAAAAGAGACAGAATACAAATCATACGAATTAGCTTGTAATTCTGCCTCTCTCAAACTCAGCTATAAAAAATCCATTAAGAAAAAAACACGCCTAAGGTCGCAGACCTTTTTATTACTTACTTCTTAATATTAACCGTCACTTTATAGTTTTGAGTGAACGATCTTACTTCATAATCGTTCGTTATACTATTAGTAATATTTGTATACGAAATCTCCTGCTTCGGATCGAAGGTCAATACATTGAGTGAACCGACCGAAGTATTAAGAGCTTTTACATATACATTTTTCACTCCTTTTATAGCTTGCGGCCAATTTATTGAGAAGGCTCCGTTTGTATCGGGTTGAAGGACATTGCCTGCTTCGTCAACAATCTGATAGTCTGTACCACGAACCAAAGTTCCTCCGACATAATAGTATGTAACCACATTGTAAGAGCGGACACGCTCACTATGAAACTGTATGGCGATAGTTGCTGTCTCTCCTTGTTTTACATTAAATACAACATCATTTTTGAGTTTTCCCCAATCCAGGAAGCCTACATAATAGATATGTTCCATAGCCGGATCTCCATTGCCCCATTCATCATCGCTACAAGCAGTGAATGTATAACAGGCTGCAATTGCCATTAGTATTAATATTATCTTTTTCATATTTCTTTTTAAGTAACGCTAAATATTTATTGTTATACTTTACAACATAACTGTCTCTCGCTATTATGCTTACCAAAGCAACAAATAGGTATGAGACCTTACCAGTTAGGATTTTGAGTAATATTTCCTCTCGAAAGAGCTACTTCATTCAAAGGAATCGGATACAAGTAATTCCTATCAGCATCAAACCTTCGATCATCGGCTAGTTCGATCACATACATATCGGCTTCGTCATACACCTGCTTTCCTTTCAGTTTTCCTGTAGAATCAGTTAAACGGGCTTCCAAATCTTTACGTAATTTACTTGTTTCGGAATCTACAAATTTTGCACCTATGAGATAGGTAGGTAATACTTTCTCGGCTATTTTCCAACGCATGATATCATCATATCGAAAACCTTCGTCAATAAACTCAACTGTCCGTTCACGGCGAATTTCATCCAACATATTAAGACCGTTAGCGGTAGTGAAGTCATTGGTCAGTTTCACATTAAATCCGACTCTGCTTCGTAGTTTATTTACGGTCTTATCCAACTGGTCGTTAGTTATCGAACCATTGTATTCATATAAAGCCTCAGCATAGGAGATCAGTATTTCAGCATAACGAATCAGCATTTTATCTACTGTTTCCCGTCCTACCGTAATCCATTCATCCATCATAAAACCTTTCTTTATCGAATAACCATATCCATGTTGATTAGAGAAGGGTATATACGCCCCTTTGAAAGCGTCTTCTCCCAGACTGAAAACGGTCATTTTGAGACGAGGGTCTCTATTAGTCAAAGCATCATCGAAACTTTTTTCGGGAGTTACTTTAAGTGGTGATTTTTCACGAGGCAGCCCATCGTTATAAAGGAATAAATCGACCATCTGGCGAGTTATCGAAACGCTGTTTTCCATTGCTCTGGCATTACCATGAACTGTGGTTCCTGCTCCATTGGGACCGTATACTTTCACAAATACATTCTCCAGATTCTTCGGACCTTCGCCGTCAAATGTGAATAGCTTCTCGAAATTAGAATAAAGGTCATGCCCTTCCTTCATTAATAACTCTGCTGCATCTATCGATTTCTTCAGATGCGCTTTATAATCATTGCCCAGATTATGATACTTAACAAAAGTCCCTTCATATAATCCGATTCGAACAATCATACCTAATGCCGACGAACGGGTAACACGTCCCCAGTCTTTCTCCGGTAATTTGGCTCTTGTAGGTAACCATTCGGCAGCAAACTCAAGATCTTTATAGCATTGCTGAATAACCTGCTCACGTGAAGTACGCCCCGAATACATAATGGGATCATTGGGATCATCAAATGACTTTAACACTAAAGGGATATCGCCATACAGTTTCACGAGCATAAAATTATGATAGGCTCTAAAGAAATAGGCTTCGGCCATCCACCTATTCAGAACGGGTTCTTCGATAGCTGCTCTTGGAGCTTTGTCGAGAATATTATTAGCTGTAAAAATACGGGTATAAGGTTTATTCCAGTTATCATCGGAAGTAGACGGTACTGTACGGCTTCCTGCCGACACATTATCAGCAGCCGTTCTCACTAATTCATCGGCACGTGTATCGTGCGAAAAGCCTTGCAGTTCGTCATACAATCGGTTACATGCAGCACGCACATCGGTCTCAGTCTTCCAGAATGCTGCATCTGTAAAATTCGTTTCCGGAAGTTTATCTAAATCGCACCCTGAGAGGCATAGAGCCGAAGCGATCAGTAAAAAATATATTTTTCTCATAATGTATATCGCAATTTAAGGTCGCAGACCTATTTATTACTTTAGCAAGTATAAATACCACTCATCGTTATTATTAACCCATGTTATATCGAATACTTGCTGTTACTTAGAATGTAATATTCAGCCCCATACTCCAAGTTCGGAAGAATGGATAATAACTGGCACTTGCATTGTTCCCAACCTCGGGGTCAAATACCGACAACAAGTCGCTATGCTCCCAAATATCATCTCCCGATATATATACTCTTACTCTATCGGCTATTTTTTTCTTAATCGGGATATTATAACCCACTTGCACATTCTTCAAACGTATATAGGCTGCATTTTGCACCCACTTATCCGAAGGGTAGTAGTTGAATGTATTGGCATTATACAAGCGTGGCCAATATGCATCCTGATTATCTTCCGTCCAATAATTACGGTGTATTGTCCATGGCATATTTGCGGTAGATTGGAACGGGGCTATCGTATTGGTATCTATAAGCAGTTTTCGTTTGGCTACACCTTGCCATAACATCGAAAAATCGAAGTTATTCCATTGCAATGCGATATTAAGCCCATAGAGATAGCGTCCGTTAGAGTCTCCCAAGTAAATAAGGTCTCCCGGATCTTCGGGTGTACCGCCTCCGGCTCCAATAATATGATTAGGCTCACCTTGTGCCAGATATTTTATATCTCCTCCGCTTACATTGGCATCATTAAATGACTGAAAACCGGGATTTGCTTTTTTAAATGCAAGGTATTCTTCTCGGCTCGACCAGAAACCATCGGTTTCGTATCCCCAAAGCGTATTCAATGGGAAGCCTTCCAAAAACTGCTTTGATCCGGGGGCAATCGTATTGGTTCCGTTTAGCTGCACCAGCCTGTTCTGGCTATCAGACAGATTAAATCCTAGCTGGTAATTTACATCTCCCACTTTATCTCTCCAATTAAGTTGGAACTCCCATCCCCATGTTTTCAATCTTCCTATATTTCCATAAGGTGCTTTTACTCCCGCCAGATTAGGCAGATTGTATTCTATCAACATATCGTTGTTAAACTTCCAGTAGTAATCTCCGGTAAAGCTTAAGCGGCTCGATAGTATATCCAAATCAAACCCAATATTGGTTGTCTCAACCACTTCCCATGTTTTGTCTTTGGCCGCAAGCCTATCCTGATAATAGTATTTATCGCCCATAAGTGTACCATCGTTAAGAATAGGCAGGTAGTCATAAAACCCGATAATTCCACCGATCCCCAATTGTCCCCACGATGCACGTACTTTAAGATTATCGATCTGGGGAATATCGAACCAGCTTTCCTGATTCATACGCCACCCGAATGAAAATGAGGGAAAGGCTTTCCAACGATTACCGGGAGCTAAACGAGAACTTCCGTCATACCGAATATTCGCTTCAAACAGATACTTATCTGCATAGTTATAGTTTATACGTCCGAAGTAAGACATCATACTCCATGTCTCCACTAAATCGCTTAAGCTTGTATTTGTAGCTAACGAGGCATCGTAAGCGTTAAAAGAGAAAAAATCGTTCGAGTTAAGATTCCGTGCAATTCCTTTCATTTCATCCTTTCGGTAGTCTTCGTACGAAGTACCCAGTAAGAGATTAAACGAATGCTTATTCAAACTGAAATCATAATAGGCTAAAGCATCAAAGTTATTGTGATAGTCGTAGTTCTTGGTCTTCTCTAAAGAATTAGGGTTATTAGCCTGAAAACGGATAGTAGTACCCAATCTGTCATACCAGATAAGTGTACGCCTTGCCACCTCACTATTATAATAAGCAGCCTGACGAGATGCACTCAACTGGAACCTAAGCCCGCGAACAAAGTTATGTATAGCCAGTTCCCCCCGACCCATATAGGCCTCGTAACGAGTTTCGTTATAGCCACCGTTTCTCATTAAGTCAATTGCATTTACCTGCAAATCGCCATTATACGGATTGGTTTTAAAGTTGATATCTTCCTGAGGGTTATAAATCGGTTGACGTCCCCTTACCCGATACAAACGCTCTAATATATTTGTCGCACCATATGGATTGGTTTCGGTGAACTGCCCGTTATAACTTGTATTTATGCCTAAACTCATGTACTTATTCAATTCAGAGTTTAACTTAACACGCAGATTATAACGTTCATTCTTGTCGGGTCCGTATTTTAGAATACCACTTTTAGTAAAGAAGCCTGCTGAAATCAGATAATTAAGTTCTTTGGTTCCTCCGGCAATAGATACGCCATGGTTCTGTTGAGTAGTATGATCGTTAGTACCTTCGGCAATCCAATTGGTGGCTTCGAACAGATCCCAGCGACCATTGGTATTATTAGGACGATAGTTAAAGTTCGGATTACCTACCCATGACGATTGTTCTTCGTTCCACTCGGGAGTTCCTCCGGCATTTATACGCGATTCGTTTATAAATTTTTGCTCTTCCCATGCAGGTAGACGTTTTGGCATGAGACCGGGAGTGTTGATCGCATAATATCCATTATATGATATTTTGACTTTTCCTTCTCCTCCTGACTTTGTGGTGATTAGAATGACTCCTGCCGCCGCACGTGCTCCATAAATAGAGCTGGCTGCAGCATCTTTCAAGACGGAAACGCTGGCTATATCATTCGGGTTTAAGAGATTCATATCTCCTTCAACGCCATCAATTAAGACCAAAGCCTTGGTATCGTTGGCTGACGAAAAACCACGGATACGTACTCCCGAGGTTTCCTTTCCGGGTTGTCCGCTACTTCGTAAAACAGCAACACCCGGCATTTCGCCTTGCATAGCCGACAGTACATCTGACGAAGATTTATAGGCAATGGTAGAACCGTCTATGGCTGCAACCGACCCGGTAAGATTTACTTTCTTTTGCGTACCATACCCTACAACTACTACATCCTCTAACATTTTAGAGTCTTCTTTCATTGTCACATTAATCTGGTTTTTATTGGCTACCACTTCAACCGGTACATACCCCAGAAATGTAAAAACCAATGTTGCTCCGTTTTTTGTATTAATGGTGTAGTTTCCATCTATATCCGTCAATGTACCATTGGTTGTTCCTTTCTCGTGTACAGTGAGTCCGATCAGGGGCTCTTTCATAGTATCATCTATTACCCGTCCGTGTACAGTGATTGTACTCTGAGCATAGAGATTTACATCAAATAGCAGTAGCAGCAGAAAAACAAGGGTATAGCTTTTCCTCCATCTGCTTAACAGATTTTTTTCCATGAATATTAGATTTTGATTATTGCTAACTTTTGCTGAGATGGCCAACTCTCATTGCAACAAAAGTAAAATCAAGGGCATATGCATAATTGGAGGAGTGGTCAAATAGTGGATTCAGCACAAACGAGAACCATCATAACAGAATGATAACAAATGAAATACAAAAACTATTATTGTGTAAAAAAGTGGATTACACATAAAGTTTGCAGCTTGAAGAAAGAGGTTAAAATGAACTAAATATGATAAGATCGACTTTCGCATTCATAAAAAAGATTCGCCTACTTAGCAGGCGAATCTTTATGTAATGAGAGTGAATCTTTTAGAATTGTATCTATTGTTTCCAGATCAATATCTTTGGTTTGATCAACTAATAAGATCTTCATCTTTACTCTGTTTTCTCTGAGTAATTGAGGATGATCGAGTAATCCACCATTTTCAATACCAATATAGGGCTGCTTGTATTTTTTATGTATCCAAAAATAGCAAAACGGCTTCTTCTTATAGTAGTAGAAAGGCAATTGATACTTCCATGCTTCGGTTATATTCTCATCGAAACTGAGAATATGCTCTCGGAGGAACTGCAGGCAACTGTTAGTATCCTCATCATGTTCTAAAAAGAATTCATCGATAGGTCGAAGCATAAATTACTATATCATTTATTTAAAGTTGCAGACCTATTTATTGCTATCCTATCTATAAAAGCAATAGTTAGTTATGAATAAAAAAACATACCATTAGATATTTATGTCAATCAGTAGTTGGGATTATATGTTCAATTATTCTAACGCACCCTATGGGTTTGTTTTTCATTTTGCCTTGATGCAAAACGAAACAAAAGATCAAGACTGTGCCTTTTGCCCGACCCGCTACGGACTCGAAAGCTAAAACAAAAGAAAAACGTTTACCGTTGATATCCTTTTGTTTTTTAACGCTTTCTTCACCCTGCGGGTACCCCGTGCAACCGCCAAGGTCAGGAAACCTGACGGACGAAAGTCACTTACGTGCGTCAGCCCTGGTGCATCAGTAGCGTAGCCGTTGGCTGACAAGCGAAGCAGGCGTAAAACTAAACATGCCGACAGGCAGTAGGTTTAGTTTAGCCTGTCAGCTTTAGGTCAGACAGGCGAGCCACGCAGCACAAAGCCTTTTTGATTCCTTTTGCGGCTTTGGGCAAAAGGAATACAAGTAATCTTTGATTACGCGTAAAAAAAGACAATTAAATTGAACATATAAACATAACAAATCAACTACTGATCCTCATTATTTACAGTTACTTAATAGAAACAAAAATTTCTATCTCGGCATTATCCATTTCGCATGACTTTTCGGGATAAATTTCGAAATCAGCCAGATAAGCTCTGTCCAGATCCGACTTCCATATTTCAGTCCATTTGTTAAATACAATGTCATCCGATAGTTTTCCTTTGGCAGTGAACTCCTCGTAATTGGATGTTTCGATAGTCAAACCGATAAGCCCCTCGGGAATATTATCCAGACTACTTACTTTATAACCAACAATGGTTGTGTAAGGTTGCATAAAATCGCCTTCATATTCGGTATATATCCCATAGAGATCAGTGCTCGCTTTATTGGGTATTTTAGATTCAATATCTTCCGATACAAATCGATCCCAAAGCTGAGGAATGTCTTTTGCTGCCTGACCTCCTTCGTTGGTTGTTCTTACTGAGATACCGATAACATAGAATTTTTCGATTGTTGTTTTCATTTTTCTTTCAATTTTTATGATTTACTGCAAAGAAAGCCTATCGTTATGACAACCCTGTGTCAAGGGTAGCCAGATATTTTACTTTGCACTCCTCAAAATAATCTTGAAAAGTAAAATTATATGATTCGAACTTTTCCGATAACACTTTCAACTCCTGTATTCGATCGAGGCGAAATGCTCGTTTTTCGTTTCTTAACCGGCAATGTGCTATCAGTATCCAATTTTCCTGTGTGCTGTATAAAGCCAGTGGTTCGATTATCCTTTCCGTGTCTTCACTGATTTCGGAAGTATAAGAAATATCTATTAATTGAAAATTAGTAATTGCCAATTGTAGTAAAGATAAATAATCGCTCGTAGTTTTGCCTTCCGAATTATTACGAATTTGAATACGATCCGATAGCAACTCGGCTTTGCTCTTGGTATTATGTTTTAATACCGCTTTTATTTTCGTGATCGCCTCCGTGTAATTCTTTACAAACGATTGGTCTTTGTTTGTTTTTACTATCTGTTCTGCTGTAATCAATGCATTCGCTTCACTCTCGCTAAACATTACAGGGGGTATGGCATACCCTTGCATGAGAGAGTAGCCTTTACCCTCTTCTGTAAGAATGGGAACTCCTGCTTCTTCCAAAGCTTTGATATCCCGATAAACGGTACGCGTACTTATCCCAAACTTATCTGCAATGAATTTAGCCGTGATAATCTGACGCGATTGCAACAATATCAGTATGGCGGTTAAGCGCGATAGTCGGGAAGTATCTTGATGAATCATTTCTAATTATTAAAATTTACACTACTGGAAAATAGCTGTATAAGGGATGAACCAACCCTGTGGGTTCATAAAATTCAGTAGTAAAAGCCTTGAATCCCAGCTTTGCTAATAACTTAGCAGAAGATTCATTTTGAGGATGATGCCCTGAGAAAATATTCTGAGCCTTCAATACTTCTAAAGCATAGTTAACGCAGAATCGGGCAGCTTCCGACGCATAGCCTTTATTCCAAAAGGCAGGCAGTAATTGAAACCCTAGTTCGTAAATATCTGTTTCGTCGTGATAAGGCTTCAAACCACAACACCCTATAAACTCTGAGGTTTCGAGATTGTAGAGTTTCCAGTACTGAACACCATACAATGCTTGATTTTGTATTTCTCGTGTCAATCTTTCGGCTATCTGCTCAGGAGTGTATGTCCCTGTAGCAGAAAGTAACCTCATCACATCGGGGTGACTCCACAGAGAAGTTGCCACCTCAGTGTCACTTTTGTTCCATACGGAAAAACCCAGTCGTTCGGTCTTAAAAATATACTGATCCATAAAGACTTACTTATCGAATTATTCTTTTTTACGAGCCTAAAAAAGTGACAACAATTACATATTATCTAATAATATCTGTAAACTATGTCACCACTCATTTTCAACACCTTACACTATAAAAGGTTACAAAGGTAACAAAAGTGACACTTTTTCCGATGTCTTTTATTGTCAGTTTATATTTTAGGGGCTAATTCGATGTTGTAGTAAAGATAAATAAACAGCACTACTTTTCTAACAATTTCAAAGTATGTTCTATCAAATCAATTCCACCCATATTCCCATGCCCGGGAATGACTGTTTTGACTTTAGGAAACCTTTTTGCTATTTTCATTATTGTTATTGGCCACGCTTTAATATCTGCATCTGCAATATTTCCTAAACTTTTGGAATTTATATCTTTGAGAACATCTCCTGCGAATAGAATATCTTCAGTAGGTAACCATACTTCAATAACATCTATTGTATGGGCTCCCCCGAAATAATAACATTCTACAGGAATATTTTGAAAATTAATCGAAAGAGAATCTGTAAAGCTATACTGAGGCACGGGTAAGTTTTTCTCCTTAGCAATATTAATGGTGGCTTGACTGGCATAAGATTTTACATCTTGGCTTTGCAAATATCCTAATCCTCCCATACAGTCTTCGTGCCAATGAGTGGGAATAATTGCTGTTATTGTCGCATTCAGAGAATCATTTATCCAAGAGGTTAATTCTTCTGTTTGCTTATCATCCCAAGGTGTGTCAATCATCAAAGCTTTTCCATCTTTAACCAATAATAATCCATTAGCTCCGACCTTACCCCAAGATTTTGTTTGTACGTATGATATATGCAGATATACATTTTCTGATAACTTAATGAGATCAATTTCATCAGAGACTCTTATGGTATCATGCTTACCTTGCCCTAAAATAGGGAGAGCCAGAAATTGTAGTATTACGATAACTTTTAAAATTCTTGCTTTCATCTACTTTTTGTAATAAATCACTCCGGCTCCCTATACTCTACGATTTTACCCCTCACAAATATGCCAAGTAATATCCCGAAACAAGACCGAATTGTTACATGAATCGGTTTGGCGAGTAAAGCCGCTATTCAGAAAAGACATTAATTTCTTAAAACATTACTCACTCAGATATTTTTCGTATGCCTTTACCAAAGCAGCTTTTTTTGCAGGGTCTTTTACAAACTCATAGATGGGTATCAAGCCATCCTTATTTCTGAAATTTACCAGTGTGAGATTAGCATCGGTAATAGTATTCCATCCATCAAATATGATTCTTTCTCCCTGAAAATTGGTAATATCTACCATCCATGTATTAGGATTGGGGAGCGTACCATCAACGACTTCTACATAGAGATTCTCCTTTAATGGAGCATCACTTGTGGGTGCACTTCCCCATACTGTAGGCCCGTGCGAAAAATACCGGGGTATATTGTATAAAAACCATGAATAGCTATTAGAGTGTTTGTCTTCAGCATAACGATACAGGTAATCTATTCTTTCCCCGACATTTACACTACTCAAAATATGTGTTCCGTAAATTTTTATGATTTCTTCGGGCGATTTTGTGTCAAGATCGGCTTTAAACCCATCATTCAAATAGCGTGACTGGAACTGCTCCTTCCTATAGCTCGAATAGAAGAAATATAAATGATAAACTACATGTACCTGAGAAATACCCAGATAATTATAGGATAAGTCGGGAAATGACGAATCACTTTTGAAAGGAGAATCGAATTTCTCTTTAAACAGGTTCTTATATTTAGATATTTCATTACTGCTGAATCCGGCACTTTCCCCCAGAGTTTCGATACATTCTTGTCGAGTTCCTCCAATCAACCATTCGGGACCACCCGAAGTACTTCTGAAAAAATACACGGCATCATTATCTGCATCATATTTTTCTATATCTAGAACCTTGTTTCTTACAGAAGATGGATGAGCATATTTACCTGTAGCATCATATCCATATCCAAGCATAAGAAATGCATCATCCATCACTTTATTTGCCCAAGGAACAAGGCTCGACGAAGAGAGATCTTTACCTGTTTTATACGGATTTTGTTTTTCACCTCCCCCATTCGGATCCGGGTCTGGATCGGGGTCATTATCGGAACATGAGGCACATGCAAAAACGAAGATAAGCAGGATAGATAATAAATTTTTCATACTATTACTTTAATGTCAATATTCAAAAATACGCAATAGATCTGACAAACATTCAAAGTAAAACTGAAATTTGGTTAAAGCCTGCCTAATTTCCACATCACTGATAACACTTCTATATCATTCTTAAGTATTTAACTCCTTACTCCCAAAAGCCGAAGAAATGATGCACCGGACCATGCCCTTTTCCAATCTCGTATTTTGCTCCTATCTCAATTGCTTTAGTCATATACTCTTTGGCTTTCGTTACAGCATCATTCAATGGTAATCCATGAGCTAAAAAGGCAGCAACAGCAGACGAAAACGTACAACCTGTACCGTGCGTATTGCGGGTTTGGATACGTTTAGATTTCAGCTCTATTACCTCATCGGTTTCAGCATTATAAAATACATCGATTAATTCATCTTCTGTCAGATGACCTGCTTTCAGCAAGACCGAGACCGACCGATTGAAAGACAAATCTTTTACGACCAAAGGTAAATCGTGCTGACCGGTAATTTTTTGTCCGATCAAAATTTCCGCTTCGGGAATATTGGGTGTTATCACCCGAACGTAGGGTATCAATTCGTTTTTAAGAGTCTCTATAGCTTCATCTTGCAACAGTTTATCACCCGAAGTTGCTACCATTACAGGATCCAGAACTATATTACTTACATTGTATTTAGAGAGCGTTTCTCTTACTGCCCGAATCAAGTCCGAGGAATGAAGCATGCCTATCTTAATAGCATCGGCTCCGATATCATCCAATACCGATTTTATTTGTCCTGAAACAAATGATACGGGTATCGGGTGTACATCAGTCACTCCAACCGTATTTTCATCTACCACTGCCGTAATAACTGTCATTCCATAGCATCCACATGCCGAGAAAGTTTTCAAATCAGCTTGAATACCTGCACCACCACTAGGATCACTCCCTGCAATAGTCAGTGCCCGTTTATATTGTTTTTTCATTTGTTTATCTTATACCAATTAAATGAATTTATATTTGCCACTGTTCTTGTTTATAAGCACTGTTCCAAAACATCCATTCCATTTTAGAACACATAACAAATGCTTCTGTCATTGCATTGCGCTGCGCATCTGTACAAGTTTCGGCTACTTCGTCACATATCGAAATTGCTATTTTAACCGATTCTGTAAAACCTTCGCCACCATAAGCATCTATCCAGCTTTGATATGGATTATTTTCTTTGGTTTGATTAGCAAGAATATAGTCTCCTATCTCTTTATATATCCAGAAACAGGGCAAAACCGCAGCCAAAGCAACTTCTATGGGAGAATTTGCTAATTGTTTCATCAGATAAGAAGTATAAAGAAGACAGCTAGGTGAAGCACTCACTTTTGTTTTCTTATCTAATACTCCTAAAAAGGATTCATGCAATGCTTTTTCGACCTCAACGCTCTCTCCTGCAAAATGAATAAATGCTTCGATATGATCGGGCTTGCTTAGCTTTGATGCTATGGCAGTCAATACTTTACCATAATCGGCAAGATAAAGTGCATCCTGCCGGATATAGAATATAAATTTTTTGTTATCCAATGTGCCATCCATCAGTTCTTTTATAAATGGCAGTTCTTTTATTTTCGTGTAGACAGGCTCAATAGCCTTCCATGCTTCATCACTCCATTTCATATATTTATCTTTGATTTTTGAATTATATTCATCAGTTGAAAAGCCGCTTGTTTCGGATCGCTTGCCGACATAATTGCCGACACCACCGAAATACCATCAGCCCCGGCTTCGATAATATCTGCGGCATTTGTCTGATTGATTCCTCCGATACCGACAGCCGGATGCCTGCTTATCTTCACGATTTCCCGTATTCCCTCCAAGCCTAGAGCCGGAGCTGTATCAGTTTTGGTCGGCGTTCCAAATACAGGAGAGATACCGATATAGTCAACATCCAGTTCGTTTGCATCCACAGCATCCTGCAAACATTCGACCGATAAGCCGATAATTTTATCTTTCCCCAGTAATTTTCGGGCAATATCGTAAGGTATATCACTTTGTCCGATATGTAAACCTTCGGCATCACAAGCAAGTGCAATATCCAGACGATCATTGATGATTAAAGGAATATGATAAGGACGTAAACATTCTTTTAAGAGCATCGCTTGTTGATAAAACTCCAAGGTCGAACAGTCTTTCTCTCGTAACTGTACCATAGTTACCCCTCCTTCTGCAGCATCGAATACCACTGACTGTAATGAGCGTCCTAAAGAAAGCGATCGGTCGGTAACCAGATAAAGACTTAAGTCAAATGATTTCATTACAGTCTTATTTTATTTCTGAGCGTACTTCCGTTCATATTGAATAATTCGTCCAAAAAATGAACCTGCATACTGCCATTTCCTTGCGATTGAGCCGCAGCCATTTCTCCAGAGATACCCATCACAGCCATACCATGAGTTGCAGCCTGAAGCATATCCGGATTAATAGCAGCAAATGCGGCAACAATAGCAGTGGCTGTACACCCCATCCCTGTTACCCGAGCCATTAATGTATTTCCGTTGGATACTGTTTCTGTTGTTTTTCCGTCGGTTATATAATCCGTTTGTCCACTTATAACAACTACCGAGCCGGTTTCTTGGGATAATATTTTGGCAAAATCCAATGCCGATTCGGAAGAGTTAATACTGTCAACTCCTTTCGTTTTTACATTACTGCTAACCAGGGCCATAATTTCCGAAGCATTTCCTCTTATTATAGATGGTTTACACTCTTCCAATATTTGCAGACATACTTTTGTCCTATATGAAGTGGCTCCTGCCCCTACAGGGTCTAAGACAATAGGTATTCGTTTTTCGGCAGCTGCTTGGCCGGCAATAAGCATAGCTCTGACCCACTCTGCATCTAATGTTCCGATATTGAGAACAAGGGCAGAAGCGATTCCAGTCATTTCGGCCACTTCATCTACCGAATGTGCCATTACGGGAGATGCTCCGATAGATAAAAGAGCATTTGCTGTATTATTCATTACTACATAGTTGGTAATGTTATGAATAAGAGGAGATTTTTCTCTGACCAGACTTAAATCCCGTTCTAAATGTTGGATATTTATCATAAATTTCTGAATCTAAATAAAAAAAGCCGCTTCGTACAATACGAAACGGCTTTATAAATAATATATCGATGATGATTATTCAAAAAGTCTACCGTTTCCCTACGATGTCAATTACAACATATCAGGTTCAAGGGTTTGATCTCAGCTCTTTCTTCGAAAGAACACCCCCAACAGTGATGGCTACAAACTTATAAAAAATATCCGAACTGAGTAGATTTATATCCGAAATATAAATTCATTTAATAAATTGCACTTTTTTTGTAACGGTATAAAACAAACCTGAAAATATATGCTGACTTTAGATGAATTATCGGAATTACTCATCAACTCGGAATGTGATTCTGAAATAATCGAGCATGAGAAACCAATACTCAAAACCGATGATGCCGATGAGTATTTCGACAGCAGTAAAGCCGCTCCCGTTTTTATTGTTAAAACAGAAAAAGGATTTTATGCACTCATTGTGAGTAACCAATATAATCGTATTGATTTTAAAAAGCTTGCACTAGATTCAGGCTTTTCGAAGATCAAACTAGCTGACAAATCAGATGTATTAAAGGTTACAGGATATGAGGTCGGGGCAGTTCCTTTAATCGGGCACAATCTACCTTGCCTCTTCGACAGTAAACTTTTAGAGTTTGCCTACATCTATGGAGGTACAGGTGACAAATTTCACACCCTTAAAATAGCCCCGCAAGACCTTCTCAGATTAAATAAGAGTGTATTGGAAATAGAGATATAATAAATCAGGTCTTAAGGTCATGAAAAATACCATAATAAGAAAAGCAGAGCAAGCAGATTTAGATAGGGTTTATGAGTTAATCTGTGAATTAGAACAAACGGTATTAGATAAAGACGTTTTTACACAGATTTATGACAGACAAATTTCTGATTGTCATTATTTACTCATAGTAGTTCAACTGAATCAATTGGTAGTCGGATTTTTATCTCTACAAATAAAAGAGCACCTTCATCATGCCGCGAAGATAGCTGAGATAATAGAATTAGTTATTCACGAATCATCACGTGGTCAAAGAATCGGAGATTCACTTTTTCAGGCAGGTAAAAAGTTTGCCAAAGAGAATAATTGTTCACAACTCGAACTTTGTACCAATGTCCGGCGATTGAGAGCACATCAGTTTTATGAAAAACAAGGCATGAATAAGTCCCATCATTGCTTTACATTAACTCTGTAGAAGAAGTTAGAGAAATCCAATTAATGCGTATACAAAATGAATAGAATGAAAAAGCTGAATAAGTATCTGAACGAGGAAAGATATTTCTACACAACTAATTTTCAAAAAAATTAGAAGCTTGATCCCAATAGTATCCAAAGACATAACAGGATGGAAAGAGACAAAAAGATAAAAGACATTCAAACTTGGATAGATATCTACAGTTTACCGTTGTTAAACAGAGCTGTCTATCTGGTGTCTGATGAACAAGATGCTAAAGACTTGGTACAAGATGTTTTCTTAGCAGCATTGGAATCGTATGATAACTTCAAAGAAGAAAGTAATCCGAAAACATGGCTGACAGGTATATTGAATAATAAGGTTGCTGACTTTTACCGAAAAAAATATCGAACTATCGGGCAGATTCGTTTAGACTATTTTTTTGACGAATCAGGTGCTTGGAGGCGAGATGATGTTCTGAATGAGTGGGTCAATAAAGAAACCTCATTATTAAACGATGCTGAGTTTAATGGTACGTTGGAAAATTGCTTGGATAGTTTACCATTAAAATGGAGGATACCTATAAAATTATATTATTTACAAGAAAAAAAAACAGATATGGTTTGTCAGGAAACGGGGATTTCAACTACTAATTTATGGAAAATTCTCCAACGTGGTAGATTGCAATTGAGAGAGTGTCTAGAAATAAACTGGTTTAATACACTTTAATTTTTGTATTATGTTTCGTAAAATAATTCATTGGTTAATTATGCCATGCTCTAAAGCTACCCAAGAAATTGAAAAGCAAGAAGGCGGATATAAAATGTCTTTGTTTCAAAGACTGAGGCTACAAGCCCATCTGGCTATCTGTAAATGGTGCTCTGCATATAGGAAAAAGGTTGTTTATTTAGATAAAAAATTAAGTACAATCATTCGAAAAGAACAAAATACACTTTTAAAAGAGATTGATATACAAAATTTTAAAGATAATATAAAAGAAAAAATCAAAAAATGAACCTCTTTTTGTCAGGATTTAAAAGAAACTGCGACTATGTATTAAAATAATCCGAATTTTAATATAAAAAATTACAGCAATGAAATTAAATCGCACAAAAGACTATTCTCAGGCAGGGTATTATATTTCTTTGTTTGGCTCCGTAGTTATACTACTATGGATTGGCATATTCAAGTTTACTGCGACAGAAGCAAACGCAATAAAGCCACTGATTGAAAATCATCCTCTTTCATTTTGGATGTACAATGTTTTTAGTGTACAAACAGTTTCTAACATTGTCGGCACTACCGAACTCTTTGTAGCTGCACTACTTCTTTTGACTTTAAAATTCAATAAATTGAAGGCATTTGCAGGCATTGGTCTATGTATCATTTTCTTGATGACACTCAGTTATTTATTCACAACTCCCGGTATTTGGAGAGTTGTAGATGGAGTCCCTATTACAGATTTCTTTATACTGAAAGACATCATGTATTTAGGATTTGGAGTCACACTTGTTCTATCATTAAAAAAGTAATTAGTTATGAAAAAAATATTGATTATTGGGGGACTAGTTTTTACGAGTATTCTGCTCGTTAGCTTTAGCTGTACAGCTAAAGTGGATAGTAGTACAAAAAATAAAAACGAAAATATTATGAATGGTAAAGGGAATGAAATATATTTTGCGGGTGGATGCTTTTGGGGAACAGAACATTTTTTTAAGCAAGTAAGAGGAGTCACGTCAACTACAGTCGGTTATGCAAACGGAAGAACAGAAAATCCAAGTTATAAAAATGTAGTTACAGGAGAAACAGGCTTTGCTGAAACAGTAAAAATAACATATGACCCTCTAGTTGTAGACTTAGGTTTATTGATCGATTTGTATTTTAAGACAATTGATCCTACCAGCCTGAATAAGCAAGGCAATGACAGAGGTACTCAATATAGAACAGGAATCTATTATACCGACAAAGAAGATGAAGATCTGATAAAGGAAAAAATTGATAAATTGGGAAAGCAAAACGAGAAAAAAATAGTAGTAGAAGTAAAACCTCTACAAAATTTTTATGATGCAGAATCTTACCATCAAGACTATTTGGATAAAAATCCGGGGGGCTATTGCCATATCCCATCACAATTATTTGATGTAGCCCGTAAAGCAAATATAGAGGCAAAAAATATTTATGTAAAAAAAGATAAAGCTGAGTTAAAGAAAGAATTAACAGCATTGCAATATGAGGTTACGCAAAACAATGCGACAGAAAGACCTTTTAGCAATGAGTATAACGATGAGTTCAGAGAAGGTATATATGTTGATGTAACAACAGGAGAACCCTTATTTGCATCATCTGATAAGTTTGAGTCGGGATGCGGTTGGCCTAGTTTTTCTAAGCCTATCAGCTCTAGACTAATAGAAGAGCGGTATGATAATTCTTTAAGAATGGTTCGTACGGAAGTAAGAAGTAAAACAGGAGACGCACATCTGGGGCACGTTTTTAATGATGGTCCCAAGAATAAAGGTGGTTTGAGATATTGTATCAACAGTGCTTCTCTAAAATTTATTCCTCTGGATGAAATGAAAGCCAAAGGCTATGAAAAATACATTCATCTGGTAGATAAGAAAAAAACTCATTAAAAAACAACGACTTATCTTATTATAAAAAAATGAAAACTACAAGCTTTTAGACTTGTAGTTTTCTATTTGGACATAGATTTTTGGGCTTCTTCAAGGAAAACCTTCGCTTCTCCTTTACTAAAACAGCGACTATCTTGTTGATATGTAACCCTAAAGATTTACTTTCATTTGGTCTCGAATAAGTAATATAGCTAATAAAAAATACTTTTTATTTTCGATTAATATTGATAACTTATCATTTGCTGATACTGAACTTGAGATTAATAACAAAAAATATAATAAGACTAGCGAATATTCTTGCATTTCATAAATGAATAAAATAATACAATTATGAAACCAAATATCACGAAAATCAATATCGTTATCGATTGTGCCGATGCCGGAGCAGCAGTGGCTAATTTTTATCATAAACTGCTCGTATGGGAATGGACTCACCTTCAAGCTAACTGATGGGCGGCAGTTGCATCACCGACAGGTTCAGTTATTGCCATTCAGGAAGTGGAAGGATATGAGCCTCTTGTCTGGCCTTGGCAGAAAGGTAAACAAGGTCAGATGTTTCATCTCGATTTTTATGTAGATAATCTGGAAGAGGCAGTACAATATACGATTGAATGTGGTGTTAAAATTGCAGATACTCAATACTTCTGGACTTCGAGAACCATGCTTGATCCGTCTGGGCATCCGTTCTGTCTCGATACGGATGAGCCGGAATAATCTTTAGAGTCTGTTTAAGATTTATAAAAAACAACATATCGAGTCTAATTCGGTACAATCATTTTTAGTACAGACAAAAAAATAGCACTAATCAGATTAGTGCTAAAATCGAAATAACTATATAAGATTACGATAATGCCGCAATAGCCGAACCTATTAAGTTAGCATTCTTAATACCGGCAATATACACTTCTACGTAACCTAAATCCATTTCATCCAATAGATCTCTCAGCACTTTCGCAACTATTGTATGGAAGTCATTCTCGTTTACACGTTCCATCACGCTCCAAAAAAGGCTTCCTTCGGCAACTACACGTATAGTTTTGATAGAAGGATCGTGCATCACCTGAACAGCAATTAAGCCTGCCAGAGAAGCGGCAACCAATTTGGCCGAACGTTCGTATATCCATCGAGCAACGGATACATGGCTCTTACGTTTGGGCGTAGAGCTGTTAATCAAATCGGTCAGGCTCTTTCCGTCAAACGATTCGTCATAGTCATCATTCGGATAAACGGCTCTGAACACCTTACCCAAATACATACCGGATACTGCCTTCTCGAAACGTTGTGAGCCGGGAACTTCACCTTCGCCTCGGTCTACAATACTGTCGTACTCGGTGAGATACGAAGGGAAAAAGTTACCCGATTCAAGATTAACAGGAATCATATTCTGGCTATCAGGTTTGTTGAGCTTGGCTACTTTATTTTCACGAGCCAGGAATGCCATATTTGTACCCGTACCCACTATAAGTCCTATATAAGCGTCACACTTATCTTTACGTGAAAGTCCAGCCAACAGACTAGCTACCGTATCGTTGATTACCTTTATGCTTTTAAACTGAACGTTGTTACGATCGTTTAAATAATCCAATAAGTCTTTGCCGATAGGTTTGCCTACCATCTTGTCTATATTTACACCTTTAGTCCAACGCAATAGTGTAGCGTCTCCATCGGTTTCGCATTTGGCAGGATACGAGAAACAATATCCGATAGCAGAATCATCTGGTAGTTCAATCTTGTTGATCAGGTTTGCTTGCTCGGCAAACAATTGTTCTTTGGTATAACCGGGGGTTTTCATCACCGAAAGGTCTTTTTCCCAACCGCTTTTAGGAGTTATGATAGTTTCGCCCCCTTGTATTTCGACTTTAGCAGTACGATAATTAGTTCCTCCCAAATCTAAAACGACAGATTTTCCTTCTACTCCTTCTTTAGGTGGGTATACGTAGGTAGGCAGACAGAGAATCTCGGTATTGTCGGTCTGTAATCCTTTTTCTACCTTATCTTTCAAATCTAAAGCAATTTCTTTCAATTGCACTGTACTAAGTTCAAAAACATTTGTTTCCATAGAGTAAAAGTCTGTTTAAATTTTGTAGAGGAAAAATAATACAAGGTTTTTGTATTTAATCAGCAGGTCATTTCTTTAAAGTGGCTATACTAAAGAGAAATGTATCCTTCAGATTTAACGAAAACCCAGTTACAATATATAGAAAAAGTTTTGTTACCGCAAGCACACAAGTGAAAACATGATTTGACAGCAACATAGAACAGTTTATTTTATTGGTTAAGAACAAGTTGCGAGTGGAGTATTACCTAAAGATTAGCAGTGCAACTCGTTATTAGCAGATATAAAAATTAAGGTGTTAGACCAATAAGAAAGCGTCGGGTTATTGAGAATGTATTTGCCTATAGTAAGCATTTGTATTTTATTTAAAGCTATAATTTCTCTTGTAATCTAATTTTACGCTTCCCTTCACTAAAAGTTAGTTTCTTTCTTATAGTATCGGTATCTACATCTTTAAGATTCTTAGCAAAAACGATTTTCAGGAATAAAGCTATATCGTCCTGCTTATTTATTCGAAAATGATTCCAGATATTCCATCCAAAATGGTATAAATCGATATTTTGTAAATCTTTCACTCTGATTGGTTCTACATTCTTTAGTTCTGTTCCTGTGGAATATTGAATGACATATTCACATAAGTGGTTTATATTCTGATCATCCGCAAAGGGTGCAAAGGTTGTTCTTGTATATTGAATAGCGACTTCAAGCACTTCTCGTTTTCTTGTAATTTCGTCCTGCTCGTGCTTTTCTCTTATTACATCAAGTTCATTGATAAGAGGTGCTTCATTTTCGATAGGTTCTTCTGGCTCTGACTCAACGGTGGGTTCAATATCTTTAACCTTATCGGATTCGGGTAGTATATCCTGATTTTCTATTGTTTGTTTTCGCCTTTTGAATAATGGAGGGATAACTTTCTGAATGATTTCCAGATAAGAAATAAAAAAGACTAATCCGACTATAAATATAATAACGAATACAAGGTTTGCCCCGAAATCATCAAATCCCCACTTTACAATAAAGAGATAGCGAAATATCAATGCAAGTGCAGCTATTCCTGTGCTTCCGCATATAATGAGTAATATATTTTCAGGGTCTTTGTAATTCATATTTTCAACTTTAATATTTCTGTAAACTCTTTTCTTTGTGCATTGCATTTAGAATGTTTCTTCGGACGGCTCTTATAGACGGTACTAAATCGCCTTCCATCATTGCAAGCATTGTTTTCAATTCTTGCTTCAATTCAGGGATAGGACGGCATAATTCATAAGCGATTTTCATACAAAGCGATTTTACTCCGGGCAATTCTTCGCCAGACATCATTCGCTCTAAACAGAAATCCAGAAAATCTACTCTTGGCGGATTCGGGAATGGCTGCCTATAAAGCAAATTAAGCATGACTCTTCGTTTCCCTCCATGCTTACAGGCTAAGACATTATCAATCAATTGGTCTTGCTTAGTGTATAACCATTCGTTATCCTGTGACGAAAAATGAGTAAAAATCCATGCTGCATGATAGCCGATGGCTTCATCGTCACCAATAACCAAGTCATATAATTCTTGCTTTCGGCTGTCGCTATCATGAGTCAGACGAAGTATCTCATTGATATCGTCCATTCCTATGCGTTGAGAGAGCCTAGCTTTAAAATCCATATTACTAAATTGTGATTAGAGCCTCTCCGTTTTTTATATAATCAGTCATAGGTTTACCCATATATTGAACTCTAACTCCTAATTTCTCAATAATATCAGCAACTCCAAAATTATCACAACAATCTTTACAGGCTTCTACCGTGATGCCCAAATTTAGCATCTCTAAGATTTCAGTTTGTATTTGGGTATCTGCTCCTGCTAATTTAACCGATGCACCCCATAATATTACTTTTACATCTTGCCACCAATTGTGTCTTTTTGAGTTTATAGCATACATGGATAACATATTAAAGATAGTGTCTTTATTATCTGTTGTCCAAAGGATATTTAACTTGTTCATAGTGTAATTATTTAAAATTAATTTTACTAACTAACTTTACTACTGAAACTCATATTTAGTTATTCTTATTAATAAGATTAACAACCACTTTTACCATCATATCTTTTTCTTCGGTTCGGCTTTCGGCAATCATCAAAGTAAGTGCAACAAGTGTATTATTCTCGATAAGTCGAGTACTATCGCTTCTGTATAAAATACCGTTATTCTCTAAAAACCACAGGAACAGAAATGCGGCAATACGTTTGTTACCATCACTAAATGAATGGTTTTTAGTAACCAAATACAATAACATTGAGGCTTTTTCTTCTATGCTGGGATATAGTTCTTCTCCTCCAAAAGTTTGGTAAATGGTACTGATCGAACTCTTAAATGATTGGTCTTTTTCGTTTCCGAATAAACCTCCGCTTCCGAACTTATCCCTCAGCACATGAATAGCTTCCATAGTATTGTCATAGTTGGCTTTGAAAGGTTCTTCTGTAGTAGTCTTTTCTATTTCGAGTTTTTGAAAATCGTATCTGTCTAATGTATCTAAAGCATAGGTGTAATCTGTTATCACACGCAATAGTCCTGTTGCTTCATCAGCTGTAAGCTCTTTGTTTTTCAAAACATTTGAAAGCAATTTAACCGTTTTCTTCAAATCATCTAATTGTTCGGTTTTAGCATTCTGATTTATTGCATACCCTTTAATGAGGTATTCTTTTAGGACGCTATTCGCCCAGATACGAAATTGAGTACCTCTTTTAGAATTTACTCTATATCCTACTGAAATAACCATATCAAGGTTGTAGTATTCCATTTGATAAGTTTTGCCATCAGTGGCAGTTGTCGCAAATTTTGCGACAACTGGAATATCGTTCAATTCCTCTTTTAACGCATTGCTAATATGTTTACCTATTGTCTTTATATCCCTATCAAATAACTCTGACATTTGTTGTCGATTTATCCAAACTGTTTCATTGTCGAGTTTTACATCTAATTGGGTTTTACCATCGGAGGTTTGGTATATTATAATTTCTCCTTTTTTCATATTTCTTTATTTTCGTCATTTTGATTTAATAAATACTCTTTTTTTATTCTCCTGATCACATCTATTGGAATATCTCGTTCTGAATCAACTACCTGCATTCCTTCATCCATGTAAAACTGAATGGGATAATTGCCTTCGACTTTTTCCAAGTCTAGTTCTATGCCTAATTCTTTCGCCTCCTCTTCACTATAGAAATCTTCTCCTGACTGATATCCTATTTCTAGTTTGTCAAAATTAAAAGTATGTTTTTCTGTTCTAAAAAGCTTGATTGCTACAATATTCTCCAATTTATTGGGATGCAAAATAAATATCTCTTTGCCTTCCCTTTCCCACTTTAATAAGTAAAAGGCAAGCGAGATAAATAGAATGCAGCCTATAATAATACAAATTAGAATGAAATAATCCTTGAAAGGGAAATCCCTATTCCAGAAAAGAGAGAAAGTACAGCCAGCTATAGAAATTGCAGACATAATTATTACAGCTATGCATAATAGTCCGTATCTTTTGTTTGACATTATCTCAAGTTTAATTGCCTTCCCTTTCTTTTCAAGGGTATATGGAAATAGAATATTTCTTCTCATAATTCCTTATTTTAAACTTATCTTATTAGCCGATTCCCTTTTCTTTGCATTTACCAAGTCAGCATAAATCTGCGTTGTTGATACATTTTTATGGGTAAGCATCTTACTCACGGTGTAAATATCTGTACCTAGAGCAACCTGCAAGGTAGCAAAAGTATGCCGAAAACAGTGAAATGTAATGTGCTTTGTTATCCCTGCATTGGATACCCAATCTTTCAAAGGTTCTTGAGTCATGGACTTTGTCAACCCTTTAAATACTTTGCCTTTGCCTCTTTCTCCGCACAGCTCCAAAGCTTCATCGCTGATGGGTAAGGTGGTTTCTGTTTCTGTCTTTTCGGTTCTTAACCGCATACAAAAGCCCCCCTCGGAAGCTGGGAGTATCTCTTTCCAGTCTAATTTTAAAACATCACTTATCCGTAAGCCTGTCATACACGAAAATATGGATGCAGATTTCAATATAGGGAAGTCGCAAGGTGTATTGGCTAATGTTTTTAATTCATCTAAAGTCAGGTATTCTTTCTTGACATCTGTGGTGTCGATTGAGTCCAGATATTCATTGAGGTTCTCCCTGAAAAACTTTTCTTTGTATGCAACTTTCAGTAAGGCTCTGAATGTGGAAAAATATCCAGATGCTGAATTTTGTGATATACGAAGGTCTTTGTGCTTCAATTGTTTTGCATCCATCAGATAATCCCGAAAGCGGTTGCACAAGTCTACGTTTATATCTCCGAAGGTACATTTACCTTTGACAAAATTGGAAAAGTGCTGATAGACTTTCATCCACTTCTGGTCTTTCTTTTTAGCTTTCAGTTTGTAATAAGCGAGAAAGTCGGCTTTCTTTTTATTCTTATCCAGAAAACCATATTCCTCATTAATTATTGCCTGTACTCTCATGCTGCGGATAACTTCGGCTTTCATCAGCATCTCATTGTTGTACTCCTTTTCAATTTCGTTGCGTGGTCGTCCATAAATATAGATGCCTAAATATTCTCTTCGTATCATCTTCATCGAATGAGGGTCACGAATGGCAGGATAATAGTCGAGATACAGACTTTTTCTTCCTGCTGTAATATCACGCTGTCGAAGTGCTACTTTGCTTACTCCCATAGTTACAGTGTTATTTGAGGTTGAAACAATTTATCTAAATCGGGCTTTGATATTTTTACATATCGTCCTTCTTTTACTTTAGGTATATTATGATACTTCACATAATGATAGAGAGCATCACGAGTGAGGCTATACTTTTGCATGGCTTCTTCTGTGGTATAATATTCGGCTTCTTGGGGTTGCTCGTAACCTTTGGCTATGTCGAAGTCTTTCTTTGAATACAGCACTTTGCGTCCTTCTTTCTTTCGGGGAACATTCTGTTCGGATACAAAACTGTATATGGCTGCCGTCGAGAGATTATACTTCTCTTGAATGTCTTCTACTGAATACCATTCTTTAATATCCTGACTTTCGTTAAAGCCTTTCTTTTCAAAATATTTATCGATATGCTCTTTACTGAAATATGATTTACCTCGGATCAATGTTTTAGGGATATTGTTTTCTCGGGCAATTTTGTAGAGCCAAGATTCTTTGATGTTGAATTTTTCTTTAATCTCGGCTACTGTATATAATTCGGTTAATGGTTTTGGCTCTTTACTTGGCTTGGCTCTATATTCATACTCCTCAACATTGTCAAACATATTATCTATGTCCGCTTTACGGATAAATGTTTTACCATCCATTTGTACAGCTTTAAGATTGCCTCTGTGCAAATAACGGTAAACGGTTGTTCGCTCAATACCGAGAAGAAAGGCTGTCTCTGATACCGAGAGGTATTCCTTATCTTTTATTTTATCGTATTTATCACTTATCTTTTCGATCTCCTGCATGGTAGAATAATTTATTCCTACCATCTTGAACTGTCTCTTACCTTGTTTGTATGCTTTGGAGTTGCACTTATGCGAACAATAACGTGTAGTCGTTTTTTGTGCGGTGAAAGTTTTTCCACAGCACTCGCATTTCTTTTTTATTTGCATTTTACTACTCATAATTTCTCCTTTATTTCTCCCTGTTTTTGTTGCACCATGTTGCATGGTGTTGCACAGCGTTGCAATCATACATTATCTATGAACAAAAATTATGCCTATTTTGTATTTTAACAAAAACGGTACAATTATGACAGAAAAACTGCCACATCATTCATTAATATTGATCTCCAAAGATAAAAACAGAAAAGAAAAAGTCGCTATAAAATAGCGACTTAGTTATACATTATAAGCAATATCTATTAATGTTGATTAGTTATCATTTGCCGATACAGAACTTACTAAATATATTTCCCAGAATCTCATCTGTAGAAATTTGACCCGTTATCTCACCCAAATAATGCATACATTCACGGATATCCTGAGCTAAAAAATCGCTGGATAAACCGGATTCCATCCCATCAGAAACACGAGTAATTGCAGCCAAAGCATTTTTCAGAGCTTCGTAATGTCGCATATTGGTAACAATAACATCCTGCTCTCCAAATTCGGGAATGTTAGCCGCTTCCACTAAAATATCCTGTAGATTTTCTGTACCCTGATGATACTTTGCCGAAATAAAAATGCGATCGGGAATTGAATCTACGAGGAGTTTCTCCTTATGCTCCTTACGGGCAGCAGGAATTATATCGACTTTATTAAATACCAAGATTAGCATCTTTCCTTCCGTTAGTGGTAATATTTTTTTAGATAAAGCTATTGTACGCTCATCTTCTGTTTCGGCATCTATAACCCAAAGAACTATATTTGCCTGCTCTAACTTCTTAAAAGTACGCTCTATACCGAGACTTTCTACGACATCATCCGTATCACGAATACCCGCTGTATCGATCAATCGAAATATAAGCCCATCAATATTTATAGTATCTTCTATCACATCACGGGTTGTACCATGAATATCCGAAACAATCGCTTTTTCTTCTCTTAACAATAGATTAAGCAATGTAGACTTTCCGGCATTCGTCTCCCCTATGATCGCTACAGGAATACCTGTTTTTACTACATTCCCCAAAGAGAAAGAATCAGCCAATTTTGCTATCACTTCATGAATATGGCTTGCTAATTTTTTTAGATTATCCCGGTTTGCAAACTCAACATCTTCCTCTGAGAAGTCTAACTCTAATTCTATCAAAGAGGCAAAATTGAGTAAATCTGTGCGAAGTTCTACTAACTTATTACTGAAACCTCCTCGCATTTGATTCAATGCCAATCGGTGAGTAGCAGCAGAAGTTGAAGCAATAAGATCAGCAACAGATTCCGCCTGTGACAAATCCATCTTTCCATTCAAAAATGCCCTTTGAGTAAACTCACCTGCACCTGCCAAACGAGCTCCCTTCTCTAATAGTAACTGCAAAATACCCTGCTGTATATATATAGATCCATGACATGAGATTTCTACACTGTCTTCTCCTGTAAAAGAACTTGGATTATGAAAGACACTAACCAACACCTCATCCAAGGTCGTATTATCTTTCACAATAGAACCAAAATGAATTGTATTGGCTTTCTGATCTACTAATTTCTTACCTGATGGAGAACGGTAAACCGCATCAACCAATCCAATACACCCTTTACCCGATAAACGAATAACGGCAATCCCTCCTACCCCTGCAGGAGTAGAAATAGCTACAATAATATCCGACTGTTGCATCATAAGTTTAATCTTTATCAGTTAATACAATATTCATTTTAACAGCCTCAATTTTAAAACCCCTATTCTAGAATACGACAATATATTATACAAGAATTAGATATAACAACACATCCTCTAGAACCACAATAAACTAATTGAAAACAAATTAACAGACCATCAATAAAACCCACACAAATAGAATAAATCTAAATTCGAAGGAGAGTTATAATAAAATCACATCAATTTGCCGGCACTGAAAAATTCCGACTGCATACCAAAGATAAGAATATTCTTGAAATCTAAGGACAGGTCAACTCCTCAATATAGAATATCTCTCCCTGAAGAAAAAAAAATCAATAAAGCAGGACACAAGAAAGGGATGAATAATATTCATCCCTTTTCCCTCACGTAACCAAATAATCTAATTACCTAAAATTTTCCTGAACCTAAAAATATCTTAGTTTTCGGGAATGATAGTTTACGAAAACGATATCACCCCAAACTGATTTTCAACTTTAAAATTCGAGTACAATCACATCCCGTGGAGCAATAGCCAGTGAAGTTCCGCTAACATCAATTGTTTTTCCCGTTATAACATCTTTCGATTGAGTTTTAGGCAACACCTCTCTATAATTTTCCAGATTTAATGTTTTCTCACTATCAGAACCACTCAAAAATACTACCACCGATTTGCCATTATATTTACGTTCATAAACATAAACTCCATCAATAGGTACGTAATGTTTCAGAGAACCCTTAGCTATAACATCATTGCCTTTACGCCATTGAAGGATCTTTTGTGTAAAATCATAAGCAGCATTTTGCTTATCGGTTCTACCGTCACGTGAAAAAGCATTTTGCTTATCACCTGCCCATCCTCCCGGAAAATCTTCTCTCAATGTGCCGTCACCATTAGCCTTATCGGCAGCCATAAGAATTTCGGTTCCATAATATATCTGAGGAATGCCGCGAGTTGTCAATAGAAACGTCAATGCTTGCTTATACTTTTTCATATTATCTGCTTCCTCATCAGTTTTAAAGAAGCGAGATGTATCGTGATTATCGAGGAATGTTAATAAATTCGATGGATCGGCATATACAATATCCTGTGCCAAATAATCATGTAAATGGGCAACACCTTTATCCCAGTTACTCTCTTCATCAAAAGCTGAATTCATAATTCCCATTAAAGGGAAATCCATTACAGTTCTTAGATTTGAATTAAGAGGATAAGCCAGCTTACTATCTTTCTGCCAAAACGAAATACCGACATTACTACTCAACCATGTTTCACCTACAATATTAAAATCGGGATATTCGTCTGTCACCTGCTTGCACCACTCCGACATCATATCAAAATCGGCATATGGATGTGTATCTTGACGGATTCCGTCTATTCCGCCATGCTCTATCCACCAAATACTATTCTGTATAAGATATTTTGCCACATGCGGATTTCGTTGGTTAAAATCGGGCATAGGCTCTACAAACCAACCATCCAAAGCCATTTTTTTATCATGGGCAGAGGTATATGGATCGTATTGAGTGGTTGTTCGGTAAGTTGTTTGGATGTATTTATCAGGAAAATTAAACCAGTCTTTTGCAGGCTTATCTTTAAATAAAAAGTTTTCACTTCCGCAATGGTTGAAAATCATATCCATAACCACTTTCATCCCTTTAGCATGCGTTTTATCAACCAATGAGACAAACTCGTCATTCGTTCCAAAACGTGGGTCCACTTTGTAATAATCGGTAATGGCATATCCATGATACGAACCATGAGGCATATCATTCTCTTGTGTAGGATTCAGCCAGATAGCTGTAACTCCCAGGTCTGCAATATAATCCAAATTATCGGCAATACCTTTGAAGTCTCCTCCATGGCGACCATACTGATCATTACGATCAACCTTATTATCAATCATACCTTTTATGACATCATTCGAAGGGTCTCCATTTGCAAATCGATCAGGCATAATTAAATACAAAACATCACTCGAATTAAAGCCTACTCTTTCTGCCGATCCAGCTTTTCGCTGCTTTAATTCGTAAGGTATTGTCTTTTTTTCTTTTCCTCTTTGCAGAACTATATCAAATTTTTCGGGCTTAGCATCAGCTAAGTCCACATATAATAATAAGTAGTTTGGATTATCGAATCGCACCAACTCTTTTATTTTAGCACTCTGAGAAGTTATTTTGGCATCGCACTTAGCGATATTTTCACCATACATTAATATTTGAAGCTCGGTGTTTTTCATTCCTGCCCACCAAAATGCAGGTTCTAGTTTTTTTACATCAATAGCATTAGCTGTTCCGTAAATTAAAACTGTCAACAGTAAAATTAAATACGATTTTTTCATTCTCTTTTGGTATTAAGATCCAGATCCTTTTAATACTTTGATTAACAACCAACCAAAGTAGCCTGATTTTTAATTTAATAAACACACAGAATATCTGATGTTAGCAAAACTAGATAATAAATAACAAACTTTTATTCAGTATTTTATTTTTCGCAACAAAAAATATTGCAAACGATTGCAAAAACCAACCTCTTTTAATTGAAAATGTAAAAAGATGATATGTCTGAAACGAAAAACTCACTATATTTATACGCATGAAAATATTTGAAAACATTAATGATTTCTACATAAGGAAGCAAGCCGACTTTTCGTTTCAAAACAAAGGAACATCACCCAAATATGGGCATTTCAATGTTTTTGAGCGAAAAAATGGCACAGGAAATTCGGGGTACAGCAGACGCGATTTCTACAAAGTTTCTTTAATTATAGGCGAAGTAAAACTATTCTATGCAGATAAATGGGTTTTAATAGACCGCCCTGCACTTCTGTTTTCCAACCCCCTGATACCATATGCATGGGAAGCTGTCAGCGAAAGACAAGAGGGATTCTATTGCCTTTTCACAGAAGAATTTATACAACCATCCGAACGAAACGACAGTCTGGCAGATTCTCCTTTGTTTAGAATAGGAGATAATAAAATATTTTTCCTCGATGATAAGAAAGTGGAAGAAATATCTGTCATATATCGCAAAATGATAGAAGAAATAAACACCGAGTATATTCATAAGTACGATATCTTACGAAATTATCTTCATTTGATTATCCATGAGGCAATGAAGATGCAGGTTCCTGACAAGAATACCTTTCAGAACAGTGCATCGGAACGAATATCCGGTTTATTCTTAGAACTTCTCGAAAGACAATTTCCCATAGATATACCCGAACACACTCTTAAAATGCGATCGGCAAATGATTTTGCCCGTCAGCTTTCGGTACATGTAAATCACCTGAACCGTACTATCAAAGAAGTTACAGGAAAAACGACTTCAGAGCATATTTCTGAACGGATTACAAAAGAGGCCCACGCTCTTTTAAACCATACCGATATGACGGTAGCTGAAATTGCTTTTGGCCTTGGATTCGAGCACCCCAGCTATTTCAATAATTTCTTTAAGAAAAACTCCGGAGTATCTCCCGGATCGATACGCAGCAACAATAAATAATCGCTATTGTTTGAATTTTATAATATCTTCTTTGAATTTCGCAGCAACGGACCAATGGTCTATATGTACTTTTGTCATATCAAAAAACAAAAGATTATGAAATACAGAAAACTTGCGAAAACGAATGAACAATTATCCTCTTTAGGATTGGGTTGCATGGGCATGAGCTATGCTTATGGTCCTACAAATGAATCGGAAAGCTTAGCTACTTTACATAAAGCATTAGATCTGGGCATTAATTTTTGGGATACTGCCGATGTGTACGGAGCAGGAGCAAACGAAGAGCTTATCTCGAAAATATTAGTAGAAAACAGAGATAAAGTATTTATAGCTACCAAATTTGGATTTAGATACGATAAAGAAGCCGGACTAGGAGCAGCAGGTGTTGACTGTTCTCCGAAATGGATGAAACAAGCTGTTGAGAAGAGCTTGAAACGATTAAAGATCGATACAATAGACCTTTATTATGCTCATCGAATAGATGCAAGTATTCCTGTTGAAGAAACAGTTGGTGCAATGGCAGATTTGGTACAAGAAGGCAAGGTTCGCTACTTAGGACTCAGCGAAGCTTCTGCGGAATCTATACGCAAGGCAAATGCTGTACATCCCATTTCAGCTCTGCAATATGAATATTCGGTATTAACCCGTGATCCTGAACGTGAAATATTGCCGACAGCTCGTGAACTGGGAATTTCACTTATCCCCTACTCTCCATTATCAAGAGGATTAATCACAAACAGATTGGATGTTTCGAAGATGGATGCAGGAGACGACTTCCGTAAACACCTACCTAGATATCAGGGCAAGCATCTCGAAAACAACAATAAGCTCGCTGCCGCATTTGCAGAGTTTGCACAGCAAAAAGACATCACAGCTTCGCAACTGGCCTTAGCTTGGGTACTGGCTCAAGGAGAAGATATCATCCCGATTCCGGGAACAAAAAGAGTTCAATATCTGGAGGAAAATGCCAAAGCTGTAGACGTTGTACTTTCGCAAGCCGACTTGAAAGCAATCGAAGATATATTAGCTAAATATCCCGAAGTAGGCGACCGATATACCAGTGAACAATTGAAATACACAAACCATTAAAGTTCAATTACCTTTGAAGGACTTGTAACTTTAGCAGGTAATTATAATAAAAGCACGTAACTGAACATTACGTGCTTTTGTTTATCTTATCAGTTTCTTCGAGAACCCTGTAAACACATCGTTATCTGCCGTTTGCATCTCTCAAATATTCGATATCGAGTAAATTCATTCTTTTACGATTTCTTTTCTATAGATTATCTTCTTATTCGGCACATCGTATATTTCCATAATAGATCCCTTATCACTGATTGCATGTTCTTTAATATATTTATCTATCTGAGGATAAACTTTCATCAAACCGATCATTATTGACATATGCCCTTTAAACGGAAATTCTGCTGTAATATAATTTCCCTTGGGATATGTGCGTACTTTATATTTAGTTGCTAATTTCGCGATTTGAGTACTATCCAGACCTTCAACAATGCAGCCGACCTCAGAACGAAGCTTGCTTTTTTCCACTTGCTGCGGATCGTCAAGAAAAACACCAAACCCTTTAGTTGTAGCAATCCCCTCATTATTGAGTAAAGCATAATATACTTTATCTGTAAATTTTCCACTTTGGGCATAATCCCCTATAACCTCCTCGTAAACCAATATTTCTCCACCTTGTACATCTTCTTTCACTACCACTTTACTTAGTCCGCCATAATAGATATAGGCTACTACAACTATTGCAATAAGTAGTGCAATTACAATCAATACAATTTTCAATATTTTCATAGTAATTTGTTATAAATCAAAAACACATCGTCATCCTATCTCTTTTCGCATAAAGCATACCCTGAAAGGTAAGTGATCGAAGTCTTTAAACCCGCTTTCGGCAAACCCTTGATCCGCATACCAGTTTTTGAGTTTTGCATTTGAATCAATCAAAGAAATCGAAACTGCTATTGATCCCAGTTTTTTAATTTTAGAAGCTGCAAAATTCATTAATTCAACTCCATACCCCTGATTTCTGAATTCGGGAATAACAGATACTTTCTCTATATAATAGGTATCAGCTTCTCGTGACGATCTCTCAATAGCAATACAACCAATCAACTTATCATTGTCGGATATTGCATAAAGTTCGATACCATTATTTAATTGGTCACGCAATGTAGACTCATCAATAAATGCATTGTTAGTGGGATTAGTTTCTTTAGTAAAACCAAACTCTTCGGCTACCGTTCCATGAGATACATTTAATACGTGTACAATTGCGAATAAATTCTCTTTTGATGTAATTTGTATAAAGTCCATTAGTGTCAATTATTGGTTATCACTTAAATTCAAATCGGTAGACATTTGTATCTCTTAGCTCGAAACCCAGTTTTCTATACAAGGCATTAGCGGCAACACGATAGGGGCTTGAGGTTAAATCAAGCTTACTAACTTCCAACTGTGTATTGGCATATTCAAGGGCAAACTCAATCATTTTTTCACCAATCTTCTGACCTCTCATACTAACATCCACCACAACATCTTCAAGACTGGCTTTAAGCCCTGTCGGTATTTTATACAAGACTAAAGAGAATGTTCCGACTATTTGATCTCCCTGTTTTGCCACAAAAAGAAATATATTAGGCAAATCTATTATCTCTTGCAAATATTCTCCCGTTAAAGGCTTACAATCGGGAGCCAACTGAACCATTAATTGTCCTAAAGACTCTACAATATCATCCGATACTCGGGTTAATCGTTCTATTTTCATATCTAATATTCAATTTAAGTTCGCAGAACTATTTATTGCTTTGGCAAGCAAAACAGCGACAGGTTGTTATACTTTTAAAATGTATCATTAAATATTTTCTTTTACTTATATTGAAAAATCAAGCATTTTATTTAACTCAACCTCAACTAAGCGAAAATCAAGATATCCATCCCTATCAAGGAAATGCTTTCCCTCATCCAGAAGATAGAAATCTGCTTCTAACCGAGATGCCATCTGCTCGCTATATTCGTAAGGAACAATATCATCATCCTTTGCTGCAATGGCAACCCTTTTACACACAAGTCTCTTGACAGCTTCACAATCCAACTTACCTTGCACAAACTCCTGAAGTTGGGGCAAAGGTGTTGAATCGATAAAACCCGAAACGAGAATAACTCCTTTTATTTTTTGATTATTCTCTATAATAAATTTAAGGGAAGCTACGCAACCCAAACTATGGCCTATAAAAATAGTATTTTCATTGATCCCTGTAGTATAATCTCTCAAATGATTCATCCATTTATCCAATTCAGGATTCATAGAATCGGGCATATCTAAAATAGACACTTCGACGTCAGCAGAATTAAATTGTTCTTTAATCCAAGGAAACCAATGAGATTGAGCCGAAGCTGTGTACCCATGCACTATATATATCTGTGTCTTTTTACTCATATTACTTTTCTAATGTTTATTTTATTTCGACCGGCTTACCTAAAAACTTAGGCTGTTTATTCAACAGAATGTCAACGAAGACTTTTACCCGGGCAAATTTTTCCCTAACGATTGTTTTATATGATACCCGTCCCAAGGCAACATCTTTGGCATTATAACCATAGGCGGTAAACCCATAATATTGTGCAAGGAACACAGCTCTTTCGTTATGAAATTTTTGGGATACAACTATAAATGAGTCCTGCCCGAATATGGCATTCATCCGAACAACCGAATCTAATGTACGAAATCCTGCATAATCAAGATATATTATGCTATCGGGGACACCCAATGCCAGAAGCGCGTCACGCATATCCTCAGGCTCACTATAACCTTCATGCCCATTATCGCCACTCATCACAAAAGCCTTAACCTTGCCTGCCTCATATAGCTCATAAGCAGCTTGGATCCGATTGTCGAAATATGGATTTGGCAAACCACCACGTATGTATTTAGATGCCCCTAATACTAATGCAACCTTTTGTGGAGGAATGCTATCTACATTATTATACAACCAAGGTTTTGTATCATGAGGGATCTTCCAGTTTGCAAATAACAATACAGCTACTATAACAAAAAGAGCAGCAGTTAAAAAAACGGCTACTCTTTTAATTCTATTTTTCAATTTCCGTTTATCCATTAAATTCGATCAAGTACCGTTTTTATTAAATCTTCTATTGATCCTTTGTAATTAGAGTTCGACTCTCCAGCTAAACGGTTGGCTATAATTGTACAAACCGTCATAGCTCTATGTCCCATCAAACGACCCAGACCGGCAAGAGGAGCACTCTCCATTTCGTAGTTGGTTATAACATCCGACCCAAATTTAAAGCTTTCAATACGACTATTCAGATCGGGGTTTGCCAAGGGTATACGTACAGTACGACCTTGAGGTCCATAGAAACCGATTGCCGAAATGGTAACTCCTTTGATCATATCATGCCCTATCTGCTCTACCAATCCTTCGTCTGCCTTAACAACATATGGGGCACAATGCAGAGGAGACCAGTTTACATGTTTCTTGAAAGCCTCTTCGAAATCAAGTTCTGCTACAGAATTTCGTCCTTCGTAATAGTTTAAAACTCCGTCGAAACCTATTGATTTTTCAGAAACTACATACGAACCGATAGGACAATGAGGTTGTAATCCTCCGGATGTACCCACACGTACCATAGTCAGCTGTTTAAAGTCTTTCTTTACTTCACGCGTCTTGAAATCAACATTTGCCAGTGCATCCAGTTCAGTAATTACGATATCGATATTATCAGGACCTATACCATGAGACAAAGCTGTAATGCGCTTTCCTTTATATGTTCCCGTAATGGTATGAAACTCGCGACTTTGTACTTCACATTCTATGCTATCGAAAAAAGATGCTGTAAGTGTAACCCTGCCCGGATCGCCCATCATGATGATCTTATCGGCAAGCTGTTTGGGTTTTATATGCAAATGGAATACACTGCCATCATTATTGATGATTAATTCCGATTCTGGTATTATACTCATGTCTATTACTTTTTATACGTTTAAATACAAATATACAGATTTAGATGGATGTAAAAGCCTTTTCTATAAACATTCTGATGATGCGATATTTGTTTTTATCACCTTACTAAAGAATGAATACTGGTCAAACACAACCGAATATTTTTTGATATTTACATCTTCACTATCGCAAATGTTACCGCCTTCAAGAACCTCCTTACAGAAATGATCTTATAGGCATATAATGCTTCTGATCAAACATTTTGAGTGTATTATTTTCAATATAAACAAATTGTACATTTTGGAATTAATTTACAATTTGACTAAAAAAAGCCAAGTCTATTTTTTACTATTTGCCTAATTTAATTATACGTTTTGGTAAAACTGAACGAAAAAAATCATACTTAATTTGCAGTGCATAATTCGAATGGTTAATCGTCAAAGAATTGAGATTGAGATTACATCCTTATCATTTTGAAACGAAAGAGGATTTTTGATCAGAGGGTTTGCTTAAGGAAAAACTATCATTGCCGTCTGCTCCAACTCATTAAAACCAAGCATACTTATTTTAAATATCATATATATCTACATCTTTCGATGTGGATTTAAGTCTAACTTAAATAAATATAAATTACGATGAAAATATTCTTAGCTCTAACACTAGTATTTACCACTTATTTACAAGCCTACACACAAGTTGGCATTAACACCGAAGATCCAACTGAGATGTTAGATATTAATGGAAATATACGGCTTCGCAGGTCGGTAAACCTTGATTCGATATCGGACCCTTCTGATTATACAAACATCCTAAGGATGAATTCAAGCGGAGTTTTCGGATATATAAAAGAGAAAAAGACCCTGGGTGGGTATACATTTTACGATGTATACTCTCAAGAAATGCCTGCTCCTGTTACCAGCATGCTTACCAATGGCTCTGTTCCACTAAATGTATCTATTAAGGCTCAGGTTCCGCCTAATTCTTCAGCTATCTTTTTCATTGATTATAATATTCCTATTAGTGCTGATAAAAATAAAAATGAACCTATTGAGTCTTTTTCCTTAAATTATTTAGGTATTGCGCTATTCAAAACGGGTGACATTGAACTTGAAGAAGGATCTCGTAAATTTACAGTCTTTAGACCGGCAAATACAACTACTTCCGCCATTGGAATGCCCGTGTTGGGAAAATCGGTTCAAAAAGTCAAAAACACAACAGACAATACAATGTATATAGACTATTATTTACATGGTTATATCGAAGGTAACACTTCAAATAACCCCGTTCGTTTTGGGATGTATTCGGCTACAGGCAGCAACTTTAATTGGGGAAGAGGGTTGATGACCATCATGGCTTATGTGAAAGACATTGAATAATGCATAAAAGCCAATATTTAGAACCCGTCTTAAATATCACCAAAATCGTTTATTACTGAGTATTACCACTATTCTTGATAACATGGTAAGTTCACCTAAACATTCCCCGCTTATTACCAGCATGCTCTGCCTACTAAATCTGATAGTAATAAGTGAAAAATTAAAATAATGACACAGGAATGGCCTCTATAAAAAAGTCCCGAAAAAATATTTTCTTTCGGGACTTTTCTCTAAAATGAATATTTTTTACTGCATTATTTATCCCACCATACTCTGGAAGTCATTTTATCTCCACCCACAAGATTGGCTACAGCCGCCTGATAGTTAGCTGCATTGATATTAGCTTCAGATGTGGCATAGGTAAATCTACGAGGAATAGTTCCATTCGTAGCATTACCATAATAATCGACTTGTTTCAACACCGGATAGCCTGATCGTCTCCAGTTAGCCCAAGACTCGTATTCATCAACAAAAGTTACCACCCAATACTGGGTATTGATTTGATTCAGTGCATCTGCATCATTATACGGATTATTTGCCAAATAACGGGAAATCTGATCCGAAGTGATTCCTCTCACTCCATAATCGGCAAATTGCTCCATAGCAGCTTTAACTCCAGCCTCGTAATAATCCTTTGCACTACCACCGATCCAGCCACGATAAGCTGCTTCTGCCATTAACAATAAATTCTCTGCATGAGTTATTACAAATGTGGGAGCATCCAAACGTGCATATGTATAGCGGTTAACAACCGAATACTTAGTCATTCCCGAACGGGTTACAATTACTTCTCCGGGATGGTCAGGGTCTGGTGCCGTATCATCACCCGGCCAGTTTGGAGCTTTAGATATATCCGTAAGACTGTTTTTGCCTAATTGATCATATCCATTTGGCATACCCAACTGTTTTACTGCAGTAGTATCTCCATACTCAAACTTAGGATCAAGAGCTCCATATTTAGGATTTTCACATACGGTTGCAATATAAGTCAAACGCGGATCTTTACTATTTCTCAAATGATCAATAAAAGTTTGGCTTACACGAGATGCATCCGGATCAAGATAACACAAAACTTTTCCACTGGCATCGGCTGCATCATCGGTTGTTGCATCATGTTTTATAATAGCATTGTCGGCATTGCTGGTATACAACCCTCCGTCTACAGCTTTCTTTACCCACTTTTGAGCTTCGGCAGGATCTACTTTCGACAAACGCATACCCAATCTCAACATAAGTGAATAAGCCGTTTTCTTCCAACGATCAACATCCCCCTGATACATTATATCAGCCGATTTTATATTGTTGGGTTTTGTAGCATCCAAAGTTTGAGCTGCCTCGTCCAACTCCTTCAACATATCGGCATAGATACTTTGCTGAGTATCGTATTTAGGATATTTAATTCCTGAGATATATCCTTGTCCCGCTTCTGAGTAAGGTACATCACCATACATATCGGTCATTCGGTGCATCAGAATAACTCTCACGATACGTGTCATCTGAAATTCGTTAACTCGGGTTGCATCGTCTTTCCATGCAAAATAGGTCTCCATCAATGTTTTTATACCCGAATCATACGAATCGAAATAGGCTGCATTATAGCCCGAATTATAGGTGTATTTATCTCCGGCCCAATATCCTTGAGTTGATGACAGGTGCTGCATCATAGTACTGCAGTATATCAAATTGTTACGCCATGCAGCCCAGTCTCTTCCGGCAACAAATACTTGCGCACCCGTAAACATCATTTCGAACTTCATCTTATCGCCTGTCACGTGCTGAGGGTCGTTGTTTACATCACCAAAGTCTCCACAACTTGATGAGCCGAACAACAAACTTACAGCCGCCAATATATATACTATTTTATTTTTCATATTGTTCTTATTTAAAACTGTTTTGAGGTCTCAGACCTTTTTAATGTTTTGGTAAGTAACATACTATAGTTTGGCATGATTCTTAAATCTATCATTAAGCTTTAGTATTAACTTACTTAAAACCTGCTCTTCGGATTTCTTAGAATTTTACATTCACATTGAAACCAATGCTTCTTGTTGGTGGATAACCATTCAATTCCAATCCTTGTCCGTTTGTATTATTGTAAGCAGATTCGGGATCAATATTAGGAGTATGTTTCAACAATGTCCAGATATTACGTCCCACTAACGACAGACTCAAAGCCTTTACAAATGAACCGCGAATAAATGATTGAGGAACACGATATCCAATAGACAACTCTCTCAATTTGATAAAGCTTGCATCATACACAAATTCCTCATCGATTGCGTTTTCGGATGAAATACGCCTCCAATACAATTGAGCATCTACCGCTGTTGTATTAGGAGTCCATACCGGATTATCGCTTGTACCTGTATTTACAACACCTTTACCAACATAGCCGCCTTCACGTCCACCTAAAGTTTCCTTTTGCAAACCTGTTGAATATAGATTTAGGTTTGTTCCCGAAAATATCTTAGCACCAAATTTATAGTCAAATAACAAAGACAGAGAAAAATCTTTGTATGTAAAGTCATTACGGAATCCTCCGGTTACTTTATATATACCATTACCTAGCACTTCTTGTTTATCGGTACGTATAGGATACCCATCTTTATCATAAATCCGGTCACCATTTTCATTTGTTTTATATTTATATCCAACAATTTGACCATAAGGGTCACCTACAATATTCATAATTACAGCATTCCCGTTACGTGCTTGCGCTCCATCAATAGATAGAGACTCTACACCTCCCAGATACAATATTTTACTGTTGTTATTGGCAATATTAAACGAAGTATTCCACATAAAATCTTTCGTTTTTACAGGCACGGCATAAACCATTGCTTCGATACCTTTATTTTGAATCTCACCAATATTCATTACAGCACCGTAATAGCCTGATGTATAACTGGTAGTTACAGTAGTAATGTCATCAGTCGTTTTCTTTTTGTAAACTGCCATATCGAAACCTAAACGATTATTCAAAAATTGAACATTCAATCCTGCTTCCCATTCCTGTATTTTAACAGGTCTCAAGTCCGCATTAGGAATATTTCTGTTTGTTACTTTTCCGACTGACTGACCTTGAATCTTGAAAGTTTCCAATGAATAGGTCAGGTAATTTTGATAAGGAATAGTTCCATTCGAAGATTCCGCATAAGATGCTCTTAGTTTACCTGAGTAAACCCAATCGGGCATTTTAAATGCTTCACTAAACATAAAGCTGGTACTTACCGATGGGTAGAAATAATGGTTATTATTCGGATTAAGAGTCGAGAACCAGTCATTACGACCTGTAAAATTCAAGAACAAATAATCTTTGAACCCAAAATCAGCAGTTCCATATACCGAGTTTACACGATATTCTGAATAGGTTTGTGTATAAGGTCTGTTTGCTACGTTATTGGCTGAATAAAAATAAGGAATAATAAATGGTCCTATCATACCATCTGTTCCATAGGATTTATTCACGGTTCTCTGCATATTCCCTCCGAATGTAGCATTGATAGTAAACGCCTCATCCACTTTTTTATTGAAACCGATCAAGTAGTTACCATTCAACTCGTAGTAATTTCTTTCCCACTCTTCGATCTTTCCACCGGGGTCAGCACCCGATCCTGTTGGAATTATCAATTGATAGTCCATTACATATCCGTCACGAGTCACCTGTCCTTGAGCATATAACCAATCGGTTATATCGTATTTAAGAGTTGCTCCTGTAGTAAAACGATTCCGACGAGTTGAATTACTTCTTTCACGTGTCAAGAAATAAGGGTTATTAAAGTAAACATTATTACCCGGAAGCAATTCGGCACGATCGGCATCAACTGCAGGTTTTAACCACCTTACGTCATACGAATTAGCCAGATAAAGTAAAGTAGCATTTACGTTAGCATTACCATCCGAAAGATTAGCTCTGTTTCTGACCTTTTCGAAAATATAATTGGCAGTAACCGTAAGATGCACCTTAGGGGTAATATTATAGGTGGTATTCATATTGATCCCTTGTTGTTTCAATCCCGAATTAGGAATAACCGAGGCATCTGTAATATTTGAAAAACCAATACGATATACAATCTTATCTCCGCCTTTTCCACTTAAAGCTACCGAAGTTTGATTGGTAATACCTGTATTGTAAAAATGTTTCCAATTATCTACCGGATTATAAGCATATTCATCACCTAGGAAATTTACGGCTTTACCACCATCCATTTTTTCTCCCCAGCTCGAAGAATAGGACTCTATAGCGGCACTCTGAGACAGAGGTCTGCTATTTTGCGTTCCCTGCCCATATACCTTTTGAAATTCACGATGGTCGTAAATCGTATTAAAAGTTAAGTTGTTATTCACTTCAATACCTATACCTTCGGTTGCTTTTGATCCCGATTTTGTAGTAATAAGGATCGCTCCGTTACCTCCCCGATAACCGTAAAGAGCCGAAGCGGCAGCCCCTTTCAAAACCTGAATATCTGCAATATCATCGGCATTGATATTTGATAGTCCATCACCCATTTCGGCACCACCCCATGTTCCGGCATTGCCCTGAGTACTATTATCAAAAGGGATTCCGTCTATCACATACAAAGGCTGATTATTTCCTGTCAATGAAGCATTACCACGAATCACAACACGGCTACTTCCACCGGGGCCTGTAGAATTATTCGATACGCTTACACCGGCAATCTTTCCGGTTAATGCATTTCCTAAATTTATATCCCGAGATTCTGTAAAGTCCGACCCCGAAACTTGTGTAGTTGAGTATCCAATAGATCGGGCTTGTCTTCTGATCCCAAGGGCTGTTACGACAACTTCACCCAGAACCTGAGTATCTTCATTCAAAGTAACATCTATAGTAGATTTACCTTTTACCGAAACTTCCTGAGGCGTAAACCCTAAATAACTAAATACAAGAGTAGCATTTTGATCAGGGACATTGATCGAATACTTTCCATCCAAATCAGAGATTGTTCCGGTAGTAGAACCTTTGACCGTAACAGTTACACCCGACAATGGCTCACCTGTTTTATCAATTATTCGTCCCTGTACTTTATTTGTTTGTTGCTGATCACTAACTGTACTTCCATCAAGTAGGTTGAGTGAATTAGGAGCTGCAGATAAAAAATCACCGGAGCAACAAATAGATAATGCTATAGTTGCCAATGCAGTCCGTTGAAAATATTTCCCCAAAGAGATATGGGGCAACTGGAATTTGTGTTTCATAAAATGAAGAGTTTAAAAGTTTTTCACGCAATTGTTATCAAAACATCTCCCATGTTCAAAAAAAACATACTACTAACTACAAAATGAAGAGATATTTCCGTTTACCAGAAGTTACTTTAAGAAGTGTTTATCATGATTTCAATTATATTAAGAATTACATATATGATCTACATCTATCCCTCTACTAGGAAAGTCATATATATGGTCAACAGATGCAAATAAAAGAATATTTCCCTTATTAATCGAACATTTTAATATAAATACGTCAATAAAACACCAATAATCAAAAAATCAACAACTTACACTCAAACCATTGATAAGCAATAAAATACATAAATAAAAAGAGAATAATTAGAAAAAAGAGAGTAATATTATAAAAAATAAATATTGACATTATGTCAATATAATTAAAAGATTAAGGAAATAATGGTGCGTTAAAATAGCCTATCATATTATTCATATGCAAGCAGATAAAAATCTATTCTTTTATGTCCAATGGGTATAAAGAAAAAACTTACTTTTGTTCTTTAATTCTTTAGAATATGAAAATAAGTCTTCTTGTTATAGGAAAAACCGATGCCGGATATTTTGTGGATGCCATCCGTGAATACGAGAACCGTCTGAGCCATTATATACCATTTGAAATGCTAGTAATACCAGACATAAAGAACACAAAGAGCCTAACTGAAAGTCAACAAAAAGAGAAGGAAGGCGAACTGATTCTAAAACATCTTCAGGCCGGAGATTACCTCGTATTATTGGATGAACGAGGTAAAGAATTTTCTTCACTACAATTCGCAACCTATATCGAAAAAAAGACACATACCGTAGCCAAAAGACTTGTATTTATCATTGGAGGTCCTTATGGTTTTGCCGAAACAATATACGATAAAGCTTCTGAAAAAATCTCATTATCAAAAATGACTTTTTCTCATCAAATGATCCGTCTTATTTTTATAGAACAGCTCTACAGGGCAATGACCATACTAAATAACGAACCTTATCACCACGAATAAACCTAAATTACACACCTCCTCAAAATGTTAATTATTTTAGCTTATGGGGATTTATTTTATTATTTGTTCAGGATTAATTATAAAATACCTTACCTTTGCCGTTCATTTAAGTTATTAAGAATCTTATGTGGAGCCATCTCTCCAGACAATATATATTTTTGTTATTTAGATCTCTGATTATTAAGCGAGTCTACAAACTCGGGCACCTGAATATAGATACAATCCACCCCAAGTCGAACTTTCATTATTATTCTTATTGAATGGAATGCTTGAGGAAATATAAAAACACAAATATGGTTGAGCAATCCGAATCTCGACCCTTCCTACCGGAGCATAAAAGAAATCTATTACATTATATAATCCCTAAACTATCAAATTTTATCATGAGGAGAAAACTATTTTTTCTGCTTTTCGCTATTTTATTTGGTTCGATATCAGCCTTTTCACAAAATGTGATAAAAGGTATAGTAATCGACAAAGACACCAAAGAGGCCTTAATTGGCGTATCTGTTTATTCGGAAGAAAGCAAGGTTGGAACTTCTACTGATCTTGACGGAACTTTCAGTCTGCATGTATCATCACTAAAAGGTAAAGTTACATTTACTTATGTAGGGTACAGTCCGTTAAAACTAGACGCGAAAGCCGATTTAGGTACAATCGAATTGGAAAGTAATGCTATAGGTCTTAAAGACGTGGTAGTAACATCATCTGTTGCTATCAGACGTAAAACTCCCGTAGCAATTTCGGTGATTGAACCTGAAATGCTTGAGACAAAACTTAGTTCTCAGGAGTTTCCCGAAATCCTGAAATCTACACCGGGTGTATATGCCACAAAACAGGGTGGAGGTTATGGTGATTCACGTATCAACTTACGTGGTTTTGAATCTGCCAACATCGCAGTAATGGTGAATGGTGTTCCTGTTAATGACATGGAATGGGGAGGTGTTTACTGGTCTAACTGGGCAGGACTTCAAGACGTAACCCGCTCACTACAAGTACAACGTGGTCTTGGAGCATCTAAAGTTTCTGCTCCATCGGTAGGAGGAACAATTAATATTGTAACCAAATCAACCGATTCTGAAAAAGGAGGAGCTGTATTATACAGTATGGGTAATGACGGATACAATAAAATAGCATTTAATGTATCAACAGGCCTTAGTAAAAACGGATGGGCGATGAGTTTCCTAGGTTCTAAAACTTGGGGAGACGGATATATTTTAGGTACTGAATTCGAAGGCTATAGCTGGTTTCTTAATGTATCAAAAATAATAAACGAGAATCACCAGTTGTCTTTTACGGCTTTCGGTGCGCCTCAATGGCACAACCAACGTTATAATGGTGACAAAATGTTGATTACCGAATGGCAGCAACAAAAGGAAAAATATCAGTTTAATCCAACTTATGGTTTTGATGCCCAAGGTCAACGCGTAGAAGCAAACCGCAACCGCTACCACAAACCTCAGATTTCATTGAACCATTTCTGGACTATCAATGATAAATCGAGTTTGTCATCTGTCGTATATATGTCTATCGGAGACGGTGCAGGACGTGCTTGGAGAGGTAATTCTTCGGTATACTCGAACCTATATGGAACAACGACTGCAACGGGAATGCTAAATACAAAATACCGTGATCCCAGAACCGGATACATGGATTATGGTAAATTGCAACAAGAAAACTCCGATGACCCGAATGGTTCTCAGGCAGTACTTACCGAATCGCGCAACAACCATATATGGACAGGTTTAATCTCTACATATACTACCAAACTCACCAATGAAATTGATGTATATGGAGGAGTAGACCTTCGTTATTATGCAGGATTACATGACGGGAAAATTGTAGATCTTATGGGAGGACAATTTTTCATAGATCCGTCTCGTGCTAAAATAAATGAAGCAAACAGACCCGGACTTACAAGTTCATTCATTAATGAAAAGCTACAAGTCGGAGACATTGTATATCGCGATAATACCGGATATGTTGTTCAAGAAGGTGTATTTTCTCAAGCAGAATACAATAAAGATAAATTAAGTGTATTTATTTCAGGATCTATTTCGAACAGTACTTACTGGAAAATTGATAGATTTTACTACAGTAAAGAAAACCAAAAGTCGGATGTAAAGAGCTTTCTTGGTTTTAATATCAAAGGCGGAGCCAATTACAACTTAACTGAAGAACATAACGTATTCTTCAATACAGGTTATCTATCTCGTGCGCCATTTATGAGTGGTGGTTATTTCACTTCTATACATACTAGTAATGCAGTAAATAAAAATGCAATTAATGAAAAATTATTTTCAGCAGAACTGGGCTACGGATATCGTTCCAGATTTTTCACTGCTAATCTGAATGTATACTACACCAAATGGATGGACAGAACAACAGTAAGAACATTTGGTAACGACCAGAATGCATTTGTGAACCTTAGCGGACTTGATGCACGCCACCAAGGGATAGAGCTAGACTTCGTTCTAAAACCCACATACAATCTGGAGATCACAGGTATGGTATCTTTAGGAGACTGGATATGGGATAGCAGAACTCAAGGATTTGTTTATGACTCTTACGGTCAACCTAGTGATGGGAATAATCCTGTTGCCCCAGAAGATCAAAAGCCTATTACTATCGATATGAAAGGTGTTAAAGTAGGTAACTCGGCACAAACAACATTTGCAACAGGTGCTAGCTACCGATTATTAGATGGTCTTACCGTAGGTGCTGATTTCACTTTTTATGCTAATAACTATGCTGACTATGCTATCGAGGTACCAGATATTGGCGGAACTTATAAATACAATACTCCTTACAAAGTTCCTAATGCGGGACTGTTAGACCTAAGAGCTAACTATAGATTTAAAATCGGTCCATTTGATGCCAATTTGATGGGTAATGTAAACAATGCCTTAGATCAGGTGTATATCTCCGACTCAAGAGACTTGAACCCTAGAACCGAAGGCGCTCACGACTGGAAACAGGTTGCTGTTATGTATGGTTTCGGAAGAACATATACTACAACATTGAAAGTGAAATTTTAATTCGAAATAGAATATAAAAATGAAGAAATATATATTATTACTCGCAACAATACTCACAGCAACATTCTCGGGTTGTGATTATAACGAACGTAACTTCGATGGTTTTGAGGATTTATCGAAACCTCAGAATGTCGCTACTTACGAATATACTTTTGCAGAGTCGGACATACCTACTATTGTAAAAGCATTAAATGCCAATAAAAATGCACAGGACTCGGCTACTGCAAAAATTCTAAATGCTGACAAGATGTTTTCTGCGTCTGCGGAAGCCAGTACACTCATTCCATACTTCTTAACAACAAAATATTATGCAGCAGACGTTAAGTCATCTGCAAAGGTTACTTATAAGTACAAGGAAGGACGTAATGAAACTGTAACAAACCTATCTACAGCTCCCTATACTCTTACGGAAAATGATTACAAATTAATTTGGGGCGAAAATGTAGTAGCAGCTCTTACGCCGGCTAAATCTCCTGAGAAGTCTATACCTACAATTCTCACTAAAAATATTGCTTCTCCTACCGAAGGAATGTTTAAGAATGTAGAGTACTATTACTCGAAAGAAGAACCCGTAAGTACTACAATAGAGAATGAAATTGTTGAAGAAGATTTCGAAGCTTATCCTGCCGGTTCAGGGGTATTAGTTGCCATAGACGGATGGATAAACAAAGATCTAAAAGGCAGCATAGGCTGGCAAAACCGAGTTTACTCTAATAACAATTATGCTCAGGTATCATCTTATAATTCAAAAGCGGTAAATGATGTAAGATTAATTACTAAAGTAATTGATTTAACAAAAACAACCAATCCTAAATTTTCATTCGATATTGTAGTTGGTAATTTCACGGCTAACTGTTTATCAATCGAATTATCTGAAAATTTTGATGGTAAAGAAGCCAACATTACAACTGCAACATGGAAAGATGTAACTTCCAGCTTTACAATACCTCAACCAGCCAGTGGATATACTACTTGGGCTAGTGCAGGTACATTGGATTTGAAAGCATATAAAGGCAAAAAAATCTATATATCATTCAAATACTCTGGAGACGATACTTCAACTCCAAAGAAAACTACAACTTATCAAATTGATAATGTAAAGGCATTTGATGAAATCATAGGTCAGGATGTGAAAAGCAAAGAATTGCAATATGCGGCATACGAATACAAAAGTTCGAAATGGCAACTTGCATCTTCTGTTATATCTCTTCAACCGTCCGATTATGATGCAATGGGCCTTAAGTTCTTAACTACAGCTCAAGCACCTAATTACCTTCCTGCATATCTAAAACTTAAGTTCCCTTTTGCACAAGAAGGAAATACCAAAACAATAGTATATAAAACATCTGCAACATCATGCTATGCTGATGAATACGTATACACAGCTGGAAAATGGGCTCCTAATACTTTCATCATAGAAAAAACCGAACAATTTGTATTCTCAAATAAAGGTTGGGTATTTGATCCTACTCTACATGTAATAATGCAAAAAGGTAAAGCAGATACTGACGATTACATGATGATTGTAAACTATGTGAAAGCTCACCAGGCAATAGATAATCCTGCACTAATTAGCAGCTATGGAGACTCTGAATACTATTATGGTTTCAGTGCAAACTATGGTAATATCACTTATCGTGATAAAGACAGATCTCTGGATACAACATATCCTAAATCGGGAACTGCTACCGAGAAAGCTGCATTCATGGATCAACGGACTATAGAGGCTATAAAGATATTTTTAACCCTAAAGTATCCGAATGCTCAGACTCAAGTAAACGGTATTGACCAGATGGCAGAAGTTACAGGACTAGTCTATTCTAATCCGGTAAGTAACAATACCAATGAAAACTGGACGTATACCATGCAATGTGTTGGTAATAAAGAATGGAAATACATACAAAGAGTGTCTGAATACGGCACAATAGAAAAAGCCGGAGAATAAAATAACTCCAAACTATATAATAAAGAGCTTGCCTATAATGGGCAAGCTCTTTTGTTTTTCATCTTTTATTCGTATACATCAGGAAAATTATATTCCTTTGCAAATCATTTAAGTTCACAGAACTATTTGTTGCTTTGGCTGTAGGGGTGAACCTGTGTGTTCACCTATTTAAGGCAGACACACAGGTCGGCCCCTACCAACAATAATATACCATTAAATATTTTCTTTTACCTATCCTCAACTATGGAACGAATTAGCAGTCTACAAAATAGTCGTATAAAAAATATAGTAAAGTTAAGCAAGGCAAAAGAACGAAAAGTCCAGAACCTTTTCATCCTCGAAGGGGCCAGGGAACTTATGCTTGCTTTATCTGCAGGATATACTGTTGATTCGGTTTTTATATGTCCTGAACTTTTTGAGAAAACCGATTATCCTAGAGTACTTGATACATTATCAGACAACATCAAATACGAGGTATCTCAACAAGTTTTCGAGAAGATTGCTTACCGCGAAGGTTCGGATGGTTTAATAACCCTCGCAAAGCCTAAGAAACATACATTGGATAATCTTAATCTGAACAATAATCCATTCATCATTATACTGGAGGCTGTAGAAAAGCCCGGAAATCTCGGTGCTATACTTCGCAGTGCCGATGCCGCCAAAGTAGATGCAGTTATCATTTGTGACCCATTAACGGACATTTACAACCCGAATGCAATCAGATCAAGTGTTGGATGTATCTTTACCGTACCCACTGCTGTTTGCTCTTCGGAAGAAGCCAGAATGTGGCTAAAAGAGAATAAGATTAAATCTTATGCGGCCGAGTTGAAAGCTTCGAATTGGTATCATGAGGAAGATTACACACAGCCTTCAGCCATTGTTATGGGAACTGAAGCAGATGGATTAACCTCATTTTGGCTGGATAATGCAGATCGAAGAATAAAAATACCGATGCGTGGCAAAATAGACTCTTTGAATGTATCAGTATCAACTGCTGTTATTACATTTGAGGCCATGCGACAACGAGGTTTCTGATCTATTTATAAAGATAGAGAAATCTCCAAGAATAAATACTCCTCACTCCCTATAGGACAAAAAGAAGAGGAAAGCAACATTTATGAAGCTTTCCTCTTTATATTTTCAGAACTCTGAGTGCTTAATTAATTAGCTGGCTCAGGAGTTGTAGATTCTGGTGCTTGTGGCAACTGAGGCACAGCAGTTGGCTGTGGCGATTGCATATCCGGTGCTTCTGTGTTATCAACCGGAGCGGTTAATTGCAGAGGTTGTCTGTCTTGAGCATTGCTAGTTATCACTTTAGTACTGATCATACTTAGAACAATAACGGTTCCTGCCAAAACCCATGTTGTTTTTTCCAAAACATCAGCTGTTTTAGGAGCTCCCATAAATTGGTTCGATGAAGAAAAGTTTGAAGATAAACCTCCACCTTTTGATTTTTGAACTAAAACAACCAAGACCAAAACAATAGACACTATAATGGTCGCAATAGAAAGAACAATTTCCATATCTTTTATTTATTTTTATTCGAATTTTTTATTACTTTTTCCAAGAATGATAATTGGTCTGCAAAGTAAATATTTTTTTCGGGATAATTCAAGCTCAAACGCTTAATAATTTCATATGCCCGATTATATTTCTTTTGTTTAATATAAATATTAGCAAGAGTTTGCGTAAAAAAGAAATCATCGTCTAATTCTTCTTCGGTTTCTTCCTGCAAAGGAACATCATCACCATCATATAAATTCTCCTGAACCGATGGATCAAAGGTTATTCTTAAGTTTTCTTTATCCTGAGCTTTAGTTATAAAGTTATCGATTATGCTTTGATGCTTCATCTGCACCGTATCTTCAATCGGCTCCAAACCTTCTCCGGTTTCCAGTTCATTTTCGACCTCTACTGAAATAACTTCCTGAGAATCTCCATAATGAATATTGATATCTTCTATCGAAAAGGAAGGAATACTATCTAAATTCACATTGGTATCGGGTTCCGTATTTTCCGTAGATTCGAGATAAGAGAAGTAATCTAACGATGCCATGCTCGAATTTACAATAGCGTGCTCCAATTCGCGTTGCATATCGGTGTTATCAAGCGTTTCAAAGAAAGCACTGATCAGTGCTTCTGTTCTGCTCTCCGGTAAGCTATGACCTGATTGCTTTTGAAACTCTTTATACTCGGCACTCATTACGTAATAGAACAACGCCTTTCTGTCCATAACGAAAGGTGCTAATCTATTCAATTCTGACTGGAAATTATCTGATCCATTCAGATATAAACACTTAATATAGGTGTATAGTCCGGCCTGAAAAAACGGATATTTTTTTGTAAGAAGTTGTAACTTAAGAAGCATCGACCCGTCGGGCTCCTTTTTCAACTCCACCAATTCGTAAAAATCCTTTATATTCATAGCCTTTTCTTATTTCAGGTTCTAAATTACCAATTTGCCATTGTAGCATTAAATATCTGGTCTACAATTTCCTTATTCAATTCTTCTACCAATTGAGCCTGTATATTATCCAACATTTCGCTACTGTTGAAGTTCTGATAGGCAGAGAATGTCTCTTCTTTATCTTCCTGCGGATTTACATTATTACGAAAACGCATTCTCACTGTCATTGTCAAGCGAGTTTGTGAGGCAAACTGCCCCTCCTGAACAGCTAAAGCCATAAGATCATAGCCTATTATTTCACCTTCTATTTCTAAATCTGCTCGACCATTGTTAACCAATTGCAGCTTTGTATTCCGAAGAAATACATCCCGCATATGCTCACTGAACATTTGCGATAATGGCGGATAAACCAATCTGGCCTGATTCTGAAAATCCTGAATCTGAATTGTTTTTACTTTACTATAATCTATCGAAGCTCCATTGAACTGATACGACATACGACATGAAACAGCAATAAATAATATAACTAAACAAGAAATAAGTTTTCTCATAAATTTTCTAGATTGTATTCTTTAATTTTCCGATATAATGTGCGTTCTGATATTTTAAGATCCTGAGCTGCATATTTTCGCTTTCCGCTATGTCGTTCCAAAGCTTTCTTGATCATATCTTTTTCTACATCCTGAAGTGATACTGCTTCCTCCTCATAATCATTCGAATCTATATCTTCGGCATCCTTTGATATTGGAAGCGATGAAACAGAAGGAGCATCATTGTATTTGACCGGAACCGTTATATTCGTATTACTATCTTTATCAATTACGGTAAATGCGGATGATGAAGGAATTACAGAATCATTATTCAAATGTGGTGCATCTTTACCCGAAATTAAATCGTGTACGACTTTTTTCAGCTCATTCATATCCTTTCTCATATCGAAAAGCACCTGATAAAGAATCTCCCTCTCGCTATTAAATAGCTTCTGATCGGTGGCACCGGCATTGATTGTTCCTATCGGAACTATACCAACCTCATTTGCGGGTAAATATAGTTTCAATATATCCGAATTAATCTCTCTTACCTGCTCGATAATAGAAATCTGTTCTGTAATATTTTTCAATTGGCGAATGTTTCCCGGCCATCTGTAATTTTTGAGAACCTCTCGTGCATCATTAGTTAATGCAATAGAAGGCATTTGATATTTTTCGGCACATTCACTCGCAAATTTCCGAAATAATAATGGAATATCATCCTTGCGCTCGCGTAATGCAGGTACACGGATAGGCACAGTATTTAGCCTGTAATACAAATCTTCCCGAAAGCGTCCGTTTGCAGTAGCAGTGACCATATCCAGATTGGTTGCAGCAACTACTCTTACATCCGTTTTTTCGACTTTCGAAGAACCTACTTTCATATATTCCCCACTCTCTAAAACACGCAATAAACGAGCCTGCGTCGACAGAGGTAACTCCCCTACTTCATCCAGAAAAAGTGTTCCGCCGTTGGCAACTTCAAAGTACCCTTTACGTTCTCCTGTAGCTCCGGTAAAAGATCCTTTCTCGTGTCCGAAAAGCTCTGAATCGATAGTTCCCTCGGGAATCGACCCACAGTTAACAGCAATATAAGTGCCATGCTTACGTCGGCTGAATTGGTGGATTATCTGAGGAAAGCTTTCTTTTCCGACTCCACTTTCTCCTGTTACCAACACAGACATATCTGTTGGAGCAACTTGCAAGGCTATATCAATAGCCCGGTTGAGATCGGGACTATTTCCTATAATACCAAATCGTTGCTTTACCTGTTGTATATCGGGTTTTGCCATATTTTCGTATAATTTGAGGTCTCAGACCTTTTTAGTACTTTGGTTAGTATAACAGAAACAGATCGTTAGACTGTCGAAATATCATTAAATACTATCAATTACTTCATTAGCCAGCTATACTGACAAATTTACATATTTAATTCGATCTCGTACAAACGAACCATTAAAAAGAATTTGATGTTCGTGTCATAAAACTTATTCACCCTCCTTAGCCAGAGCATAAGTTTTATCTTTCAAGAAATTCCCGAGTTCTTCTAAGTCGGTATGTTTTGCAATCTCGTCCGGCATAATCGGTTCCCCGAAAACAACACGAATTGTTTTTCCTTTTTTATTATATACTTCATGTCCCAAACGAAGACTTCTCAATCGCCAGTCAACTAAATCTAGAAAATTGAAAAACCATGAGTTTTTTCCACTAAAGTACATGGGAATAACTGGCACTTTTGAGCCTTTTATTAATTTTATAACCGAAGGTTGCCATTCTCTATCGCGAACGATCATTTTCCCTTTCCGTATCTTGGTTTTAGATACTGCTCCGGCGGGGAAGAAACCTAGCGGATGACCTTCTTTCAGGTGGGTAATACATTGTTTTACTCCATCGAGACTCGATTTACTTGCCAGCTTTCCACTCTGATAGGGATTAACAGCTATAAAGTGCATCGACATAGTATCTATCATTCCCAAGATGAAATTAACCATCATTTTATAATCGGGGCGAATAGAACCTACGACGTCAATAGCTGTAATACCATCAATATGACCATATGCGTGATTAGATACAGTTATAAAAGCCTGATTGTCGAATTGCTTCAAAACCTCAGAGTTTTCAACTACAATATTCACACCTACATCTTTTAGGAGATGGTTGCAAAATTCAACCCCTTCATATTGCTTGGATGTATCATAGACCCGATTGACCTTATTTAAGCCCGTCAAACTCATTACGAGCTTGATAAGGGTATTGCCAAAACGCCCTCTGAATATAGGATGCATGCTCCGAATTTCGTCTGCACTTATTAGTTTCTCTTTCATCTGATCTTATTTAGCATAAGGTCTCCGACCTTGTATTACTGTGGCAAATATAAATATAAATCCTGTTCCTTTCAGACAGAAAAATCGACCTGCATCATTTTGTAATGACACAAGCCGATTCTATTTCGTTTTTTAAAATTCTATTTCGCCAGTGATTTTATAATTTCAATAATCTCAGCTCCTGCGATTTCGGCATCTTCCATAGTAGAAGCTTCCGAATAGATACGGATAATAGGTTCTGTATTTGATTTTCGCAAATGTACCCATTTGTCCGGAAAGTCTATTTTCACCCCATCGATATCGGTTACATCATACGATGAGAATTTTTCTTTAACCGCTTTCAATATAGCATCTACATCTATTTCGGGAGTTAACTCGATCTTTTGTTTTGCAATATAGTATTCCGGATAAGTTGCTCGCAACTCACTTACGGTTTTCTTTTCGTGTGCCAAATGTGACAGGAACAATGCAATACCTACCAAAGAGTCGCGTCCGTAGTGGCTGGCAGGATATATTATTCCTCCATTGCCTTCGCCTCCAATTACGGCATTGGTTGCTTTCATCTTTGCAGTCACGTTTACCTCTCCTACTGCAGCAGCATTGTACTGCATACCGTAACGATTGGTTACATCACGCAGTGCACGGCTCGAACTTAAATTCGAAACGGTATTACCGGGAGTGTGCTTCAACACATAATCGGCTACAGCTACCAATGTATATTCTTCTCCAAACATCTCACCTTGTTCGTCTACGAGAGCTAAACGGTCAACATCGGGATCTACAACGATACCAACATCCGCTTTTCCTGACTTCATCAAATCTGAAATTTCAGTCAGATTTTCGGCTAAAGGCTCGGGGTTATGAGCAAAATTGCCTGTAGGCTCACAGTTAAGCTCTATTATATGATTTACGCCTAAGGCTTTAAGCAACTTAGGCACAACAATTCCTCCTACTGAATTTACACAATCTATTGCCACTTTAAAATTAGCAGCTTTAATAGCGGCAACATCAACCAACTTAAGATCGAGTACTGCTTTAATATGTGCATCTGAATAATCTTTATTTGTTACTTTTCCGAGATTATCAACATCTGCGAAAATAAATTCTTCAGCCTCTGCTATTCGAAGTACTTCAGCTCCTTCTTCTGCATTCAAAAACTCTCCGTCTTGGTTAAGCAATTTCAAAGCATTCCATTGACGAGGATTATGACTTGCAGTTAAAATGATTCCGCCACAAGCTCCTTCCATTGCAGTAGCCAATTCGGTTGTCGGTGTTGTTGCCAAACCTATATTTACAACGTCGAAACCTATTCCCATAAGAGCTCCAACTACAACTTGTTCCATCATAGCTCCGGAGATACGGGCATCACGTCCAACAACTATTTTATTACTTTTAGATGTTGTATTTTTCTTAATAAAAGTGGCATAAGCCGATACAAATTTAACAGCATCAAGTGGATTCAGTCCTTCGCCCGCAAGTCCACCGATAGTACCTCTGATACCTGAGATTGATTTTATTAATGCCATAGCAATAAATACTTTATAGATTATTAGTTAACAATTCGTGTATATTGTAATTGAGTATAATACATAGCTTTAAATGCAGCTAATTGATAGGTAGAACCAGTTGCAAAAGGAACAATTAATCTGACCCTTGCATTTTCACCTACGTATTGCAATGGAGCGGTTATTCCTGTTGATAAGTAATAATAATCAAGAGAATTTGTATTACTGCTGGAATAAGTTGCTACTATACCATAGGTTAATGAAATAGGTTGCAAACCTGCTACATTATTACTGATAGTATCAGAATCGGCTGTTGGCAATGTCATGGCATCCCAAAATCGGACATTCACTTCCGAACGTTTCGAAGAACTGGCTCTATTGCCATTACCCGAATCTATTACGTTTATATAAACACCTGTTAATGGATCTCTAAAGTATTCATTTTCTTTAAAAACACCGCTGGCAGGATATTGATTCAAAACAACAATATTATGTTCATTGATAAAACGGCTAATATTTTTGCGCTCATTCTTCAATTTATCTGCATATGTTTCACTACTGCTACATGCAGCAAAGACAACGCATAAACCGATAATAAAACAAATCAGTCCTAATACTTTTCTCATTTTTTCTCTAGATTATTTTTATTATTTATCAATAAATCGGCATATTCAGGAAGGGTATTTTCAAAAAGTGCCATTGCCTCCACTAATGAACCATAGAATTCACCACCCGAAGCATTCAGATGACCTCCTCCATTGAAACATTGTGCAGAAAATGTATTACAGGGAAAATCGCCTTGCGAACGAAGTGATATTTTTATCATATCATCGTCTTCTCTCATAAATACGGCAAAGGTTACGCCTCTTATATTCAGAGGTAAATTAGCAAAGCCTTCAGTATCTCCTTTTTGCGAGTTGAATCTCTTCTGATCGTCATTATCCAACCAGATCAAACCGGCTCCGTACTCTTCATATATTTTCATACGCTCCGACAGCATGTGACCCATCATACGATATCGGTCAGCCGTGTAGCTATGGTATACTTTAGAGTATATATAATCTTTGTCTATACCTTTATTTAAAAGCTGAGCAATGATATAATATATTTGCGAATCGTTTGAGTTATATGTAAATGCACCTGTATCGGTCATCATTCCCATATAGATGGCCTCTGCCGAGTCTTTACTCATCATTTCAAAATCTCCCATGCGGCAGATCAATCTGAAAACAAGTTCGCTCGTAGACGATATTTCGGGATGAGAAATACAAACATCACTAAAATCCGATGGGTATGGGTGATGATCAATCAACACCTTTTTCGCTTTAGATTCTTCAACCGCCAGTCCGACATTCTTAATGCGGCTCAAGACATTAAAGTCTAAACAGAAAATAAGATCAGTTTCACTGATTAGCTTTTCTGCGAAGTCGGGATATTTCTCATAAATAAGAATATCTTTCGAACCCTTTAACCATTTTAGAAAATACGGAAACTCATTAGGTACGATTATAGTAGCATCCAGACCCTGATCGATCAGATAATGATATAATCCTAAAGAAGAACCAATAGCATCGCCGTCGGGAGAAACATGAGTCACAATAACAGCTTTGTCCGCTTTATCAATTAGGTCAGCTACTTTAGTTATCTTATCCTGATCTATTATTTTTGTAAACATTCTTAGTAAAATAAATATATTAAGCTCTGTGAGCTATTTTTTGCCGAGGTAAACAAAAGTCGAAAAGAGTGTTATCCATAGAAAACAATCATTAAATACTTTCAGTTACTTTAAATAAGCAATTGTAACAAACAGTGTTTACTACAATCATTTAATAGCAAATCGGTCATATGACCTTAGTTAAAACACAATCGTGCAAAAATACTAAAAAAATATCCGTAAAACTCCATTATCCGATACATCGTAATAAGGAATTCGTAATTTTTCACATTCTAACACAAATCTTTGGAGAGTTTTCTTTGACAAAGAACCGTCAAGGATAACTTTATCTATTTCAAACACCTGATTAAGAGAATATAATGATAATGAATTATTCTCAACTAAATGAAGATAATCAACTTTCATTTTTTGATTAGGGGATCTCCCTTTCCATGTATCGTTTGTTACTATCAGGTATTTTGATCCCTTTAACCAGATAAGCGTATTGTTTTTCACTTCGGTTATTTCCTCCTTATGATATCCTATTTGATATATAACTTGTGTTGATTCCGGTCTGTTATAAACCACCAATGTATCTTTATTTTTGATAATCGTACGGAAATTCACACCTATAAAAACAAAAATACAGACCAATGATACAATCAGAACCTTGGGCTTCTTTTTCAAAAGAAAGGATATAAGTGATATAATAATTAACCATAACAGAATCAAACCTACCATAGATGGTTTTAAATTCTGTAGCGAAGCGTATGGTAAATTCTCAAAAAATGAAGAAGTGGAAGTTGCTGCTTTTACCAATATTTTAAATAAGCCAATCGGCAAATACTGAAGATATGTAGCAACGGCAGGAAGAAAAACTCCTACCCCCTGTAAGAAAACGATAAGAACTGCATCATACAGAGCCAATGTTATCAGTGGAATAATAATCAAATTAGTTATAAAAAAATAAACAGGAAACGTACCAAAGTAATATAAGCAAAGAGGAAATATACCTATTTGCACGGATAAGGATACATTGAATATATCACGGAAATATCTTACATACCTATTTTTCACAGGCATTGTATCCGACAAAACAGGCATAAGAAGGAGCATAGATAATACGGCAAGAAAACTCAACTGGAAACCCATATCAAACAACCACAGAGGATTCCAGACAAGCATAAAAAAAGCCGTCATAAATAAAGTATTATAGGAATAGCTCTTGCTTCCGAACAATGCAGCAACACAGAGGGCAGTAAGCATAAGACAAGCCCGAAGTGCCGAAGGTGGAAAACCGATGACAAACACATAGATCCAGAGTAAAAGAATAATAATGATTTGCTTTATCCAATTGTATTTTGAGTGACGGTGTACAAAGCTCAACAAAGAAGAAATAACTAGAAAAATAATTCCCACGTGCATTCCACTGACTGCCAGAATATGTGCGACACCCGTAGTCCTGAAAGACTCTACAGTCTCATCAGACAAGGCATCTGTATATCCTAATGTGAGAGCCGAAAGCATACCATACTCTTGCGTAGTCAGATCTAACGATTTATATAATTGAAGTATATATTGCCTACTTTGTGCTGCCTTAATAAATAAATCGGAATTGGACACTTGTTCTTTCTGCCACCTGTCTGATCTGACGAATGTCATCCCCGAATAGCCTTTATTATACATATAACGGGCGTAGTCAAATTCATCGGGATTACCTCTATTTTCGAAAGCTTGTATTTGAGAAAAGAAAGTAAAGGTATCTCCCACTTTTAAATCTTCTAAATTATCCTCTTTCGAAAAATAACAAACAATCTGCTTATTGAAATCTTTTAGTTTAACCTTGTAAGCATACGAGCTTGGTTTTTCCTGAGGTATATCGACAACAGTGGCTGTATAGGTTTCACTGACATCAGGAAATGTAAAGGCTGACATTTGCTGCCTGAGCATAGTCGAAACAATTCCTACACCTAACAACATAAAACAAACGCCATACCCAAATCGGAATTGGTGACCTAATATTTTAGACTTTGGAACAAAATACGAAAAGAGTATAATACCGAGTCCTAAGACAATCGGAATTATACTCCATTTTCCTATATGGTAATAATATTGAATTACAATACCTAAAAGAAGAGGTAACAACAGTCTAAAAAACGGAGCTTTCGTAATTTTCTCCATACCTCAACTTATTGATGCACCTTATAAATTTTTCAATTCATGGATCATCTGAGTAGGATTCGGTGCTGAAAAGACTGCATTACCTGCGACAAGAACATCGGCTCCTGCATCGAGTAAGCGTTTACCTGTTTCAAGATTCACACCTCCGTCTACTTCTATGAGAGTAGAGAGATTGCGCTCTTGTATCATTTTTTTTAAACGCGATACCTTAGATAAGGATCGTTCAATAAATCTTTGTCCTCCAAATCCCGGATTAACAGACATGATCAGAACCATATCTAAATCCTCGAGAATATCTTCCAGAAATTCAACCGGTGTATGTGGATTTAGCGTTACTCCCGCTTTCATCCCTGCATCATGGATAGCTCCTACTGTACGGTGAAGGTGTGTACACGCTTCATAATGCACAGTCATCATATAAGCATTTATATCTTTTACCTGCTGAATAAATTTTTCGGGTTGCACAATCATCAAATGCACATCCAGAGGTTTCTTGGCTATTTCTTTAACACGTTCCAATACCGGAAAACCAAAAGATATGTTAGGAACAAACACTCCATCCATTACATCACAATGCAACCAATCGGCCTCACTGTTATTTAACATTTCAATATCTTTTTGCAGATTCAAAAAATCGGCAGAAAGAAGCGAAGGTGATATTTTATGACTCATAATACAATTTTATAGATTCGAAACGTAGCATTGCCTTAGATGCTTTGCTGTAAACAAAGATAATAAAAAAACAGTCTTTCCTTTTAAATGAAGGAAAGACTGTTATCTCTTAGATTTTTAATTCATTACTACAATACTTAGTTTAAACATGTAGCTCTGATCTCTTCCGGCAATGATGGATCGGCATAGTAACTATGCGCAAACATCTTCAAAAAACTCAAAGTCTTTGCTGATGGTCCCTGTTCGTCTGTCAACATTTCCAATAATTTTTCATCGCCTGTTACTTGTGTAGATTTCTCATCCATAGGCTTTCCCCTTTTAAATACTTTTGATTTCCCTTTATTACTACTTATTACATTTTATAAACGTTAGTTAATTGAACTTATTATGTCCGTCATGCGTTTTTATGCTAAATTTGTTCTTAATAAAATATAAATTTGTTCAATTATGAAAAAGATTAGTTTTGCTATCTTAATGGTGATCATAGCAATCACTTCTTGTAAAAAGACACAACCAAACATGCCGGCAACCGAAAAGTGGAAGTTTGACAAGCTTAGTCTTGAAAAGAAAGTCTTTCTAGATAATGACTCGACAAAAGGAGGTATAAAATTAAGCTTCGAATTTAATTATCCCTCTAAAATAGGAAATGATTCTCTCCTTTCTGTTATACAATCACACTTCGCAACTGCTTTTGCTGGAGATGATTACAAGAACCTCAACCCTCAAAGTGCATTCGACACTCTTACCAACAGATCAATCAACGAGAGTCTTGATATTGCAAAATTAGCAATTAAAGACCGAAGCGATCTTTCTGATTATTATAAAAATGTTGTAACATCGGTATTTGACACTACCGACATGACTATTACAGCCAGAACCGAAACCAATGAATATATGGGAGGGGCTCACGGCTCACAATATATCTCCTATTACAATATCGATACTCGCAACGGATCTGTAATAAAAGGAGATAAACTATTTAAAAGTGGAAGCCAGGACAAGCTTACTCAATATATTAAAGAAGATTTAGCTAAAACCCTGAATTCTCAAGGAGATACTATCACCTTGCTTGATCCTGAATCAATTGTACCCAGTGACAATTTTTACTTTAATAATCAAGGTATTGTATATGTATATAATAGTTATGAGGTTGCTCCTTATTCCGACGGATTAGTAGAAATTACTCTTCCATATGCTAAAATCAAAGACATGATTACGAGCGAATATTTACCAATAATATCTTTAAAGACTAAAGAAGGAACAAAATAAGATTAAACCATATAATCGAAAAAAGCCTTCGGATAATCTGGTTATCCAAAGGCTTTTTTTCATATATCAAATGTCGATTCTCTATTTTAAGTTAGAATTTCATCAAAAGATAATCTCTAAAATAATAAAAGCAGACACAATTAAACAGCAATGATACAGGTATTAAAATTTTAAACTTCGCATGCTTTGTCTTATGGCGAAAAATATTCATACCCAAAACTGCTCCTATTGCACCAAAAAGAAAAGAACTAAGGATTAGTATTTTTTCGCTGATCCTATATTTATGAGCTTTTGCTTTACGTTTATCGAGTCCGTATAAAAAGAATACGATGATATTCCAGATAATTAAGAAATAGAATATATACATAATATTAATTATGTGAGACCTTAGCTCATTCTGTTTTTATAATCCGTATAATCAAACTCCTTATATATTTCAAGTTGGTTATCCTGACGCCACAATGCGATAGCCGGATGTGATATTCCATTAAACATGGTTGTTTTCACAATAGTATAATGAATCATATCCTCAAATACAATTTTATCTCCTATCGCTAAAGGTTCATCAAAAGACCAATCGCCCATAAAATCGCCGCTCAGGCAGCTGTTACCACCCATCCGGTATGTTGGTTTTCCTTCAACAGGATCATGGTATGCACCTCGTATCTTTGGCTTGTAAGGCATCTCTAAGCAATCGGGCATATGACAGGCAAACGAAACATCCAGAATAGCTGTTTTTATTCCCTGATTTTCTACTACATCTATAACAGAGGACACTAACACGCCTGTTTGCCAAGCAAATGCACTTCCGGGTTCCATTATAATTTCGAGATGTGGATATTTCTCTCTTAAAGAAAGTAGCAATTCAACCAGATGCTCTACATCATAATCGTCACGGGTCATCAGATGCCCCCCCCCCATATTCAACCATTTAGCCTGCTTAAGCCATTTGTCGAATTTAGTAATTACTACATTTAGAGTTTTCTCCAGATCAAAAGAAGAAGATTCGCATAGTGTATGAAAATGCAATCCTTCAACACCTTCGGGCAATTTATCCCCTAAAGCCTCGGGAGTTACTCCAAAACGTGATCCGGGTGCACATGGATTATACAAATCGGTTTCCACCTCCGAATATTCCGGGTTAATGCGAATTCCACACGAAACCTTATTTCCATCCGCTACAACCTGAGGGTAAAACCTTTCAAATTGCGTTAACGAATTAAAGGTTATATGATCGCTATATTTTAAGAATGTAGGAAAATTCTCATTTGTATAAGCAGGTGAAAAGGTATGTGCAGGACTTTTCATTTCCTCAAAAGCCAATTGTGCCTCAAACACCGAACTGGCTGTCGAGTAGGGTACATATTCGCGGATAATAGGGAAAGATTTCCACATGGCAAAAGCCTTAAACGCCAATATAATATTAACACCGGTACGATCTTTTACCGATTTTATCAACGATAAGTTTTTTCGTAACAAATCTTCTTCCATCACAAAACATGGAGAAGGTACTTTATGTATTTCTATCATCTTTTTTACGTCCTTATTTGAATATACAAAGATATTAATAAAAAAATTGCTTTATCCTTTTGATCGGATAAAACAATTTTGAGTTATTCAGGAGGTCTAAAACTCAGACCTTATCTCACATTGGCAATACTGATAATATCCGAAAATACACCTGCCGCAGTTACACTTGCTCCCGCACCATATCCTTTTATAATCATCGGATACTCATTGTAACGCTCGGTTGTAATCTGAATTATATTGTTGCTGCCTTCCAGTTCATAAAACGGATGGCTCATATCAACTTCCTGTAAGCCTACTTCACATTCGCCATTTTCGTATTTGGCTACGAAACGAAGGTGCTTTCCTTCGACTTCCAAATTTTGACGGCGGTCCTCAAAGCCTTTGTCAACTTCAGCGATACTACCCCAAAACTCATCGAGCGTACCATCAAAATATTTCTGAGGAACAAATAGTTTTACTTTCACATCTTTTTGCTCGACTTTATATCCGGCTTCGCGACTAAGAATAACCAATTTACGGATTACATCCTGCCCGCATAAATCAACACGTGGATCGGGTTCAGCATATCCTGCCTCCTTTGCCATCTGCACAGCTTTACTAAATGGAATATCTTTACTTATAGTATTGAATATAAAGTTAAGTGTTCCCGACAATACGGCTTCAATCTTGATGATTTTATCACCCGAATTAGTAAGCGAATTCATTGTATTAATAATGGGAAGCCCTGCCCCCACATTCGTTTCAAACAAAAACTTCACGTTACGCTCACGAGCTGTATTTTTCAATTTCAAATAATTGTCGTAAGCCGACGAAGCAGCAATCTTATTGGCAGTAACTACCGAAACATTATTGGCCAACAATCCGTCATACAACGAAGCAACTTGTTCACTGGCTGTACAATCGACAAAAACAGCATTGAATATATTCATATCCAAAATTTTGTCTTGTAATATACTGGGAGAACTTGCAATACCGTCTTTGTGGAGAAGCTCTCTGTAATTATCCAGATCAATACCTTCTCTGCAAAACAAAGCCTTACGCCCGTTGGCAATACCTGCCACATTTAACTTTAGAGAATACTGTTGCTTTAATTTCGGCTGTTGCTTTTTGATCTGTTCTATCAAATGACCACCGACAATCCCCGTACCTCCAACAATAAAAAGATTCAATACTTTATATTCTGATAAGAAAAACGAATCGTGAATCGAGTTCAACGCCTTTCTCAAATATTTATTTTTGATAACAAAAGAGATATTTACTTCCGAAGCTCCCTGAGCACAGGCAACTACGCTGATACCACTTTTGCCCAATGTTTCGAATAGTTTTCCGGCAATACCGGGAGTATATTTCATATTCTCTCCAACAATAGATACTGTTGCCAAGTCACGCTCCAACTGAACCCTATTGATACTACCCAGAGATATTTCATTTGCAAACTCCTCTTCCAATACACTCGCTGCCAAATCGGCATCTACCGAACGAACCCCTATCGAGGTACTGTTTTCGGATGAAGCCTGAGAGACCAAAAACACACTGATAGCATTTTTAGCCAAGGCACGGAATATTCGGTAATTGACCCCAATAATACCAACCATACCCAACCCTTGAACGGTAAGCAAACAAGTATCATCTATGGATGAAATACCTTTTATCAGAGCCTTGCGTTTGTTTTCTCCCCCATCGTGGGAAATAAAAGTTCCGGGCAATTCGGGGTGAAACGTATTCTTGATACGAATAGGAATATTCTTATGGTAAACAGGGAATATTGTAGGTGGGTATATAACCTTTGCCCCAAAGTTGCAAAGCTCGGTAGCTTCCGTAAAAGTCAAATGCTCTATCACATACGCTCCGCTGATTACTTTCGGATCAGCCGACATAAAGCCATCTACATCTGTCCATATTTCTAAGACATCGGCATCTAAAGCCGAAGCGAATATGGCTGCAGTGTAATCCGAACCGCCTCTTCCCAGATTGGTAATCTCATTTCTCGATTTACAGGCAGAAATAAAACCTGCCACCAATACTTTTCCAGACGATGTTGCAAAAGCATTTTTAATCAGAGAGCTTGACAATTCGATATCAGGAGTATGTTTTCCGAAAGCCGAATTAGTCTTTATTAATTGAATAGCATCCAGATGCTCGAAATCACTTAATACATAACTTACAATAAGAGACGATAATCTCTCGCCATAACTTACAATTTTATCAGACGTACGTTGCGAAAGGTCATTTATTAAATAAACACCTTTAAATATATTGCTAAGTTCGTCTAACAATACATTGATTTTAGATAAAAGGTCGGATTCTGTTTTCTTGTCAAAATTCAAACCTTCTATTATCGAAAGATGAGTATCAATAATTCCCTTAAAGCTCAATTCATAATCGGCATTCCCATCGGCAGCAAGCAATGAGGTTGCCATCAATTTGTCCGTTATTCCTCCAAACGCAGACGCTACAATAACCAAAGAGCCTTTTTCGGCATCTATTATCTTTTTTACATTTAGTATATTTTGAGCCGATCCTAGAGAGGTTCCGCCAAATTTCATTACTTTCATAGCTATGTCGGGTCTAAAATTTATTGCTTTTCGTTCGAAGGTCTCAAACCTTTTTTATTGTCATTTTATGTATGACGTTAACCTACAAATATAAAGATTTAATCTTTGTTTACAAAATTAAGAAAATGATACACGCTTAAATACAAAAAGTGATGGAATCAGTTTAGATTCCATCACTTTTCTATTTTACGATCCTATATTCTTATTATTGTAGATCTACCATAGTTTCATTAGCTCCGATTCTGTTTGATAAAGATGTTTTAAGTTCTCTTTCAAATCCGGTCGATCTTGTTTCTACAGATAGCGTTGATTTTGCACCGCCTATAGTTGCTAATATTTGAGAAAGGATAACTTCATCAGCAGTACCCAGCTCTCCTAAAAGTATCTTCTTTTCCGCAGCAACTTTAACTTCCTGAATTGGAGTATTAGGAGCAAAACCTGCTGTGTAGTTATAGTTCTTATTAACGTCAGCCATATACAAATATGCCAAAGTCAAATTCCATTTAGCACCCGTTTCTTTTTCGGTAGTTCTTGCAGTTGCAATATTACGCCCTTTCGTTTTCTCTCCAACAAGTACAACATCATTTGCTCTATATGCTTTAATGGCATTGATTAATGCCTCTGAAGCACCCGCTGTTGTTTGTCCTGTTATTATATATATCTTACCCAATTGATCTCCTAATGTAGGAATAGCAACTCCCTTACCGTCGGCAGTCTTATTTTGAAAGTTTAATGGTCTAACAGGTGTTGGTAGGTCAGGACGATATACTTGCTGAATAAAAGCCTTATTTATATCACGACCTTTTACCAAAGCACTACCTAATGCCTGAACTCCGCTAAGACTTCCTCCTGAATTATAGCGTACATCAAATACAAGATCAGTTACTCCCTTATCTTTGAACTCGGTCAACTTAGCTGCTAAGCTGTTGTCATAAGCATAATTTGCTCCTGCTGAAAAATTATTGTAGGCAATATAACCAACCTTCTTAGATCCCACAGTCAAAATACTAGACGTATGCATCGGGGCTTCCACATAGTTTGCTACAGGCGAAAATGACACAGATCTCTCCTCTGTAATCATAGGGGTTCTTATAGATAATGTTATTTTCTCACCTTTACTATATGCACTTGCCAATAAAGTAGATGCATTAGCTGCAGTAACAGCAGTTCCATTTACTTTTGTGATATACAATCCACGTGCCATAAAGTCTTTCGCTGGGGTATTAGGCTTTACGTATAAAACCACATAATAGGTTACCCCACTGATATAATTGTTAATTGCGTACTCAAATCCCGGATCATATACTGTTACAGCCGGTTCGCTTGTTGATGAAATTCTTGAATAATTATATTTATTTCCTCCGTCAGTGTAAACATCATTCGCACTTAACAACGATCTAAAAAAAGCCGTAGTTTCTTGGTTTAAAGCGACGTTATTAGGAGTCCAGAGGTAGTTATTTTTCATAACCGTAAGTATCTGCTCGTTGGTGGTGGTATCCACAGGGGTAACCGGATTATCATTACCACCACAAGATACCATAAACATAGTACCTAAAACAATAGTCAGTATTGTAAAAAGTCTTTTTTTCATATTTTCGCTACTTAAGTATTATATTAATGTTGGGGCAAAATTAGATATTTTATTTATTTCTACCAAATTAGCTCTCCCTTACCTTGGCGTACTACTGTTGGTTCTCCATCAGTACAATCGACTATAGTTGAAGCCTCTAAGCCTCCATATCCCCCGTCAACAATAAGGTCTACAATATTTTCATATTTTTCGTCCATCAACTCAGGGTCTGTAGTATATTCGATTATCTCATCATCATTTTTAACAGATGTTGTCAAAACAGGATTACCTAGAATTCTAACAATTTCCCGGATGATATTGTTGTCGGGTATCCTGATACCAACTGTTTTTTTATCTTTATATATTTTAGGCAGAGAGGATGTTGTATTTAACAAAAAAGTAAAGGGTCCGGGCAAATTTTTCTTCATTAATTTAAACGTAGAGGTATCTACCTTAGCATATTCGCTGATATTACTCAAGTCATAGCATATAATCGATAAATTACTCTTTGCCGGATTTATACCTTTCATCTTACAAATTTTCTCTACAGCTCTCACATTTAGAGCATCACAACCAATTGCATAAACAGTATCGGTAGGATAGATAACCAATCCTCCATCTTGAAGAACCTTCACCACTTTATCAATTTCTTTTTGATTGGGATTTTCCGGATATATTTTTATTAACATAATTATTCCTAAACTTTTTTCTTTGTACAGAAGAGTGTATCTATTCCGTTTATTTGTGTTTCTTTAAAACACGACAAATATATAAAAAAAGAGACAGAAAACGCTTGTTTTCTGTCTCTTAAGACTTATAGCCTTTTATTCTTTTTCTTCAGGAATAAATTCCGGCTTATTTATTTGCGTTAAACTCATCCATCACGGCAGCAGTTAATCCCATATTAGAGAAACCTCCATCGTGAAATAAGTTTTGCATGGTTACCTTGCGAGTCAAATCCGAAAACATGACAATACAATAGTCTGCACACTCTTCAGCATTGGCATTACCTAGAGGCGACATTTTTTCGGCAAATTCAAGAAATCCGCCCATACCTCCGATACCTGCTCCGGCAGTGGTCATTGTAGGTGATTGTGAAATCGTGTTCACACGGACACCTTTATCACGTCCATATACATAACCAAAACTACGACCTATCGATTCAAGCAACGATTTAGCATCAGCCATATCATTATATCCTGCAAAAGTACGTTGTGCTGCAATATGAGTAAGAGCTAAAACCGAACCGCCTTCAGCAATCGCATCCATTTTTTTCGCAACCTGCATCATTTTGTGAAAAGAGACAGCCGAAATATCTAATGTTTTATCTAAAAATTTATAGTCTAAATCATCATAATCCCGTCCTTTACGTACGTTTGGAGACATACCTATTGAGTGAAGAACGAAGTCAATCTTACCACCCAGAATTTCTTGCGATCTTGCAAAAACAAGCTCAAGATCTTCTACGATTGTAGCATCTGCAGGAATCACTTCTGTCTTTAATTTGTCAGCCAATGCATTAGTTTCTCCCATCCTCATTGCCATAGGAGTATTTGATAATGTAATAGTTGCTCCTTGCTCTACTGCTTTTTCTGCAACTTTCCATGCTATTGACATTTCATTTAGAGCTCCAAAGACGATACCTCTTTTGCCCTTTAATAAGTTATGACTCATTTTTATTTTTCTATTAGTGAATAATATTCTTTTTGATTGTTGAATGGCACAAAAATACTAAAAATGTGCAATATCTATATTCTTTTACCTAAAATTTCCCATAAATAAGAAATTACTCTTAATAAACAGCCTCCTTGAAAAACAGAAGAATCACTCATAACCAAATGAATATCTTTTGATTACACGATCTATTTTGAAAATCGAAATCCATAACAACGAAATATGCATATCCTGTTTTTTAGCTTTCTTTTTTACTTAATCAACGCAACATTCTATTGGAATGAGGTTAGAACTTACTTTCACTTCGATTCTTCAAATAAATCAATCATAAAGGAAATAAGCTCCAATAAGTATTTTTGAATCTATTCGATCAAAATCAGACATGCAGCCCAATATTAGAATAATGCTGCAACTCCGTTCTTTATTAGCAAAGGTTTTTATTTAATACAATTGATTAAGGCAAACATCCTGCACTATAAATTATTTTAGGTATCATGTAAAGTATAAAGGGAATTGTTGATAGAAGATCGTAATATAAATAGTTATTTTCTGGGAAATAAATCCGTATCAATAAGTATGTATCAATCGAAATAAGAAGAGGTTTGTAAGAATTTATTAAATATCTTTTGCGGTTCTCATTGAAACATATATCTTTGCAACCCGAAAAAGAAGGGAGGTTTTGATTAATACTTAGAATAATATAGTACTGAAACATAGGCTTTACAATAAGAATAAAGCATTATGCATGTATCCGACTCAATTAGATTAGATTGAGATGGACTTATTTTAATAAATCAAAACGTATTTTTTATAAACTGAAATTTAAAAATTAAAATTATGATAGTTGTTCCTATTAAAGAAGGTGAAAACATCGAAAAAGCACTTAAAAAATTCAAAAGAAAATTCGAAAAAACTGGTGTAGTAAAAGAACTAAGACGTCGTCAAGCTTTTGAAAAACCATCTATTACGAATAGAAAACAAAGAATTCACGCTGCATACGTACAAAAACTTCATCAAATAGAAGATTAAAACATTTGTATTTATAACAACGATTGTATAACTTCGTCTCTGAACCAGAAAGGTAAATAATGACGATAGTTGACAAATATATAGATTATCTCCGTTATGAAAAGAACTACTCTTCTCACACGGAGATTTCTTATTATAGTGACCTTACCCAATTCAGAGATTTTATAGACACAAATTACTCTGACGTCGAACTGGAAACTGTAGATGGCGATATCGTCAGAGCATGGATCATCTTTTTAATGGAGGCTAAGACCTCCGCTCGTTCTGTCAACAGAAAACTGAGCTCTTTGAAATCATTTTATCGGTACCTCCAAAAGATGGGGCTAGTATCCATAAGTCCCTTAAAAAAAATAAGCGGACCTAAAGCGAAAAAGCCAATACCATCGTTTGTGAATTATGCGGATATGGAAAAGGTGCTTGATCTCGAAGTTTTGGACAATGATTATGAATCATTCCGAGACAAAGTTATCCTCGAGTTATTCTACGTAACCGGTATGCGAAGAGCAGAACTTATCGGACTAACTGATAAAGATGTGGATCTTTATTCGGGCAGTATAAGGGTTACGGGAAAACGTAACAAACAGCGAATCATACCCATTAGCAAGAACACCATAACACTAATAGATGATTATCTTGAAATACGCAACCAAAATTTCGAGAACCAAACAGTCTCTTTCTTTGTTAAAAAAGACGGAGAACCAATCTATCCCATGTTAATCCATCGGATAGTAAGCAGTCACCTCAAGTGGATTCCGACTTTAGCGAAAGCAAGTCCACACGTTTTAAGACATTCGTTTGCTACAGGAATGCTTAACAACGGAGCTGACATAAATGCGGTAAAAGAACTGCTAGGACATTCGAGTTTAGCATCTACTGAGATTTACACGCATACATCTTTTGACGAACTTAAGAAAATATACAATAAAGCTCATCCTCGAGCATAACTATTAAAACAAAAGGAGGAATCATGATGGACATTAAAATTCAAGCGCTACACTTTGACGCTAGTGAAAAACTTAGAGAGTTTATCCAAAAGAAGGTAATTAAGCTAGAAAAATATTCAGACGACATATTAAGTGCAGATATTATACTTAAGGTTGTAAAACCAGAAACCAGTAATAATAAAGATGCATCAATAAAGTTAAATGTCAAGAATGATGAGCTTTACGCAAATAAAACAGCCGAAAGTTTCGAAGAAGCAATCGATTTATGTTCAGAGGCTTTGGAAAAGCAACTGATCAAGTACAAAGAAAAAGTGCAACCTAAGTAAAATTAACTGATATTTTCTTGGGAGTTAAGAAATTTCTTTCTATTTTTGTCGCCGTTTCGCATAAAGCACATCTGCGAAGCGGCGATTATTATTTAGAGAATAATCAAGCCCATGCCTCTTTAGCTCAGTTGGCCAGAGCACGTGATTTGTAATCTCGGGGTCGTTGGTTCGAATCCGACAAGAGGCTCAAAAAAAAAGAAAGGCAAAAGCCTATTTTTTCAGTGAGAAAAAGGGGCAGTTACCAGAGTGGCCAAATGGGTCTGACTGTAACTCAGATAGCGTAAGCTTACGGTGGTTCGAATCCATCACTGCCCACTTTTTATTTTGCGAAAGTAGCTCAGTTGATAGAGCATCAGCCTTCCAAGCTGAGGGTCGCGGGTTTGAGCCCCGTCTTTCGCTCTCATCGCCAATGTAGCTCAGTTGGTAGAGCACTTCCTTGGTAAGGAAGAGGTCACGGGTTCAAGTCCCGTCATAGGCTCTAGAGATTGCAGCAGGCAATATAATAACGGTGGTTTTATTATCACCATAGAAAAGAATTAGAAAAGCAATCATTAATTAATAAGTACACTTTATTATGGCAAAAGAACATTTTAACCGGTCGAAACCACACGTAAATATCGGTACAATCGGTCACGTTGACCACGGTAAAACTACTCTTACTGCTGCTATCACTAAAGTATTAGCAGATAAAGGGTTCTCTGAAGCTAAATCTTTTGATCAAATCGATAACGCTCCTGAAGAAAAAGAACGTGGTATCACTATCAATACTTCTCACGTAGAATATCAAACAGCTAACCGTCACTACGCTCACGTTGACTGTCCAGGTCACGCTGACTACGTAAAAAACATGGTTACTGGTGCTGCACAAATGGACGGTGCTATCATTGTAGTTGCTGCAACTGATGGTCCTATGCCTCAAACTCGTGAGCACATTCTTCTAGCACGTCAGGTAAACGTACCTCGTCTAGTTGTATTCATGAACAAATGCGATATCGTTGAAGACGAAGAAATGTTGGAACTAGTTGAAATGGAAATGAGAGAACTTCTTTCATTCTACAACTTCGACGGTGACAATACTCCAGTTATCCGCGGATCTGCTCTTGGAGCACTTAACGGTGTTGAGCCTTGGGTTAGCCAAGTTATGGAGCTTATGAACGCAGTTGATACTTGGATTGAATTACCTCCACGTGATGTTGACAAACCATTCCTTATGCCAGTTGAAGACGTATTCTCGATCACAGGTCGTGGTACTGTAGCAACAGGTCGTATCGAAACAGGTATCATCAAAACTTCTGAAGAAGTTCAAATCATCGGACTTGGATCTGAAGGAAAAAAATCAGTTGTTACTGGTGTTGAGATGTTCCGTAAAATCCTAGACGAAGGTCAAGCTGGTGATAACGTAGGTCTTTTACTTCGTGGTGTTGATAAAGACGATATCAAACGTGGTATGGTTATCACTCACCCAGGAAAAGTAACTCCTCACACTAAGTTCAAAGCTGAGGTATATATCTTGAAAAAAGAAGAAGGTGGACGTCACACTCCATTCCACAATAAATATCGCCCTCAATTCTATATTCGAACATTAGATGTTACAGGTGAAATCACTCTTCCAGAAGGAACTGACATGGTAATGCCAGGTGATAACTTAACAATCAATGTAGAATTGATCTACCCAGTAGCATGTAATGTAGGTCTACGTTTCGCTATCCGCGAAGGTGGTCGTACAGTAGGAGCTGGTCAGATTACAGAAATTGTTGAATAATATTTATTCAATCAAATAAAGCCAAAGTCGGCTAATAAATAGCCGACTTCAGTTTACGGGTTTAGCTCAGTTGGTAGAGCACTGGTCTCCAAAACCAGGTGTCGGGAGTTCGAGTCTCTCAACCCGTGCAAATCTCTTAATGGGTAATGAAAAAAATAATTCAATACGTAAAAGACTCATATAACGAACTTGTACACAAGGTTTCTTGGCCTACACGTGCAGAGCTTACAAACAGTGCTGTTGTTGTCATGATAGCTTCCTTTATTATGGCTCTAATAGTGTTTGGAATAGATTCTGCTTTCGAATGGGCACTTAAGTATTTTTACAATCTTGTATAATAATCCTCTTTAATTTATTAAAATGACTGAAATCGAAAAGAAATGGTACGTACTGCGTGCTGTTAGCGGAAAAGAAAATAAAGTCAAAGAGTATCTTGAGGCGGAAATAAAAAAAACCGAGTTAGGAAAATACATTTCTCAAGTTCTTATACCTACCGAAAAGACTTATATCATGCGTAATGGGAAAAAAGTTCTCAAAGAAAGAGCTTATCTCCCCGGATATATATTGATAGAAGCTGCTTTGGTGGGTGAAGTTGTGCATGAACTCCGCAATATAAATTATGTTGCAGGTTTTCTTCCTAATGCTACAAATCCTCAACCGTTAAGCCAATCTGAAGTAAATCGCATTTTAGGCACGATGGATGAGTTGGATGAGCAAAGCGAAGAAATGGATGTTCAATATATCGTAGGAGAAACAGTGAAGGTCAATAATGGACCATTCAATGGCTTCTCGGGTATTATTGAAGAAGTGAATGCAGAGAAAAAGAAACTCAAAGTGATGGTAAAGATATTCGGACGAAAAACTCCTCTCGAATTGAATTACTTACAAGTCGAAAAAGAACAATAAATTTGGTTACGCATTTTTTATTGATTTTCCACTAAGTTTTAAACAAAAACAAAAAAATTTAAAACAAAAATGGCTAAAGAAATTGCTGGACAATTAAAATTACAAATTAAAGGCGGTGCAGCAAATCCATCTCCTCCCGTAGGACCTGCTTTAGGTTCTAAAGGGATCAACATCATGGATTTTTGCAAGCAATTTAATGCCAGAACTCAAGACAAGGCAGGTAAAATATTACCAGTAGTAATTACTTACTACGCTGACAAGTCTTTTGATTTTATAATCAAAAATCCTCCTGTAGCAATACAACTACTTGAGCTTACTAAGCAAAAAAGTGGTTCTGCTGAACCTAACCGTAAAAAAATCTCTGAAATAACTTGGGAACAAGTACAAGTTATAGCTGAAGATAAAATGGGTGATTTGAATTGTTTTACAATCGAATCGGCTATGAAAATGGTTGCCGGAACAGCAAGAAGTATGGGGATCACTGTAAAAGGGGCTTTCCCTGATGTTAAATAAATAAACTTCAATTGAGAAATGGGTAAACTTACAAAAAATCAAAAGTTAGCTTTTAGCAAGATTGAAGCAGGGAAATCTTATTCACTTAAAGAAGCATCGGCACTTGTAAAAGAAATTACTACAAGTAAATTTGATGCATCTGTTGACGTAGATGTACGTCTAGGTGTAGATCCACGTAAAGCTAACCAGATGGTAAGAGGTGTAGTATCTCTTCCTCATGGAACAGGAAAACAAGTAAGAGTTCTTGTGTTATGTTCGCCAGACGCCGAAGCTGCTGCAAAAGAAGCCGGAGCAGACCACGTAGGTCTTGATGAATATATCGAAAAAATAAAAGGTGGCTGGACTGATATTGATGTTATCATCACTCAACCTGCCATTATGGGTAAAATCGGAGCTTTAGGTCGTGTACTAGGTCC